>JBEKCA010000077.1:0-24122 GCA_050015115.1 Occallatibacter sp.
AGCCGGTTCCTGGTCGTCGCCGCGTGACGGGTGCTCTTGTTTCCCCGCCAATGCTCCAGCCATTGCTCGGCAATCTTCTCGAAGGTGTATTCCGTGGCGACCATGACAGCGGTCTTTTCGGCCTTCCGCTCGGCCATCGGATCGATGCCTTTGGCCAGTTGCTTCCGGGCCGCGTCGCGGCGTTCGCGGGCGTCGGCCAGCGCGATTTCGGGATAGCGGCCCAGCGCCATCAGCTTTTCCGCACCTTCAAAGCGGTACTTCCAGCGCCAGAGCTTGCCGCCTGACGGAGTGACCATCAAGTGAAGTCCGCCGCCGTCTGACAGTTTGTAAGGCTTGTCTCCGGGCTTGGAGCGCCGGATTTCGGTATCAGTGAGCGCCATCGGGAATCCCTCTCAAATACCCGAAAGTGGAAATACCCCCACATCCGGAAAATCTACCCCCATCTATACCCCCACGGGAGCATGGCTTCCACAATACGCCCCTGGACGTAAAAACACAACAAACCGCTGATTTCTCAGCGGTTAATCGTTCCTTACTGGATGTCTTCGGATGTCTCTGAATCTAATCTTGGTAGGCACGACTGGATTCGAACCAGCGACCTCTTCCGTGTCAAGGAAGCGCTCTAACCAACTGAGCTACGCGCCTATAAACTACTCCACGTAGTCTATCAGGATAGGGGGCAGCCGGAAAAGGATGGGCGCGCTTGTCCTTCATGCTGTACCATCGTTGACTGACGGAGAACCCCTTCGCGAACGGCCGTTCTCCAGTTTTACGGGCCAACGTCGTCTGATTGAACCCGCCATGAAGGATCTTGCAAGCGAGCAACTCAACCGGTATCGCACCACTCCCAACCTGCTCACGCTGTTGCGCATCTGCATGGCACCCTTCCTGGTCGCAGCCATCCTTGAGCACCGGTATGCGATCAGCCTCGGACTGTTTGTGTGCGCGGGGCTCACCGACGCGCTTGATGGCCTGCTGGCCCGGCTTCTGAAACAGCGCACCATGCTTGGACAGTATCTCGATCCGGTGGCCGACAAGCTGCTGCTCAGTACACTCTTCGTTGTGCTGATGATTCAGGGGCTGATTCCCATGCGGGTCACCGTGCTGGTTTTTGGCCGCGATGTCGGAATACTCGTGGTGGCGGCGTTGCTCTATGCGGCTACGGGCCGGCGCGAGTTTAACCCCAGCATCTTTGGTAAAGCCAACACCCTGGCCCAGCTTGCCGCAGTGGCGGCCGTTCTGCTGCACCAGCTCACACCGGTCCACTGGGTTGTGGTCTTTCGCATGGTGGCGCTCGATGCAACGATCGGACTGACGATCGCCTCGGGGCTGCACTATGCCTGGGTCGCAGCCAGACGCGTGGGATCTCAACCGGCCAACGGCCACCCAAACAAGTGAGGCCCGCCAATCTTGTTTGAGTGCGGGACACAGAAACTTCAACGACCCTAAGGTAGATTGGCTGCCGCTGCCGGGCCTCAGGAGTCCTCTAGACTGTCTTGTGTTTCGACGCTGTCTTCAATCTCCATGTCGCGGAACTCCTCGGAGTCAAAGACCTCGCCACAATCCAGGCACTCGACAAACTCCGCGTCTTCGTGCCGGGAGACGATACGTACCTTGGGGTGCTTGCAGACGGTTGCCATCGCTCGTGGTATCGGTGGAATGAACTACTCTACCCGCCAGATTGTATCGGCATTCTCCCTAAATTCAAACCGTTATTTGTTGAATCTTTCTTTCCCGACACTTTTTGGGCGTTCCCGCTGGGACAGCGCCAGGGCGGGCTTGAAATTCCGACAGAAACGGTCGTATACTGAATACGGACTGAAGAAGTCGGATATTAAATGCTCAAGCTCACCAAAAAAGCCGATTATGGGCTGATGGCCCTCAAGTATCTGGCCGAACACCCTGAGAAGCCTGCGCTCAGCGCCAAGGACGTGGCCGATGCCTATGGGATCCCGGCTCAGTTGTTGGCGAAGATTTTGCAGCAGTTGACCAAGTCGGGTCTGCTGCGCTCCCACGCTGGCATGAACGGCGGCTACGCTCTCGCCAAAGAGGCGCGCTCGATCTCGGCGTATGAGGTAATACTGGCCATCGATGGACCGTTCTTTATAACCTCCTGCACCAAGGGCAAGACGGGCTGCGAACTGACTCCGAGTTGCACCATAAAAGAGCCCTTGGCGCGGGTCAACGAAACGATCGCCGGAGTGCTGAAGAGCATCAGCGTTCAGGATCTTGCAGAACACGAGCAACCGGCGGCGCGGGCGCACCATGCGCAATCGCTTGTTGCGCTGACGTTGTAAGGCAGACGTTTGGGGTTTTAGGTAAATGAATATGGGTTCGTGGTAATCCCACCCTAGCCGCAAAAACAAAGACGCGGCTAAGGTGGGGCACCCACAGCAATAAGTGATGATGGAGACCAATATGGATACGCCGATGACATTCGTGAGCAACGTGGAAGTACCCGAAGGCGTGACTCTGCCGATTTATATGGATAACCACGCCACCAGCCCGCTTGATCCGCGGGTGCTGGAGGCAATGATGCCTTACTTCACCAGCAAATTTGGCAATGCGGCCAGCCGCAACCACTCCTTTGGATGGGAGGCCGAGCAGGCCGTCGAAACGGCGCGTGAGCAGATCGCACGGCTAATCGGTGCGACGGCCAAGGAGATCATCTTCACCTCAGGTGCTACTGAGTCGAACAATCTCGCCGTCAAGGGCATCGCCGAGATGTATCGTGAGCGCGGCAACCACATCATCACCCAAGTCACCGAACACAAGGCGATTCTCGACACCTGCAAGAGGCTGGAGAAACAGGGCTACCGCGTGACCTATCTGCCGGTGAAGGCCGACGGGCTGATCGATATGGATGATCTCCGCCGCGCCATCGACGACAAGACCATTCTGGTCACGATCATGGCGGCGAACAACGAAATCGGCGTTCTGCAACCTATCGCTGAGATCGGCAAGCTCTGCCACGAGAAGGGCGTCCTCTTCCACACCGACGCGGTGCAGGCCGTGGGTAAAGTTCCGATCAATGTGATCGCCGACAATATCGACGTGCTCTCGCTCTCCGGCCACAAGATCTACGGCCCCAAGGGAGTCGGCGCGCTCTACGTGCGCAGGCGCAACCCCCGCGTGCAGATCGCGGCTCAGATCGACGGCGGCGGCCACGAGCGCGGCATGAGATCCGGCACTTTGAATGTCCCCGGCATTGTCGGCCTCGGCAAGGCCTGCGAGATCGCTCAGGAAGAGATGGAGAACGAGGCAGCCTATTTGCGCGGTTTGCGCGACGGGCTGAAGGCGAGGCTCGAATCAGAGCTCGACTATGTACACGTCAACGGGTCAATGGAGCATCGCCTCCCCGGCAATCTGAACATGAGTTTCGTCTATGTCGAAGGCGAATCGTTATTGATGGGAATCAACGATGTAGCGGTCTCTAGTGGTTCTGCTTGCACTTCCGCGACGCTTGAACCGTCTTATGTACTGAAGGCTCTGGGTCTGGGCGACGATGTAGCTCATAGCTCCATACGATTTGGGCTGGGCCGCTTCAACACCCAGGCCGAAGTCGATTACGTGGCTGCCAAGGTGATCGACGTAGTCAAGCATTTGCGCCAGCTTTCACCGCTTTACGAGATGGTGCAAGAGGGTATCGACCTGACCAAGATTCAATGGGCTGCACATTAACGCAGCTAACAGCGGACAGTGAACAGCAGACATTTTGTGGTTTTTCCGGTTCTGCTCCATGGCGTTCGATAGGTTCAATAACAGCCAACTGTTAGCTGTCAACTTATTTCAGAGCGGCTTCCCCCGCAGAGGAGTGACAAATGGCGTATAGCGACAAGGTGATCGATCATTACAACAATCCACGCAACGTGGGCCAACTGGACAAGGCATCGACCGCGGTCGGCACAGGCTTGGTAGGCGCGCCGGAGTGCGGAGACGTGATGCGGCTACAGATCCGCGTCAACCCCGAGACTCAGGTGATCGAGGAAGCCAAATTCAAGACCTTTGGCTGCGGTTCGGCGATTGCCAGCTCATCGCTCGCGACCGAGTGGATCAAGGGCCGAACGGTGGATGACGCCCTGGCCATCAAGAACACCGACATCGTGAAAGAGCTGTCGCTGCCGCCGGTGAAGATCCACTGTTCGGTATTGGCCGAGGATGCGATACGCGCCGCCATCGGCGACTGGAAGAAGAAGAACAGCGCTGTAGAAGCGACAGAGACTGCGACCACAGCAGTAGCGCAGTGAGAGATCTTCATGGGTTTGTTCAGTGCGCGACGTTACACGCTGCATGAGCAGACTTGGTTTTGAAAGGGCACGACTTTAGTCGTGCCGCAAGGGTCCAATAGGAAGCGCGGGCTTTAGCCCCTGAGGGTTGTCTCTCAGGATGCAGTTGAAAAGGCAGGAAAGACAGGTACGAAAATGTCGAACATGGTAACTATCGAATCCAAGCCCGCGGAAGGAGAGTCTGCGCCGCCATCGCAACCCGTTGCGCCGCAAGCGCCCGCCGCAGACGGAGTTGTCCCCACCGCAGTTGGTTTGCAGGTCACCGAGCGAGCCGTCAAGCGAATTCGCGTGGCCATGGCCAAAGAAGGCGTCTCAGCTACCGAAGGCGGACTGCGCCTGGGCGTGATGGGCGGCGGATGCTCGGGGCTCTCGTATTCGATTAAATTCGACACGCAACCCCGCGAGCGTGACCGCATCTATGAGTTCGACGGCGTGCGGGTCTTTGTCGATCCCAAATCGTTTCTCTATCTGCATGGCATGACGTTGGACTATGAAGAGACGCTGATGCGGCAGGGCTTCAACTTTATCAATCCGAACTCCACGCACTCCTGCGGCTGCGGTTCGTCCTTTTCATAGCAGATAGCAGACTCAAGATTGGTGAGAGTTCAATCATGTTCAAGACGCTCGATTCCGCCGTTCCGGTTGCTTGCTGGGCCTGCTCCATTGGCCACAACGACTCCACGCTCTTCTGTCCGCACTGTAGCAAGATTCAGCCCCCGCCGGGCGGCGATTACTTCTCAGTTTTTGGCCTCGAGCCGAGGCTCAACCTCGACCTTGCCGAGTTGGAACACGTCTTCCATCGCCTGAGCCGCAAGCTGCATCCCGATCGCTTTGCCCGCGCGCAAGAGAATGAAAAAGAGTGGAGCCTCGCCGATACTGCACTGCTCAACGACGCCTATCGCACCCTCAAAGACCCGCTCCGCCGCACCGAATACCTGCTCAAGCTACAGGGAGCCGAGATCGGCGAAGAGAGTAGCGGCAAGGACAGGAAAGATCCTTCCCGCGTTCCGGCCGATCTTCTCGAAGAGGTCTTCGAGCTCAACATGCAGCTTGAAGAGATGCGCGCAAATCGCAAGATGGATGCGGACGATCCCGAACTTGAGGCGAGCCTCGTTGCGGCAAAGGAAAAGTTTGACGGCTTGCTCGCGGCGGTTGACGAGGATCTTCGCGCCGAGTGGGAATCATGGGACGGGGGCGGAGCGGCAGCACGCGGCGCATCACAAAGGACGATGGTGGCACTGCTCGACCGGCGCCGCTACCTGAGCAATCTCGTTCGAGATGTGAATGAAGTTTTGGGAGCCTGAGAAAGCATGGCAGAAGGACGCGTAGTCGGAATCGACTTAGGTACCACCAACTCCCTGGTCGCGTACATGGAGGGCGATGCGCCGGTGGTGATTCCCGGCGTAGACGGCTCCAATCTTGTGCCTTCAGTCGTCGCACTCGACCCCATGCCTGCAAGTGGCTCGCGACCCACCGTAACCGTGGGCAACAGCGCGCGCAAGGCTCTAATCCAGACCCCCGAGCGAGTGATCTATTCAGTCAAACGGCTGATGGGCCGCAGTCTCGAAGAGATTCATGATGAGCTGAAGCTGTTCCCCTTCCGCCTCGCTGGAGACGTAGAGGAAGGTGAAGTCCCGCGCATTCAGTTGGGCGAACTTCGCTTCACACCACCGGAGATCTCGGCGTACATTCTTCGCCAGCTCAAGCGCAACGCGGAGCGCTTCTTTGGCGCGCCCGTGACTCAAGCGGTAATCACCGTGCCCGCCTACTTCAACGACGCGCAGCGCCAAGCCACTAAAGACGCGGGCCGCATGGCTGGCCTCGACGTGTTGCGTCTCGTAAACGAGCCAACCGCTGCCGCACTGGCATACGGTTTGGACCGCGCGAAAGTTGGAACAATCGCCGTCTACGATCTCGGCGGCGGCACCTTCGACATTTCAATCCTCAAGCTGCGCGACGGCATCTTCGAGGTGCAGTCCACTAACGGCGACACGCATCTGGGCGGCGACGACATTGACAATCTGCTGATGGCCATTGCTCTCGATGAAATTCATGCCGAGCACGGAGTCGACCTGCGGCTTCATCCGGGGGCCGTGCAGGCTGTGCGCAAGGCCGCTATTGAGGCCAAGATTCGCCTCTCCACCGAGCAGGTTGCCCACTTCGATATTGAACTGCCCAACGGCGACCGCTACCAGCGGGAGATACCCCGCGACGTTTTTGAACTGTTAATCGAGCTGGTGCTCGCGCGGACCGCGGGCCCTTGCAAACAAGCGCTGACCGATGCCGGTCTCGCGCCGGAGCAGATCGACGAAGTGGTGCTGGTCGGCGGCTCCACGCGCATTCCCGCAGTGCGCGAACTGGTCGACGAACTCTTCCATCTTTCTGTGCGCGGCAAAAAGCCACATATCGAATTGAATCCCGATGAGGTCGTAGCTCTCGGCGCGGCGGTGCAGGCCGACATCCTGGCCGGTGCATCCAAATCAACTGAAGAGATGCTGCTGCTCGACGTAACTCCGCTCTCGCTGGGCATCGAGGCTCTGGGCGGCGTAGTGGCGCGCATCATTCAGCGCAACTCGACGATTCCGGCCTCAGCCACAGAGCACTTCACAACCGGAGTTGACGGACAGACCAACGTGGCCATTCACGTCCTCCAGGGTGAGCGCGAAATGGCCGCCGATTGCCGCTCGCTTGCGCGGTTTGACCTCAAGGGCATTCCGCCGATGAGCGCCGGGTTGCCGCGCATCGAGGTCAGGTTCCTCATCGACGCCGATGGCATCTTGCATGTCTCCGCGCGCGAGCAGCGCAGCGGGCAAGCCGCGCATATTGAAGTGAAGCCGACCTATGGACTAACGGACGAACAGGTCGAGAGCATGATTCTCGAATCCTTCGACAACGCTGAGTCCGATTTTGCCAAGCGCTTGTTGATCGAAGCCCGCAACGAAGCCGAGACGATCCTCGCCGCCGTCGAGCGTGCTCCGCAAAGCCCCGCGTGGGTGCAGTTGCGTGGCGAGGAACAGTCCGCCATAACCTCTGAACGCGACCGGCTCATCCAGGCCAAGGCGGGTGAAGACACGGCCCAGATCCGCGAGGCGACCCTAGCGCTCGATCAGGCCACGCGCCGCTTTGCAGAATTGATGATGGAGGCCGCTGTTTCCAGCGCCCTGCGCGGCAAGACAATGGATTCAGCCGGTGAGGAGCTGGCGGAAGCCGTCACAGCGCCTCACGCCATGGCACCGGCGGAGTTCAAGTAGAGCGAACGAACAAGAAAGAAGCTGATTCAATGAGCGAACCCACCGACAAAATCCCCGCCGACAAAATCGTGCGCGTTACCTTTCAGCCCGAGGGCCGGACGGTCGAGTTTGAATTCGGCAAGATGCCCTACGAGCATCACGGCAAGCCGATGTCGTTCCTCGACGTGGCAGAAAACTTCGGTGTCTTCCTCGACCACGCTTGCGGCGGCGTCTGCGCCTGCACCACCTGCCATCTTTGGATCAAGGATCAGTCGGGCATCAGCGAGGCCGACGACGATGAACTCGACCGGCTCGACATGGCTGCCGACCAGCAGTTGAACTCGCGGCTGGGCTGCCAGGCCGTTATTACCCGCCCCGGTGAGTATGTGGTCGAGATCCCCAAGTGGAACCGTAACATCGTCTCCGAAGGCAAGCCGCTAACCATGGCGGAAGAGAAATAACACAGACTAAACATGGGTGCCCCACATCTCAATTCTGAGATGTGGGAGTGGCCTACCCCGTTCGATAGACCAAAGGATAGGAGAAATCCCCATGCCCCGCGAGATTCACTGGACCGACGCCGAGGAGATCGGCATTCAACTGCAGGAGAAATTCCCCGATCTTGATCCGTTGACTGTTCGCTTCACCGACCTGCACCGCTACATTACCGAGTTGGAAGGCTTCGCCGACGATCCGGCCAAGTCGAACGAAGCGCGTTTGGAGGCTATCCAGATGGCATGGCAAGAGGAATTCGAGGACGCGCAGAAGTAACGCTGAACAGAACCAGCGACCCGCATTTTCCGCACAGCCCGCCCAACCTGGCTAACTCTGCTCCCGGCCTTCCCACTCACTCCAGCTAAACGACCCCTCAAAGTGCTGGAACTCTTTCTTCTCTCCCGGCACAAGGTAGACGCTGAGCACATCAAACCGCACCGGCGGTGCGGTTTCCTGAGGCAATTGGCGAACGTATCGCCGGGCCAGCCTGCGTAGCGTGTTCCGCTTGTGCGAGTCCACAGCAATTTCCGCCGGAGAGGCATCGCGGGCGGTGCGTGTCTTCACTTCAACAAAGCAAAGCATCGGTCCCTGCCAGGCGATCAAATCTACATCACCGGGCACATCGCCCGACGACCAGCGCCGCGCGACGACAAAATAACCCTTGCGGCGCAGATAGAAGAATGCCGCCGTCTCGCCGTCCACACCAGTGACAAGATGAGCAGGCAGGGACTCGCCTCGTCCTCTTGCTGCCCAGGCGAGTCCGGCGAGAACGCGTTCCTCACAGCCGATCCGCATTTGCAACAGCCATCCCATGGCATTCCATTCTCAACCGGTTGAGCGAAAGGCGCAAATCCTCCGGTCGAGTTCATTCGCCATAAATGGCCAAGTATTGTGCTTTTCAAAACGGAACAGCCGAGTGCCGATACGGGAGGTCTTTTCTTTGACCAGCCGATTTAAAGCCTTTCTCTCGCACGGCCTCCGATGATATGAGCGAGACTGAAGGCTTGCAGTAGGAGGGTATAACCATGTCTCAAGGTTTGTTTACAGGCATTTTTTCACAGCGCGGCGCAACCTCTCAGCCGGTTCCGATGAGTTTGCGGCCTCCTGCCGAGACGCGGGTGGACGCGGAACCGGACCGCAGCTTCGAGTATGCCTTGGACGCGTTGCCGGTCAACGCGATGTTCTGCGACCGGGAGTTGATCTTGCGCTACCTTAACCGCGCCTCGCGCAAAACGCTCGCGAGCCTGCAGCAATACCTTCCGGTGCCGGTCGATCAGATCGTGGGCAAGTCGATCCACATCTTTCACAAGTCTCCTCCGAACATCGACAGGATCTTGGGCGCGAAGCAGGGGGTACACCATCTCCCGCACAAGGCGACCATTCCGCTGGGGCCCGTGAAGCTCGACCTCAATGTCGAGCCGATGACAGGTAGCCACGGAGAGTTCATCGGCGCGGTTGTCGTGTGGGGCATCAGCACCCAGGCCGCTATCGACGCAGTGCGCGCGGCGCAGGAGGCGCAGCGCAACGACATCGAGCACCTGAACGGCAATTTGCAAATGGTCGCTACAGCCACCCACGAGATCGAGTCCAGCATCGCTGAGATCGCCAGAAACGCGGCCAATGTGGCGCAGGCCTCTGAGAAATCACGCAGCGCAAGCGCCGAAAGCAAGGCGGCTATCGAGAGCCTGCGCACGTCGAGTACCGGAGTGGCCAAGGTTGCCGAACTGATCGCCTCCATCGCCACGCAGACCAGTGTGCTTGCGCTCAACGCAAACATTGAGGCGGCGCGCGCCGGAGTGCACGGCAAGGGCTTCGCCGTCGTCGCCGGCGAGGTGAGGCGACTGGCCGAGCAGACTGCCTCTGCCACCGCGGAGATTCAGGCCAAGGTCACCGCGATCGGCGTCGATGTAGCCACCGCAATGGGGGCGATTAACCTCATATCGAGCCAGACCGAGGACCTGTCTGGGCTTTCGAATCAGATGGCCGCCGCGGCGGAGGAGCAGCACCTGGCTACGCAAGAAATGGCGGAAAATCTCGAGCGCGCCGCGCACCGCACGTCAGAGATCGCAAATATGAAGGTTGAGGAGGTAGTGCGGTAATCAGAGCACTACATCCCGAGACGGGCTTGCAAATCGATTAGGGCAAACCGAATCTCTGCGCCTCATGCATTCGCCTTGCGTTGTAAGGACGATACAGACAGGTTCGTTGAAGTGGCTTGTTCGTGGGCGTGGTAGCTGGAGCGGACCAGCGGGCCAGACTCGACGTGGCGGAAGCCCATTTTGAGAGCTTCTGTCTTTAACTCGGCAAACTCGCGCGGAGTGTAGAGGCGGGCCATGGGCAGATGGTCGCGCGAGGGGCGCAGATACTGGCCGATGGTGAGGATGTCGCAGTGAACCGCCGCGAGATCGCGGAAAACCTCAAGCAGTTCGGCGGTCTCTTCGCCGAGGCCGACCATGACTCCGGACTTGGTAATACCTGCAGGGCTCAGCTCTTTCGCATAGCGAAGCAGTTCGAGGGAACGTTCGTAGCGCGCGCCGGGGCGAACAACGCGATAGAGGCGCGGAACGGACTCGGTGTTGTGATTGAGCACATCGGGATGGGCATCAACGACTGTGCGGATGGCTTCGCGGTTGCATTGAAAGTCGGGGACAAGGACCTCAGTACGGCAGCCGGGTGCAACGTGGCGAATCTCTTCGATGACCATGGCGAAGGCGCGCGCGCCGCCGAGCAGATCGTCGTCGCGGTTGACGCTGGTAACCACTGCGTGGAGCAGCCCTAACTTAGCCACCGCCTCCGCGACCCTTTGCGGCTCATCAAAATCAATTGGCTTGGGGCGGCCTTTGGGCACGGCGCAGAAGCCACAGCGGCGCGTGCAGAGGTTTCCGAGCATCATGAATGTCGCGGTTTTGTGGTGCCAGCATTCTCCGATGTTGGGGCAATGGGCGCTCTCACAGACGGTGTGGAGCTGAAGCGAGCGAGCCAGTTGCTTGAGCGAATGGTAATTCTCGCCCACCGGCGCGCGGGCCTTGAGCCACTCGGGCTTGGGAGCCGGAGCTTTGAGGGCGGGCGAGATCTGCACCAGTTCCATCACCGCTTTATTGTAGCGGGAAAGCTGGATATGGAAATTGCCATCCCGATTCTTGCCGCATCAATTGCCAAGAGCGTAGAGCTTGCCATCGACGCTGCCGAAATAAACGACCCCATCCTGCACCGCTGGGGAGGAGAGAATCGATCCCATCGAGAATACTTTTGTGCGTATGTCGACAATCATCTCGTCGAGAGTGTCACCGGTCCAGATCCCCTCCGCCTTCAGCCCGCCATCTTGGCCAAGGTAATGCGGCCCGTTGGCGGCAAAGCCAGGCGCGGCAAATGCGCCAGCATAGGCATGCTTTTCCAGATCGACGACGTGCAACTGGCCATCGAAGGTGCCGAAGTAGGCGTGAGAGCCTGCAATCGCCGGCGAGGAAAATGAATAGATGTTCGTCGGGAGCGAGTAAAGAATTTTGCCGCTGTTCGCATCAAGCGCTTGGAAACGATGGCTGTCGGAGGTCGTGTAGTAAACCACTCCATTCGCGACGGCAGGAGAGGCAATGACCCACGAGCCGTCGTTCGGAACCGTCCATTTGAGGGCGCCCGTGGCCGCATCGAGCGCATAGAAATTTGCGTCCCTGCATCCGAAGTACACGATTCCGTTAGCGACGGCAGCTGAGCCTGGGATGCCCGTCATCACGTGGGTCTTGGCATCTTCGCCGGTCTTGAACTTCCACTTCAATTTGCCGGTTGCGGCATCCAATGCGTAAAAATAGGTATCCCAGCTTCCCACGTAAAGAACTCCACTCGAGATAGCCGGCGCACTATGAACTACGTCTCCGGTCTTGTAACTCCAACGTAAAACGCCAGTGACGGCATCGACGGCGTAAATATGCCCGTCTCCGCTGCCGAAGTAAACGGCTCCAGCCACAACGGCGGGCGATGAGAGGAAAAAGTCCCACGGGTCCGGCATCATTTCAGCGGACGGAAGAGCGCCGAGAATTCCGGCGGCACTGAAACGATGCTCTCCCAGTGTTGCGAACGACCAGCGCTGCTTGCCAGTTGCGGCGTCTACGGCATAGAGGTTGCCGTCCAGACTCAGCACGTAGACGGTCTCGCCGCTAACTGCTGGCGAAGAGTTCACGTCGCCGTGCGCGTCGAATCTCCAGCGAAGCTTTCCGGTGGCGGCTTCGACGGCATAAAGGCCACCGTCTGCGCTTCCGAAGTAGACCAGGTCATTCGCAACCGCGGGCGAAGAGACAATGGCGCCATTCGTCGAAAAGGCCCACTTCAATGAAAGCTTCATCGGCACCTTGGAATCGTAGACACCCAGATGCGACGGGCCGCCGCGAAACATCGATTGCGTACCTTGCGCAACGGATGCCGCCGCGAAAAGACAGAGCGTAGCTATGACTCCGAATGATTTCATGACAGCCAATATAGCATTCAGCGGATGCTCTGGTTGGGCGGCTAGCGCAGTTTTTCGCGGACTTCTGTGCGGACGAGATAGAGGAAGAAGACCAGGTTGAGCAGACCCTGAATCGCAAAGGGGAAATCGTGGGTTGCGACGAACTTCCACAGGAAGAGCGCCACAAGCAGAGCCATGGCGGCAAGGGTCAGCGCCCAGGCCCAACGCAATAGCATCAGCAGGCCCAGCGCTGCCGCAATAAACAGCGCTGAAAAAATCAGGTTAGTGGCCCGCGCCTGTCCGCTTGCTACGCCCAGAATGTTGATGCCTGCGAGCACGAACATGTAGAGGCCGATCGCGATGAGTCCGGGAAGCTGTTGGATGGCCTTCAGTCGCCCCGCCGTGCTTGTCATGGCAGGCGCGGTTTCCACTTCGGATTTATGACGTTCTTCGGGTTCGGTCATAGGGAGTGAAGATAGGCGAGCAGATCGCTGAGCTGGTCGTCGGAAAGCTGCGTGGCGGGCATCATGCCGCGGCCATGAATGATCGTATAGGTCAGGCGTTCGTCGGTAGGCGGAGCGCCGGAGGGCATGGCCTTGACCTTGGTGATGGCTTGCAGACCGGGGCCCTTCATTCCCTTGGTCGTGGTGGGATAGTGGCACTTTGCGCAAGCTTGATGATAGACTTGCGCGCCGCGCGCTTCTTCGATGCTCCACAGCGCCTCGGGCTTTGAGGGCGGCAGCGAACGGCAACCGGCCAATACCGCTGCTAACAAGCCCGCGAGGGTCAGGGCGGGGGTGAGGATGGCTAGCTGAAAGGCGAGGGAACGAGTGCGCATCTGGTTCTGATGATACAAGGTTGATCGCACGACAGACCTAGTCAGCGGTGGCGATGGCTTCGGCAATGCGGTCGATGGCTTTGAGCTCGGCTTCGCTTCCGGGACGTTGGCCGTTGACCAGAATAGAAAACGCGAAAATCTTGCCGCTGGCCGTGGTCAGGTAGCCGGAGAGGGAGTTGGCCTCAGTATGCGTGCCAGTCTTGGCCCGCAGATGACCCTTGAGCGGCGAATTTTTGAAGCGGTTGATCAGCGTGCCGTCCACGCCGGCGATGGGCAGGGTGTCGCGCCAGGCTGCGCCCCAGGGCTGTCGCGAGGCATAGGCCAACAGTTGAGTCAGGGCGCGTGGAGCCATGCGGTCGTCATTGCTCATCCCGGAGCCGTCGTAGAAGAAGAAGTCGGCGTCGTCGACTCCCGCGTTGACGAGGAATTGGCGAACAACGCGCGTGCCCTCGGCGAAGCTGCCGTCCTCGCCGTGTACCTTGCCGAGCAGGCGCAGCAGCAGCTCGGCATGAAGATTCTGGCTGGCCTTGTTGATGACCGCGATGTCCTGGGCGGCGGGAACGGAGACGTGAGTCGCCAGCACCTTGCGATTCTCGACCGGCGCGGCGACGGTGGCCAGATCGGTGGTTGTGAACTTGAGAGGCTGCGCGCGTTCAGCCACAAAATCGGTGGTTCCGGTCGAGAGCTTGTGGCGCGAGAGATAGCCGCCGTTGACGGTGACGCCGCGGCTGCGAAGCGCATCCTTGAAGGCTGCGGCGGTGAATTCGGCGGGGTCTTCGACAGCCAGCGAGGCATGAAATCCCTCTGGCGGCACGGTGCCCCAAGCGCGCACCATGCGGTCGCCGGGCCGGCGATCGAGGCCGGGATGAGCGGCTTCTCCCCTGGGCGCGGTGGTCATTGTGCTATCGAGCGTGTAGATGTCTAAATCGGGGTCCCACTCGGTGACAGCCGGGGTGGCAGTGGCTGGAACAGCCGGGTCTCCCGTTGCCGCGGCTCCGGTGTTCGGCTCCTGCCCGGCGGCCACGGACAGTTCCACCGTGTTTTCGTTGAAGGTGAGTGCGGAGACTGGAGCGCCGTAGCTCCAGATCAGATCGTTCCAGGCCCAGGAGTTAGCGTAGGGCTCGTCGAGATAGAAGCTGTCGTCGCCGACCACGCTGCCTTCGACGGTGCGCACGCCGGACTGTTCGACCTGCTCGGCGAGCAGATTCAATACGTCCATCGCCTTGGGTGGCTTTGCGTTCTCGTCTTCCCCGGCAGATGGGGCGGTGGCCAGTGTCGCTTTTGCCGGGCTTGCGGCCGGCTCGGGCGGGCGGTAGGGATAATGCCGGGCGCTAAGGGTTGGGTCACCGGCGCCGAGAATGATCAGGTCGCCATGCAGCACGCCCTGGCTGTCGATCTCGCCGCTGGCCACCACGTTGGTGGTCCATGTAAGAGTCTCGACGGGCAGCAAGGCATAGGCTGCGGCGGTGGTCGCGAGCTTGGCATTCGAGGCCGGAATAAAGAGCCGGCCCTCATTCAATCCGAAGACGGGGTGGCCGTCGAGGGTAGTCACGCTGATGCCGAACTGGGCATGGCTGAGCACGGGATCGGAGAGAATGGCCTGAATGCGCTCGGCGAGCGGGCCTTTTGCGGGGACCGCGTGGGCTCCCGTGGTAGCGGAGTGGTGTGCCGGAGCCTGGGCCGGGAGAAGACCGGCAGGAGCTAACACGATGGCAATCAAAAGTGTGGGGAACTGACGAATGTGCGTCATGCAGGGAGTTTAGCAGGAAGAAAGGCGCTTGCGGCGTACCATCGAGAGGTGAATCTGGTTTCCGCAAAAGCGCGCTCGGCGCGCAGCAACTTACGCTGTTCAACGGGGGCAGGCAAAGAGCAATGAGCGGTCTCAAACGAGCAACGATCTCCTGGCGACTGCGCACGTGTGCGCTGGAATTGGGTCAGCGAACGCTGGTGATGGGCATCGTGAACATCACGCCAGATTCCTTCAGCGACGGCGGATCTTTTTTCAATCCTGAGGCAGCCGTGGCACACGCGCTCGCATTGCTCGACGAAGGAGCCGATCTCCTCGATCTGGGTGCGGAGAGCACGCGGCCGGGGTCGCGGGCCGGTGGGCTTGGCCCGAATGTCACCACCGAAGAGGAGCAGGCGCGGCTCCTGCCAGTGCTGGAAGGAATCCTCAGGGCTCAGCCTCAAGCAGTGATTTCGGTGGACACCTACAAAGCGGCGACAGCGCGGGCGGCTTTGGAGGCAGGCGGGGAGATCGTGAACGACGTGAGTGGCTTGCTGTGGGATGCGCAGATGGCTTCGGTTTGTGCGGAGGCGGGCTGTGGGGTTGTGCTAATGCACACGCGTGGGCAGCCTGAGCAGTGGCGCGCACAGCCGCGACTGGGGCCGGATGAACTGCTGGAGACTGTGCTGGAGGGGCTGGCGGAGAGCTTGAAGCTGGCTGCCGTGGCGCGGATTCGGCCAGAGTCAGTCGTGCTCGATCCCGGCTACGGTTTTGGCAAGCGCTTCGAGGAGAACTTTTTCCTGCTTGGCCGGCAGGCGGAGTTATTGGAACTTGGCAGGCCGCTCCTTGCCGGGGTTAGCCGAAAATCGTTTTTGGGGCGGGCGCTGGCTCCGGTTTTTGACGGCAAGGACGCTCCCGTCGAGGCCCGGGAGACGGCGAGCGTCGCGGCGCTGGTGGCGTCTATATTGCAGGGGGCGTCCATCGTGCGGGTTCACGCAGTGCGCCCGGCGGTGGAGGCGGCGCGCATCGCGGATGCCGTGCTCGGTGGCGAATAGGGTCGGGGAATCCGCTGTTTCCAGATCGAACGCGTTACTATAGTGCGGCTTGTACAGCAGCGTTCAGCCGCTATGAACTATCATGGACTGTTCCGGATTTACTCGATTCCGACCTTACCGCGTGGAAAGGAAGCGCAGCCTCTTCGGTCCCGTACACCCGCTACGAATTCTGTCGCCGGTGAGCCACGTTCCGCTGCGCTTCGCACAGTGAATATGCGGTGAGTGGGAAGATTTCTGCTCCGGCAAACGCAAAAAAGTCCTTCAGGAGACCTCGATGTCGCAGAGTACGCGCGGTGCAGTGGTAACGCGTTCGATCTTGATCGCACGGCTGGTGGGTATTTGCATTTATGTTTGGGCTTTCTTCCTTCCTGCAGTGCGTGAGATTGCCACCCCTGGTGGTGATGCACCGGAGATGCTCAAAGGCTCGCGTTGCGCGTGGATCACGCTGATCAATACACTGAACCCGGAGATGTGGCATTCGAAGTACTTTCTGACGGTTTTCAGCGGCTGGATCAATCCGCTGCTTGTGCTCTATCTGATCTTTCTGTTGTTCCCGATCTTTCGCTGGCCGCGCCGCATCGCGGCTGGGTTGATCGTGGCCTTCATGACCGGCACATGGGTCTTTTTTGCGATGTATCCGCTGGTTCCGCTGGTTGGCCACTTCTTGTGGATTGCGGGGATTCTGTTGATTCTCGCAGGCGAGGTCTTTGCGAGCAGGAAAGCGGACCTGGCCGCAGAATGAGGACCCTCTATTGCTCTCGATTGAGCCGGTAGAGCACGTGACGCCGCTGGGGATGGCCCTCGGGCAACTGCGGATGGTCGAAGTCGCCGGGAACATCGTGGACCATGCCAAGCTTTTCCATCACGCGGCGTGATCGCAGATTTTTAGGCACCGTAAACGAGACAAGGCTGTTGAGTCCCAGTTCCGCGAAGGCGTGGCGGACGGCCGCGCGCGCCCCTTCCGTCGCCAGTCCGCGTCCCCAATAGTCCGCGTTGAGCCGCCAGCCGACCTCGACTGCCGGCATGAAATGCGCCTCGAAGGTTGGAACCCATAGACTGACATAGCCGAGGAATGCTCCGTTTGCACGAAGCTCGGCGGCGAAGGGTCCAAAACCGTATCGCTCAAAGTGCTCGTGGATGCGGAAAATCAGTGCGTCGGATGCCTCCGGGGATAGCAGCCCGGGCATGAACTCCATGACGCGCGGGTCAGCGTTCATTTTTTGGAAGGGCAGCCGATCACTCTCGCGCCAACGGCGGAGCAAGAGACGATCGGTGGTGAGACTGTCGGTCATCCAGCACAGGCTACCATCTCGCGGAACAATTAGGACGAATCGAGCGGGCCGGATGGACGACAAGTTCGTCGCTTTTCAACCCTCCAATATGCTCAGGGTTTATCATCGGAGATGGCGCTCCCCGAAAGGGCTTGCGCCTTCACCTTCAGCTCAGGTTTCCTTCTCGCATCTTCTGAAAGGGACCGCCGCGGCTGAACTATCATTCTCCAGAATCATTTACAACAGACGGGCTTCAAGGAACGGGACCGAGATGCGAGCAAAGACTGCGGTAGTGCTGGGCGCCCAGTGGGGCGACGAGGGCAAGGGAAAGATCGTGGATGTGCTGAGCCACCGGTTTGACGCCGTGGCGCGCTATGCCGGCGGACACAACGCCGGACACACGGTCATCATCGGTGAACAGAAGTTCGTGCTGCAATTGATTCCTTGCGGCGTGCTGCGGCCCGGTTGCCGGGGCATTATCGGCAACGGCGTGGTGCTAGACCCGATCGCCTTTCTCAAAGAGGTAGCCAAGCTGCGCGCATTGGGCGTCGGCGTCGATGAGCAACTCTTTGTCTCGAACCGGGCGCAGGTGATTCTGCCCTATCACCGGATGATCGAGCTAGCCGCCGAGAGCGCGCCGGGGCGCAAAAAGATTGGCACTACCAGCCGAGGCATCGGGCCGGCCTATGAAGACAAGATGGCCCGCAGCGGACTGCGCATCGTGGATTTGCTCAGGCCCGATCTGCTGAAGACGCACATCGAGGCGGCCTGCGCGGAGAAGAACGCGATCGTTCATGCGCTCTTTGGCACCGACCCGCTGGACCCGGCGAAGATCTACGACGAATATGCCGCAGCCGCGGAAGAGGTGCGGCCGTTTGTGACGGATACCGGGCGTCTGTTGAACAAGATTCTGCGCGAGGGCGGGAGCGTGATGTTCGAGGGCGCGCAGGGGACGATGCTCGACATCGACCACGGCACTTATCCGTTTGTCACCTCTTCGTCGGCTACGGCAGGCGGCGCCGCGACCGGCACCGGCGTGGGACCGACGGCCATCGGCACGGTGATTTCGGTGACTAAGGCTTACGTAACGCGTGTCGGCGAGGGGCCGTTTCCAACCGAGATTCACGACGCGGTGGGCGACCATCTGCGGGCGCGCGGAATGGAGTACGGCGCGGTGACCGGGCGGCCGCGGCGCTGCGGATGGCTGGATATTCCCCTGTTGCGCTATTCCAATCAGGTGAACGGGGCTGAGTGGCTGGTGGTGACCAAGTTAGATGTTCTCGACGAACTGGAAGAAGTCCCCATCTGCGTGGGCTACGAGATCGCGGGCAAAGTCACCGATGAGATTCCCGCCGACGTGCAGGGGCTGGAGGCGATCAAGCCGGTTTACACCAAATTGAAGGGCTGGCGCTGCTCAACCGAGGGGATCACAGAATTCGACAAGCTGCCGCAGGCTGCCCAAGATTATCTGCGTTTTCAGGAGCGGGAGAGCGGTGCGAAGATCGGAATGGTATCGACCGGCCCAGACCGGAACCAGACCATGCTTCTGCCGGAGTTTGCTGCGGCTCTCGCGAGCCTTCACGCGTAAACTTGACCTGGCGTCCCAAAGAGCGATGACCGTTCGGCGTGAGTCCGATTCCGGGACGTAAGAAGGATGACGCTCTGATGATCAGTTTTTGTGTAAGGCTGAAGTTTGCCTCGGAAGATCACGCCGACGTTGCAGAGAGCCTGCGCGCGCTGGCCGCCGCCTCGCGTCAGGAGCCGGGATGCGTCACCTACATCCCGCACTTTCTCGAGGACGATCCGAATACTGTCGTTATTTATGAGCAGTACCGGGACGAAAAGGCAATGGCTGCACACCGGGACTCCCCGCACTTCAAGATGCACGCCGTGTGCGGGCTCTATCAGAAGATGCGGGAACGGAGCGTCGAGAACCTGATTGCTCTCGTTTGAGCCCCTTGCATCGTCCAACCTGCGGAAGTACCAGGATGGACCGCGAAATGGCGTTCATCGGAGATTCATCGAGCGGTACCGCATCGCACTTTGAAATCGATTGACCTTCGACGCCATTCCGGGCTACCATCCCTTACGAACATGCCCATAGCCACGATGAGCCCCGGCAAGCCGGTCCGCCGATGGAGAGCGTACGCGCTAACGATCCTTGCCGTGCTTGGCTCACTCGGCCTCGCACTCTGCGCCCAGGCGCCTTCCGCCACAACTTCCAAACCGCAACGGCACGAATACCGTCACGAGATCGACCAGTTGGAGGAGACCTGGCGCGATGCCGTCCTCAAGACGGACACAGCCGCGATGGACACCTTGCTGGCCGACGACTACATCGCGATTCTGCCCGACGGCACATTGCAAACCAAGGAGCAGACGCTGGCCAACCTACGCAGCGGCACGACCCATTTCACAGACATCAAGGTCGCTGACCGGCGGGTGCGCTTCTACGGGACGACGGCGTTGGTCACATCCCGCACCGATGTGACGGGCACGTCTGCCACTGGAGCGATCTCTGGGAGCTTCCGCTACACCCGCGTCTACGTGCGCGACAAACAGGGAAAGTGGAAGATCGTGAGCTTCGAGGCCAGCCGGATACTCCGTACAGGCAAAAGGAAGTAGACGGCTGCATTGACTCCTGCGGTCGTTGCAAGGAGATGTGGATGAGCCTTCCCCTCAGATCGACCCAATCGCTTCTGATAGTGGCTTGCGCATGTTTCGTGCTTACAGCTAGTCAACTCGGACACAGCCAGTCAACGCCTGCCGCGGCTCAGGAAGACCAAAAAGCTCAGGAAGATCGAAGCGCTCAGCCGGATCCAAATGCCCAACCGGAAGATCAAACGGACGCATCTGACTTCATTCCCTATAGTCACGTGCGCTGGACATATGAAGATTTTGGCGATCTTGGCCCGCATACGAGCGACGGCAAGAAGGTCATTATGAAAGTAGATCGGATAGCAACATGCGACGAATTTGCTACCGAAATCGGCCTGGAGGATGCCCGCATTCAGCGGGCTATCGATGAAGGCAGAGAGTATCACTCCATTACGCCGAATTACGACGAAATACTGGGCATCTCGAAAAAGCAGGGGCAGGCGCTACATGACATTATCCTCGCCGCCTACAAGCGTTTCGGGCAATTCAATCTTGAGACTGCGGAGCAAAATAGAGCGGCTATTGGTGCTCCCCTGAAACGCGATCCAAACGAGGATCCCGATGTGCCTATGGGCGAGAATCCTGTGATCTACAGGATGTTCGTACAGAGACAGCAGATTCTAGCGGAAGCTCTTGGTCGCTTGACGCCGCTGCTTGGAGAAAAAGCCTTTAACAGGCTGGATGAATATATCTATCGAACATCGGGGGAACGTAATGCCCATGAGGTATCGCCTACTGGTACGTCTGGCTTGGGCCAGCCGGGCGATAGCGGGGAGACCGAAAAAGTTCCTGAGGTGCATCCGTGACCAAGAGAACAACTGAGCTTCTGATCGCTATTACCTCCCTTTCCCAGACATCGCCGATTATCGACTAAGATAGACCGATGCCCGAGCTGCCTGAAGTCGAGACGATCGCACGCGGGGTGAACGAGCGCCTGCGCGGCGACCGCATCGTCGAGGTGTGGCTCGGAAGGCACCGCGAGCCTTTCAAAACTTCTGCGGCGCGTCAGGCAAAGGGGCTGGAAGGGCGCGTGATTCTCTATGTCCACCGCACGGGGAAGCACATCGTCTGCGAGTTGGGGACTACGGAGAGCAGCTTGCAATCTTCTAGCCGCAAAAACAAAAACTTGGCGAGGCCGGTTGCGCCGGAAGCCAAGCCGGCAGCCCAATGGATCGTGCATCTGGGCATGACCGGAAGATTGCTGGTGACCACGCCGGAGGCTCCCGTGGCTGCGCACACGCATGCGCGTTTGAGCTTGGCCAGCGGCCGCGAACTGCGGTTTGTTGATCCGCGCCGCTTCGGACGGCTGGAGTTGCGCGATCTGAGCCGCTGCGCTGGCTTCAGCGCTCCGGGGGCGGACCCTCTCGATGTCACAGAAGAGGAGTTTGTTCGGCTCTTCCGGCCGCGGCGACTGGCCATCAAGGCTGCCTTGCTCAATCAGGAGCTTCTCTCGGGCGTGGGCAACATCTACGCTGATGAGAGCCTCTTTCGCGCCGGTCTCCGGCCACGCCGTCCGTGTGCCCGTCTGACGAGGGCGGAGTTCGAACGCCTGCGGCGGGCCTTGCGCGAGGTGCTCACGGACGCGATCCGGCTGGGCGGGTCGTCGGTCAGCGACTATGTCGACGCCGACGGCGTGCGCGGCTTCTTCCAACTGGAACACCGCGTCTACCTGCGCACGGGGCTACCCTGCCTCCGCTGCCAGACACCGATCCGGCGCATCTTGCTGGCAGGACGGGGGACACATTTTTGTCCCATGTGTCAGGTGTAGGAAGACGCCTATACTGTTTTTGGGATTTTTCCTACAGATTACGCTCCACAATCAGGGATTTCTCAGCATTGGTAGATTGGCAAGCTATTGATAAATAAAGAATCAATTAATTGGCACGGCGATTGCTAATAGATAGGCGCCAGTGATATTCCGGCTGCTGGGAAAATTCCTGCCAGCCCAAAGAAGAGAAGACACCCGGCCAGAGCAACCGCCAATGTAGCGGCCCTCAAAAGGGAATGACCAGCCGGGGAAGTCTCAAGAAGGCACGGTGGAAACAACCATCGGCCAAATTGTTTGGGGGGGCCAGTGACCAGTGCAGGACAGCGAAACGCCACTCATCTCAGAGTGGCGTTTCTTGCATTTGTAGGGTTTTGGTCAATCGCAGGGCGCGGTGCTGAATAAGTTCTGGAAATCTGCGAACCAGCAGGTCACTTGCCAGCGGCATCGGTTCGCTGTACTATCGAACTTGCCTATCAAACGGCTGACGCGTGCCACCCGAGAGGGAAGAGCAAGCTCGCCGTCGAGCAGGGAAACTTCGCCGGGCAGATCACTCCAACGCAGTTTCGAGGCAGCGAAGTTTCTTATAGGAAGGGCATCACCCGAGTAAAGTGCCGGTCGCGCCGCGACGATCCTTACAACTGGATAGGGCAGAGGTTTCCTGTTCCGGTGTGCGCAGCGGTCAGGGCATCTTCACCGAGGTCATGATGAGCCGTAGAGGCTAAATCGGCGCCGCCAACAGGGAGCGACGATCTTTGGGGGAACGCTGGAACCGGCTGGAAACAGTGAAAGATCTCAAGACGCGCCGCAATCGCCTTCAATTGAGGCGAAATCCAGCGCCGTCGGTTTCATCAATGACGATTTTCTCCGCTCACCGTCGTATTCCCCATCCAGAAATGGGCGGCGGACGGTAAGCAAAGGCCGGTACTCTGCATGAGTAGGCTGGACCAAGAACAGAAATGCAGCGAGAAAGAATGCAGCGGATCGCAATCCAATCAACCGCAATGCACCAGGAAGCAAACGCATGACGACAGAAACAACGCAGCCCCCAGTTGAATCGGGGCCGGTCCCGGCCAATGGCCAGGGACTCTCGCAGGGGCATCGCCGCCGCCGGCGCCGCCGCAAGAACAAGAGCAGCCAGGCTAGCGCCGCTGCACAGCCGCAACAGCCTCAGGCCCAGGCGCAGCCGCAGCTCCAGACGCCGCCTCCACCCCCTCCACAGCCGCAACCCGTGAAGCACAAACCCGCTCAGACCAGTCAGGGCGGGCGTCAGGGCGGCCAACAGAATCAAGACCGGAAGAAGAAAAGGAAATTCATCCAAAAGGGTCCGGCAGGCCAGCCCGGCAATAGCGTCTCCGGACCGCCGCAGGGCAGGCGCAAGGGCGGCTCCCAGCAGAGAGGCCCACGGGAGTTTGTGGGCCCGATGGACCACAGCTACCGAATCGTGAATGGAAATGTGGCCGACGGCCCTGCCTCGACGATTCAAATCACGACCAACGGTCACAACGGCTACTCGCCGGACGGCTACGAGCAGCAGCCCACGGTTCCGATTCGCGAAGACGTGCCGACACGCATCTTCTGCTTCATTGAGGATCTGTTCTTCCTGGCCAAAATCCAGGAGACGGCACGTAAGCTGGGCGTCAAGGTGGAATTTGTGAAGGGGGGCGATAAGGCATCGGTGGCCAGGCTCAATGAGCTGCCGGAAGCTGAGCGGCCCAAGCTGCTGGTCTTTGACCTGAACAATCTTAACGCCAAGCCCATCTCGCTGATCCCCAAATTCAAGACCAAATTCAAGAAGGCGACGTCGATCATTGGCTTCCTCAACCACCTGCAAGGCGAGTTGAAGGCCAAGGCCATCGAGGCCGGATGCGATACGGTGATGCCGCGCTCTGCCTTCTCGCAAAGCCTGCCCAACCTGCTGCGCCGCTACGGCGTGGAGCAAGAGGAAGACTACTCACAACAGCAGGTCATGTAGAGGCAACACAAAGCGAAAGACAATCGGGCGCTTCCGTTAGGGGGCGCCCTTTTTATGCCTCCTGGAGATCTATCCTGGAGGCCAGGCGAGCGCGCGGCCTCCGAGCAGGTGGATATGGAGATGGTCCACGGACTGGCCGCCGTCGGGGCCGGTGTTGATGACCACGCGATAACCCTTGACCAGGTTCTGCGCACGTGCGATGCGAGCGGCGACCCATACCAACTGGCCGAGCAGCGCCGAGTCGCCGCGGCCAGCCTCGGCCATCGAGACGATATGCTCGCGCGGGGCAATGAGGATGTGGACCGGCGCCTGCGGATTGATGTCCGGAAAGGCGTAGCAGAACTCATCCTGGTAGATGGCGGTAGAGGGGATGCTGCCCTCAACG
>JBEKCA010000078.1:0-23649 GCA_050015115.1 Occallatibacter sp.
GCAGAGAGTTGGAGAAATCAGTAGTAAAAGCGTGGCGGCGCGGAGGAGTGGTCGTGCGATTGCCTCCCCCAATTTACCCAAGGGCTTACGCATGGGTGCAATCCTTTCAATGGGTTAGCTACAGATTGAAACGGAAAGTGATTCTGAAAAGAATTCTAGCTCTTGCGCCGCGCTACTGGATTACGAAAGGAATAATCTTTGGTAACCTGGTGCCGGGGCGAAGAATTGCCTGGGCTCCGGAGCCCTTACTCGCGTCGTGCACCGCTTGCGGTATCATTGCGTCTAAAGAGTGAGCGGCCAGTTCCCCCAAGGGGCCGCCCCGGTGGTGAGTGTGTCTCGATTCTTTCAACGAACTGTTTTCGTTCTCTCAATGGCGATCTTCGCCGGCCTCGGCCTCGGGTTTGTCCTGGGTGAGTTTGGGCTGATTGGCGTTCATGCAGGCGGCCAGCAGGATGGCGCTTACCGCCAGATGCGCGTCTACGACGACGTGCTCAAGAGAGTCCAGTCGGACTACGTGACCGAGCCCAATATCGACGATGTCACAACCGGCGCGCTGCATGGCCTGCTGGAGTCGCTGGACGCCGATTCGAGCTACCTTACTCCCTCCGAGTACAAGATCTACAAAGACCAGCCGGCGTCGGGAGTTGCGCAGATTGGCATCACCGTCTCCAAGCGGTTCGGCTATGCCACCGTGGTGAGCGTGCTGCCCGGTTCGCCCGCCGACAAGGAACACCTGTCGGACGGCGACGTAATTGAATCCATCGGCGATCAGTCGACGCGAGAGATGTCGGTTGCCGTCATTCGGCTGCTGCTGGAAGGCAAGCCGGGGACCAGTGTGGTTCTCTCGGTGGTGCGTCCGCGCAAATCCGACCCTGATAAGGTGACGCTGGTCCGCTCGATCTCGGCAGTGCCCCAATTGGCCGAGCAACAATATGATGGTGCGACGATTCTCTATCTGAAGCCTGGCGCGCTGACTGCCTCCCGCGTCGATGAAATCGCCACTGTGCTCAAATCCAACAAGAACCGGAAGGTGCTGCTGGACCTGCGCGACTCCTCTGGCGGCGATCCCCAGGATGGACTGCGGCTGGCCAACTTCTTTTTGAAGCAGGGAACCATGGCGGCGCTTGAGGGCCAGAAGGTTCCCCGCCAAACCTTCACGGCTGACCCGACAAAGTTCATCACCAATGCGCCGCTTGAGATCCTGGTCAATCGCGGCACTTATGGACCAGCCGAGCTGACCGCAGCCGCCATCGAGGATTCCAAGCGCGGCGACGTAGTGGGCGAGCGCACCTTCGGTGAGGGCTCAGTGCAAAAGACGATTGAGTTGCCGGATGGCGGCGCGCTGCTGCTGACCGTAGCCAAGTACCAGGCTCCCGACGGCAAGAAGATTCAGGACGATGCAGTGATTCCCAACGTCGTGGTGGGTCAGACTCTTGACGATGAAGACGAAGAAGCGCCGCAGCCCAAGGGTGACGAGCCTCTCAGCAAAGCGCTCGAACTGCTGAAGGCCAAGAACGGCTGACACGAGTCAGGTTCGACTACACCTATTTGAGGTCTGGCGATGGTGGAGGAGTAGTCTCGCCGCTTTGGACTAGGTCCTGCTCAAACTTCAAGGGAGGATGCTGGTTTAGCCACACCTGTGCGCGCTTCTGCGCACTCTTGATGTCGTTTTTCTTCATGACGCCGGTTAGCTGATCAAGCGAGTCCTCTGCATACCCTTTCAAGAGGCTATCCATGGTGCGGGTGTTCGCCAGAAATATCCAAAAATATCCTTCATTCAGATCCCGGTCCACTCCGGCTCCATTGAGAAAGCAGATACCGAGATTGAACTGCGCCACCGGTTGGCCCTGCTCAGCAGCCTTTAGCATCCATACAGCGGCCTGAGTTTCATCCTTTGGCACACCGCTGCCGTTGAGATAGAGAAGTCCTAAGCTGGTTTGAGCTTTTGCCACTCCCTGTTCAGCAGCCTTGCGATACAAATCCGCGGCTCGGGGATAGTCCTGCTGGACGCCTACGCCATGTTCGTAAGCTACTCCAAGATTCGACTGAGCTAGAACATCGCCTTGGTCGGCCGCCTTGCGATACCAAACGAGAGCATGCGCCATATCTTTCGGTACTGCCTCGCCGTTCTGATAGGCGAGACCCAGGTTGTACTCCGCCCTTGCGTTGCCTTGTTCTGCTGCTTTGCGGTACCAAATCAACGCCTGCGCGAAGTCCTGCATTTTGTCAAGAACCACGCCGATTTCAACCTGCGCAAGGACGTCGCCCTGTTCGGCCGATTTCTGCAGCCAGAGCACAGCCTGTTTGTTGTCCTGTGGAACACCGAGCCCAAATTCGTATTGTTTGCCCAAGCCGCACTGCGCGTCTGAATCACCGGCGTCAGCCTTCTCCTGCAGGGTCTTGAGCGCCTTCGGGTCGTGGGCGGTGCGACATTTCTGCGCATTGGCAAGGGGTGTAAATGAAATGAGGTTGAGTGCAATTATTGCGGGCAGGAATACACGCGGCACTGCACGTCTAGCGGACATCGCCATCTCCGATCGGAATCGCACACAGTATAACGAAGTCCTCCTAGTTCTCGAACTCCTGCTCCAGCCAACCATTAGCTCAGATTGTCAGCACCCGAGTCGGGGTGACTGGTTGGCAATCAAAAGGTGAATGAGCAGACGTCATAGTGATCGGCCGTCCAAAACCGATCCCACCGAAGCTCGAACCTCGCTCGTTTGGCAATCGGCTGACTTGAAGACCGAGCTCAATACTTTTCGCCTTCCCGCTCTTGCACTGGGTGGTACGCAAAAGCTGCTCCGCCTGTCCTCGAAGGCGCTCCCGTGCTAGCCTTGGGCTGAGGCACTTCTTCATCGATCGCACCTGAAGCGCCCTTGAGGCCAGAGACGTTTGGCTATCACCCCCATTCAAGCTCCCGATTCCCGAGGCCTTGAGCGCCCCCGCCGAGTGCAGGCTGAGCCGGTGCCCGCATATCGGCGCAAGCTGGCCGGCAAATTTGCGCTCGCGGCGTTGCTGGTTTTAGCCGTGATCACGGGCTCGCTGGCCGGACTGACCCTCGTTTACTCGGTTGACCTGCCCGAGATACATGATCTTGAGCGCTACCGGCCATCGACCACCACCGATCTCTATGACCAGAAGGGCCGCATCATCGGCTCGTTTGCACTGGAGCGGCGCGAGGTGGTCAACTACGAAGACTTTTCGCCCGTGCTGCGACAAGCCGTGATCTCAATTGAAGACAAGAGCTTCGAGTCGCACTGGGGCATCAATGTGCTGCGCATCGCCGGGGCGCTGTGGCACGATCTGCGCAGCCACGGGCGCGCACAGGGCGCATCGACGCTGACCATGCAACTGGCGCGCAATCTGTTTCTCTCCTCCCAGCGCACCGTCGGCCGCAAGGTGCAGGAGGCTTATCTCGCCATCCAGATCGAGCGCGCCTTCACCAAGGAGCAGATCTTCACCCTCTACGGCAATCAGATCTACCTGGGCAGTGGAATGTATGGCTTTGAGGCTGCCTCGCAGTATTACTTCTCAAAACACGCCAAGGATCTGTCGCTCCCCGAGGCTGCCTTGCTGGCCGGTCTGCCCAAGGGTCCCGCAGCCTATTCGCCGATCCTCAATCCCGAGAAGGCGCTGCGGCGGCGCAATCTTGTCCTCACCGAGATGGAGTCAGACGGGGCCATCTCGCACCACGATGCCGAGCAGGCTCGCAGCGCACCCCTCGGCCTGCATATTGCCCAGCCGGAGATGTCGGTTGCTCCCTGGTTTGAGGAAAGCGTGCGGCAGGAACTGGAGAAGCGGTTTGGCTCTGAGGAGGTGCACGAGGCCGGCCTGAAGGTTGAGACCACTCTCGACCTCGATCTGCAAAAGACCGCCAATCGCGCGGTTCTGGATGGTCTGGCCACCTACGAGCGGCGGCGAGGCTGGATCGGTCTCAGCCAGCCTGGAAAGATTGAGAATGTCCTCACCGGCGGCAGCACGATTGAGGAGTACAAGCATCCCGACTGGGTGATGAAGACCGGGCCGGGCGACTATGTGCATGTCGTGGTAACCCGCGTGCTGCCGCTGGAGATTCACGCGCGACTGGGCTCAGGCGAGGTCGTGCTGATGCCCGACGATTGGAAGTGGACCGGCCAGCGCTTTGCCGATGCCCTGGTCAAGCCCGGCGACGTAATCTACGTGCATCTCGCCGACGCGATGGAAGGCAAGACACGCCGGGCCACTCTCGAACAGGACTCCGGCGTGCAGGCCTCTCTGATGGCGATGGACAACACGACCGGCGACGTGCTGGCCCTGGTGGGCGGGCGCGACTACGCTGTCAGTCAATTTAATCGCGCACTCCAGGCCGAGCGCCAGACCGGATCGAGCTTCAAGATCTATGACTACACGGCCGCGATCGAAGACGGCGCCAAGGCGACCGACATCGTCGTCGACGGTCCGGTGAGCTTTGGCGGTTACACGCCGCACAACTACGAAGACGACTACAAGGGCTCGATGACGCTGATCAACGCCTTTGCCGAGTCGCGCAATATCCCCGCGCTCAAGCTGGCGGCGCGCGTGGGCATTCACAAGGTCATCGAAGTGGCCCACCGCTTCGGCGTCACCTCCAATATTCCCGCTTATCTGCCGTCGGCGATCGGCGCGGCTGAGATCACGCTCGAGGAGCAGGTGGCCAGCTACTCGGTCTTTCCCAACGACGGGCTGCGCGTGAAGCCTAGGCTGATTCGCAAAGTTGAGAACGCCGACGGCATCACGCTTTGGGAAGAGCCTCCCGCGATCGACGACGTCATCGATCAGCAGACGGCGCGCACCATGATGACGCTGCTCAAGGCCGTCGTTCAGCACGGCACGGGCCAGGCCGCGGCGCAATTGAATCACCCGCTCGGCGGCAAGACCGGAACAACCAGCGACTACACCGACGCGTGGTTCCTGGGCTTCTCGCCGTCGGTAACTTGCGGAGTCTGGGTTGGCTTTGACAGCCGCGAGTCGCTCGGCGAGAAGGAGACCGGAGCGAAGGCCGCACTGCCGATCTGGATGACCGTGATGCGCCAGGCCATCATCGGCAAAGAGAATGAGCGGTTCCTAGGCGAAGAGGCGGACGACACGACGCTGAAGGTGTCGGCAGAGCCGCCCGCAAAGCCAGGAACGGTCGGCGCAGCCGTCGTGCAAGTGAAGGCGAGCGGCGCAGCCAAATCCGCTTTGGTCAGCGCACCTGTTCCGAAAAAACAATAGAAGTTGCGGCACAACCAGCAGAAGAGTTAATAGCTTTGGAAAGGAACGTAGCGCCGGTCTCGAGACCGGGTGCACTGGCGGGGTCCACGCAGCCAGACCTCGCGTGTGGGTCTGGAGACCCACAGA
The DNA here is from genome assembly GCA_050015115.1 of Occallatibacter sp. Taxonomy (GTDB): domain Bacteria; phylum Acidobacteriota; class Terriglobia; order Terriglobales; family Acidobacteriaceae; genus Telmatobacter. Next base: position 5,359 of record JBEKCA010000078.1, read on the forward strand.
ACAGCCGGCCTGGAGGTCGGCGTTGCCAATATCAGCTTTCGTATAATGGGGACAAGTGCCGAAGAACGACTGAGAGGACTTTCCGATGCCAGCTTACGATTATCTCTGCGATGCCTGCGGATGCCGTTTTGAGAGGCGTCAGAAGATGTCAGACGCCGTGATCGAGTCCTGCCCGCAGTGCGCCGGGAGCGTGCGGAGGCTGATCAGCGCCGGGGCGGGGACGATCTCCAAAGGAAGCAACAGCCACAGCTCAGAGGCTCAAGGAATGTGCGGAGCTGGCGGGCCCTGCTGCGGCCAGGGCACAGCGTGCGGCAACGAGATGTTCTGCAAAAATTAAGAGACCGCTCAGTAATGTGCCCTATCATCCGCGAATTGGGTGGGAATCCGGCAAAACCCGGTTTAGGCAATTTGCGAAAATGCTTTACCGAAGATCTTTCGCCGGACGCGCCTCTACGAGCGATTCAAAGACTTCGACAAGCTCCCCTGCCACAGTCTCCCAGCTTCGGCTTCCGTGCGCTGAGATGGCCTCGGCGTCCCAGATTTCATCCAGGACAGACGCGAGAGCTTCGGCGAGCGCCGGCGTGTCGCGAGGGAACACCAGCCGCCCGCACTCGTCATTCATGATCTCCGGAATTCCGCCGACCCTCGTGGCAACGACGGGCCGGCCGCTGGCCAGCGCCTCAAGCACCGCATTAGGACAGCCTTCCATGTAACTCGGCAGCGTCACCAGATCCGCTGCGGCCATCCAAACGGCAACATCGTCGAAGGCGCAAGCGGGCAGCATGTGGATATAGCCCGAAGCCTCGCCCGCCTGAATCGCGCTCTCGATGATCGCCTTGTCCGGCCCCGCACCGACCAGATAAACGTGCAGGTTTTCGCGCTTCGGATGCAATGTAACCGCCGCGTCAACCAGTTCGCGCAAACCTTTCTTCAAGTCCATGCGCCCGATGTAGACCACGGCCTGCCCTGACGGGTCGATTCCGAGTTCCTGTCTTGCGTCAAGACGATTCCTGGGGTGGAAAACCGAAAGGTCGCAGCCGTTGATAATGGCGCGAGATCTCTCTGGCGCGGTCCCCATAGCCACAGCTTTCGCGCACAGATCGCCGCTAACCGTCACGACAAAATCGGCCTCGCGCAACACCGTGCGAGTGTGCCTGCGCGACAGTGGATCGCCGATCCTATTGATGTCCGATCCGATTCCCATGACGACTACTGGGACCCCAAGCCTTTTACCGATTTTGACGGCGGCATAACCATCGGGATAAAGCATGCAACTGAAGATAAGATCGGGAGCAAACTCGCGCACTGCCGGCAAAAGTGCGCGAGAGGCCATCCATCCGTTGATTGGTCTTGAAACAAGCGGCAACGCGGGATAGTTATAGTAACCCACTTTCACATCGGGCGGGCTAAAGGAGGCATCGAGCTTGTTGTAACTGCGGCTGCGCGGCTTGAACAGAGACGGGTAATTCGAGTTGGGATAGAAGACCTGTACATCAGCCTTGCGGGCAAGCACGCGCAATGTCTGATAAGCCGACCGCCCCTGCGATGGCTGCGCCGAGCTGGGAAAGTAATTAGAGACAAAAGCAATCTTCACGCCGCAACCTTTGACTAGTTTTGAATCCTGTTGTTTTCGAGAACCGCTTCGAATTCTCGGCTGACGGCCTCCCATGAGAACTCCCTTTGCGCGCGGCTCAGCGCATTGCTGGCGATGGCGCTTCGCTGAGTCTCATCTGTGAGCAGCCGAATGCAGGCCTCCGCAAAGCTAGCGGGATCATCGGCTAAAACAATATCCTCGTCGTCTTTGTAGCGCAGCCCCTCCGCGCCAACGGTCGTCGATACAATGGGCACTCCCGCCGCCATGCATTCATAGATCTTCAGGCGCGTGCCTCCGCCGATGCGAATCGGCACGATTGAAATCTTCGCGCCCCAAAGATAGCTGCGCATATCGTCTACTCTGCCAGTGACATTCGCGCCCGCGAGCCCCTGCACGGCTTTGAGAACCCTCGCATCCGGGGAGCGGCCCGCGATGGTAAAAGTTGTATCGGGCAGTTTCTTGCGGATCAAAGGAAGAGTCTCGGCAAGAAAATACTCAACCGCATCCACATTGGGCAGCCAGTCCATCGATCCCGAGAAAACGATATCCGAGACAGTGGGAGCAGCGCTGCGCGGCGCAAAATACTCCACGTCGACACCGGTCTGAACGCTGGTGATATTCTCGACGCCAAACATGCTCTTCATTCTCGCGGCGTCGATCTCCGAGACCGCGATCACATGCCTCACCGACCGGCATATCTTCCTCTCGTATGCTTCCATCTTGCGTGCCTGCATCTGAAAGTAGATCTTCTTGAGCGCAGATGGGCTCCGCTCAGCGTGACGCTGCCAGATCGTTGTCTCCACATTGTGCTGAAACAGGACACTGTCTCTCAAGTCTCCCAGATTGATCGCTGAGGTGAGGAAATCGCAAACAATCGAGTCATAGCGTTCAGCCGCGATCAACGCATCGATCTCTCGCCTCAGTCTCGCCGAGGCATAGCGGGAGACTGCAATCGGCACTGAGTTGACGATGCTGCCTGCAAGCTGGGGAATGATCCCGAGAGACGCTCTGCCAGGCGCTATGTGCTCAACAGCGATATGGCGGCTTGAATACTCCGAGCTTCTCTGCGGTCCTTCGAGGTTCCGTGGATCGTTGAGCGCCGCAAAATGAATCTCATGCCGTTTGTGCAGTTCCTTCAGTGTGCCGAGGGTGCGAATCTGGCCGCCGCGATCGGTGGGATGCAAATAACATGGGCATATCCAGAGGATCTTCATCGTTCTGTGAGTTCTCCGCGCCACACGAGCAAATGGATCAGTTGTCTTAGGATGGTTCGCTTGTCTCATGATAAACTCCCATCGTATGAGATCGGTTCGAACCAGATGAATGGCAAGCGAAATGTAATCGTTATGGGCTTGGGATACGTTGGCTGCGTGAGCGCGGCGTGTTTGGCTGAAATTGGTCACAGTGTACTCGGTGTGGATCGTGACACGAACAAGATGGACGCGGTCCGAAACGCGCATTCGCCGTTTTTCGAGGCCGGGCTCGGGGATTTGATACAACGAAACGTCGCCGAAGGACGGCTCCGCGCCGAGCCTCTCGATGAAGAGGCCCTCAACGCCGCAGATGTTGTGATGCTGTGCGTGGGCACCCCGTCGCAGGCCAATGGAAACATCGACCTCAGCCATTTGCGCCGAGTCTGCGAAGATATCTCATCCCGGCTTCGGCCCAGAACAAAGCGCCTGATCATTACCGTGCGCAGCACCGTCTTTCCGGGAACTTGCGAGAGCCTGCTCGAGACTGTCTTTGCCCATCGCAACGATGTGGACATCGTCTCCAATCCCGAGTTTCTGCGGGAAGGTACAGCCGTAAAAGACTTCATGGAACCCACGCTGCTGGTGGCCGGCGGAAGCACGGTTGAAGCCGCCCAGGTCGTAGCGGATCTGTATGCGGGGCTTCCCGGCGAGGCTTCGATCGTCTCGCTGCGCACCGCCGAAATGATCAAGTACGCCTGTAATGCCTTTCACGCGCTGAAGATTGGATTCGCAAACGAGGTCGGCTCTCTCGCCTCCAGCCTCGGCGTCAACCCCGAGCAGGTGATGGCGACCCTGTGCACGGACACGAAATTGAATATTTCGGCCGCCTATCTCAAACCCGGCTTCGCCTTTGGCGGATCATGCCTGCCCAAGGACCTGCGCGCACTTACTTTCAGAGCCTCACGGCTCGATCTGAAATTGCCGCTGCTTGAATCCGTGCTGCCCTCAAACGACGAACATCTCAGGCGCAGCATTCGCGAGGTGCTTGAATTGCCGGGGAAAGGGATCGGCATCTACGGCCTTGCATTCAAGGAAGATACCGACGATCTGCGCGAAAGCCCCGTAATCACCATCATTGAGCATCTGATCGGCAAGGGAAGAGCCGTTAGAATCCATGACCCGCACATTCAGCTTGAAGAGATCTACGGAAGCAATCTGAGCTTCGTGGTTTCAGCCCTGCCGCATATCAGCAAACTCCTGACGCGCACTCTCGACGACCTGATCTCGTCATCCAGTTCACTCGTGATTGCGCAGAAGCCCGCGCCCGCTGCTCTGGCCCAGATGAAGGCCAGCGGCCTGCCGATTCTTGACCTTACCAAGCTCACCTTCAAAGCTTCTTCCGCGGCTTGAGGCCGCGCGCTGCCGGAGAGATCGACCATGCACGACATAATTAAATTTCATTCCGACGAGGAAGTTAGAAGCCAAAACTTGAGGGGCACGCGTCTCTGGATTCTGCTTGGGTTGCTGGTAGTAGGGTTGGCATCTCGCATTGCAATCACGACTCATGAAGGATGGACCACGGCCCCCGCGCCGAATTCGGACGCCAGTGAATTCGATTCCTATGCATGGAACTTGGCCCAGGGACATGGATATAGCGGGGTCAGCCCCGACGTGAAGACTCCCGATGGGCAGCCTCTTGAACATCCAACCGCTTATCGCTCTCCCGCGACTTCGGTGGTATGGGCGGGCATGTTCTGGTCCTTCGGTCATCGCTATGCCATCGTGCGGATCTTTCAGTGCATTCTTGATACATTGACGATCCTGATTCTCTTCGAGATCGGGCGCAGGTGCTTTGGCGATAAGGTCGCGGTGCTGTCAGCCGCAATTTATGCAGTGTGGCCTACGGCGCTGCTCTACACAAGTCAATTAGGTTCCGAACCGCTATACACTTTTCTTTTTTGCTGCGCTATCTTGTTGTCTCTGGATTTTGCCCAGCGTCAAAGCTGGACGCGAGCTGTTGCAGCGGGTATCGTTCTCGGTCTCGCAATGCTGACCAGGGGAAACGCAGTGTTGTTGGTCGCAATGATGATTCCGTGGTCGATCTGGCAATTCCGGAAGACCCCGCGACTGATCGTCCGCAGCTTGGCCATTTCATTTGTTGCGGTGGTCATGCTTGTGCCCTGGACCATTCGCAACTATGCGGTATTTCACGCATTTGTTCCGTTCCAGACCGAGGGAGGAGATACTCTTCTCGGCAGTTACAACCGAATCGTGGCAAACGATCCTTCCTACTATGGCTACTGGATTTATCCGGTTTCCAACCTTCCTGAGTACCGGGCGCAGATTATTGCTTCAAATAATGAAGTAATCCGCGATCGTGTCGAAACGCAATTGGCCAAGCAGTGGTTGCGCAATCATCCCGAGAAATGGTGGTATTTCGCTGAATCGAAGTTTCGCCGCTCGTGGACCCCGTTTCTACAACCGAATGCTCCCATGCTTTACCGGGTTGCTATGTTAGTGTCCTGGGGGCCGATTCTGGTTCTGTTCGCTCTGGGTGTTATTCCGATCGCGTACTATTTTTTGAAGACGAACAATCCGGGCTGGATTCTCCATCTGGGAGTGGCCCACTTCGTCTTTACCGCTCTGATCTTCTACGGAGCGTCGCGATTCCGTTATCCGGTTGAGGGACTCTGCATTATTCTGGGGAGCGCGACTCTCATTTGGTTTTACGAGAAGATCCGCGGACGATTCATTCACCGAAGCGCCCCGCAAAATCCGTCCAGGCACGAACTTGCAATCTCTAATTGAAAAATCTCTTCGGCAGACACTAGCGAAGGCCGCACGGATTACGACGGCCGGATCAAGCCGTCGATGGCGCGGAACATCTCATACGCTGTGGCCCAATGGACTTCAATATCCCTGCATTCTGCCTCCTCGGCAATCCAACGGAACAGGTTAGCCAAGCCTCCGTTCAGCAAAGGATCCAGATTCCACTCTGGCGCGCCGTGAGTGTAGAGCTTCAGAAAAATATCTTCGCCAATGGCCGGAGCCAGATCGAACCACCCGCGCACGCGCGAGTAAGTCGGCAAATCATATCCGGCAATCTCGCCGTATTCAACGCGTGGAATGATCCGGCCGCCAAATCGCACTCCGACCGGCCCGGTGATCATCAGCAAATCTCCACGTCTGCCGCCGCCCACTGTCGCCTCAATGCCACGATCGTATGATTTTGGTTGGTTGTCCTGGTTGCCGGTGCACCAATAGATTTGATTGACCACCCGTCCCTGGGTCGGCGAGGGAATCGACGGCATTGTGAAATCGGCATAGCAGCCCAGATCGCGAAGCAGGGCAATCTCGCCGTTGAGGCCGCAATACCGCCCATCCGGACGCGAGTTATCGAGTGCCCAGTTGCCATGAATGAAGCCGAAGATCGTGCGGCCGTCCTGCTGATGAAGCAGGCCATGGTCGCCCGACAATCGGCGACAGAACTCCGTGATTTTTTTTGTGAATGAATCGCGCTGATCGTTGTCATGATGCAGATGCACCTCGACGTCGCCTGTGCCCTGGCGCACCATCTCTGCGATTCCGTCGAGCAGGTCGCGACGGTACTCCTCCTGGGGGTAAAAAAAGCTGTACTGCGGACACTGGCCTGCCGCATCACGAGGTGCGTCACCAGCAATGCGCGGCCACCTGTCGCGCCAGCGCGCCACTCGTGCAAGTGCGGTGTTGATGGACGCGCCCCCACCCAGCGGCTCGAAATGATCGGTAATCGCGATCCAGATGCGCTTCGGTTTTGCGGAGTGCGAACGCTTGCGCAAGCGGTCCTTCAGATAGGGCACAAGCCAGATCTCCGCGTGTCGAGGAAGCTTCATGAACTTAACTTCACCTTTGAGCGGGTCCTTTGCGCATGAGAGATGTGCGGCGGCGAGAACAAGCTCTTCAAAGTATCGAGTAGGCTTCCTTTCTCTGTCAAAATCCGTGACCAGACTGAGGTAACGTCGCGCTCGTGGCGTGCCTTATCCCGAACATGAAGCTTGCGATCGCCCACGATGCTGAAATAAAATTCCGCGACCAGAAGAAAATGCTCTAGAATGATCGCGTAAGCGCCGCCGCCTCTCTGGAAGCGGCTTTCGCAAATGGTCAGCGGGGACAGGCGGCGTTTCGGAGGTCACGGTTCGTCGGGGGCGCGTTGGGGTACACTGGGGATGTATAGCTTCAGACAGAGGAGTTAGCTAAAGTATTTCTCGAAAAGATCCGAGGTCGAAGAGAGAAGGGGGTGGCCTTTACCTTTGCAGTTAAGCCCTTCGAGAGCCATGAACCCTTAACTTCATCGGGAAATGCTGGGGCGGTATCCAGTAGTTCAATATAGGTAGACGCCCTTCAAATCGATCCATTGGAGCATTGTTAAGCGGCATTGAAGGCCGCACGCGACTGAGGTCAACGGCGCGTCGATCCTGCGCCGTGATCAGTGAGGTTTAAAACTAAGACTGCTCTCTCTAGTCCGCGCATGCAGGAATTCCGGAATTTGACAACGAAGCATTCCGGGAATCAGGCAGCACAAGCGGGCGCGAGAAGCGGCATACGGAGAAGAAAGAATGAAATCGACAAAAGCAATTCAAAGTACCGTAGATGTTTCCACCCTGAGCATTCCCGATGCAGAAGAGATCATTGAAGAAGCCCTGAACGAACTGGGCGAGTCCACCGACCCTGGCCTGTCGCGGGCCTTGTGCTTCCTTGCGCCTCCAGGCTACCAGGCCATCGTGGAGCTGTGCGGCGAAAATGGCCGTAGCAAGCGCCGCAACGCCTCGGCCGATACCTGGTCGCCGGAAGAGGACGAGGTGCGCATCTATTTTGAACGCATCGACGGCTCCGAGCCTGCGCCGCGCCCGATGCGAGCACCGCGCGCGCTTGCCGAGCCATCCTTCGACGAAGATGACGACGGACAAGAGGCAGTGATTCCCGCCGATCTTGACGCGCGTGTGAAAGAGCTCTGCGCCGCCCTGGCCGAGGCTGAACGCGGCGGTCACGCCTTTATCGCCCTCAAGTGGTTCCGCGACTCATTCCTGCCACGCAAGGCCTTCCGCTGGAATCAGCATCCCGATTCGCGCCAGACTGTTCTTGCCGAGGCCATCCAGCGCGGAGTCGTGCTGACCAGCAAGATTGCCAACCCCAAGACACCTGCCTATCCCACCACCACCATTCGCCTCAATCGCGCCGAGGCCGGCATGCCTGAGGAGGCGCAGCGCTTCCATCCCGTAGCCGTCCACGGCGAATCCATTGAAGAGGCCATTGAAGAGGAACGGGGGAACCTGTGAGCTGCTATTTCCTGGAAGCTACGGCATTCGCCAAGCTGTTCGTGCAGGAATCGGGCACCGACGCCCTGATTCGCCTCATGGAGGCCGTCGAGGACAACCGCAAGCTGATCTCCGCCTCCACGCCTCTCGAGGTTTACGCGGCGATCCGGCGGCGGGAGCGCGCAGGCGGCATCTCGGCAGAAGACACTACTGCTGCGCTTGATATTCTCCGCCTTGAAGCGGCGCGCATGGTGCAGGAGCCGCTCAACCCGGCTGTTCTTGAAGCAGCGCGGCAACTCCTCGACCGCACAACACTGCGCTGGCCCGATGCCCTGCAACTGGGCGCGGCGCTGGTGGCCCGCGATATGTTCCAGGGCACAGAGATCATCTTCGTCTCCGCCTCGGGACAACTGCTCGAGGCCGCAAAAGCCGAAGGCTTCCATATCATCGATCCGGCCAAGGAAGTCGTCGAACCTTTGAGGGAAGTGGTCGAGGCCCAAGAGGGCCTACAGTAATTCGTCGGCGCAGATGCAAAGGCTCAGGGGAAATGGCCCGATTGTGAAAGGGCACGACCCCACATGTTGCTGAAGTGCTCGGCCCGAGCGGCGCTTTGTAACAGGGCACGACTTCAGTCGTGCCGTAAATGACGCAAAAACGAGTTGGGCTTCAGCCCCTGCGGAAACAACTCGCAGAGCGACCGGGAATCAGGCCACTTCCGCAGCCGCCTCAGCCGATGGCTTGCTCTACCGCAGCCGCGCAAACCTCCGCCAGCCGCCCAATGCCTGCCCGAATCTGCTCCGGTGAGGCATTCGAGAAGTTCAGCCGCATATAACGGAGCCCCGGCGCATCGGAGAAGAAATCCTGCCCCGGCACAAAGAGCACCTTCCGTGCAAAGGCCTCGCGCATCAGTTCATTCGTATTCACGCCCTCGGGACAGGTGACCCACAAAAACATTCCCCCCTCGGGATGGGTCCACGTAAATCCCGGCGGCATCGTCTCTTTGAGCCGCGCGTCCATGACGGCAAAGCGCTCGCCATACGCGCGCCGAATCTTCTCGACGTGACCATCGCTGTCGCAATCTGTCAGGTAGCGATGAACGATCCGCTGGTCAAGGCTCGACGTATGCAGATCGGCCGCCTGCTTGGCGATCGTCATTTTGGCGCGAATCTCTTTGGACGCAACCACCCAGCCCACTCTCAAGCCCGGCGCAATCGTCTTCGAGATCGTGCTCTGGTAGATCACTATCCCTTCCGTATCCAGCGCCTTGATTGGAGGAATACCCTTTCCCGCGTACCGCAAAGCGCCGTATGGATCGTCCTCCAGAACGATCAATCCGTAGCGCGCCGCAATCGAATAGAGCGTCTTGCGCCGCTCCGCCGTCAGCGTCACTCCCGTAGGATTCTGAAAGTTCGGAATCGTGTAGAGAAACTTCGGCCGCTCGCGCTCGATCAACTCGGGCAGAAGCTCCAGGATGAGGCCTTCCTCATCGGTAGGCACCGACGCAAAGCGCGCCCCATAGCTCTGAAAGGCCTGAATGGCGGCCATGTAAGTCGGGCTTTCGGTCAGCACGCAGTCGCCCGCATCGAGAAAGATCTTGCCAGTAAGATCGAGCGGCTGCTGCGAGCCGGTCATGATGAGGATGTCTTCGGCCGAGCAGTCGATCCCGCGCCGCTGCGACTCCGTTGCGAAGACCTCGCGCAGCGGCGCAAAGCCCTCGCTGGGGCTGTATTGCAGCGAAGCAGCGCCCGTCTCGTTGAGCACGCGCTCGGTTGCGCACAGCACGTCGTCGACCGGGAAGAGTTCGGGCGCGGGAAGGCCGCCAGCAAAGGAGATAATCTCCGGCTGCTCGGTGACTTTGAGAATCTCGCGTATCGTCGAGACGCGCACCGCATCCATCCTATGCGCAAACCTGATTGCCATGTTTTTCCCTCCCAGCCAGCCCAGAGCTAGCCTCCAGCGCATCCACGCCGATCCTTATCGAATAAGCCAGTTTAACAAATGCGTCGTCGAGCCCCCGCATCTCGGACCGCCGGAAAGTGCACTTGGTTTTGGCCGTTTGATTCTCAACCAGCACCGTGCCCCATCCATTCGCTTTATTTCTGGCGAATAGGTGGGAAACCACGAACCCTGGAATGCGAGTTCGCCGGGACAAAGACTCGACGCGCGCGGAACTGTCAGGGCACGATTCCAATGCCTGCTGAAAAGCAGGCCACAAAAGGGGTTTTGTAACAGGGCATGGCTTCAGCCATGTCGCTATCAGTCACAAAAAGGAGACGGGCTTTAGCCCGTGGGGATTCAAGCTCGTGGAATGATAGTTGTCCAGTCAACTTAGCGGCGATTCTTCCGCTTGGCATCGACCTTGGGCCAATACTGAAACTCATCGGTGTAGAGCTCGCCATCGAGATCGGCCGCCCGTTGCTGCATTCTGGCCTGCGCGTCCCGAATCGCTCCGTTGTAGATCACGGGTCCAATCTCTTCGAGCAGGAAGTTGAGCAGCAGGCCCGCCGGCAACTCGCCGATCGGCTCCGTCATATTCTCTTCAAAATAACGTTGAATCGATTTGATCGCGTCCGCGCGAGCTTGTTTTGAGATTTCAATCGCATTCATCAGTCAAGCTCCTTTGAAAGCGCTATCCTTTGGGTGCCCCACCCTCGCCGCGTATTTGTTTTTGCGGCTTCGGGGTCCCCTCCGACAGGTCTTCGTCGTCGTGGTGAACAAGGGTGGGATTTCACGAACCCATCGGTCGACGTTTTGTGTCAGGGCACGACTTCAGTCGTGCCGAAAACACCCGCAAAATGAATCTGGGCTTTAGCCCCTGAAGTACGCTTTCGCAGATATGAGCCACGGACTACTCGGACTTAGCGCCAAGTAAATGTAAATTTTCGTTCCGATCCTCATGCGATATTCCTTACTCGCGCCGAAAGCGGTTAGCCTGCTCAAACTCGTCGCGAAGCCCCGGCGTGCGCAGGTTTTCGCGCAGATTGGCCAGCCGCTGTTCGAGGGAAAACAGTGCAGCCTGCACAGCCTCTGTGTTGGTCAGCGCAATATCGCGCCACATCGAATAAGGGCTCGACCCCAGCCGCGTCATCTCGCGCAAGGCGCGCCCGCCGATATCTCGCAACTCCGGCGCGTCGCCCACTTCGTCCTGCAACAGCGCGCTCATGGCCGTCGCCACAAACTGCGGCAAGTGGCTAACCCAAGCAACTAACTCATCGTGACGCGCAGGGTCGAGATCGAGCGTCTTCGAGCCCATGGCAACAACTAACTCGCGCCAGCCTTTGACTAACTCCGCCGACTCCGCTGAACGCAGCCAGCTCGCATCGTCGGTAAAGAGCCAGACCGCGCCGCGAAAGAGTTCCGCATCGCCCAGTGAAGCTCCGCCGCGCTCTTTGCCCGCCATCGGATGACCGGGAAGAAAGGCCGCGCGCTCCGGCGTATTGAAAAGCCTGTCCGCCGCCGCAGTGATCTCACCTTTAGTGCTGCCCACATCAGTGACCAGATGCTCCGGCCCGAGAACGCTGGACAGCTTTTCCATCAAGTCGAGAGTCGCGTAGATCGGGACAGCCAGCACTATCACCTGGTTCTCCCGCGCCGCCTGCAATGGGTCCGCCGCAATCGAGTCGATGGCCCCGGCCTTGAGTGCGGTCTCAGCTCCGGTTGCACCACGATTCCAGCCAACGATCGAGCCGCGAAAGCCAGCCCCGCGCAGCGCCAGTCCAACCGACGTGCCCAGCAACCCCGTACCCAGAATGGCGATGCGCTCGATCATAAAAAATCCACACGACACAGACTAAGGTTCCACAAATCGAATCAGCTCCTGCAGAAGCGGACCGATCCCGTTCCCAGTGAAATCCACTTCAATTCTCTTTGAGAGTTCATGTCCCCCGATTGACAGATGTCCCTTATCGAATCCATCACTCATTTCTGCAATGAACTTCTTCCAAGCAAGTTTCTCCGCAGCGGTCAGTACGACATTTGTATCAAAGACTTCAACTCCATTCGGCACCATCGGTGGGAACGGAGTACCATCCCTGCAAACTTTGTTGGCGACCGTAAGTATCCCGCTTTTTCGTATGATTGTGACATCGAGCGTCTTCGACTTGACGAACTCGTTCGAAAGATCACCATCGAATCGTGCGAGTTCCTTGTCCGGAATCAAGTCTTCTATGTTCTCAACATAGATGGCCATGCTCAGTTTCCCGGTCCCACCTGTATTCTTTTCGCGACCCCAGATGAAGACAAATGCTTTGAGCTTCTTTCCATCGTAGATCGCACTCGCCGGAACACCGATCGCCCTAAGTAAGGGTAGAGGACGGCCATTGTCGCTCATCGTGACGGTATTCCATACGTCCTGAGCCGCAAGTATTGACGTGGAAAGTAAACTGAATAAGAAAAGTACCAATGACCAGCGAAATCGATTCATCGACCTTACTCCGCTCATCTTAGAGAGTTCTCCCCACCGCCGCAGCAATCACCCGCAACTGACCCATAAGCTCGCTGAACTGCTCCATATACAAAGTCTGCGCAGCATCGGAGACAGCCTTATCCGCATTCGGGTGAATCTCCATGATCAGCGCATCCGCGCCTGCAGCCAATGCAGCCTTGGCCATCGCCGGAACCATATCGCGCCTGCCCGTGCCATGCGAAGGATCACCCGTAATCGGCAGATGCGACAGCTTGTGAATCACCGGAATCGCCGAAATGTCCATCGTGTTGCGCGTGGCCGTCTCATAGGTACGAATCCCGCGTTCGCAGAGGATCACATCGTAATTGCCGCCCGACATGATGTATTCGCTCGACAGCAGCAGTTCTTCAATGGTCGCCGAGATGCCTCGCTTCAGCAGCACAGGCTTGCGGATCTGCCCCAGCTCGCGCAGCAAATTGAAGTTCTGCATGTTGCGCGCGCCCACTTGAAATAAATCGGTGTAGGGCAGCATCGGCTCGATCTGAGAGATCTCCATCACCTCGCTCACCGTCAGCAGGCCATGCTCGCGCGCGGCCTCGTACATCAGCTTCAGCCCCGGAATCCCCAGCCCCTGAAAAGCATACGGCGAACTGCGCGGCTTGAATGCTCCCCCGCGCAGGAATTCCCCGCCCGCGGCCTTCACGCACTTCGCAATGGTCGTGATCTGATCTTGATTCTCAATCGCGCACGGCCCGGCCATCACCGCAACGTGCTCGCCGCCGATCTTCACTCCGTTGGCGAACTCGATCACCGTGCCTTCCGGACGAAAAGCCCGCCCGGCCAACTTATATGGCGACGAGATGCGGTGGACATTGAGTACCCCCGGCATCACTTCAAATTTGTTGAGATCTACGTTGGCGGTCGGTCCCACGCCGGCCAGAATAGTCTGGCTCGCTCCCGTGGTTCGATGAACGCCAACTCCGACTTCCACCATGGCGTCGATGACTGCATCGATCTGCTCTTCGGTGGCTCGCTCCTGCATCGCAACGATCATTGCTTCTTCCCTGTCTCAGGCGCAACTGTTTCAATCTGTCCGCCAGTGCCTTGGCCCGGCGTCGTCGCCTGGGCGTTCCTCTCCGAAGCCAACTCGTCCCTCTGCAATGCCCGCATCACGTCGATGATGCGCTCGTAGATATGCGTCAGCTCGATGTCCGGCAGGGGGCCCTTGTTGGCCGCGCGCACGTTGGCGTAGATCACCTTTTCCCGCGCCGGCTCATAAACCGGCAGCGACGTTGCAGCCTTCAGGTGACCGATCATCTTCGCCGCGCGGGCCCGCTCGCTCAACAACTCCACAAGCTTCTGGTCCAGGACATCAATCTGTTCTCGCAGTTCTTCCAGCGTCATCTCATCCTCGTCTTGCGTCCGGCAGCCCGGCTCATCAAGCAGCCGGCCCCGGTTGCATCGGAACAAAAGTCGAATCCATCCAAGACGGGCGCGCAACGTAAAACGCGGGCCGTCCGCGGGGGGTTTTACCGGGCCAGCGCCGCCTGTGGCAGGCGAAGGCCCTTGATAAATCGAGCCACCGCGCCGGGCGCCGCTTCCGGGGTTGATCGTTCGATCAACTCCACGATCGCGCTGCCGACCACCGCGGCATCCGCGAACCGGCCCACCTGGGCGACGTGTTCGCTATTCGATATGCCGAACCCCACGGCTACCGGCAGCTTGCTCCATCGCCGGACGCGCGCCACCAGCGACTCGGCGTCCGTGGTCATCGTCTGCTGCGTGCCCGTAATGCCCACACGCGAGATGGCGTAAATGAAACCCTTGGAATGTGTGGCGATTGCCTCAAGCCGTTCGTCAGGACTGGTCGGCGCTGCCAGAAAGATCGGCGCAAGCCCTGCCCGGGCCATCTCCGCCAGATACTCGCCCGCCTCCTCGACGATCATGTCGGTCACCAGCACGCCATCGGCTCCGGCCGCGGCCGCGGCATCGGCAAAGGCTCTCATACCAAAGCGCAAAATCGGATTCAGATAAGTAAAGATCACCAGTCCAGCCGCAGGCCGCTCCGCGCGAATCTCCCCGGCCAGCTTGATCACATCCCTCAGGCTCACTCCTCGTGCGACAGCTCGCTCCATGGCGCGCTGGATCACAGGCCCGTCGGCCAGCGGATCGCTGAAAGGAACCCCCAGTTCGATCACATCGGCCCCGGCGTCGATAGCCGCAACAGCCACCTCGCGCGTGGCGCCAAGGCCAGGATCGCCAGCGGTCAGATATATGACCAAGCCGGGCTTGCTCTCGGGTTTGTGATCAAATCGTATCGCCATCGAAAATTCGCAAACTCAATGAGTGCCCAAGGTTCCGATTATGGGACCTGAGATACCATGAACTTCTGTGTGCCCCATCCATTTCGCGCACTTTGCGAAATGGGTGGGAAACCATGAACCCCAAGGCGCGCAAGCGCCGGCTGCCCCACCGCAGGTGGCTACAGCTTCAACTCCCGCGCCAATATCCCCATATCCTTATCGCCGCGTCCTGAGAGGTTCACCACCAGTATTTCACGGGCCGCCATCGTCGGAGCAATCCTCAGCGCCTCGGCCACCGCATGTGCGCTCTCGAGCGCAGGCAAGATCCCCTCTGTCCGCGCCAACCGCACCACCGCATCCAGCGCCGCCGCGTCATCCTGCGAGGTGTACTCCGCCCGCCCCGAGTCATGCAGCGCCGCATGCTCGGGCCCGATCGAGGCATAATCCAGCCCCGCCGAAACCGAATGCGTCAGCGCGATCTGACCATTCTCGTCCTGCAAAACATAAGAATAGGTCCCCTGCAACACCCCCGGCGATCCACCGCGAAAGCGCACCGCGTGCTGGCCCAGCTCACTGCCGCAGCCCCCGGCTTCGACTCCAATCAGCCGCACCTCGCGGTCGCCAATGAACGAGTAAAACGCCCCAATCGCATTCGATCCGCCGCCCACGCACGCAATTACAGCGGCAGGCAGACGGCCCTCCCGCTCCAGAATCTGTTCCTTCATCTCCAGGCTGATGCAGCGGTGAAAGTCCCGCACCATCGTCGGATAAGGATGCGCCCCCAAGGCCGACCCCAGCAGATAATAGGTTGTCCTGACGTTGGTGACCCAGTCCCGCATCGCCTCGCTGATTGCGTCTTTCAGGGTTTTGGAGCCCGACGAAACCCCGCGCACCTCCGCGCCAAGCAGGCGCATGCGCAACACGTTCAACTCCTGCCGCTCCATGTCCACATCGCCCATGTAGACCACGCACTCCAGGCCCAGCAGTGCGCAGACCGTCGCCGTAGCCACGCCGTGCTGCCCCGCGCCGGTCTCGGCGATCACGCGCTTTTTGCCCATCCGCCTGGCCAGCAGGCCTTGACCGAGAGCGTTGTTGATCTTGTGCGCGCCGGTATGCAGCAGGTCTTCGCGTTTGAGGTAGATCTTCGCCCCGCCCAGTTGCTCCGTCAGCCGCTTACAAAAATAAAGTGGCGTAGGCCGCCCGGCATAGTTCTTCAGCAGATCGGCCAGCTCTGCTTGAAAAGCCGCGTCAGCCTTGGCCAAATCGTACTCGCGCTCCAACTCGACTAGCGCCGCCATCAGCGTCTCCGGCACGTACCGCCCGCCATAGACGCCAAACCGCCCCGCCCGCGACTCCGACGGAACTGAAGGAAGAATGATCGATGTCATGAGGACCTCCTGCGGGCTTGCGAAGAAATAGGGGACTCTTCAGTGTACTAGGAGATCTGCATTTCTCCTCAGAACCGTGATTCTACGGATGGGCAAGGTAATTCCAAGGAACGAGATTTAAGCGGCAGCACGAATGAGAATTGCGTGGAATTCCACGAGTTCATCAGTGAATGAATATAAAACGCTGATTTCTGGTATTTTCAAATTAGCGATTCCTTTTTGGCGATATATCCAGTAAATCCCCTTGCGATGGACGCCCCCTTCAGGCTGATGGCAGAGTCTCCATTCGAGCGCCTGAATTGAATCGTCTAATCTCCGAAAGACTTTTCTGGCTGCGTCTATATCCTGCTGAACTTCTTTATCGTAAGCAATCGTACGCATTAGCGGCATTGATTATGCCGCCTTTTCCAGCGCTGCAATCTTTTTGTCCGCCCACGCCACATCCTCTTCTGTGACCTCTCCTTGTTCGGCAAGCGAAGTGTATAAGGGGAGATCTTCTCCGATCGAAGCCATTTCCCATATGTCATCGTGCGATAAGCTGACGATTGATTTGGCGGTGTGCTCGTTGCAAATCGCTTCAATCACAGCATCGACAATACTGATCTGATCTGCCGTAAATGAATCGCCTAACACGGGGGGCTTCAAACTGATAAATTCCTTCTTCGGGAACCCGTAAAAGGACACGTCCCGAACAAGAAGAGCGTCTTCAGATATCAACTCATCAAGAATTGGCAATATTGCAGCTGGAGCAGGTCCGAACTGTCGTTTTACGAAGCGCGCTCCTGTCATGGGCTCACCAAAGTTCAAAAAAGACAAGGACTCGGAATACCAGAGAATCTTGTTCAGCTTTGTTGCGCCCAGACGGGACGGGTCTGCGCACTTCGAGCACACGTAATGAACGAGCGATTTGAATTTTTCCCTGTTCATCGTCTTATCCCCTCCCGCAAAAAGCGAAAGTCTAGCGAAAAAGCTTAGAAGAAGTCTACCACGATAGACGCGTATTTTCC
Organism: Occallatibacter sp.; assembly: GCA_050015115.1. Classification (GTDB taxonomy): domain Bacteria; phylum Acidobacteriota; class Terriglobia; order Terriglobales; family Acidobacteriaceae; genus Telmatobacter. The sequence goes on from JBEKCA010000078.1 coordinate 22,543, forward strand.
ACAATAGTTCTGGAAATCTGTTGATAAACAGCTAGAAACTGTTTCCTAATATGGAACTTTGTGATAAAGAGGGATATTCAGCTCCGTCCACTCTTCTTGCCGGGTACGCCAGATCCCATTGTTGGGACCTGGGAAACCAGGAACTCTCCACACCAATCCCTTCCAGGCGGAGGGAACATGGGCCTTCAGACCCGGGCCTTCTTCGCCGCCGCCCGCCGTTCAGAAAAATCGACCCTAACCTGCTCATGAGGAATCGCCGGGCGCGGATCGTCCAGCGGCAGGTGGCCCACACACCGATCTAACCAACCATCTGACTTTTCCAGACAAGACGAATCTGTGCCCCATTCATCGCGGTTTTCGCGATGAGTGGGCCGTCGAGCGGTTCATCCTCCCATCGAGCCTCGCCCTATTTCTTCTTCCTGCTGATGTCGCAGAGCATATCCGAGTGAATGTTCAGACCGAGATTCGTCATGTTATAGAAGTGCTCGCTGGCGACCAACCAGACGATTTCGCAGATCGCGCGTTCGGAATAATGAGCGGCCACGCATGCGAACGTCTCCGGGGCGACCTTCTTGTCTCTTGTCAGTTCCGTCACATAGTCGAGCACGGCGCGCTCCGCATCGGTAAACAGCGGGCTGGTGCTGTAGTTCTCCAGGGCATCAAACTTGGCTTCGTTCATCGACGCCTTGATCGCGAGCGACCGCCCAATATCGATGCAGAAGAGACACACGTTGATCCGCGCGACCCGTTCCCGGATCAGCATCACTGTCTCGGGCGGCAACCCCAGCTTTTTATCCAGTTTGCCGATCTTTGCGGTGAATAGGCCGAATGCAAGGGGCATCCGCGCGGACACCACCTTCACCGGTGTGAGCACTTTGCCAAACTGACGGCGGGTCAGGGCGTACACCAGCTTCATCATCAAACCCTGGGGCCTCTCAATGGGCGCAAGAAAGGTACCCATATCACCTCCTATGTGGCCGTCCCACCTAGTGTCATGAGTCATTAATTAACTAAACAAATAGTCGCGCGCGGTGTCTAACATGACAGGAGCGATGTCATGAGACGAGGACGCCGATTGCCGGAGTTGCAACTGAGCGAGGAGCAGCG
>JBEKCA010000079.1:0-23329 GCA_050015115.1 Occallatibacter sp.
CCTGCCACAGACCGGTGGAAGACCCTGCTGGACTACATCGTAGCCAGAATCATCCCCCGGCGCCCCCTAAAAATCCTCGATACAGGCCCGCTTCTGTTGGCCAACTGCGGTTTTTAGGATCATACTTTGACACTGGATCCATACGCTTAAGCGGGAGCCTGACAGGCAGACCGGCAAGAGCAGGACCTTTTTATGAGGCGGAGGCACTGTCATGGTGAAACTGGGGCGGAGTGTAGCGTTTTGTTTTGCACTTGGGTTGAGTCTTTGGATCACGGCCTGCGGCGGTAACGTCGGCAAAACAAATCCCCCTCCCCCAACGACCTACTCCTTGACTGTGAACTCGACGAATCCAGCCAGTGGTGTGGCGGTCACTGTATCGCCAGCCGACAACAACAGCGCGAGCAATGGAACCACAAGCTTCACGCGTACCTACGATGCAGGCGCATCCGTGACACTGACTGCGCCCGCCGCTTCGGGCGGCAACACCTTCTCCTCGTGGAGCGGTGCCTGCGCAAGCACCACGACTGCCTGCACGGTGACGATGACTGGCAATGCAACCGAAACCGCCAATTATGTTGCGCCGGTTCAGACCTACACATTGACGGTGAACTCTACGAATCCGTCTAGCGGTGTAGCCATCACCGTATCGCCAGCCGACAACAACAGCGCAACGAATGGAGCCACGAGTTTCGCGCGCGTTTATAACTCGGGCACACCGGTCACGTTGACCGCGCCGGCGACCGCAAGCGGAAATGACTTCTCTTTGTGGAGCGGCTGCACAAGCGCAAACGGTTCAACCTGCACGGTAACGATGAGCGGCAATTCGGCCGTGACCGCTAACTACAGTTCGGTCGCCCCAATCATCACGCCGACGGTCACGGTAACCCCGTCTGCTACGAGTGTCGCTCGATCGCAACCGCTGATGGTGACAGTTGCTGTGAGCGGCGGCACCGGCAATCCGGAACCCACCGGCTCTGTGACCCTGACCAGCGGGACTTATACTTCCGCTGCGACGACGCTTACCGGCGGCAGCGCACAGATCGACATCCCCGCCGGTTCGCTAACTGATGGGAGCGATACTCTAACGGCCACCTACACACCCGACGCAGCCAGTTCCACGATCTACAACAGCGCTACGGGTAGAGACGCCGTTACCGTGATTGCGGCGAGCACGGTGACGGTTTCCACGCCCAACAGTCCTGTGACTGTCACCGATCAGATTCTGGGAATGAATATGGCTGCCTGGTATGACATTGTCACCAACGAAACTGCAATCGTGGATGCCTTTCGTCCGCCGGAATCAAAGCGGTGCGCTGGCCTGGCGGATCGTGGTCCGACCTATATCACTGGCAGACCAATAGTAACTGTCAGAACCCTCCAAATGGAGGTGGTACACCGGATTCCGATGATGTTTTTGCGAACTTCGTCAAAGACCTTGCCATTCCCGCCGGTCTCGATGTTGCGTTGACGGCGGATTACGGCACCAATCCAGCCTGCAACGGAGGTGGCGAACCAAGCGAGGCTGCCGCTTGGGCGGCTGCCGCGCTCGCGGACGGCATCACAGTGAGCCACATGACTGTTGGCAACGAGGTCTACGGAAGCAGCTGGGAGGAGGACCTTCACTCTTCTCCGAACAACCCCACGACCTACGCCGCCGCGATCGTGGGATCCACCGGCTACTACAAGGCGATCAAGGCTGCCTCCTCACAGACGCTGGTCGGCGTGGTAGTGGATGCGGATAACACGGTCGGCGGGTGGGATAATACCGTGCTGGCCAACGCGAAGGGTTCCTATGATTTCGTCGAGTACCACTACTATCCGGAGGCGCCGGGCGAGGAAAATGACACCACCCTCATTGAACAGGATGCGCAGGCGCTGACCGTAAACATCGACACGATCAAGTCGGAACTGACGAAGTGGGGCACTCCGGACACTCCGATTTACGTCGGTGAGATGGGCTCGGTATACACCAATCCCGGAAAGCAAAGTACGTCGATCACTCAAGCCTTGTTTGCCGGCCAGGAGTTGGGCGAAATGATGAACGCGGGGGTATCGAGAGCGACCTGGTGGATCGGTTTCGGCGGTTGCGCGGATAGCCAGTACGGCGCGAACTTCTCGACATCTCTCTATGGCTGGCAGAGTTTTGGCGGCTACATGGTCTTCTCCGACGGGCTGCCCGATGGATATGAATGTACGGCCGAAACGCTGGCGGCGGGAACCTTGCTGCCCACGGCACGCGCGTTCCAGCTCTTCAGCAACGTCGCTGTGAACGGCGAAAGCGTGCTGACGCCCGTCGTGACCGGCGATACGGCGGACGTGGTGGCGTATGCGGCGACCCACAGCGGAGGGACGGCTCTGGTGCTCTTCAATCGGAACGAAACCAGCAGCGAGCCGGTTATGATCACGCTTTCGAGCCAAAGTAGTTCAGCAGGCGTGACTGTGATCACCTACGATAAGGCCATCTATGACTTGTCTGGTTCCCCGAATGGAACCTTCCCAGATCCTGTGGGAACGAGTACATGGGCCGGACCGGCGACTAGCTCTCACGGCGCGCAGAGCCTGCCGCTGACACTGACTCTCGCCCCGTGGAGCATGAATGTGGTCTTGATCCAGTAAAGATTTCGTGCCGCGGCGTTGACACGGCACGGGACTGCCTCAGTTCTCAACAGGACTTAGGCAACCTGTTTTCTCTTGTGGCCCGGCCGGGATTGGCTACACTAATACTCAGCATGAGCATCCGCGTTCAAACGAAGCGTCCGGTTTATCGCGGCCGGCTGGCCCCTTCGCCCACCGGCTACTTGCATGTGGGCCACGCGCGCACCTTCTGGACAGCGTTCGAGAGAGCACGGGATGCCGGTGGGACCCTTGTGATGCGCATCGACGACCTTGATCCGGAGCGCAGCAAGCCCATTTACGCCAAGGGGTCGATGGACGACCTGCGCTGGCTTGGGATTCGCTGGCAGGAGGGCCCAGATATGGGAGGGCCTTACGAGCCCTATGCGCAGAGCGAGCGTAAGTCGATCTACTATGAGGCCTGGCGCAAGCTGCTGCGCGGGGGCTACCTGTTTCCATGCCGCTGTTCGCGGCGAGACCTTGAAGCCGCGCTGAATGCTCCATATGAGAACTTCAGGCCGGGAGCGAACGCAAACGTGGATGCCGAGCCGCTCGACGACGAGCCAATCTATCCCGGCACGTGCAGATTATATGAAGGCAGGCCCGCGCAGACGCCTGTCGATGTGGATCCAGAGATTGTCGAGCCGGGCAGCTTCACCTGGCGCTTTCGGGTGCCAGACGGAGAAGTGGTCAAGTTCATGGACCAAAATCTTGGTCCGCAGCGGTTTGTGGCCGGCGAAGACTTCGGCGATTTTGTGGTCTGGCGTCGGGACGGAATCCCGAGCTACCAGCTCGCCTGCGTGGCCGACGACGCAGCCATGCAAATCACTGAAGTTGTGCGCGGCGAAGATTTGCTGAAGTCCACCGCGCGGCAGATCCTGCTGAACCGCGCACTGGGCTTTGAAAATCCGGATTGGTTTCATGGCCACCTCGTGTTGGATGCGAATGGCAGGCGGCTGGCCAAGCGTCATGACGCGCTGAGCCTGCGCGCCATGCGCCTGAACGGAATGACGCCCAAAGAGGTTCAGGCGCAGGTGGTCGGTTAGAAGCTGGAAGCATCCGTTCGATTAAAGTAGCGAAAAATATCCCTCAGGAGCTTTGCCTAAAACGCACCCTTCCAATCCAAGGTGACCTTTTTGGGCGAGAATGGGGTTTTGCCGGGCCTAGCGGGATGACCCTTCATGGTAACTTCCGGAATGGCGACCATTCGGCCGGGATCACCTGACCTCAATGGGTCGCCCGCCGTCCAGCCGAGTGTTTCAGCCTCTTCCCTGTTTAAGTTGCTCTTCCGGCTCCCGGAGCGGCGTTCGCATACGGAACCGGCAGGAGAATGAGTTATGAGCGAAGCCTAATTTGAACGGCGGTGAAGAATGGCTGGCCTTCGCGTTTCTCGTAAGAAAGGCTGAAATCAGCATCATCCATTTTGAGCAGGAAAGCCCCGGTCTGGCCTCGCTTGAGGACTTTGCACTCGTCGAACATTCCAAAGAAAACGAACGCCCTCTCTTCTTCAGTTGCGTTATCCGATGGCGGATATTTTGCCCGCTGTTTACTGATGGAGCCACGAATGGCGTCGATGACATCCGAGGTGGCCATTGATGACGCATCTCCAGAGGCCGCAATCGTTGTCAACAGCCTATCGGCCCATTGAAGTTCCGGAGTACGGAAGCGATGTCCCAGGTCCTTCGTACCGTCAGGCGTGAGCAGCAGCGTCCACTCGCCACGTGGTTCCGGACACCCGCCACATGGGGCGATCGTGTTTGTGGGCTCCTTTGTGGCAATGCGCACCAAGTTGCCACGGATGTGGACTGCACCCTGGTCAACCACATGGTTATAGGACTGGATTGCCTCTGGATTCGCCTCCTTCCCGTTCCACTCCCAGACACTGAACTGCACCTCCATTGTCCCGCCGTTCGTAGCCTGAAATGCGTCGATGGCGAATCGGTACAGACCTTTTTCGGTAGGCGGCAGAGGAAGCACCTTGTCTACAACCATTGGGCCGCAGTGGTAGGCGCACGATTCGAGGACCGCCCAAAGGCCGATTTCATCCTTCAAGCTGTAGTGCTTCTCGGCTAGTGGCTTGATGTCCCACATCGGTTGAAAGAGGCCCGAGGAATCGCGGGAGATAACCATAAACGTGCCGCTGGTACCGTCGATATCTTTGGTCCCGTACACGGCGGTGACGACATAAACACCCGGCGCGACTCGGGTTGCGGAGCCTTCCATCGCGTAGAGTTCCGGCTGGTTTTCGTCGCAGAACTTGGGGCGGGGCGGCGGTGGTGTAAAGTCCACGAAAATGGTGTCGAGCTGCCTAGTTGAAGCGTTGGGATGAAGGTCGAGCCAAGCGGCGGCCCACTTGCCTGCTAGCTTCCATCCTTCTGTCAACAGCGGTGCGATGTCCGATTCAATGAATGGAGACTGTTTGCCATCCCGTTCCGGCGCATTCATGCGTGCCAGCACGCCGCGATGCGCATAGATTAGATCCATCATCTGCGGAGTGACGTAAGTAGCGGCGCGTTGAGTAGCCGCGTTGAGCTGAGTGACAAAAGGAAGGAAAACTATCTGTAATGCCATCAAGTGACGGACTAACCTGAACATCTTGCTGCCCTCGAATGCTTTCGGCACCGGAAGCCGGGGAGTGGAAACGCCAGAGCAATTATGGCAGAAATGGCGGACCGGCGTAGACAAGACTACAAGCGTCAACTTCGCTGGATATTTCCCCCGCCAACGACGCATTTTGGGCATTGTGGCCGTATTACCGGTCAACCGGTAGCAACTCATTCAGTGTCTTCTTGCGTTTGCGGCACGACTGAAGTCATGCCCTGACACAAAGCCCGCCTTGAATGAGTTTTTTTCCGCAGCTTCTAAAGCCCTGCCCTTTCAAAATGCCAGAACCGGCCCACATGCAGAAGTGGCCCACTTCAGGAACTGGAGACGATTCTCAGCTACGGTCTTCCAGTTCCGGGTTAGCTGGCTCACTTGTGGCGAATGAATGTCCCGCTCTGCAACTGGCTCATGGCCTGCTGCAATTCGGTCTGCGTATTCATCACGATAGGACCGTACCAGGCCACTGGCTCTTCGAGCGGCTTGCCCGAGACCAGCAGGAATCGGATGCCCTCCGGACCGGCCTGAACCACAATCTCATCGCCGCGATCGAAGAGCACCAGCGAGTGGTTTTTAGCGTCGTAGACCGGAGCCGCATTCGGGTCCACGGCTGATTCGGTCAGCACAGCCTGCGGCGTTGATGCGTCACGGAAGGTGCCCAAACCAGCAAAAACGTAGGCGAAGGCCTTGCGCGTTGTCTCCACTTTGATTCGCTTGGTCTTGCCGGGCGGAATCGAGATGTCTACGTAACAAGGATCCGCGGCCACGCCTTCGACCGGTCCCTTCTTTCCCCAGAATTCACCGCAGATTACCCGCGCCGTTGAGCCGTCATCCTCGGTGACCTCGGGAATGGCTGCCGAGGGAATGTCCTGGTAGCGCGGGTCGGTCATCTTCAGCGCCGCGGGCAGGTTGGCCCAAAGCTGAAAACCGTGCATGCGCCCCGCGGAGTCGCCCGAGGGCATCTCCTGGTGCAAGATACCGCTCCCGGCAGTCATCCATTGCACATCGCCGGCGGTCATGCGGCCCTTGTTGCCCAGGCTGTCGCCGTGCGCCACTTCTCCGGCCAGGACGTAGGTGATCGTTTCTATTCCCCGGTGGGGATGCCAGGGAAAGCCGGCCAGATAGTCGGCGGGATTGTCGCTGCGGAAGTCGTCCAAAAGGAGAAAGGGATCGAACTCTGCAGTCTTTCCGAAGCCGAAGGCGCGCTGCAAGCGCACACCTGCACCCTCCGTGGTTGGTTTGGTTGTAAGCATCTGCTTCACGGGTCGAAGCGACATGGGACCTCCTCTTCCTTACATCAGATTTGATGCCGGAGGCAGATATTCGTTGCAACAGGTATTTTCGGCGATCCGAGCTGGGCACCCCGAAACGTCTTTGCCGACTTTTTAAATATCCGAGGTAAAGTTTTCTTTGTCTTCACCATTCCCCGCCACACCTCCTTATACTGATGTTGCATCCAATACGATGCGGGCGCTACAGAGTTTCCCCGAGCCCTCTATGGTATTCATCCTTGTTTTTGGACCGCGACGGGCTTTGAATTTGCAGCGCACCAGAGAACTTTGGTAGGCTCAGGCCATCTTCAAAGCTGAGCCAAAAGGAGAGTTTCAATCATGGCAGAAGACAACAAGATTAACGGTTTAGCGTGGTTTGTAGCTGGATTGGGCGTCGGCGCGCTGGTTGGGATTCTATATGCTCCCAAGGCTGGCCGCGAGACGCGTGAGGACCTGATCAACGGAACGCGCGAGGGCGCCGAGTACCTGCGCAATCGCAGCCGACAGGCAGCCGAGCAGGTGGGCAACCTGGTCGACAGAAGCAAAGAACAGATGGGCGATTATGTCGATCGCGGCCGCGCGCAATGGGAAGAATTTGTCGAGCGCGGCAAGAACCTTGTCGCCGAGCAGACGGGCCGCGTAACCGCCGCCGTTGAAGCCGGCCGCCAAGCCTACAAGACGCCTCCGATTCCCGAGCCGCCCGCCGAGGGCTAACACCGCGTTTCAACCTTGGGCCGGAGGTCGCTCCGGCCCAAGGTTGGCAACGCGGAGCAAATTTATTTCTCCGAAGCCGCACTGGAGTGGCTCTATGCCGCTCATGTGCAGACTGCGGAAACGACGCTCCAGCCTGGGTTGAGGAGCGCACCTTAAGAACAAGACCCAAGCCCCCAGATCCACTACCCGAGGCCAATCCAATGCCAAACCTGGACCACCAGACAATTCTGCTCGCCTGCATCGTCGCAATCGGGCTGGCCATGCTCCTGCAAACGCTGTTTCTTGTGCTCATCTTTGTTGCGATGCGCAAAGCCGCCGCCACAATCCACCAGGAAGCCGAAAATCTGCGCACCGCGATCACGCCTGTCATCTTCGACGCGCGAGACATGCTTGCCAATACTCAGGGAATTCTCGCCAATGCGCAGGAGTTCCTGGGCAACGCACAGAGCGTTTTGACCCGCGTGACGCCCAGGATCGATGCTGTCACCGCCGATGCCATGGAGATCACCAACCGCCTTCGAGAGCAGAGCGTGGAGATGCAATTCTCGGCTCAGGAGATCATGGAAAAGGCGCGGAGACAGACCGACCGGGTGGATTTGATGGTCTCGAACCTCTTAAACAACCTTGATCGTGCGGGAGGATTTGTGGCGGAAGCAGTCAGTAGGCCGGTGCGTCAGGTTTCGGGCATCCTCAGGTCGGCCAAGGCGATCATCGAGTCGTTGCGCACTCCGGTTGTGCGGCGCTGACGATCCATCCCCCGCCGACAACCTCGTCGCCGTCATAGAAAACCGCCGACTGGCCGGGCGTCACGGCGCGCTGCGGGTCGTCAAAAGTGGCAAGTATCTCGTCAGCCCCAGCCGGTTCGAGCGTTGCCCAGGCAGGTTCGTGCCGGTGGCGAATCTTGATCTGGACGCGCATCGGCGCGGTCAGTTCCGGAATGGAGATCCAGTTTAGTCGGCGGGCGCTCAGAGTTCTCGTAGCCAGTTCTTCGTCCGCACCTACGGTGACTTGATGGCTTGCCGGGTCAATCTGTAGCACGTAAAGCGGCGTGGGTGAACTGACGCCCAGTCCCTTGCGCTGGCCCACTGTAAAGTTGAAAATGCCTTCGTGACGGCCCAGAGTCTCGCCGCTCGACGCCACCAGCTCGCCGCCTGTCTCCGGCAGCGCCTGGCCCTGCTCCTCAAGATAGGCAGTCAGAAACTGCTTGTAGTCTCCGCCGGGAATGAAGCAGATCTCCTGCGAGTCGGGCTTCTCGGCCAACGCCAGTCCGCGCAGACGAGCTACCTCGCGTACCTCAGGCTTGGTCATCCGGCCAAGCGGAAAGATCGTGTGCGCCAACTGCTCCTGGGTCAACCCAAAGAGAAAGTACGTTTGATCCTTGGCCAGATCGGCGGGCCGCTTCAGAATCCAGCGCGCACGTGCAGGGTCGTATTCATTCACCGCATAGTGGCCGGTGGCGATGCGATCAGCACCGATCGACTGCGCGGTCTTCAATAGCTGGTCAAACTTGAGGTGGTTATTGCAGAGCGAACAGGGGATCGGCGTGCGTCCGGCAAGGTACTCGGCCACGAAGGGACGAACAACATCCGCTTCGAAGCGCTCCTGCTGGTTGACGACGTAGTAGGGAATGCCCAGGTGTTCGGCGACGCGGCGCGCGTCATACACATCGTCGAGAGAGCAGCACCGGCCTGCTTTTGGCGCATCGGGAATGCCATGCTTACCCGCGAGACGCGTCTGATCCCAAAGCTGAAGCGTCAGACCGACGACTGTTTCGCCCTGATGGGCGAGCATTGCCGCCACCGTCGAGGAGTCCACCCCTCCGGACATGGCTACGGCGATGGTTGCGCTTTCAGTCATGGGAAGTTACCATCTCCAACTGCTGTCTAGCCCAGCGTGCCCGCCGCTACCGGAGAGATCGCCCGCAAATGTTCGACGGCCTCTGGAACCACCTTCAAAACATACTCCACATCGGCCTCGGTCGCGGTCTTCAGCAAACTGAAGCGCAGGCTGGCGCGGGCGCGCGTCTTGTTGAGGCCCATGGCCATCAGCACATGACTCGGCTCCGTTGCGCCGGAGTGGCAGGCCGAGCCACCGCTGACGGCGACGCCCTTCAAGTCGAGGGCGATCACCAGCGCCTCGCCCTCAAGTTGATCGAACCAGATATTCGTCGTATTGGCTACGCGCGGAACTGGCTTATCGCTTGAAAAAGAAAACACAGATCCTTCGACTCGCTGCGCTCGCTCAGGATGACAATCAATAGAGAGCACACCGTTCACACCAGTGCCAGGAATTTCCAGGATGCCCTTCTCAAGCCGATTGCGCAATGCGGTAACACGATCGATGGTTCCATCTTCCAGCGAGAGCATGGCCAGCTCGGCCGCCTTGGCCAGGCCCACGATGCCCGGTACGTTCTCTGTCCCCGCGCGGCGACGGCGCTCATGGCTGCCGCCCACTATGAACGACTCAAGCGGAGTCCCGCGCCGCACAAACATTGCGCCAACACCTTTCGGCCCGTACATCTTGTGCGCGCTGATCGAGCAGAGATGACAGCCAAAGCGGCGCACATCGAGCGGGACCTTGCCCGCTCCCTGCACGGCGTCGATGTGGAAGAGTACACCAGCTTCACGAGCGATTCTGCCGATCTCTTCAACCGGCTGCAACACGCCCGTTTCGTTGTTGGCGAGCATCACGCTGATCAGCCGCGTTTCGGGCCGCAGCGCGCGCTCGATCTCCGCCGGGTCGATGAGGCCGCTGGGGTGCGGCGCAACAAAGGTCGTCTCAACGCCATGCGAGGCCGTGCGCTCAGCCGCGGCCAAAATCGCGGAGTGTTCTATAGCAGTGGTAATAAAGTGATTGCCCGGTCGCAGCAGGCCAAAGATAGCCGAGTTATCGCCCTCGGTGCCGCCGGAGTTAAAGATCACCTCGGCATCGTGGCAATTGAAAAACTCGGCAAGCGTTGCGCGGGCGCGGTCGACGGCTGAGTGAGCCTGCTGTCCGTCGAGGTGAATCGAGGAAGCGTTGCCGAAGCGCTCCATCCAGTACGGGCGCATCGCCTCCATCACCTCGGGCAGCAGAGGCGTAGTGGCGTTGGCGTCCATGTAGACCCGCTTCACCGGTGCATCTCCTCCAGTTTTAATTGTACGGGAACCGAGATTTTGCGGCTTGCGCGGCTCTAACCCAAAGCTTCGATGACGTCGTCGAGAGCGCTTTCCCACGGTGCAAGCCGTACGCCAAATCGCGTGTCAAGTTTCGCGTTCGACAGTACCGAATTGCGCGGACGTTTCGCAGGCGTTGGATACTCGTCGGAAGTTATTGGAGTTACAACTGGAACTCTGCCGTCCAGCTTCTTTTCCGCGCGAGCAAAGATGGCTTGCGCAAAGCCGCACCAGGAGGTCGAGCCGGAACAGGTCATATGATAAAGCCCTGCCCAACCACTTGGTTCGCCGAGTTGTCCCGACATAACTCCACTTACGATTGAGTGTGTCGCGCGCGCCAGTTCGATTGAGGTGGTTGGAGAGCCAATCTGATCGTCGACGATGGAGAGCGTATCGCGCTGCCGGGCCAAGCGCAGCATGGTCAGCAGAAAATTGGCGCCGTGTGGTCCATAGACCCAACTTGTGCGAAATATGAGAAATTTGCCGCCGACCTCAAGGATGGCTTGTTCACCGGCCAGCTTGCTTGCTCCGTAGACATTGAGCGGGGCAGGAGTATCGTCCTCTGTCCAAGTGCCATTCTTCGCGCCGTCGAAGACGTAATCGGTGGAGTAATGCACCAACAGTGCGTTGGTCCGGAGCGCCTCTTCAGCCAAAATGCGCGGAGCAGTAGCATTAACGGACTGTGCGATCATTGGCTCTGATTCCGCGCGGTCCACGGCGGTGTATGCGGCAGCGTTAAGAATGATGCCCGGTTCGACGCGACGCACAAGTGCGCGGACCTGATCGGCGTCCGCAAGATCCACACTCTCGCGATCGACGCCGACGATTTCGCCGAAGGCAGCGAAACTGCGTTGTAGCTCGACACCAACCTGCCCCGCGTTGCCAACGATCAAAATACGCGACTGTACGCTCATGCGAAAATCTCCGCATTGCGCAGTAGAGAGCCTTGACGATCCTTGTCAGAGACGATGACGTCCGAAGCGTCAATCGGCCAGGAAATTGCTATCTCCGGATCGTTCCAGACTACGGTTCTTTCTCCGGTTGGCGAGTAATAATCCGTCACTTTGTATGCAAAACCGACCACATCAGTGAGCGCAAGGAATGCGTGACCAAAACCTGGGGGAATCCAGAACATCTCGCACTTATCACTATCTAGCTGAACGGCAACATGGCGGGCAAAGTCGGGCGAACTGCGGCGCAGGTCCACGGCGACGTCGAGCGCCGCGCCCTGTGTAACTCGCACCAGCTTTCCCTGCGGCTGTGTAACTTGGTAGTGAATTCCGCGCAGAACGTTCTTTTTCGAGACAGAAAAGTTGTCTTGCAGCCAGTCGGTCGGCAGACCAGCCTCCGCCATCAGGCGCTTATTGAATGTCTCATGGAACGCGCCACGGCTGTCGCGATAAATTGTCGGAGTCAGGATCAAAACTCCGGGAAGAGAAGTCTCCGTGATCTTCATGGCTTCACCGCCAATGGCGCAAGCCGCTGATCGTTCAGCAGGGCGAGCAGATATTGACCATAGCGGCTCTTGCCCACTTTCTCCGCCTGTGACTGTAACTCGTCCACGGTGATAAATCCCAGGCGATAAGCAATTTCTTCCGGACAGGCAATGCTGAGACCTTGCCGCTGCTGGATCGTGTGAACAAAAAGCGCGGCTTCAAGCAGCGACTCCTGCGTACCGGTGTCAAGCCACGCCATGCCGCGGCTCATCATCTGGACGTTTAAAAGGCCGCGGTCGAGATAACACCGATTCAGGTCTGTAATCTCAAGCTCTCCGCGGGCGGATGGCTTCAGAGCAGCGGCAACATTCACAACATCGTTGTCGTAGAAATACAGGCCGGTCACCGCATAACGCGACTTAGGCGACTTAGGCTTTTCCTCAATGCTGATCGCGCGGCCCGCACTGTCGAACTCCACAACGCCATATCGCTCTGGATTCTCAACCTGATAAGCGAAGACAGTTGCGCCGCTTTCCAATTTTGCCGTCTGCTGCAATTGGTGGGAGAACCCTTGCCCATAAAAGATGTTATCGCCGAGAATCAGCGCGCATGAGTCACCGCCGATAAATTCGCGGCCTATGAGAAACGCCTGGGCCAGCCCATCTGGTCTAGGCTGGACAGCATGAGTAAGATGAATCCCCCACTGGCTTCCGTCGCCCAGTAACTCCTGAAAGCGGCTGCTCTCTTGAGGCGTTGTGATGATGAGAATCTCGCGCAGACCGGCCAGCATCAGCGTGCTGAGCGGGTAATAGATCATGGGCTTGTCGTAGACGGGCAGCAATTGCTTGGATACGACCTGGGTGACGGGATAGAGGCGCGTCCCCGAACCCCCGGCAAGAATGATTCCTTTCATCGTGCGACACGCTCCGCATAGTTTTGCCTGATCCAATCGAGATACGCGCCGGTTCGCACGCTTTCAATCCATTCAGGATTGTCGAGATACCACCGAACCGTTTTGCGCAGTCCGCTTTCAAAGCGCTCTGATGGCCGCCATCCCAGCTCGCGCTCGATCTTAGAAGCATCGATAGCATAGCGGCGGTCGTGTCCGGGGCGATCCTTGACAAATGTAATAAGATTTCTGCGCGGTTTGAGCAACTGGTTGGGACTCATCTCGTCAACAAGATCGCAGATGGTGTTTACAACGTCGAGATTCTTACGTTCGCTGTTTCCGCCAATGTTATATGTCTCGCCCACTCTTCCTTTTTCTAACACGGTTCGAATCGCCGTACAGTGATCTTCGACAAACAACCAGTCGCGCACGTTGGCGCCATCACCATAAACCGGCAATGGCTTGCCCTCGAGCGCATTGAGAATCATCAGGGGAATCAGCTTCTCTGGAAATTGGAATGGACCATAGTTATTAGAGCAGTTCGTGGTGATGACGGGTAACCCAAAGGTGTGGTAGTAGGCCCGCACCAGATGGTCGGACCCCGCTTTTGACGCGGCGTACGGGCTGTTTGGAGCATAGGCCGTGGTCTCGCTGAAGGGCGAAGCGTCAGGTGAAAGCGATCCGTAGACTTCATCGGTCGAGACATGCAGAAAGCGGAAGGCTGCACGGTCTGCTCCGTCGAGCTCCGACCAATAGCGACGGGCTTGCTCCAGCAGGACCTGAGTCCCCAGAACGTTGGTGCGAATGAACGACTCCGGTGAAGTAATGGAACGATCGACGTGGCTTTCTGCAGCGAAATGAACGATGGCCTTGGGTTGATGCTCCCTCAACAACGTAGCCACGCGATCTGAATCGCAAATGTCGCCCACCGCCAGCAGATAGCGCGCATTTCTTTCCACTGACGACAAATTTGCGGGGTTTCCCGCGTACGTAAGCAGGTCGAGATTGACAACGCGCGAGCTTGCTTTTCTTAGATTTTCGAGAACGAAGTTCGAACCGATAAACCCAGCTCCGCCTGTGACCAGAATTGTGTCGTTCATGCCCCTCCCCTATGCCGCGATTCTAACCGATGATGCCTGAGCTGGAATTAAAGACGGGTGCCTTTTGGTGCGAAAAGCGCTCTGTAGGTCGCGTTCAATGCCGCCCAGGGGTGCTTCTCCTAACGACCATCCTTGTTAAGCGATTGAATACAGACAGTATAGATGCTTTTTCCACGGAGAATAATTTTCGCTCCATGGCTTTTCCGCTTCCTTCGCGACGTCATCTCTGTCATACTCGATAGTGTCCACCTGGTTCGGCCAATCCCAACAATCGAAAAGCGAGGTTGCATCGATGTCGGCAAAGTATGTCTTTGTGACGGGCGGAGTTGTGTCCAGTTTAGGTAAAGGCCTGGCGGCGGCCTCTATCGGTTGCCTGCTTGAGAGCCGCGGCCTGCGCGTCAATATGATGAAGTTCGATCCCTACCTCAATGTCGATCCGGGAACCATGTCGCCCTTTCAGCACGGTGAGGTCTTTGTCACCGACGACGGCGCGGAGACCGACCTCGATCTGGGCCACTACGAACGCTTCACCCACGCGCCGTTGTCGCGCGACAACAATCTCACCACCGGCCGCATCTACGAGCAGATCATTCTCAAGGAGCGCCGCGGCGACTACCTGGGCAAAACGGTCCAGGTCATTCCCCACGTGACAAACGAAATCAAGAACGCCATGCGCAAGGTCTCCTCAAATGGCGCTGACGTGACGATTGTCGAGATTGGCGGCACCGTGGGCGACATCGAGTCGCTGCCCTTCCTTGAGGCCATTCGCCAGATGCGGCAGGAACTTGGGCGCGAGAACACGGTCTTTGTCCACCTCACGCTGGTGCCGTGGATTGCCGCCGCCCAGGAACTGAAGACCAAACCCACACAACACTCCGTCAAGGAACTGCTCTCGATCGGCATCCAGGCCGACATTTTGATGTGCCGCTCCGAACGCGCGCTTGGCGCTGAGATGAAGAAAAAGATTGCCCTGTTCTGTAACGTCGAGGAGCGGGCTGTGATCGGTGCACGAACCGTACCTTCGATCTACGAAGTGCCACTCGGATTTGCCATTGAAGGCGTCGATGAGCTGATCCTCAAATATCTTCACAAAGAAGCCCCGCAGGCCGACTTGACCGAATGGAAGGCCCTGGTCGACCGCTGTTACAACCCGCTGGACGAGGTCCACATCGGCATCGTCGGAAAATATGTCGAATACGAGGATAGCTACAAATCACTGAAGGAAGCGCTGACCCATGGAGCGATCTCGCAGAATCTCAAACTAAAAGTAACCTGGATCGAAGCCGAGGGCCTGGAGTCGAAGTTTCCTGAGGACCGCAGTTACGAAACTCAGTTAGAAGGATTCGACGGCATTCTGGTTCCCGGAGGCTTCGGCAAACGCGGCATCGAGGGCATGTTGAATGCCATCCGTTACGCCCGTGAGAAACAGGTGCCCTATTTTGGTATTTGCCTTGGCATGCAAACGGCCTGCATCGAATTTGCCCGCAACGTCTGTGGCCTCAAGGATGCAAACTCGACCGAATTCGACCCCGCGGCTCAGCATCGCATCATCTACAAGCTGCGCGAACTGCTCGGCGTCGAAGAGATGGGCGGCACGATGCGGCTCGGAGCCTGGACCTGCATTCTCCAGGAAGGCACGCTGGCCGCAAAAGCATACAACGACGCCAAAGAGATCAGCGAACGGCACCGTCATCGCTACGAGTTCAATCGCGAATATGAGGCATTGCTGACCGGCGGCGGCCTCAGGCTGAGCGGCACCACCCCCGATGCCACATACGTTGAGATCGTCGAGCTTCCCAGTCATCCGTTTTTTCTGGGATGCCAGTTCCACCCGGAGTTCAAGTCGAAACCGCTTGAGCCACACCCGCTCTTCCGCGAATTCATTACGGCCAGCTATAAGAACCGGCTGGGAAGGCTTGCTTCCGAATCCCGCGAGGATCCAACCGAGACCAACGCGCTGCTGTCATGAATTAACGGCAGGAACAACGACTTAGAGCCGATCCGCAAATTGGCGACGCTTGGCGGCGCGGACGCCGCCAGCACAGCCGGTCTTGAGACCAGCGCTACATTCCCTTCTCTTTTTACGGATAACTTCTTATTTAGTTGAATCGATGCGGAAGAGCCAGTCGACCTTGGCAGGGGTGGGCAGAAAGCTTGCCTGGATGGAGTTGGCGGCCAGTTGGCGGAGCTCGTCGCGGGTAAAGCCGTGCTCGGTGTGAGCCAGCAGAAACTCATTGGCGAGATCGGAGCCGAAGAAGGCCGGATCGTCGGAGTTCACCGTCACCAGCAGTCCGGCTTTGAAGTACTTCTTGAGCGGATGATCCGAAAGCGACGTGCACACCCCGGTGCGTACGTTTGAGGTCGGATTCAATTCGAGCGGAATGCGCCGCTCCTTCAATTCTTCCATCAGATAGAAGTCTCTGACGGCCGAGAGCGCGTGGCCTATACGCTCGGAACCGATGGAGAGCGCCTCGCGGATCGCTTCGGGGCCAGTGGTCTCGCCCGCGTGGTTGGTGAGGCGAAGCCCAGCCCTTGCCGCCTGTGCATAGAGTTCGCGAAATGGCTCCGATCCTGCCTGGCGCTCGTCGCCACCCAGTCCGATGCCGATGATGGATGGGTACTTAGGCTTCAGTTCGGCGGCCTTGAGGAAGACGCGCTCGGCCTCCTCAACCGTGAAATGGCGCACGGCGTCGAAGATCCAGTAGACGGTGAGGCCCAAATCGCGCTCGGCGCGCTCGCGGGCACGCTCCAGCCCGGCAAAGATTGGCTCGAATGCCGCGGGGTCGTGATTTCGCCAGAGATAAATGACACCCACCGAGACGAATACCTCGGCGTGGACAACGCCCTGAGCAGCCAGATGCTCCATCATGCGCCAGGCGGCAAGTTCGTAGTCGTCGGGATTGAGGAGCAGCCGGGTAACGGCCTTGAAAGCCTCAAGAAAGCCGGTGAAGTCGGTGAAGTGGTAGAGCGCCCGCGCCTCGGGCAGCGTCAGCGGGCGGGCGTCGTGGCGCGCGCTCAGCTCGACGAGGGTCGAAGGCAGGATGGTGCCCTCGAGATGCAGATGCAACTCGGCTTTGGGAAGACGGCGGATGAAGCTGGCGATGTCCGGCACTCTTCTAGTCTAATGCGCGCGTGCAGCGGGCCGAATGGGGTTCACGGTGTCCCATATCTGCCGGAAACGACGCGCTGAGAACGCAACAGTTCATTTTCTCAGTTTTCTGAGGTCATCCACCCTATCGAGCGAAAACAGGACCGGCGTGTTTTTCTCGAAAATCAGATTCGCAATAAAGACACTGTTCGGCGTCTCTATCGCAAAGAAAGGCTCTTCAATGTCAAATGGAATCGTTTCCCAATAGAATTGAATCTCATTTGCCTTGGCCAACCTGACAACGCCCGTCTGCAACTCGGGAAATCTGACAAGTACCGCCTTCCAAAACCTATTCCGCTGTTCTTGAGTCCGAAAACCTCGCCCTTCGGCCCGGATAGGTTCCTGCGCGGGTATTATCACGGTGACCGGCGTCGAATCCTTCGACAACGAATCTTGGTTGGCCTTGAGGTCATTCCACAGAACAGGTCCGCAATTGATGGTCCCACTGAGGAAGCTCGTCGTAGCATCGGGGCTCGAAAGCGCCTGCTCGAGAGCCGCTTTCGCTTTCGCGTTTGCTTCCGGGCTGGCCTTCTTGTAGTTCACACCTTTCGGCACATCCTGTGCCGTACAGGATATGGAAGCCAATATTCCAAGCGTTAGAAACACTGCCAGAATTCGTCTGATCGCACAAGGAACACACTTCATGATGCCTGCAAGGCTAAATCAAACAAGAAGCCGCACTTGTGACTGTTGTCACGTACCAGGATGTTCGCAAGATCGCCTTAGCGAAGCCCCGCAAACTCCGACCGGTGGCGGCTGTAGAGGAAGTAAATAACCAGCCCGATCGCCAGCCAGGAGAAGAAGCGGATCCACGTGACGACTTCAAGTCCCATCATGAGCACGATGCAAAAAACGATGCTCAAAATCGGAAACACCGGCCCTAATGGAGTTCTGAAGCCGCGATAGCGATCCGGCTCGCGGTAGCGCAGGATGAGAACGCCGATGGAGACCAGGACGAAGGCGAAGAGGGTACCGATGTTGGAGAGGTTGGACACGGTGCCAATGTCGAGCAATCCGGCTGGAATGCCGACCACGAATCCAGCGACCCATGTGGCCACGTCGGGGGTCCGGAACTTCGGGTGAATGCTGCTGAAGACGGTGGGAAGCAGGCCGTCCCGCGACATGGCGAACCAGACACGCGCCTGGCCAAGCTGAAAGACCAGGATCGACGAGATCATGCCCAGTAGTGCGCCGATGAGCACAAAAAGCCGCACCCAGACGAGACCCGCACCTCCGGGCATCAGGGAGAGGCGCTTGAGCGCATTGACCACCGGGGCGGCGTCGCCCATGACCGACTGCCAGGGCACAATACCGCTGAGCACAATGGCCACCGCGCCATAAAGCAACGTGCAGGCAAGCAAGGTGGCCAGGATGCCGATTGGCAGGTCCTTTTGCGGATTCCTGCACTCCTCGGCCGCCGTGGAGACCGAGTCGAAGCCGATGTAAGTAAAGAAGATAATGGAGCCGCCGGTCAGCACGCCGGTCCAGCCATTGGGCATGAAGGGATGCCAGTAATGCGGCTTGATAAAGCTCGCAGCGGTAAAGACGAAGACCAGGATGGCGGCGATCTTGACCAGCACCATGATGTTGTTGGCGCGGGCCGACTCGCGAATTCCCCGCACCAGCAGCACAGTCAGGATCATCACGACCAGGAAGGCGGGAATATTGAAGCCAAAGTGCCAGCCAGCCGCGTAAATGTCTTTGCCTGCGAAGTCCTGCAATCCGGTGGGCAGATAGGCGGGTGAGATCCACATTGCCGGCGGATGCAGGCCAAACCAGTCCAGCAGATCGACAATGTGGGCGGCAAAACCCACGCTGACGCTCATGTTGCTGAAAGCATATTCGAGAATCAGATCCCAGCCGATAATCCAGGCGATCAGCTCTCCAAGTGTGGCGTAGGTATAGGTATAGGCCGAGCCGGCGATGGGAATCATGGAGGCCAGTTCGGCGTAGCAGAGGCCGGTAAAGACGCAGACGATGGCCACCAGTACCAGCGAGAGAGCCAGCGCCGGTCCTGCACCAGGACGACCCGCCAGAGCCGTGTGGTGAATGAGGTAATGGATCAGCGGAGTATCGCGGACATTCGGTGCATCGAACTTCTGCCCGGCCATCGCGGTACCGATGACCGTAAAGATGCCAGAGCCGATTACTGCCCCGATGCCGAGGGCCGTCAGCGACCACGGGCCCAGTGTCTTCCTAAGGGCATTTTCGGGTTCTTCCGAGTCCCGGATCAGCTTGTCGATCGACTTGCGTGCGCCAAGTTGTCTGATCAGGGCCGTTCTCCTCGTCCCGCACTACTCGGATGGAAGCTTGATTAATAGTGTGTTGTCTTGAAGGCGATCCTGGCGTCACGCGGTCTTGTGTGAATGAACGCGGACCCAGAGCTTGCAAGCCAAGAGTACCTCTAGCATATTCCCGTCTTTGAAAGCTTCGTGGATCGGAACAGGTCACTCTAGACCGGGCGCAGGAAGATCGCCAAAGCGAATGCCGTGCCTGGCTCCGAATCTGACGCTCGTTCGCACGAGCAGATCCGGAGCCACAAAATGGATGCTGGTTGTCTCTTACCGCTTCGACTGGCCACGCGCTAACTTCTTTACTTTCTTCTTCTTCGACCCGCGCGGCTCAGTCCGCTTCGCCTTGGGGGCGGCCTTCTTGCGGGCGGCGCGCTTCACTGCCTTCCGTTCAGTTTTGTCTTCAATCTTGGTGGTGTCTGCCACTAGGTTCCTCTTTCGCTGCAATCGTTTCTGGGATTCCCGCAGATGGGGTATTCGAGGTTAATGTTAACAGGGATTTCACGCCGGCGAAAGCGCCATGTGCGCGACCGGAACGGCGCTCGAGCGCTTTCCAGCGTACAATGAAGAGAGAGCTGAATTGTCGGACCTTATCTTTGCAGTAGAAAAGCCTGCTCGGCACTTGCCGTCCGATCGCCGCTGACGAGCCCCGTACCGCACGCAACAATCACCTGTTGACCGGAGTGAATTCATGCGTTCCGCAAAGGTACACCGCGCGCTCGCGCAGGGAATGAACCGCTTTGAAGTCTGCCAGTTGGTCTCCAAAGGGGTAAAAGCCACCCACAAAACCGGCGGGCGCTTCGAAGATTCCATTAATGATGTGCTGCAGTATTTGGGCTCACACGAAACGCCTAAAGAGAGTCTGCATCCTGCCACTCCGGGTGTCAGCGTCAAGAGCCTCAAACCCGCTGCATAGAGCGTTTTCGCTTGACAATCGGCGGCTCTATTTCCATAAATAGCAGAATCGCAAATGCTTAGCGGCGTAGCTTCGGGTCAGCTGGATTTCTGAATTCTGTCGGCCCGATGACCTCCAAATGCATGAATCGTTCTGGTCCCCGCTAGAACTTCGCCGCCATGCATCACGCCCTGCGGGATGAAATACTCTTCTCCAGATCTCACCTGAATCCGCTCTCCATTGATGATTACCGTATAGCGTCCCTCGACAACGAGCATGTATTCGTCGAAAGCGTGGACATGGGGCGTTGACTTCGCGGTTTCGCGGCAGGTCCAGAACGCCATCTGACTTCCGCTCTGACCGTCGAAAACGTACCCCTCGACGCCTGGAGTGGCCTGCTCGGAGCTGGCAATCCTGTCGGTCGCATTCTTCATGAATTCAGGGAATGCTTCCATAATTGCTGCCATTATCACGGTTGAGAACGGCGGAGATCCCGCCAAACGCAAGAAAGGGACGGCAGTTTCGCCGTCCCTTTCTTACTTGAATCAGAACCGATCGTAAAGAGTGGTCCTAGACAACCTGAACGTTCTCAGCCTGCCAGCCCTTGGGGCCCTTGGTCACGTTGAACTGGACGCGCTGGCCCTCTTGCAGCGAGCGGAATCCGCTCGACTGGATGGCGGTGTGATGGACGAAAACGTCCTCGCCGTTCTCACGGCTCAGAAATCCGAAACCCTTGGCGTCATTGAACCACTTGACTGTGCCTGTTTCCATTGTGTGTTGCTCCTTCAATACTGATTTTACCGCGAACGCAATGTGGAAGTTTGCGAGTAGGCGGTAACCAGAACAGGCAAGAACTTCAGATCGAATTCTACGATTGAATCGAGTGTAGCACGGATTCTGTGAATAAACCGGGAATTTCTTCCCAATCGACCTGGGTCGCCGACAGACTGTCCAGTTTCAGGGCCCGATCGAAGCTTAAGCGTTAGCGACTGTCCTTATGTTCGTAGCGCAGGTGACGATATCCCGCAGGAGATGACATGCGTTCTAGGCAGTAGTATCCTCCAGTTTCAACGAGGAGAAACTGGCAATCAGGAATGAGGGTGTAGCCGGAGGAGGTCGCGGTGGAAGCGTTCGGTCCCGGGGTGTATCTTGAGTAGATATGCCGACACAACGATCCTGCCTGTATGAGGCGCTGAGCGTTTCAGAGATCTTAAGTGCGCTGGAGATGCAGGGCAGTGGCGTAGCTGGAGAATCAGACAAGTATCTCGCGATTCCAGGAAATACTGGCGCTCGCTGGTTGATTCCGGCCCGGTCACGGGCTTCAATATCGGTGTTGGGCTCATGGCGACCCTACTCGATCTCCAGTCAGATAAAATGGTCTGCCATTCGAATAGCCGCGCGTGTCGGGGTACTGCGATTTTTTGACTCGGTATCAAGCGCAGTCGTTTCTCGAACTGGAGCTACGGGCTGGTTCGAGAGATGCGGGGTTCCATCTCAGCAGGCAGAACTGGTTGTCCTGGTCGGCAATCCATCTCCCGATCGGAAGCTGATTGTTTTCCTGCTCGACGATGTGCATCGAATTGCCGCCGTGCTCAAAGTCGGGCTAACGCAAGAAGGCGGATTGACGATCTTGCGTGAAGCCGAAACGCTCAAGAGGCTTGAGCATTATGACTGGGCGCCCAGGGTCCGATCGATTCTTCCCGATTTGCGCGCGGCCGCGCAGGAATATGTCTGCGGCTCCATGCCCAATCGGCGATTCCGGCCCGAATACATGGACTTGCTCTGCCAGATGCCGCGAACTGGTCTTTCCAGGAAACTGTCAGATGTCGCGAACGAATTGGCAAACCGTCTCAGCCCATTCAAGGATCAAGTGGATAAGCGGGCTCGGGATTTATTGAATCGGTCGCTGGCCTGCCTCGATCTCGATATCGCCGTCCCTACCATGCTTGTGCATGGTGACTTTGCGCCATGGAACATTCGCAGGAATCCAAAAGCCGGCTATGTCCTTGTAGATTGGGAATGGGCCAACTTTGCCGGCCTGCCCGCGCACGATCTGCTGCACTTTCAATTCTGTGAGGACCGCCTCTTCGACGGCGCGGGCGGTTATTCGGCCATCATGGCGAAACCGATTTGCAGAGAGTACTTCGGCCGGACGAATGTAGACGGGAAATTATTGCCACGCCTGGCTATCGCGTACCTGCTCAACATACTCGGGACCGAGTTCGATCAATGGGGATCCCCGTGCACGGAATACGGAGCGTACTTATTGTTTCAACTGGCTGCGATCACCGGCTTGTGAATGATCAATAGGCAGGGCAATCGCATGAACCAGGGGTGTTCTAGTATAGTGTCTCACTAATAGAATCTATTATGCATAGCGGGTCATCTTATGGTGAGGAGCCCCGCTATGCGTGTAGCTCAGCCCATTGTTCTCGAAGCAGATGTCCGTCATAAGCTGGAGCAGCAGTCGCGGGGTCGTTCAACCGCGGCGCGAGTGGTGCTGCGCAGCCGTATCGTTTTGCTGGCAGCCACGGCGGATACCCCTCACGTTTCTCTGACAACGAAATGATATGTGGTGCCCGGAGAGTCGTGCAGTGCGGCTGATGTCTCGTGGAAATCGGCCGCCGTCTAATTTGACACGGAAATGGCAGCATCTGTAAACGCACCGATGCTCCATCCCCCACCGAAGCTGCCCTGACTGTCAACAAGCACATTTGAAGGCCAGGAGGAGCTAGAACTGAGGTCATCTGCATAGGTTTGCCCAAGGTTCATACCTGCACCAATGGTGGCAGAGGATGGTCCAACTGTAAAGTCATTCGTTGTAACACTCGTGAAAATAGGGTCAGACTCAACGGAATGAGAGCATCCGGCATTGCCGCAATTCCCGAGATCAGATTCCCATGCGTCATAAGTGGATTCATATCGAGTTTGACCATTGGACGTTATTCCCCATTGAATAAAGTTTGGCGATGGGGATCCTAGGTCGTTAAATAAATAAACATTTCCTATGCCATCAGCTCCATGATTTTCACATCCTGCATAAGCCAATAAATTTGATCCATTAATAGAGTTAACTGCAATATTATTAATTACTGCGTTGTTCATACATCCACCAGGCGTAAGTCCGACGCTAGGCCCCTGCAGCTTAATACCACCGAACTGATTCCCATATACAGTGTTGTTGTATATCTGCATGTCCGTCATTGAAGATTGCCA
>JBEKCA010000080.1:0-22938 GCA_050015115.1 Occallatibacter sp.
TCCACCCGAGGGTCTGTCAATTCGGCAAAATACTTCAAGGGGCTGTCCATTTCCCCTTGTTACAGCTCGATTGCGGTTTGCATATAGCAAATGCGGTTCATTTATATGCGTCGGCCCTGATCCCTACCCCCTGATCTCTGTTCCCTGCCTTTCCCCCCGCGTATAATGGATTCCTAAGATCTTTTATCTCGCGGGTTGAGCACTCTCGCTCGCCGTCACGGATTATGATGCCCGAACACATCAAAAAGCAGTTACTAGCCGAGATCGAACTCCTTGAGCACGAGCTCCAGCATGAGCTTCCCGCCGAGATCAAAAAGGCGGTGGCCATGGGAGACCTCTCGGAGAACGCCGAATACCACATGGCCAAGCAACGCCAGACCTTCGTCGATGCGCGCCTGGGCCAGTTGAAACGGCGTATGGCCGAGCTCTCGCTGGTCAATCTCACCAATATTCCCAAAGACAAGGCAGGCTTCGGCTCGACCGTGGTGGTCTACGACTCGACCAAGGACGTGGAGATCGTCTACCGCCTGGTAACCAGCGAAGAGTCCGACGTATCGAAGGGGCTGATCTCGACCACCTCGCCCATCGGCCGCGGCATCGTCGGTAAAAAGGTGGGAGACACCGCCACCATCGTCACCCCCAATGGCAAGCGCGAACTGGAAATCCTGAAGCTGACCACCATTCACGATGAGGCCGAAGCGGCAGAGGTTCAGACCTCGGTAGAGCGCGCTCCGCAGAGCCAGGAGCAGAAGTAGGCAAGATGGCAATCACCTGGACCAGCGCCTTTGGCCGCGCCTTTGGATGGCTTCTCGACAAGCTCGTCAAAGGCATGGCGCTGACCCGCATTTCTCCGAACGCGCTGACCTTCATCGGTCTGGTGATCAATATCATCGCCGCTTTCCTCTTTGGCCACGCCAACGCCACCAACGCCGGGCGCATGTTCTTTTTCGCGGGCTGCGTAATCTTCGCTGCCGGCGCTTTCGACATGTTGGACGGCCGCGTGGCGAGGCGCAACAATCAGGTCACAGTCTTCGGCTCCTTCTTCGACTCCGTAATAGACCGCTACTCCGATGTGGTGCTGTTTTTTGGATTGCTGGTCTACTACGGCCGGATTAATCGATTCAGATATGTTGTGCTGGTCGCCTTCGTCATGGTCACGTCGCTGATGGTCAGCTACACGCGCGCCCGAGCCGAGGCTCTTATCGGCCAATGCAAGGTCGGCTTCATGGAGCGGCCCGAGCGGATCGTGCTCGTCATCATCGGAGCGATCTTTTACCACTTGGGCGCAATGGCTCCCGTTTTGTGGGTGCTGGCCGTGCTCTCGACGATTACCGTGGCTCACCGGATCGTCTACACCTACCAAAACACCAAACATCTGGCACCGACAAGCTGACGAGCCCTCTAGCAGTTGATCATCACCGCCGAGCAGCCCTCGCGGATCGGCTTCCATTTCACCAGAAACTGCGTCACAGCTGAGGACTCCATGCGGCGCATGGCCTCAAACTCGCCGCTCTTCTGGCTGTAGAGCAGCTTGCCGGATTCGCTTAAAACGGCCAGCGCCGGCACGCCTTTGTGCAGAGGCACCTCGTATTTCTCAGCGATGTCCTCGTTGGCGTCCATGCTGCCGATGTTCACGTGGACCAGCACGAAGTTCGCTTCCAGAATTGGCCGGTTCGCCGGATCGTGGAAGTATCGATCCAGCACCTGACAGTCAGGGCACCAGTTCCCTCCAAAGTCCAGCAGGACGCGTTTGTGGCTGGCGGCAGCGGTCTTGAGGGCGGCGGCAAGATCGGCCTTGGCCTGCGACGGATCGGGATAGATCTCGCGGCCAGCGGAGCGGGCGTAGCCGGCGCTCACTACCAGCAGTAGAACGAGGAAAAAGTGCTTGACGGGCTTCAATCGGCGAACCCTCCACAGTGTTCTCAGTCTGCCACAAACCGGGCACGGGGTGCTATCTTCATGGCTTGGCGTCTCGCATCTAATAAGCAGGGCGCGTGGGCTTATACTCTTTCTGATCGTATGAAGAATTCTGTCGATCTGCGCAAACGGCTGGAGTCGTCGGTCTTTCCCGACCTGGGATCGATGATGGAGGGCTATGCGCGGGCGGCGGCGGAGCGAGGCCTGAGCGAGTTCAAGCACAAGCTGGACTTTTCCGCGGACTCAATTGACGCGCTCGACGAGATTCTGGTCCTGGTCGGCGAGAGCCCGGAGCTGGATCTGGACTTCGAGGTACGCCTGTGGGGCAGCTACCTTGGCGAAGTGCTGCGACGGCGCTACGAGGGTACCTGGGAGATGACGCAGTATCCCGGCGGCGCATTGGCGGTTCCGGCTATTGATGTGCGCGGCTCGCGGCTCTTTCCGCTGATCAAGGTCTATCGGCGCCTCACCGTGGGCGACGAGGAGGACCTGCGCGACTTCTACGTGATGGTCACCGAGCGACTGGGGCGTCCGGCACAAGTGAATTAGAGCATTGCTAGAGATCAGGGACCAGGGAATCGTGAACTGACCGTGAACAGAGAACGCAGCCACAGCGCAGGCATATGGCTTTGTGCGACAATAATTGCTGTGAATGTGCGGCGAAAGCCTGCCGTGCGGAGGATGAAACAATGGGCGATCTATTGCAGCCATGGCACCTGATTGTATTGGGAATCCTGGCGTTCCTGCTCTTCGGTGCAAGACGGCTGCCGGAGCTAGGCAAGGGATTGGGCGAAGGTTTGAAGGGCTTCAAGGAAGGCCTCAAGGGTATGGCCGAACCGCCGGCCCCCGCGCCAACCGTGCAACAGACCCAGGTTGCCCCGCCGCCGGCCGCCACGATGCCGGTCCAGCCCGTCTCCGCAGGTAATGAAACGAGTTACGTCATCTGCACCCGCTGCGGGGGCCGATTCGAAAATCCGCATGGATTCAAAGTCGCCGACTTCGTCTGCCGTAACTGCCAGACGCGTTGATGACGAGAGCTGCACTCGCTTAGCCGCTCATCCCAAAACGAAATTCGATTCAGGAACAAAGGCCTGTGCATTGCGCACAGGCCTTTTGTGTCTCTACCGAATCTGCTAGCGGGAATCCTGGGCCGAGGGGTAGTAGCCTAGCTTGGAGGTTACCTCGAAGCCGGGGCGATCCAGGCGCACCTCGATCTTGCGGTATTTGCCGTCGATCAGCGGCTGATGGCTGTAATAGACCAGCGTGTACTGGTTGCGAGCCTCATCGGCGATCTTGGCATAGCTTCTTTCGATGCCATCCACGCCCTTTTCGAAGTCCGGGAAACCGCCGGTGTTCAGGATGTATTTGGCCAGCAAGTTGTCGTACATGGTGTAGGGAAGATGGAGGCGGCTGATATAGCCCTCGCCCCAGCGGGCCGAATCTCCCACCAGCGTGCCGTAAACGGCGATCTTGTTTGTCTCCAGGTAGCGCAGCACCTCCTTGAAGGTGGCCTTGCTGCCGTACTCCTTGCCATCGGAGATCACGTAGATCACGCGGCGGCGGCCCTGGGGACGCGTCGACAGTTCCTTTGCCGCGGCCAGAATGGCGTCGTTAAGAGTGTGGATCTCTTTCTCGTTGGGCGTCCAGGTTCCACTGCCGCCCGTCGATCCTCCCCGCTGCACGTTGGGATCGACGCAGCCGCCGTTCTTGCTAATGCTGCACGCGGCAGAGAGCGGACCTTCGTTGATCGGCACCATCATCTCGGCCCCGGTCTCCTTGGTCAGGGCCAGCACGGCAGGCAGGCGCGCACTCTGCGCACCGGTAAAGCCGCTCCGTTCCTGGGTCATATGGCCGTAGGTGAAGACCGCCGCTTCATCATAGGGCGTCAACGCACCCTGGATTGCTCCCAGCGAGTTATTCACCTTGGCCATCACGTCCGATGTCAGGCTCTGGTCAATGACAAAAGCGATTGAAAGCGGGAAGGAATCCGTAGTGAAGTAGGAGATTGGCTCCCGTGTGTCATTCTCGAAGACTTTAAAGTCGCGCCATGTGAGACCCGGAACTAGTTTTCCTTTTGAGTCCTTAACCGTTACCGGCACTTCTACGGCGGTCGTGTGCATGCGGATCAGCGTCGCGATCTTCTCGACCCCCTCTCCGGAGGCGGGTACCTCCGGCGGCGCGGTCTGA
The DNA here is from genome assembly GCA_050015115.1 of Occallatibacter sp. Taxonomy (GTDB): domain Bacteria; phylum Acidobacteriota; class Terriglobia; order Terriglobales; family Acidobacteriaceae; genus Telmatobacter. The sequence goes on from JBEKCA010000080.1 coordinate 4,105, forward strand.
ATCGCATCCTTGACCTGGCTGGAGGGCGGCAGGCTGCCAGGAGTTGGTTTCTGGTCCGGGGTATTCGAGGACGAGGTGACCCCGGCGGGCAAGTCCCCGGCGCCTTTGCCGGGCGTAATCGGGCCTGTCGCGTCCGAGGCGAGCGGTTTGGGAGCCTGGGGCGTAGGAGCGTCGGGCACAGAGGACGGTGGCTCCTGGGCTGACAAAACCGGGGCCGACGAAACAGCCGTCAGGAACAAGCTCGAACTCAGGAGCGCGGCCAGCACGATTGCCGAATAACCTAGCTTCACAGATCTTCTCCAGTGGTCCTTTGTCAGTGGTCAGCGGTCATCTGGAGCAAGCCCAGCTTCTGCTCGCCGAACTCTGATCCCTGACCCCTGATCTCTGTCGATGCTCCAACCGTCAGAGTATCAGACGCGCCAGTGTCGCGCATGTTGCGCCGGGTCTGGGACGAATTCGGGTATGCTTTCTTCAGAGTGCGCCTTTCGTCTAAAGGACCATATGAGAATGCGATGGGGAGTTGCCGCTTTGATCTTTTGCCTGCCTGCGCTGGTTCCGGCGGCGTGGGCCCAGCTTGCCCCCTCACCCGACGCGCCGCCGGTCTCGAATGCGCCTGACACCGCTGACCAGGATGTGCCGGTGACCACGCTCAAGCAGACGGTGAGCCTGGTCGATCTCTTCTTCACCGTCAAGGACAAGTCCGGCGAACTGGTTCCTCACCTGACGAAAGACGATTGCACAGTCACTGAGGATAAGGTCCCGCAGACGCTCAAAAGCTTTGTCGCCGAGACGCATCAGCCTCTGACCCTGGGGATTCTGCTCGACACCTCGGGCAGCCAGCAGCGTGTGCTGCCGCTGGAGCAGGATGTAGGCAGCCAGTTTCTGGAGCGCGTGCTCAAGCCCAAGGATGAGGCCTTCCTGGTCTCTTTTGACGTGGACGTGGATCTGTTGCAGGACTACACCAACAACCCGCGGCTGCTGGCGCGGGCTATGAGCAAGGCCGAGATTAATACCGCCGGGGGCAACGGCTCGGCGGGCATTCCCGGAATGGGCCGGGGACCGGTCCCGACCATCGGGGCTCCCAAGGGTACCCTGCTCTACGATGCGGTCGACATGGCCGCCAACAAGAAGATGAACCAGGAGACCGGCCGCAAGGCCATGATCCTGCTGACCGACGGCGAGGACGAGGGCAGCCGCACGAAGATTACCGAAGCGATCGCCTCAGCGCAGAGGCGCAACATCATCCTCTACACAATTTTGATCGCCGACCGGGGCTTTTATGGTGGCTTCGGAATGGGCTACACCGGCTACTCGGCGATGAAAAAAATGACCGAGGAGACCGGCGGGCGGCTGATCGACGTGGGCAACAACGGCAAAAAGCTCGAGGCGGCCTTCCAGCAGATCGAAGACGAACTGCGCACCCAGTACGTGGCTAGCTACACCTCGACCAATACCAAGCTTGACGGCGGCTTTCGCAAGATCTCGATCGAGTGCAAGGGCGACGGCCTGAAGGTGCAGGTCCGCAAAGGTTACTTCGCCATGGCGCCGGAGTGGTAGTGCATGTTACGAAATCCTGCCTTGCGTCAGGGTACGACTTCAGTTGCCGCGGAAAAACTCATTTAGAGTCGCGTCAAGTGTCAAGCCAGTCAGTCGCGCGGAAAAACTCATTCAGAATCAGGTGAAGCGTCAGGGCACGACTTCAGTCGTGCCGCAAAGACAGCGATAGAATGTGGGTTTTTGCCCTGGAGGATGTTCTTCGGCTCGCTCGCTGGAGACCTTCGCAAACAAAACCAGACAAAGACGGGCCGGCGAGGGAGACTCAACCGAGCGTTCCAGGGCTTTTGGGGGTTATCAAACTTTGTTCCTGAATTGTGCAAAAATCGGCAAAAACTAACGTAAGTGTCCAGTTTCTGGACAATTAATTACCTTCGAATCACAACAAGGTAATCTGGCGCTTCGCGGATTTTTTTATTAGTATCGGCACAAGTCTAAAGAACTTTAGCTCTTCAAGAAATAATTTTCTGAAGGGCAAGAGAATTCCGAGGAGGCCGCCGATGTTCACCAACTGCGCAACCAGCGAAGATTTTGAGATCAGCCCCCGCTTTCGCCGCACTATCGAGGAGCGGATTGTGCGCCTGGAAAAGGACGCCTACTTCGACGAGGCGCAGGTGGAGTTTCTCGAGGACGGCGACCACATTCGCAGGCAGATGCGCCTGGTGGCCATGCAGCGCGCCGAGGCTTTGCGCATGAGGCTCTTCCTCGACCGCGCCAAGACACGACTGCCACGGCCGTTAATCGCCCTGTAAGACAATGTAAGACAGGGATTAGAGATCTGGGTCAGGGATCAGAGAGGATTTCTCTGGTCCCTTTTCATTTTCGATCTCAAATAAAGCGAAAAGATCCGTTCATGATCCTGTGCTCCAAACCCGGGCGCAAGAATCCTGCCACGGCTAGCTCTTATTCCCTCACCGACAACCGAAAAGGAAGAGACTGCCCGCAAATTTGGTAGCGCCTCTAGGCCGGCTGTCCTGTGGGTCTCCAGACAAACAGGCGACAACCGGCAGCGTGGGTGCCGCCGGTACAGCCGGCCAGGAGACGCTGCATTCCCCTTCCGGAGGGACGCGGCGAAGCAGCCCCCGCTTTACCGCCGAATCCGGAAGAGCGTTTTTCACGATTTCAAGAGAAATGCACGGCCAATAGACGAGTAAACTCATCTTGTCGGCGACTCCCCATCGCGGACTTTCGAGCAGCCCCATCCCTTTGCGATTCAATTGGAGAGTTTGTAGAAGGAGATCTGAAGTGGAACTCGATTACGTCATTGTCGATGTCTTTACCGACGCCGCGCTCAATGGCAACCCGCTGGCCGTTGTGATGAACACGTGCAACCTGACGACCGGACACATGCAGGCAATTGCCCGCGAGTTCAATCTCTCCGAAACAACATTTATCGAGCGCAGGGCTGCGGAGGTGGAACGGGCCGAGGGCGTGCGTGTGCGCATCTTCACCACCCAGGAGGAGCTGGACTTCGCCGGCCATCCTACGCTGGGCACGGCCAGCGTGCTTAAGATCCAGGCGCCGGAGACGGCCGTCGGCGACACGGTGACGCTTGCGCTCAACCTGGGCCCCGTACCAGTGCGGTTCGTCGGCCTGACCGGAGCTGCCGAAAGTCTCTTCGGCGAGATGACCCAACGGAATCCGGAGTTTGGCGCGGAGCTGGACCCCAAGGAAGTCGCGCGGCTGACCGGGCTGAACCTCGACGACCTCAATCCGGTGTTACGTCCGCAGATTGTCTCCACCGGCACGGCCTTCGCGATTGTGCCGCTGCGCTCCGCCGAAGGGCTGGTCCGGCTCAGGGTCAACCAGCAGGAGGCCAATCCGTGGCTGCGCGAACGTGGCGCTCGCTGGTTCTATGTGCTGGGGCCGACCGGAGAACAGCCGGGCAGCCTTGAGCCCGCATGGCGCGTGCGCATGCAGTTTTATGGCGGCGAAGATCCAGCCACCGGCTCTGGCGCCGGCTGCGCAATCAGCTATCTTGTCGAGCGGGGCGCGGTGGCCTCTGGGCAGCGGATTCACGTGCGCCAGGGCGTGGAGATCGGCCGAACGAGCGATTTGTATCTCTCCGCAAGGGTCGACTCGACGAGGGTCACCGATGTTCGGGTAGCCGGCAGCACTGTTCTTGTGGCAAAAGGGCAGCTTTTCCTGCCGGTTTGCACATCCTTTCAACAGGAATTCATAAAGGCAAGTCGCGATAAGTGTTAGATGTAGCCAGTTTTCATCTGCTTGCATTGAATTCTCTGTGTGAGATTCGCCTCATTTTCTCCACTGTTCAATCGGCAAGTTTCCTCGTAGGCTTGGTTCTCGTTGGAACAATTTAACCGGCACCAATGCCGGCCTTAGCCCTGGAATCAATAACAACCGGACCGACAGCAATAGCTATTCTCCTGCGTCTCCAAGCCTGGACGCCGCTCTGCATGAACGCCTGCGATTGCCGGCGATTCGCGTTGAGCGGCCCGGACCGCAAGATCATCCGGGAGTCGGCGGCGGCGCGAACGGTTGCGTTCGTTGGAAATCCATGACGATCGCCTCGCGCGAGAGCGGAGCAGGACGGAATGGTTTGTGTTTGGCGGTAACGAAAACTGCACCAAGGAGCGAGTTCCCAGATCATGCGACCCAAGAAGGTTATTCTCTGCGTAGACGACAATGAACAAGAGCTTTCCGTACTCAAGTTCATGCTGGCCACCAACGGATACCGCGTCATCTCCGCCAGCAACGGCCCGGATGCGATCGGTTTTTTCTCAGAAACCCAGGTGGACCTGGTTTTGGCCGACCATGCCATGCCTCAGATGAACGGCTGCCAGCTTGTGGAGCGGCTCAAGCAGATCGCGAGCCATGTGCCCATGATTGTGCTCGGCGATCCGCAGAAGATGGCCGGCGAGATGCACGCCGCCGACGCGCTGCTGGCCAAAAAGAACTGTTCGTCGCAGGAGCTGCTGGAGCGCATCAAAGTGATGAGCGCGCGGAAGCGCGGTCCCCGCAAGGGCTCGCAGCGGCTGGCTCCAATGATAGAGCTGGCGGTAGCGTCGTAAGAGCAGGGACTAGAGACTCAGGGACTGGGGACTAGGACGCCCCATCTGCAGCGAATCAAACTTTGCGGCCTTTATAGCCTCGGTCCCTAGTCCCTTAGTCCCTGTTCCCTGCTTTTCCCTCTTTGCTCCAAACACTTGACGACTCCGCTGGCGGGTGTGATACTCGCGAACTGTACCCGGTCTGGAATCATTCTTCTCCTGCCTGCCGGGGGGTTGGCCTCTTATGGACCTGATTGCGGTTCGTCTTCTTTTTGTGGCTCTGCTTGCCGGGGTCTGTTTTTTCCTTCATCCATTTGGCATGCCGGAATGGGTGGGCGCGGCTGTGGGCGCCGGTTCTGCCTGCGCGGTAATCGTCTTCGAGCTCCGGGTGCGTGCCCTGACGCTTGGCCGGCTGGTAGGCGCGGTTGCCGGCAGCGTTCTGGGCATTCTTGGCGCCGCTCTGTTCTGCCTGGTCCTGCGCGGCGCGCTCCAGCCTGGTTCGACTTCGGCGGTCCTGCAGATCTTCGTGCTGCTATTGATGACCTACGTCGGGCTGCTGGTGGGCGCCAATAAAGGCGACCTGCTCAATCCGGCGGCACTGGGCTCTATCTTTGCCTCTGAACGGCCCACGCGGCGCACGGCCAAAGTCCTCGACACGAGTGTTATCATCGACGGCCGCATCGCCGACATCGCCGAGGCCGGCTTCATCGACGGCATGATGGTAGTGCCGGAGTTCGTGCTGCGCGAATTGCAGACCGTCGCAGACTCGACTGACAGCTCCAAGCGGCAACGCGGCCGCCGCGGCCTCGACATGCTGCAGCGAATGCAATCGAACACCAACATTCAAGTGCAGATCGTGCCCGACGACTTCCCTTCCATCCGCGAGGTGGACCTGAAGCTGCTCGAACTTGCCAAAAAGTGGGAGGCCAAGGTAGTCACCAACGACTTCAACCTGAACAAGGTTGCCCATCTGCATCACGTCGAGGTGCTCAATATCAACGACCTGGCCAATGCCCTCAAGCCTGTTGTGCTGCCCGGCGAAAAGATGAACGTCCTGATTTTGAAAGAAGGCAAGGAGTTCAACCAGGGCGTCGGCTATCTCGACGACGGCACCATGGTCGTGGTCGATCACGCGCGCAAGCTGATTGGCCGCGCCGTGGAGATCACCGTCACCAGCGTGCTGCAAACCGCCAGCGGCAAAATGATCTTTGGCAAGCTCGACGAGAACGGCAAAAGCGGCGACCCGGCGAGGCCAGGACCGGTCGAGATCGTGCGTTGAAAGCAGGCAGGTAGCGCCGGCCTCCTGGCCGGCTGTTCAGTGGGTCTCCAGACCCACCGGTTGCTCTTGCGCCGTGGAGACGCGGTATTACATTCTTTTCTCGATTTATGGACAGGTTCAAAGCCGGAGTTGGCTTTTTCCTTGACAAACCATAATCAAATGGTTATGGTTTGTCCGTGAGGCAGTCCCACGCCAATCACGTCTTCCGGGCTCTCGCCGATCCGACGCGCAGGGCCATCTTTGAGGAGCTGACACGGGCCGGCGAACAGACCGTCCACGCATTGACCCGCTTTGCGGGCATCTCTCAGCCCGCCGTCTCCAAGCATCTAACCGTGCTGAAGCGGGCGAAGCTGGTGAAGCATCGCCACCATGGACGCGAGACCCATTACAGCGCGCAACCGCGAGCTCTCAAACCCCTGATCGACTGGATGAACGTCTACGGCGCCTTCTGGCGCGACCGATTTGATCAACTTGAAAACCTGCTGGAAAGGATGGACAAATGACCAACACTTCCCCGTCACTCTCTCCCGTAGCAGAACGGGAGAAACCTGCTCCGACATGCACTCTCGTCATTGAACGGGAGATGCCGCATCCACCCGAAAAAATCTGGCGCGCCCTCACTGAAGGCCAGTTGATCGAGCAATGGCTGATGAAAAACGACTTCGAGCCGGTGGCCGGGCGAAAGTTCCAACTCCGCTCCCAGCCTGTGCCCAGCTGGGATGGGCTCATCGACTGTGAAGTCATCGCGGTCGAACCAAAATCGCGACTCGCGTATAGCTGGAGCACGATGGGCTTCGAGAGCGTCGTCGCATGGACGCTGACTCCGACCAAGGGCGGCACGCACGTCCGCATGGAGCATTCCGGCTTCCCGTCGGAAGAAAGCGCCAGTTACAAAGGCGCCAAATACGGATGGCAGAATTTCATCGGCAAACTCGAGAGTGTGCTTGCGGGGGTGAACTGACCATGAAAACAAAAAACATCCTCTATTGGATGATGACTGCACTCGTTGCGTTCTTTATCGGTGGCGGCGGCTGCGCGCAGATATGGCAATACCAAGCCAACCCACATGGCGTCGTGCCCCAGCTTGGCTACCCGATGTACTTCTTCGGCATCTTGGGAGTCTGGAAGGTGCTGGGTGCGATCGCGATACTCGTGCCGCGTTTTCCAAGGCTCAAGGAGTGGGCCTACGCCGGGATCTTCTTTGACCTGACCGGTGCGGTAGCATCCGTAGCCGCGGTCGGCGGCTACGGCGCTTATGCATTCCACGTCATCGCCCCCCTTATCATCGCTGGACTTACTGTGGCGTCGTGGGCACTGCGGCCCCAAAGCCGCACCATCGGCGTCCTCTTTCCAACGGCAACCTTCAGCCCCACCATAAAGACCGGAGCAGCGAGAGATTGGCCGGTCGCACAGCGCTGACTTCACCACAGACCCCGCGGGCGTCCACACCTCCGCGCAACTCGTGGAAGTGTGGGTACCCGCCAGTGGCTTCCGTTGAAGCATTCTCCGCTTTGGAGCTTATCCGCAAATTGGTAGCGCAGACCTCCAGGTCGGCTGTACTGGGGGTCACTGGACCCACAGCAGAGTCTGGCGGCGAGGACGCCGCCAGTACAGCCGGTCTGGAGACCGGCGCTACTTCCTCTCTCAGTTTTGGGATAAATTCTTACTTTGCCTTTCTTCCTGCCCTTCACCATTACAATCCGCACCGTAACTGGATCTTTCTGCTCCGGCGGAATCAGGTTAATATGGAATTGTCCGCAGCTCCTTCCCGCTAACAACCGGAGCCAGCACAATGCAAAACCGCAGTCTAGCTAACAATCTTGGGATGTACATTTACGCCGCCGGAGCCATTTTCCTCGGCCTTCTCGGCCTGGCTTCGGGCGACTTCGCCACTTCATGGCAGCGCGTCGCGGCGAACGTACCCTTGCGCGAGCCGCTCGCCTCTCTCACAGCCCTGATCGAACTCGCCGCTGGACTAGCTCTCATTTGGCCAAAAACTGCTCGCGCCGGAGCCCTGACGCTCACCGTCGTCTACTCCGTTTTCACGCTCCTGTGGTTGCCCGAAATCTTGAAGAACCCGCACGGCTTCGACGCCGTCGGCAACTTCTTTGAGGAGTTTTCGCTCGTCGCCGCCGGGGCTGTCCTTTTTGCTTGGCTCTCGCCAGCCCGCTCTCCCGTCGCGCGGCGCGAATCGCTCTTCGCCCGACTCTATGGCCTCTGCCCAATCTCCTTCGGCATCGTCCACATCTTCGACATGCCCGGTCTGGCGGCCTGGGTTCCTAAGTGGATTCCGCCTTCGCAGATCTTCTGGTGCTACGCAACAACCGTCTGCTTCTTCCTCGCCGCCGCGGCTATCCTCTCGGGCATCATGGCTCCGCTTGCCTCGCGACTGCTCACCGCCGAGATCGTGAGCTTCGAATTATTCGTCTGGATTCCCAAGCTGCTTGCCACTCCCCATGACCACTTCATCTGGGCGGGCAATGCCATCTCGCTCGCCATGGTCGGCGCAGTATGGACGGTCTCCGACTCCATCGTGAGAAACGGCAAACGAGTACCGGTCGACTCCAGATCCACCACTGTAGTCAGCACCCAGGCCACTGGCTAATCAGCTTGCTCAGCCATGCCGCAAGAAGCTAGGACCTATCCAGGAGTTGCACGAGACGCCGCTTCACCTCAGGCCACTCCCGCTGAACGATCGAGTAGCGCGCCGAATCGCGTGCAATGAAATCCGCAGCCATGCGGTGGGCCCGTAAAACACCTTCAAACCTCCCGCCGATTCGCTCGATTGCCGCGCGCGAACGCTCATTGCGCACGTCGGTGTGCAGGCAAACGCGGAGCACCTCCCAACTTTCGAAGGCATAAGTCAGCATGAGCAACTTGGCCTCGGTATTGGCAGCGGTGCGGATGGCGTCGCAGCTCAGCCACGTGTAGCCGATCTCGCAGACGTCGGGATCGGTGCGTCCGTGGCGCGCATGGCCTTGCGGCCAAGCCCATCGGTCAATATCGAAGAAGCGCGTGGAGCCGACGACAACGCCATCGCTGATGCGGACAGTGGCAAAGGGCAAGGCTTTGCCTGCCTCCCGCCACGCAAGCGCAGTCTCGATGTACGTTTTGGCCTGTGTGATGCCCTGAGGTACGGGACTCCACTGATAAAGAGAAGGGTCGACCGCCGCGGCTGTCGCCAGGCCCTCGGCATGAGCGGAGTGCAGCGGCTCGAGGCGGATTTGCCCGCCCGCTAGTTGCGGTGCATCCATGCTTGCGGCTCCGGTGAGGTTGATCTGTGGCTTCTCAGTACTTCGGCACCTTGGGGTCGATTTCTTCGCTCCAGGCATGAATGCCGCCGGCGAGATTCACCACGCGTGGAAAGCCCGATTGCTTGAGAAACTCCGCGATGCGCTGGCTGCGGACGCCCGCGTGACAATGGACGATGACCTCGCGCTCGCGGTCGATCTCCGCCAGCCGCTGGGGCACCTCATTCTGCGGAATCAGCTTTCCGCCGATCTGGGCCAGTTTGTACTCCCACGGCTCGCGCACGTCGAGAATGTAGACATCTTCGCCGGCATCAATGCGGCGCTTAAGCTCTTTCACGGTGATCTGTGGAACTCCGTTGGTCAAATTTCTCTCCCGAGTTGTCACAATCTACTTCTTGGTTTTGCTCAAGTTGCGGCTTCCTAGCAGCCCTTCAAGCTCTTCCTTGAACTCGCGCACATCCTTGAAGTCCCGGTAGACGGAGGCAAATCGGATGTAAGCCACCGTATCGAGTCCCTTGAGATGATTCATGATTAGCTCGCCTATCTCCGACGTCGTCCGTTCGCGTTCCGGGGCGTCCACCAGAAAAGCTTCGGCGGAGTCGACGATTCCTTCCAGATTCTTCAAAGGCACGGGCCGCTTTTCGCATGCTCGCAAGAGGCCGCTCAGGACTTTTTGACGGTCGAAACGCTCGCGCCGGCCATCCTTTTTGACCACCATGTAAGGGATCTCGTCGATTCGTTCATAGGTGGTGAAGCGGCGATTGCACCGCTCGCACTCCCGCCGCCGCCGGATGGAGTCGGCCTCTTTGCTTTCGCGCGAGTCCACCACCCGGTCCTGCCCAAAGCCGCAATAGGGACACTTCATACAAGGGCGATTCTAACTCAGAGAACAGGGGTCAGAGAGCAGAGATCAGTCGTCAGAGGTCAGATTTTTCCGGTTCTATCAACGATCTGTTGAGTCGCGAATATCGCAGATTGATCAAGACCGCGACAGTCTGACTCATAAATGCGAGCGCGTCGGTTGAAGGCGACAGTCGGTCTCTGCTCTCTGATCTCTGTTCTCTAATCGAAGACGACCGTCTTATTTCCATAGCAGAGAATGCGGCGGTCGAGGTGCCAGCGGACGGCGCGGCTGAGAACGACGCGCTCCAGATCGCGGCCACGCGCCACCAGGTCTTCCACCTGGTCGCGGTGCGAGATGCGGGCCACGTCCTGCTCGATGATCGGGCCATCGTCGAGCACTTCTGTGACGTAGTGGCTGGTGGCGCCGATAAGCTTCACACCGCGCGCGTGTGCGGCATGGTAGGGCTTGGCCCCAGTGAAGGCGGGCAGGAACGAGTGGTGCACGTTGATGATCGCAGCCGGATAGCGCGTGATGAAGGCCGGAGAAAGAATCTGCATGTAGCGCGCCAGCACGACCAGATCGACATTGTGCCGCGCCAGCAGTTCGAGCTGCCGCGGCTCAGCCTCGGCGCGCGTCGCCGAGGTCATTGGTACATGCTCGAATGGAATGCCGTAGAAGGCTGCCAGGTTCTCAACGTCCCGGTGGTTGGAAACGATCACAGGAATCTCGCACTCCAGTTCACGGGTTCGCCAGCGGTGAAGCAGATCGGCCATGCAATGCAGATATTGCGAACAGAAAAGAGCTACGCGGGGCAGGCGGTGGGTCGAGGTCAACTGCCAGTGCATTCCCAGTTCCTCGGCCAGCAGCGCAAAAGCCGCTCGGAAGCCTTCGAGGTCAAAAGGTACTGCTTGCGGGGCGGGCGCTGCTGAGGGCTGCGTTTTTGAGTCAGCTTCCTTGGGTGCGGAAGCCGTCGCGTGTTCCGCGCAGCCGTTCAGAGCAAACTCGACACGCATGAAGAAAAGGCCCAGATCGTGATCGCGGTGCTGGTCGGCGTGCAGGATGTTAGCGCCATGCTCGAAGAGCAGGCCCGAGACACGGGCGACCAGGCCTCTGCGGTCTGGGCAGTCGATGAGCAGAACGGCAGATTCTTTCATGCTCCCTACAGTTTAATCCCCACCCGCCGGCACTTGCGGTGCGGCCAGCGGCCTTTGGCAGGGAATTCGTACTGCACCGGCTATCCCCCGCCGCCAGAGACCAGGCGAGGAACGGTAATTCTGGCGCTCCTATTCGGGCCCCGAGACCTCCACCACTCGACGAACGCGAAATACGTGATTGTTATTCGAGCATCTGGCACTTCGGCCGAAGCTCCATTTAGAAACCTCTGCTTCCCAATCCGATGCACCCGCAAATGAGAATGCGCATAGCGTACCACCGCAATTGCACTCTAACACCACGTTTCGAGCTTGAACTATGGGAAATCCTAGCGGAATAAATGGTTTCCGATTCCCGCATTCGTACATCGAAACGTCCCGGCAATGAGGGCAGGAAACCGCAACTGGCTTAAAGTAAGCTGGCGAAATGGTAGGATCACCACTCGTAAATTCGAGTGTCGGAATATGGAGAAAAAAGCTCTTGTTGCAATGCTTACCACGACACGTGGTTTCAATGGTCATATTCAAATCTCCTTAGATGAACGAGACTTGCAGGACTGCTCGTGAGGGACGAAGTCAAGCACGCAGACCTATTGCAGTTTCGCAGCTTCCGCACACGCAAGTTCGTCGCCCATCCTGCAAGCCTTGTTCCACAGTTGCGTGGCTCGTTGCATATTCTTGTCTGTTCCTTCCCCAAATTCATATTGGAGAGCAAGAGCCGTGCATCCATTATGGTCACCCGAGTTGCAGGCCTTGGCATAGAAGTAATTCGCCTGTGATTGATCTTCCGGAACGCCTTGGCCAATCGCGTACACTTCGCCTAGTCTGTTACAAGCTTCAGCTTTCCCCGCAGAACAGCCCCTATGATAAAGTCCCGCCGCGCGGGCGTAGTCCCGTGCTATGTAAATGCCGTTGTTATATTCATCGGCTAAGTCAAAACAGACTGATGCATCTCCCGCCTCACAGGACTTAGAATAAATATCCGCTTCCTGCGAATAAAGTGATGCAGCACGAGCACTATTCTTTGCGAGGCCGTAACCCTCCTACATATGGCCTAGCGAGTGACAACTGTCAGCGTAACCCATATCGCATGCCTTGGCGAAGAACGCAACGGCACGAGTGTAATCCTTCATGTTGCTGTAGCCTTGGCCAATATCATTGCACGCCTCTCCGTGGCCGCGCGAACAAGCCAGATTGCGGAGAATCCCTCCAAGACTGTGGAACTGTGCCTTGTCGAGTTCGTTGGCACGTCTCGCAATTATCGAAGTGGGCAGACCAAAAGTTAGTCCTGCAACAAGGATAGACAGAGATAATGTAATCACCAACGGATCTCGCATCCGGCCGGGAACCAGTCTTGCTCCGACCAACCTCGCACCATCCTTTGCACACGCTGCATGATCATTCTGATAGATAGCGCCGCACATCGGACAAGTCCTCATACGCCTGTCTCATCTTTCTTTTCGCCACGAGCATTATCGCTTGAATAGCGCGAAGCTCGACGGCAACCAGCGTCCCCATTGAAGTACCTGATTGATGCTGCGCGAAAAAACGCCGGGGCAAGTATCGCCCCGGCGATGCGCGTGCTTCGCAATGAGTCTCTCTTTTTGTCCGCGCTTTTTCCTGGCGCGGATCGCGCCGAGAGCCTGCCCTGAGCGCAGTCGAAGGGGCGCTCTTGGGCCCCCCCGCAGGTGGTGCTCAGGCAGCGGTCCCGGTGCGGACGGCGAGCGGCGCGCTCAACTGCTGGCGGAGGCTGCCTGCCAGATCGGCGACCACGCGCATCTTCTCGGCGACTGTAGGAGTCATCTCGCTGCCGCTGAGGGCCAGTTGCGAGTGCAGCAGCAGCCCGGCGACGGTGGACTTAAGCTCACTCTCGATGGCGGCGGCAGCGGCGCGGCGGGCCAGCGACTGTTCGCGCTCGCGGCGGTGCAGGGCGGCGCGCACTTCGCGCACCAGCCGGGCCGCGCCTGAGAGGGCAAAGTTGATCTGGAGCGGAATGGCCAGTCCGGCATGATCCCAGATGGCCTCGGCAGCGGCCGGATCGCACTCGGCGATGGTCTCATCGACCACCACCGCAAGAAACTCCCTGCGGCGCAACGCCGCCAGCGCCGCCTTGCGTCCATCGGCCACCTCGACATCCATTGCCAACTGCGCTCCCACCACTGCGGCGCAGTTGTTTGCGCCTTCGATTCCGGTCACGATCAGAATGCTCATTGCCAGCTCCTAGTCAGCTCTCCCGGCCAGCCTGTGGCCGGAGCGTGTTCGCCCTGCGATTCGTCGTTCCGCGGGGGAAGTTGAATTGTCCCGTAATTGCAGTATCGGCGCGATGGGTTCCGACTTGAGCCGAAACGAGTCACTCTTCCTGAAGCGGGTCGGCGATGCCGTACTCTTTGAGCTTGCGATAGAGGGTCGTCTTGCCGATTCCCAGCAGCTTTGCAGCCTGCAGCTTGTCTCCATTGAGGGTGCGAATGGCTCCCAGGATGGCCTGGCGCTCCAGGTCGGCCAGCGTCGTCAACTGCATTTGGCCGCTCTCGCCGGCGGGTTCGCCCACGGCCGCCGGACGCCGCGCATCCAGACCTTGCTGCTGAAGCTGCGTGGGCAGGTCGCCCAGATGAAGAACCGGACCGCTGGACAGTGCGCAGGCGCGTTCGATGGAGTGTTCAAGCTCGCGCACGTTGCCCGGCCAGTCGTGGCGCATCATGGTGCGCAAAACCTCGTCGCTCAGCGTGAACTTTGTCCCGTGCTCGCGGCTGATGTGGTCAAGGAAGTGGGCAGCAAGAAGCGGAATATCTTCGCGGCGGTCGCGCAGCGCCGGCAGGCGAAGATTGACCACGTTGATCCGATAGAAGAGGTCCTTGCGGAAGGCCCCCTTCTCGACCATCGCCGCCAGATCGCGGTTGGTGGCGGCCACGATACGCGCCTTGATGGCGACCCGGTGTGTGGCTCCGACCGGGCGGACTTCTTTCTCTTGAAGCGCGCGCAGCAGCTTGGCCTGCAGGTCGAGAGTGAGTTCGCCGATTTCATCGAGAAAGACCGTGCCACCCTCGGCGGATACGAGCAAGCCATCTTTGGACCGGTTGGCCCCGGTAAAGGCTCCCTTGACGTAGCCGAAGAGTTCGCTCTCAATCAGCGTTGGCACCAGTGAACCGCAGTCGACAGGCAGGAAGGGTTTTTGCGAGTTCGGCCCATAGGCGTGGATGGTCCGCGCAACCAGTTCCTTGCCAGTACCGCTCTCGCCGAGAATCAGAACCGGGTGCGAGCTCTGGGCGACCTTGGAGAGGATGCGGTAGAGCTTTTCCATCTCGCCCGAGCGGCCGATCATGGCTCCCAGTCCCTGTGAGAGACGAAGCCGCTCACGTAGATGGCGGGTGGCGATGTCGGTGACCAGGCTGGAGGCTGCGCGATCGAGGACCGTCGATAGCTCGTCCATGGCGAAGGGCTTGGCAAGGTAGTCGGAAGCTCCGCAGCGCATCGCTTCGACCGCGGCGTTGACCGATCCCGAGGCGGTCATAGCGATGATCGCGGTCTGCGGATAGAGGAGCTTGACCTCGGAGATCAACTCCAGGCCCAGATTGCTTCCTGCGGGCAGATTGACCAATAGGATATCCGCGGTGCTGCCGCGCAGCATCGTGCGCGCCTGGTTCAGGTCGGCGGTGCTCTCGACCGCATAGCCCAGACTGGCGGCGATCTCGGCACAGGCTGAGCGCATCGCCGGATCGGCATCGACGACCAGCAGGTGCAGATGCACGGGCGGCTCAGCGGTTTGGGGGATAAACTCCATGACCCTCGTGTTTAGAACTGTCTCGAGCATTGTATTCGCCTCACGTGCAAAAAGTTAAATTTCAGTTGTCCACTTTCGCCGCTATTTGAACTCGGCGCTCCTGGTCTCAGCTCTCCCGGACTCTTCTCTCCGGCCTTTCGCCTTAGCTGGCGCGGACCGGTAGTTCAATCTCGAAGCGAGCTCCGGAGGGGGAGCGGTTGGCGGCGTGAATGCGGCCTCCGGCACCCTCGACGATGGAGCGGGTGATCGACAGACCCAGCCCGCGATGGGAGACCGGCCAACCGGCGCGTTTTGCTCCGCTGCTGGTGCTGGTTGTATAGCCGGATTTGAAGATGGTCT
This sequence comes from Occallatibacter sp., assembly GCA_050015115.1. Classification (GTDB taxonomy): domain Bacteria; phylum Acidobacteriota; class Terriglobia; order Terriglobales; family Acidobacteriaceae; genus Telmatobacter. Next base: position 19,312 of record JBEKCA010000080.1, read on the forward strand.
CGAGGAACGTATCTGGAATGCCGGGGCCGTTGTCCTCGACTGTCAGCAGCATGGCCCGTGTCGTCTTTCCGGCACCCGGAAGTTCGTGCAGACCCACCTGAATGCGGCCTCCACACGGCATCGCCTCGGCGGCGTTTTTTACGAGATTGACCAGAATCCGGGTCAGATCTTCGCCGGTCAGCCGCACCGCCAAAGCTCCCCCCTCGACGTCCGCGGTTACGGAGATGGGGGGTCCGGCCAATGCGCCGAGGAGATTGCGGTTGGCAAGCACCTCGGCGGCCAGATTGTCGATCGGCTCGGCGGGCATAAGTTCCCAGCGGTGTGCGCGTTCAAGATGAACGGCCGGGACCGGGTCGGCCACCGCGCGGAACGCGCTGACGCGGTCGGCGGCAGGTCCAAGGCGAAGATCGAGGGCCAGCAGCTTTTCCACCAGCCTGCGGCTGGCTGTAGCCACTAGGCGCAATTCACCCGCGTAGTGCAAGAAGGAAGGGCTGAGCACTCCCGGTTCCTCCAGCAGATCGCAATAAAGCCCCAGTGCTGTGACCATATTACGGGCATCGTGAGCCACTTCGGCGAGGTTCTCGCCACTGCCGCGCAGATTGGCCAGCGTCTCTACCACGGCCTCGACCCGCTTGCGCTCGATCCCGGCCAGCCTGTCCCCCTGGGCCTCCACCGCAACTGACGCCTCGGCCAGCCCGGTTGCCGCCAGCCCGGTTGCCTTGAATCCCTCTGCGTGTTCTGTCTGCTGTTGCATAGCCCGCTTCCTTTCGTGTCAGAGATCAGGAGACAGGGATCAGGCATCAGAGTTCGGGGGTCAGGGGCTTCTGTCCAGAATCACTCGTCTTTGGCCCTAATCCCTAGTCCCTGTTCCCTGCTTTTGCCCTTCCCGTTTCTGACTTTGCTGCTTGGTCTTGTCCTCTTCTATTACACGTAGCGTGCCAATCTAGAACACTTTTGGTAAGTTCCTGAGAAGGGAAGCTCTTAGTGTCCGAATCCTGGACACTAAGCTCCAGCCCGGAAGGGGCTTTCACTCCCAAAACGGAACTCGGCGACTAGGATTTACAGACCCAACATGTTTAGGTTCAATGACCTAAACAACGATTCCTATTCCGGGTCAAAAATCCCGTTCTGGAACAGGCTTCCCTGGGGGATTCCAACCAAGGCTTCTTTGGTTGCTTCCCGTACAATCTCTGCATGAAAGATCTCTTATCTTCTGACTTTTTCCGTCCCGGCGGCAGGACTCCCGTTCAGCTTCGCCCACTTGACCTGACACCCGGCTTTGTTCAGACCGCCGAAGGTTCCGTTCTGGTCTCGCTGGGCAACACGCGGGTGCTCACCTGCGCCACTGTTGAGCAAGGGGTTCCCGGCTGGCTGCGCAACTCGGGCCGGGGATGGGTGACAGCCGAATACTCGATGCTGCCCCGTTCGACAGTTACCCGTACGCCGCGAGAGAGCGAACGGGGCAAGATCGGCGGGCGCACCCACGAGATCCAGCGGCTGATTGGGCGCAGCTTGCGCTCGGTCGTGGACATGAAGGCGCTCGGAGAACGGACGGTGATTCTGGACTGCGATGTCATCCAGGCCGATGGCGGCACGAGGACAGCAGCGATTACCGGAGCGGCTGTCGCACTCGCCCTAGCCCTGAACGCGCTGGTTGCCGCGGGAACGCTCAAGATTTCGCCAATGAAGCAACTGGTCGCTGCAACCTCGGTGGGCATCGTCGGCGGCGCCGCGATTCTCGACCTCTGCTACGAAGAGGACTCGCAGGCCGAGGTCGATATGAACGTGGTGATGATCGCCGACGGCGGGCTGATCGAGACTCAGGCCACCGCGGAGAAAGGCAGCTTTTCGCGGACTCAGCTCAATGAACTGGTTGATCTTGCTGAGGTGGGGCTCAAGCAGATCTTTGCGGCGCAGCGGGCAGTCCTGGGGCAATAGGGTCCGTCGAATTTTGGGACTCTATGCCCAAACCAGCGGAACTTATCCAGACTGCGATGTTGGCCTTAGCCTAACGAAGGCCATTGCTCCCCCACGCGCGAACCGGCCCAAATGTGTAAGGTAAACCGTGTCGGATTGCGGCATCGACCGGAACCCGCGCCCTGACGTTTCCTGACGGACTTCGGCGGTTTGGGCGTACAGCCTTAGTTCGTTTAAATTGAAAGAAATGAGTTATACAGCGATCAACTACGCCAACAATCCTAACGCACCGCTTGGCCAGTGGGTCGGGATTGACCACGGTGTTGCCTACTCCGGGCCAACGACCACCGATCCAAAAGCCGACGAGCCTTTGCGCCCAGGCGAGAAGAAACCGGAAAACCACGAGTACGGTGAGTGCGTCACCTATGTCAAGGCCGTGACACCAGCGCTTTTGAACAGGTCATCCTCCTCGTGGAGAAGAGGCAGGAAGGTGAGTCCCATCTTTCATCCGCCGGGGCATCTGTCCCGGCCGCCGATTGTGGCGCCGGATGCACTTCCTCATGGGGCTTGGCTCATGCCCAAGCCCATCACCGTCATGCCTCATCTCCGGCGCACCGACGACACTCAGCAGGTTCACAGCCTCCTACACAATGGCAAAGACCGGATCCGCCGCCACCATCCGCTTTCGATACCTGGATGAGTGGGATTCGCAACGAATTCAACAGCGACTGGAATGCGGCAAGTTCGTTTTTGCACCACGAAGTGCAGACCGTCGAGGATGAATTCCACTCGAAGTGGAACCAAGCACAGGCTCCAGCGCAAATTCTCGGGCCAGCGCTGAGTCCCGGAACCGTGATTGCCACCTTCAATGATGCGGGGCATTTCTACGGCCATGCTGCCATCTTTGAAAGTATCGATGGCAATGCAATCCATGTAATCGATCAGTGGATTTTCGGCACACCGAAGTCGGTGGGTAGGCATCAGATCAATTTTGGTGGTGGATGCCACAGTTCATCGCCACGAAGAACGTTTGTAGGAGATGGAGACAATTATTATGTGGTGGAATAAATTGATTCTTGCATGTGCATTGATTTTCCATGCAACTGCGTATACGCAGGAGGCCAAGTGCCCTGCCTACCATGACAGAACTCCGCTTTACGGAGCAGATATTGATGATGGAAAAGTCGACCTGTCGAACGAAACCATGGAGCCGGATTTTTCACGCGGGGAAGGCGATAATCAATATGGATACTACAGGGTTGAAGATATCTTTGATGCAGGTCATGTTCTATATCTTGTTTGTAGATACGGTAACAGAGACAGCAAAAACACGGTAATTGTCAAAGTGTCAAAAAGAGTCAATCGCTGTTCTTATCGAAGACATCCAGGCGGAAGACCTGCTGAGTTCTCATGCAAATGAGCATGTATCCTCTGGCAAAGCCCCATAAGCACTAACCTGTGTATTAAGGCTGGATGCGGCAGTTTATCCCGCACCACACTTTTGTGGGAGATGGAGATAATTATTATGTCGTGGAATAGGATCGTTCTCTGCTTATTCTCTTTTTTTCCTTGCGCTGCTTATGGGCAAGGATAACGTACGCTATTTTTCGCACATTTGATTTGCCCTTGGCTGCGGTTGGTTGGTACAAGCAGGAGGAGCAAGACCTCTGAGGCAAGCACGATGGAACTAGCCATGGGAGTGGGAGTTGG
>JBEKCA010000081.1:0-22856 GCA_050015115.1 Occallatibacter sp.
TCCATGGCATGGAAGAGGTCATCGGTTCGATCCCGATCAGGTCCACCAAATAAATCAACAACTTAGCGGTTCCCCTCCAAATCGCTTGCCCGCATTTTGCCCGCAAATTGCAAAATCTTTCCGCGCGACGGCACCGCAGGAGTCCGATTTTCCTCCCCTCCTGAACCATCCTTCGGTTTCATCGTTGAACTGCGTCCTTGGGTGAAAACTCCGTCGTCGGCTTCCCGTCCTGCCCCATTCGGGCCAAACGTTGCGGGCCGCTCAGCAGTGGGCCCGGTAGTGCCCGTACCAACCAACTCGGAATAGATCGAGTTGACGGCCGTACGCACTTGTGGTTCGAGCGACTGCATATAGACGTCGGTTGTCGTCGAGGCCTTGGAGTGCCGCATTATGCCCTGAATATCCTTGACGTGACCCTTGGTCTTGCCAAGGGTAGCGATGGTGCGACGGATGACCTGGAATGTCAGCTTCGGCAAAACCCAGTTCTCTGGCCAATTGTGCAGCTTGCCCGAATGGAAGATGTGGTGCGCCAAGTTACAGACCGAGTGCAGACTATCGGTGAATCCGCCAGCGCCGTGGCCGATCGTATCGGAGATACGGCGAACGATGCCTCACTGCAACAGGAGCAAGCCGCGCGAATCACTTGCTGCGCGAACTGATTGGCGAGTAGTGGCTGAAGCCCGCGGGTCAAGTAGATTGCCGTCAGTGCCTGACGCTCTCGCTTGTTGTTCTTCTTCAGTTTTGTGCGCCCGATGTCGAGTTCGGCCTCTTTGGTGTCTGCCTGCGAATGCAGGGAACTCCAGTCACGGAAGCTTGAATTGAGAAGAATCTTGAGCGCTCCGTAAACCTCATTTTGGTTTGCTGCATTTTGTGCGGCATATTTGTGTAATGAGGCAAAGCATCACGGAGCATTGGGCGAATTGGCGTGGGCTGGAGCGGGCAAACGGTAGCAGCATTCTGTCGTGACCGCTGGATTCGTAATTCGTAGTTCTACGATTGGAAGAAGCGAGTTCGCGAAGGCAAAGTGGCAAAGTTTGTAGAAGTAAAAGTGAAGGAGTCGAGCGAGCAACGAAAGCTGGTGCCGGAACATTATCCAACGACTGCGATTCGTCTGAACAATGGACGCGGCCTTTTGATAGAGCCCGGATTCGATGCAAGTCATCTGCGTGCATTGCTGGCTGCACTTGAGACCGAGTGATGATCGGGCTGCCGGAATGATGGTCCCGTTGCGATGGTGTCTGCGCCGACTCCGGCGCTATAAACTCCGTTTTCCGTGACTGGCCTTTTGTTTCTTGGCCTCGTACATGGCAGCGTCGGCGGCGATCAGCAGTCTATCGCGTGTCTCTCCGTCCTGCGGGAAGATCGCTACGCCAAAGCTGGCTTCGCCATGCAACGTGATTCCTTCGATGTGGAATGGAGTCATAAAGCACTGTTCCAGTCGGGAAAGGATTCGATCGAGGTCGGGGCGGCCACGTGGGAGCGTAACCAGTGCGGCGAATTCATCGCCCCCCAGACGGGCCAGCATGTCGCTACCGAGCAACTGGTTGCTCATGCGTCCGGCGACCGCCTGCAGGTAGAGATCGCCCACGTGGTGGCCATATTTGTCGTTGATGGGCTTGAATTTGTCCAGGTCGATGTAGATCAGGCCCAGGATCTCGCCGGAGCCGCGCGCCTGCTCGATGCGCAGATCAATGAACTTTTCCATGGCAAAGCGGTTGGGAACGTCGGTGAGCAGGTCGAACTCCGAACGGCGGCGCAGGTCGGAGTAGAGTCGCCGCGTCTCGAAGGCCAGAGTGGCCAGCCGAGTGCCGACGGTCAGAGCCTGGATCTCGGTGATTGTGGCGATTGATTCCGGATCGAAGGCGGCAAAGAGCTTGCCCAGCGCGGGACCGGAGCGAGCCGTTATTTCTTCATGGATGACGCGCATTTGCTCTGGATTCGGCGGACACTTGCCTATTATTGTTCCGTCGAGAACCTGGCACCAGCAGGACGCGCCGCAAAGCATGAACGAGACCATATCGAGGGTCTGTTCTAGCACCTCGGATAGGGGGCGCGAACCGTTAATGTCTTCCAGGATACGGCTGCGCCGTTGTTCCAGCAGAGCCGAGCGTCGCTCTAACGCGGCCTCTGCCTCAACGCTGCGGGCCAAAGCGACTGTCTTCTGGCGAACCTTGCGCTCCAGGGTCCAGCCTCGGAAGCCGACAATGGCCACAATCGCCAGCAGCAGGCCGACGAGCATGATAAGGTTGCGAATGCTCAGCCATGAAGGATTCGCGACTACCGCAATATCGTCGGTGGAGCGCAGCAGGATCTCAAATGGGACTTCTGTGGCGGTGCCGACGACCGATTCGGTTTCCGTTCTTGTGCAGATGCCCGTTAGGCGGACCCTGCTACCCAGAGGTACCATCTTCATCGGAGGAAGGTCGCTGGTCGTACGCAGGTGCCGATAAATTGCAGTGAAGAGTTGGCTATCGGCAGTTAGTACGTAATCGTCCTGAGTGGCTTCGCGCACTTCTGCCACCACCACTCCCTCGATGGAAACTAGATCGTTCTGATGGCCATCGGGTGTGTTGCTGCCCCAAAAGGCGAGTTGTTGCCAGGTAGCGCGGAACGGAATGATGGATGCCTGTTTATGGCTGTCCTGGATCTCTCCATCTGTCAGGCTCAGCGAGCGTCCGCGAATATCGGCGAAGCCCGTCGCATCCGCCAGGTCACCTATCTTCAGCGGGGCATGGGTATGGGTTGTTACCCAAATGCTCCTGTTGCCATCTTGCAGAACGGCCACCAATCCGGGTTGAAAGTAGGTAATGACTCCGCGGACCAGGAGTCTTTTGCTGCGAATATCTACATGATAACCAGTAATGATTCGGTCCATCGGCGTGACAGGAAGGGACCATGGATTGGCGTTGGCGTACCGCAGTATCTTCATTTGCGACAGGGAGTGAACAAAAAGCACGATCCCGGTCATTTGCATTTTGTCGTCGAATCTTCCTGCCAAAACGCCGGTTATCTCCACTTCGGCATCGAGCAAGGACTCGTGCAAACTGGGGTCATCGCTGTCCAAATCCGCTTCAAACCGACCGCCGTCGGTGACCAGCCAAAGTCGGATATTCTGTTGATGAGATACCGTGTCCACTGCCTCGTCAGCGGCATGAACAACAGCATGGACGGTAACAAGTCTACAGTCGTACCAACCCCCAGTGAAGTCATCAAATGTGGCTTGCACGGGTTCCGGCAAGGAACCGCGGCCGAGCAGGACAATCTCCACGGCCCTGATAATCGGACGAAAGCTGCCGTCAGTAGTTCCTTTGATCAGGACGCGATCACCTGGGACAAGATGGGCATCCTTCCCGGTTACAACGAAAACGGCTGCGTCGCCATCCTGAACAAAAAATGAATATACTGCCCATCGGTAATAGGTGACTGTGGCCTCCAATGCCACCGGATAGTGTTTGTCGCCTTCGCCGTTGCTGAGGTCGTGGATGGCGCGCAGCGTGGTTAGCGTGGCAGGCGCAGTTGCCCAGGCAGCCGAATTCCAGCCAAGAAGCATCGCAATGGCCGCAACCAGCTTCCTCACGATCGAGATCCTCGTACACAAGCGCGTATTTTATTTCCCTGGTGTTCTTATCGGCAAAAAGCTCCATTGGATCAAATTCCGGAAGAACTGCGCGCTGTCGATCCGGGAGAAGAGCTTGCGGAGAGGGAATTCACGCTGGACGGAGTGAAAATAGGCCACCATCCACGGTGGGCACAGCAAAGAAATGGGTGATGCCGTGACACTATTCCTTCCCCAGCATACTCTCGCTTTGCCGCTTGCTGTTTTTCACCGCGTACATAGAGGCGTCGGCGGCGTTCAGCAAGGCGTCCTTTGTCGCGCCATCCTGGGGGTAGAGAGCAACACCGATGCTGGCCGCGCCCTTGATAAGATGTCCCTCGGCAACAAACGGTGCGTCGAAGCAGTGCGACAGCCTTTGAAGAATCTTATCCAGATCGGCACGGCCACGCGGCAGCGCGACCAGAACGGCGAACTCGTCTCCGCCCAACCGGGCCACCATATCGCCGCCGAGCAATTGATTGTTCATGCGTTCAGCGACTGCCTGCAGGTATAGGTCTCCAACGTGGTGACCGTATATATCATTGATCGGCTTGAACTTGTCAAGATCGATATAGATCAATCCGAAGATGCTGTTCGGGTCAGTCTCCTGAATAAGAAAGTCAAGGCGTTTGTGTAGGGCGAAGCGGTTAGGAATATCGGTGAGCAGGTCGTATTCGGAGCGGCGACGAAGGTCGGAGTAGAGGTGCCGGGTCTCGATAGCCAGTGTCGCCAGCCTCGCCCCATTGTAGAGAACAGAAATCTCGCGGTCGACCGGTGGAGTATCCGGATTGAGTCCGGCAAAGAGAGTGCCGAGCGCAGGGCCGACGCGGGCGTCGATGCTCGCGCGAACAATGCGCAGGTTGTTTTGTTCGCTCGGACAGTCTCCCAGTCTCTCTCCGTCAGAGATCTCGCACCAGCATGGCGCGTCCCCCAGAGTGGAGGAAACCATTGCCGTAATCTGCAAAAGAATTTCCGTGAGAGGCCGCGATTCGTTGATGTCCTCGAGGATGTGGCTGCGCCGCCGTTCCAATTCTGCTTCTGCCTCGGTCTGTGCCGACATAACGGCGGTTTGGTGCCGCACCTTACGTTCCAGGGCCCATTGCCTGGAGATCGCAGCGAAGACCACGACTACGAGGCCGCCGAGCGCCAATAGGAGGTTGCGAATGTTCAGCCAGGAAGGATTGGCTACCACCGCAATGTCGTCGAAGTTGCGGAGCAGAATGTTGAACGGGACATTTTGATCGAAGGGAGCGGAAGTATTTGTGACGCAAACTCCGGTGACACGGATCGTGGTTCCTGCTTCGATATGCCGCATGGGTGGGAGCGAGAGTGTATTGAAGGTATCCGGATGGCGATAAATGGCGGAGAACATGTAGCCGTCGGCGATCAGGACATATTCATCCTGCGAAGGCTCACGGATTGCCGACACCACCTTCCCCTCAATGGAGACGAGATCGAAGATGTGCTTGTTGGTGGTCAGTTGCTTCCAGGTAGTAGGCAGCGGCGCGGCGAACCCCTGCAAATGGCGGTCCTGGACTTCAGCCTGTTTGAGGGTCAAAAAGCCGTCATGTACATCCGGGAAGCCGGTTGCGTATGCCAGGTCTCCAATCTGCAAGGGGATGCGAGTCTGGGTCATAATCCAAAGGCTGGTCGAGCCGTTTTGAAGCACAAGGGCCGAGCCCGGCTGGTAGTAGGTGATCGTCCCTTGCACACCGGTTCTCTGTGTGCTGTCTTTGATGTGATTGCTGGAGAATATCTGATCCATGGGCATGACCGGGATCGCCCATGGATTAGTGTTGCCGGACTTGAGGATCTTGACCTGCGAAAGCGACGAGACAAAGAGATTGTTGCCTGTCAATTGGTACTTGCCGTCGAATCTTCCCCAGGCAACGCCGGTGACTTCCACCTCGGAGTCAAGGAATTCGGTAAGGACCCCCGGATCGTCGCTATCGACGTACGCGTCGATGTCCCCCCCATCGGCGAGGATATTCAAACGGGTGGCGATCACCGAGGACATCCGGCTGGGTTGCTGATCGGCGGCGCGGACCACGCCGTGCACGGTGACCAGAATGGAATCGAATTTTGCATGGTTCAGATCGTCGTATGTGACGATTGCGGGATTGGGAAGGGGACCGTGTTGCAGAATGGTGATCGTTTCACTGTGCACATCGGGCCGAAAATCCGCGTGCGTCTTTCCCTGAATCAGGACTCGATCGCCAGGCTGCAGTGTGGTACTGAGCGGGACCTTCACCCATATGGCAATGCCGCCATCCTGCACAAACAGCGAGTTTTCATACGCACGAATATAGGTGACGGTCGACTCAAAGGCGACCGGCAGCGCCTGAGCGGCTTCATCGTTGCTGAGATCGTGGATGGCGCGCAGCGTTGTCAACGTGGCAGGCACCGCTGCCCAGGCAGTCGAGGCCCAGCCAAGAAGCACTGCAATTGCTGGGATCAACTTTTTCATCGGCATGAGTCCGGCATACAGGGTCTCCGAAGTTCGCGCATAGAGATCCTATCGGCAATCGATCCAAACAGGGACAGTGCCAGAAGATGAAGTTTGTAGCGGGGCTTGGAGGCCAGTTACACATGCAGTGCTCTCGGCAGCATCCCTACCAACGGCGGCATAGCATTCGGGCGCTGAATCTGGCGTTCGACGCGGTTACCCAGGCTTTCTAACCTCTACGGCCTTCAGCAGCAACTGTGTGAGGAACGGGTAGTTATCCGGCTAACATATCTTTTCCACCCGTTATAGACGTTTCTAACCTTGCACGCCAATGTGAGCACCGTTTAGGCTTCGATCACTGTTGCATTGCGATGATTCTGAATTTCAGGGACTCAATAGGCCCAATGGGGAGTGCACGATGAAGGACGTAGTGGGACCCGAACCGGCTGTCGAAGCCGTGAGCCGCAGAAGTGTTTTGCAAGGGGGAGTCGGAATCGGTCTGGGTGCAATCCTGCCGAATCTGCAGCTCAACGAACTAACGGCTGCGAGTGGGCGCAGTACTGCGGATGAGCCTGCAGTCATCGCTACTTCGAACACAGGTCTTGTGGAAACCACAGATGGACAGGTCGTCGGATTTATTCGCAGAAGGATCTATACCTATAAGGGGATTCCTTACGGCGCACCAACCTCGGGTTCCAATCGCTTCCAGGCGCCTAAGGCGCCCTCTCCGTGGAAGGAAATCAGAAGTTGTCGCCACTGGGGTCCCATCGCCCCGCAAAGCACCCGAAGCGACGGGCGCCACGATGATGAAGAGTCATTTCTTTTCGATTGGAACGATGCCACCCAACGAGTCTATTCCGCGGGGCAGGGAGAAGACTGCCTGTGTTTGAATATTTGGACACCAAGTATCATGGATGGCAAGCGAAGGCCGGTCATGTTTTGGATACATGGCGGCGGATTCAGCAACGGCTCGGGTAATGAGCAGCTTGCGTACGACGGCGAGAATCTCTCGCGGCGCGGTGAAGTTGTTGTCGTTAGCGTGAACCACCGCCTCAATGCTCTTGGCTTTCTCGATCTTTCGCATTACGGCGAGGCATACAAGGATTCTGCCAACGCCGGCATGCTGGATTTGGTGCTTGCACTCAAGTGGGTGCGCGATAATATTGAACGCTTCGGTGGCGATCCCGGTCTCGTCACCATCTTTGGACAATCCGGCGGTGGCGCAAAAGTGGGGACGTTGATGGCCATGCCTGGGGCCAAAGGACTGTTTCATCGCGCCATCGTCGAGAGCGGTTCCATGCTGCGTGCCACCGAGCAAACAAAATCGCGAAAGCTGGCGGACGCGATCGTGACCGAGTTGGGGCTTGACGCCAGCTCGATTGATCGCATCAGTCAATTGCCTGTCGAAGAAATCCTTCGCGCGACCTCGAGGGTGATGCAGACTCATGACGCAAAATCAGCTGGTGAGCGTCTCGGCTTCGGACCAGTGCTCGACGGTATCTCGCTCCCGAATCATCCGTTCGATCCAGTGGCGCCTTCAATCACCTCCGATGTGCCCATGATCATCGGATCGACTCTGAACGAATTTACCAGTGCTACCAATCATCCCGAGCTCGCAACCATGACCGAGGCGGAGTTAGAGCAGAAAGTTCGGGAAAACCATGGCAATGCGACTGATAATATCCTGCAGCGGTTTCGTCAGACGATGCCACAGGCCACACCCTTCCAGCGCTGGTCGGTGATCAATACCGCAACCAGCCGTGATGGGGCCATACGCCAATGCGTGGCTAAAGCCGCATTAGGCAAAGCCCCGGCTTACCTATATTGGTTTACGTGGGTCACCCCCCTGCTCGACGAACGTCCGGGAGCATTCCATTGCGCTGAGATCCCATTCGTCTTCTTTAATACCGATCGTTGCGACACGATGACCGGTGGGGGCCAACGCCCTCGCGCACTCGCTGAGAAGATGAGCGATTGTTGGATTCAATTCGCGCGCACAGGCGATCCAAATCACCCCGGTATACCTCAATGGCTGCCCTTCAATTCGGACTCTGTTCCTACGATGATTTTTGATGATCGGCCGACTCTCGGTTTGAATCCGGATGATGCGCAGCGCAAGAGCGTACTCGAGCCTTAGAGCGAAACCAGCGCAGGAGTGTCGAGTAGAGTTTTAGTTACTTTGGTGCGCTAGTTTCCGACTGCAATGGCGCGGTATTTGTGTCAGTGCATCTCGCTCATGTGCAGCCATCTGGTACGATTTCATATTGATCTTCTCACCTGAAATTGGAGACCTAATTGAATAGACAACGCACAAGGCGCGTTCGTGCATATCTTCGCCGAGGCGGTCTTTCGCTCGCTCTAGTATTTTTCGCCAGCTCTGTGTCTGTCGCTGCTGCACAAGCTATCCAAGCCGCCAAGCCTGACGCGCAGGCCAAGGCAGAAAATCCGACAAGCGCGACAGCACAATCGCGCCTGGCGGTGCTTCGTTATTTGCACAGCATTCAAGGCAAGAAGATCGTCGTCGGGATCGAGAACAAACACGGCGGCGTTCCTACGGAAGATAGTAACCGCGTCGCGAAGATCGCAGGGCGGATGCCTGGATTCTGGGGAGCGGATTTCGGTTTCGGCCAAGACGCCATCGATGCTCGTCCCGTCATCACCGCCGAGGCGATCCGTCAATGGAAGGCTGGCTCGCTCGTCGGGCTTATGTATCACGCCTGTCCGCCGACGAGGGATGAATTATGCGATTGGGACGACATCGGCGGCAAAACGCCCAGTCATCTTACGGACGAACAATGGGACTCGCTGCTGACTCCCGGGACTGCACTCAACAAGGAATGGTACCGAAGGCTCGACAATATTGCGGTTTACCTGCAGCAGCTGAAGGCGACTGGCGTCGTCGTGCTCTTTCGACCCTTCCACGAAATTAATCAATGTGTGTTCTGGTGGGGCTGCCATCCCGGTCCCAATGGCGCAGTAAGTCTCTACCGGCTCACTCACGATTACCTCACGAAAGAGAAGGGGCTCGACAACATCATCTGGGTGTGGAGCGTGCAGGACTTTCCTACCCTCGAAACCGATGTCCACAAACTGGATCCTGGCCCTGGCTACTACGACATTGTCACCCTCGATGTATACGACAAGGCCGGGTACACACAGGCGAATTATGACACCGTGCTGAAAGCTGCAGATGGAAAGCCGATTGCGCTTGCCGAATGCGAGCACCTGCCGACGCTGGAAATGATTGCCAGACAGCCGCAATGGACCTATGTCATGCTTTGGCCGGACTTCATTCAAGAGAACGCGAGTGAGCTGCCTTCGCTTTATGCGGCGCCTAACATCATCACGCTCGATCGCATGACGGGTTGGCATTGATTTCATACTGCGTGTTTTCGAGTATCACTTGAGCAAGACACGAGAGAAAAGCGGCGCAGCCAGTTGGGTGTGCAAAGTTGCGGTCAGGTCATGATGACGTGACCTGACCGGGTTTGGTCAGCGACAAACTGGGAGCGCAGGTTCGCTTGGCCGACCTCAACCAACGCATGGCTGCGAATTTCCTTGTAAGCGATGCCGCAAATGCCCTTTGCGAGCTGCTTGTGTTCTTCATTTAGTTGAATGGTCGGCCCCTCACCTGACCGAACCCTTCGCGCAGAGTCAGCAACTGGTTGGCAGGGACAGACTTGAATGTCTCAACGAGGCCGGATGGCCATCGGATCTCGACATCGGCGGTTGCTGCGTTGCCCAATCCGAAGTGCAAACGCGGATCGTTGGCAGAACAGTAACTCGTCTGACTCATTAGCTCCTGTACCTGGACCTTGCCCGCGTAACGAACCAATATTCGGGCGCCGATTGCGCTGCGGTTACTTTTCGTCCCTTCAAGCCGAACCTTTAGCCAATGATTGCCCGCGGGGGCATCGTTGCGGATCAGCGATGGCGGATCGTTCTGATTCATGACCAGGATGTCCAGATCTCCATCGTTGTCAAAGTCGCCGAATGCGCAGCCGCGGCTCACGTGGCGCGCCGCCATCGCCGGGCCTGCCTCTTCCCCCAACTGGACGAATTCTCCGTTGCCTAGATTACGAAATAGAATCGGCTGGCTGCGGGCGGGAAACTTCGCAAAGACGCGTTCGACTTCCGGGTAGACGTTTCCGGTCACATAGAAAATGTCTGGCCAGCCGTCGTTGTCCAGGTCCAGCATCCCCGCTCCCCAACTGACGAAGCGGCGTTCGGCGCCGATGCCGGAAGAATTTGACACATCGTCGAACTGGCCTTTGCCAAGCCCACGGTAGAGCCCGCTGGACTGCTGTTGATAGTGTGTTTTGAAGATGTCGATGTGGCCATCGAGGTCGTAGTCTCCAGGAGCGATGCCCATCCCGGCCATTGCCTGGCCGTCGCCCGAGACGGCCAGGCCGCTCATCAGGGCCTCTTCGCGAAATGTGCCGTCGTGGTTGTTCATGAAGAGCAGGCCCGGCGTCGAGTCGCAGGCTACGAAAATGTCGGGCCAGCCGTCCTCATCGATGTCCAGTGCCACGGCGGTGAGTCCATAGGATGTTTTGATTGAACTGATGCCCGAGGCCTTTGAGACGTCGGTGAATGTGCCGTCACCGTTGTTGTGGTAGAGGGAGTGTGTGGGCAACGGTAACCCACGTGGGCCACAGTAGACGGCAACTCCCTGATAGGAACACGTGGCGACCTGTGTGCTGGGTCTGGGCGCGGTCGCCAGATCGAAGTCCACGTAGTTGGAGACAAAGAGGTCAAGGTGGCCGTCGCGGTCGTAATCAAGAAACGTGCATCCCGCGCCAAATCTGTTGCCTGCGTGTAACAGCCCGGAATTGGCCGCGACGTCGGTGAATGTGCCGTCTCCATTGTTGCGATAGAGTCGGTTGTGGCCGTAATAGGTAAGAAACAGGTCTTCGAAGCCGTTGTTGTTGTAGTCGCCGACACAAACGCCGACAGCCCAGCCTGGGTCGCCGAGTCCGGCTTTGGCGGTAACGTCGGTAAACGTGCCATCGCGGTTGTTGTGATAGAGCCGATTTCCGGAGCCGGGCGGGGTGCCTTTAAGCGTACGTCCGCCGAGCAGGAAGATGTCCATCCAACCGTCATTGTCATAGTCAAAAAACGCGCATCCGCCGCCCATGGATTCCATGATGTAAGTGACTTCGCCGGATGTGCCGTAGATGATAGGCTGCGTAAGGCCGGCCTGCGCAGCCACATCCGTGAAGTGCGAGAAGGGAGCCCTTTCATGCGCTGCGGCTTCGACGGCACGCAGCCACTTGGGTGCAAGCAGCGGAGCAGCAACCAGCGGGCCTGACTGAAGCAGACGGCGGCGTGACCAGAGCGGATATGAGCGTTTGGACATGATAAAGGTTAGCGTGGAACCTGATCAGCGGAGCTTCCAGGATTGGCCGTCGTTGCTGGTATTGATGAATTGCCATTGGACGCGCTGACGAGCATTTTGCGGAGACCTAGCGCGTCAGGGTCTTGTGGATCAATCTTAAGCGCGTTTTCAGCAGCCGTGATCGCTTCCGGTAAGCGGGATTGGCTGGCCAGCGTGGCAGCGAGGTTAATCCATGCACGGATATAGCGCGGGTTTGCAGAGACTGCGGATCGGAATTGCACTTCGGCCTCGGTTTCGCGCCCCTCTTGACCCAAGAGTGTTCCGAGATTATTGGCGGCTTCTGCGTAGCGGGGGACAGCCGCCAGAGCGTTGAGGAAATGTTGCTCGGCAGCAGCTGTCTCACCGGAGCGCGCAGTCAAATAGCCTAACTGATTCTCCGCTGCTGCAAATCCTGGTTTGAGTTGGACAGCCTTTTCAAGTGCAGCGCGTTCTTCGATAACATCCTCTGGAGTTGGAACCTTGATGAAATCGAGTGCTACTGCAAGGTCATATTCGAAGGATGCGTTTTCGGGCTGGGCTTCGATCGCTTCGCGATAAAGCGAGACAGCCTGATCTGGATGGCCCGTTGAAAGAGCTTGGGCGGCCTGGCCGGCCTTAGTCTGTGCCAGAGCCAGGTTGGTGGTGGCTTGCTGGCGTTCCTGGAAGAGCCTGAGCTGCTCCTGGGCCGCTGCGGTTTGCCCGAGGGCACGCAGAACCTGGGCGAAGCGAAAATGCCCCTCAGCATTGGTGGGATCGAGAGCCACTGCCTTCTCCAACTGCTCTCGCGCGGCTTCGTTCTGTTTCAGAGAGGAGAACGCGATGCCAAGGTTTAATCGCGCATCGTAGTGGTTGGGATCTAGGGCGATGGCCGCCCTCAGATGATCGACGGCTGCGGCATAGTCTTGTGAGTTGTTTTCCAGAATGCCGGAGAGATAGAGAGCATCAAAATTGTGAGGGTTGGCCGCAACATACTGGCGGGCAATTGGCCGCGCGGCTGGGTCGTCTTGCAAGACAAGCACGCGCAAGTAGAGCAGTTCGGTCGCGGGATCGTTGGGGTGTGCAGCCCGCGTCGTGCGCAGGAGATCGGTCGCATCCTGATAGCGACGGGACTGGACATAGACCGTGGCCAGAGCATCACTCAGGCGCAGGTCTCCAGGCTCCTTTGTGAGCGCGGCGCGTAGTTTCTCCGTGGCTTTGTCCAGGAGGTGGGCTCCGGAATAGGCGAGAACCAGATCCATCGTCAGATCGTTGTCAGCCGGGGCCGTGGCGAGCAAATCGATGGCCGCCATGAACTGCCCTTCGGAAATGCGCGATTTGGCCAGCCAGTCTAGCGCAACCACCGAACTAGGGTCGACCAGCAGCGCCGCCTCCCAGGCTTCCTCTGCCTCCCTTGGCCTGCCCAACTGATGCAGCACAACTCCAAGCAGCAATCGGGCCTGCAACTGGTTGCGGTCCAATTCGATGGCGCGCCGTAACTCTGGCAGCGCATTTACAGGCTGATTTTCGGATAGGAGCGTCAAGCCATAGAAATAATGGAGACTGGCCGAGCGAGGCTCGAAACGCAGCGCTGCCTGAAAGGCAGGAATGGCGCAAGAAAATTGTTTTTGCTCACCGAACCATCCGCCCAAGGTGGCCCAGGTTTTTGCTGACGGATGGTCGTGTATCTCACGTTGGAGGCGCACTGGCCCACTACAGGCGGACCGGACTTGCGCGATCCCGCTCACAGTAGCGACAAACAGGCCCAATACGAAGGTGAACGCCTTAACGAGCATAAAGTTGTCCAATCCGGGTGAGGAAGAACGCTTGAACCGGATGCACGCCGAAGCGATTTGAAGACGTACTCGGCAGATACGCCCGGTAGAGGAATGGCTGCCTACGGGGCATTATGCTAACTCCCTTGCACACTTCGAAGGGACCGGAATATGTCAGTTCTGCACGACGGACCGCACGCGCATCATCAATGGCTCCCACCCCAACTGAACTGAGAGTATCAACAAATATTTCAGTAGATTCCTCCGAGGTGTGCGGAGCCCAGAGAATTGCCCTAAAGCTAATAGCCTCCTTCCTCTCCTCCGCGACAAGCAGCCGACAGATGGCTGCCCGCCAAATCATAGACAAACCGTGCTTCTTGCAAACGCCGCTCATTCGAACCTCATCGCGATCACGCATTCGAGGCAAGCTCTATCCCAAACTCAAGATCTACATTCATTGCCCAGCTGTAGTCAGAAGAACAACCCCGCGCGAAGGCATTGAGATTGTAAGGCCTTTCGTGAAGCGAGTGGGCATCAAGACATCCGCCGGTTTTGGCAGACCTGTGGCGGCGACAGGCCGGTCGCTGTCAAAGTAGTGGTAGCAATAAAGCTTCCCTGAACCTCTCGGAAGTTGGTCAACGATTACCGTGCGAGCAATGTCGTCATCATTCACGAGCAGGATGGAAACCTCTCCACCCTTCGCTGACGCCCAGGTTGCAGCTGTTGCGCGGAAGCGATCGGCTGACGGGCTCACATTCACTTTGCGGATGCTCGAACCTCTTGGGAAGTATCTCGAAATCAGGGACCAAGTGTAGAACCAGGGACGATTAGCCATGTCGCTCGACGGGGATGAATCCCAGAAACCCCAAACCTTGGGGCCCCTCTGGCGGTTTCCATGCATCGCATCGTCAAGGTCCCAAGCATTCGCACCCATCCAGCCGGCCCGCGCGACCTGAGAAACATAGTCCGCCATGATCACGCCGTACGGGAAAGTTCGCACTCGCGGTTGTTGATCTGTGGCCTCATCCTTGCCATCCTGCAAACCCGATTCTGCGATGAATCGAACCTTGGATGTTCCATTTGGATCGCCGGAGAGCACGGTCGCCGTCGCCTGGGTCAGGCTCGATTCAATGAGGCCACCGTACACCTCAGCGTCTGTTGCATAGATGTGGCTTTCCCAAGCTCCAAATTGTGGAGCAAGATCATGGACCGAGGCTGCAAACCAGTCCTTGTCTCCTGAGTTGTCGGGACCCGCCAGTAGCACGTTCTTCAGATCTCGCCTATCCAATTCCTGGCGGAGGCGCCGGATTCCCTTGGACCAAGCAGAGTAGTCGGGAGCCGAGTGCGGCCACATCCAAACGCCATTTGGCTCGTTGAAGAAGATATAGTGACCGACAACCGAATAATGCTTTTTCGCTACGAGATACTGCACAAAGTCTGCGATGATTCGCGGCCAACGAGGGTCATCTGGGCTTGTGATGCCGAGTCCGCGCGGCGGCGACCATTCGCCCAGGTAGACGTCAATTTTGTTTTTCTGCGCGAAGTCGAGGATGGCGAGGACTCTGCTGAGGCGCTGTTCTGCTGTAGCATCCGGATGGTCCCACACATAGATGGGCTCACCGGAGGTGCCAAACCCCAAACAATAGTCATTTGCTCCCGACATGACGCGAAAAAATCCGAACCGGGCGTATGCCACTCGATCAAGAATTGCCTGCCACCGATCTGGTGCTGGTGGAAATTGATAGGGATCGAATTCCACCCCTAGTCCCAAAAACTTTGACAGCGGTTTAGCCCGGACATCAATGGATACCCGAACAGGCGACGAAACTGGAGACATTTGTTTATCCGGCAAAGGCATCGCCAGGGCGATACTGATTTCAGCAGGTGCCAGAGACAGAGCCGCGAGACTCAATATGATCCAGCGAATGACAACAGTGTCCATGAGAGCGAGCTTTCTTCTCCTAATCTGAGGCATCGCGATGAACTCGCCCATATTGCGAAAAGTATTCGATCAGGTCGATGATCCAGTTTCAATGTATTTGGCAGAGATAGGCGCAGGCAAGGTTAAGAACGTTTCTAACGATCCAGGCTCCGACTGCTCTTAGGATATTGGAGAGAAAGGGGCAATAAACGGAAAAGCGTGGGTTAGGAACGTTTCTAACTTTTCGCTGGAGGCCGGAGCTGTTTAAAACTAACAGCGAAATATGCGTTGGTCCTAGTTGTTGTTATCTGGGTTGATCCGAATCGTTACAGGCTCGACTTTTATAGGTACATTTTCGCGTGCGGTTATCCGAAGAAGAACCTGCCAATTGTCTGGGAATGCGCCGGGATTAGAACTGTTTCTGAGCTGTTCAAACAGGGGGCGCATGGAGTCTGGGTCAGCAAAAAATGAGCCCACGCCCGCCGTTCCTGTACTGGTAATGCCAGCGAGTACCAGAATCCGCGCGCCCGATGGCGATCGCGACATCCAAATTAGGCCGTAGTCGACGAGTAAATCGCCGCTGCTTGTGCGTTCATAAACGCTCTGTTCACCCCGAAGCGGGTGGCTATTCCGTATGGAATCGTGTTCCATCGTGAAGTCGGCATGTGCCAAACTGTCTTGGGCCCATTTACTCATATGGGGCGCACCCAGCACAACGACGTGCTCGGATCGTGCAACATCCCAATTCAGAAACCGTGATTCACTCAAATGTGATGGCCGCCCCAACGCCTCCATCAACGTGCCTAAACCAAAAGCTGCCTTGGCTTCGCCAAGGCCAGTGTAATCGTAGGTGTCCAGAACCAGTCGGCGAAAAGGAAAATCCGCCTGCGTGTCGTTTGCGCCCTCAGCAAGTTCCTTTGCCATCGCTGGCGGCAGAGGAAACTTCATTTCACCGGCACCTTCATTTGGGTTGGGCTCCTTGCTGCCGCGATAGAGGAAAAGCTTCGGATTGCTGAACACAATTTCGGTTCCCATCTGTGAATCGGTAATCATGGGGCCCATTAACTCCTTATAGAATGAGTATTTATGGAGTTCACTTGCATTCCCTAACCGGGTTGGCTCACTGCGTACGCTGTAGGCACTTGCCAACCAGCCCGCCGAAAAGAGAACCACGACCGCACAAACACCAAGGGCCCCTAG
Source organism: Occallatibacter sp. (assembly GCA_050015115.1). Taxonomy (GTDB): domain Bacteria; phylum Acidobacteriota; class Terriglobia; order Terriglobales; family Acidobacteriaceae; genus Telmatobacter. The sequence goes on from JBEKCA010000081.1 coordinate 16,291, forward strand.
CTTGCTTGGTCCATACCGAGCCGCCACAGGCTGGACGACGGTTCCCGCGCCCGCGTCGTGCTCGAGTGTTTCACCCGAAGCCACTGTCTGCTTCGCTCCTTCAGCTCTGATAATCGAGGGAAGGGCAGTAGCAATCGAGAATTCCAGACTCCTGGCATTAGGAGGCGGTGTCTCAACGGCGGGAGGATCTGGATAGCGAACTTGAAGAAACTCCGGAATATATGACCCTAAAACCAGATTGATGCGAAATCTCTCCGACGGATATTCGGCATAGAACAGATTCAGTCGCCTACGGACGTCACGAGCACAGACGCGAACAATGGAGTCTCCCGAAGTATCAAAATTCGCATCACGCTTGAAAACTTCGACACCAATGATCCGTTCCTTCAAGCTTTCGGGTTCCCCTCTAAGTGCGAGTTCGACGAGGTGACGCAGCAATTCCTTGCTCCGATGGCTGCCGCGAAAGGCGGAACTTGAAAGAATCTTTTCCAGGAGACGACGGAATTCATCCGCGTGGATGCCCGCTTCGGACACGTTAGTTAGAGCGGCCTGTTGCGTTCCTTCATCAATTCGTCCAGCCATAGTACACCTCGCGTGCTCTGACTATACCAAACACACACCAGACAAATGGCGCAGCGCCCAAGTACGGAACGAGCTATGACGAGCATTGGTCAGATCGATCTCATTTTGTTTCTAGCAGGTTTATAACGCGGAGCAAGAGTAATAGATAAACGCCTAAAAATCGTTCTCTTACCACCCTAACTTTTCTCGGACTTCGATAGACACGTTCTTAACCTTGCGCGTTGTTTTAGGTGGCGCTTAGACTCACCCCCGTCCTGAGACTCCCAGATGCGATCCCTCTGAACCAATTCGGGGAGTAGCGCAACCTCGGCCAAAAAGAAAACACCCTACAGACAATAAGGAGTTTGCCAGTGAACTGGAGACACGAAATACGCAGATGGATCGTCTATTTGACGGTTCTCACAATTTTTGGGGCCATTGGATTAGCTCAGACACCTACCGGCACAATCCAAGGCTTGGTGACAGATAAGAACGGCGCAGCTGTCACGGGAGCTACTATCACCGTTGTCAAGACCGCGACCAATGAATCGCGCCAGACAAAAACCGACTCCGGTGGCCGATATGTTATTCCATTCGTCCAGCCGGGAAACTACACGATAACGGCTGACGCTAAAGGGTTTAATTCGTCCAAGGAGGAGAACGTACTAGTACAGGTGACGGAAACCCGCCCCGTCGACTTCCAACTAGCCGTTGGTTCTGTCACGCAGAGCGTTGAGGTCATCGCCACCGCTGACGTCCTCGACACTGACACTTCCACTCTCGGTCAAACGATCCAAAGTAGCGAGATGCTGCAACTACCTGACATTAATCGTAATATCTTCGATTTTGCAATGCTGGTTCCCGGCGTCAACAATACCGGCGGTGCCTCCACGCCCCACATCGGCGGAGCCCGCAACGGGAATAACGAGCAGTTGATCGACGGCATGACCAATATTCTGCCTGAAAACAACGTCGGAAACAACGAATCTGCCTATCAGCCGGTTGAGGATTCCATCCAAGAAGTGAATGTTCAGACCAGCGTGCTGCCTGCCGAATACGGCCGTTTTTCCGGAGGCACTATCAGCCTGATCACTAAGAGCGGCAGCAACAAGTTTCACGGCAGCTACTTCGAGTTTATTCAAGAAGGATCACTTGATGCGACTCCGTTCGGTGCTATCGGGCAGCCGAGGACCGGCCCGAAGCCGGACATGCATCTGTACGACTCAGGCGGTACGGTCGGTGGCCCAATCTTGAGGGACAGGGCGTTCTTCTTCTTCGACTACGAAAAAATTGATAATGCTGGGGGCGGGTTCGGCCAGTACCACGTGCCCGATCCAGCCGTCTACGGCGGAGACTTCACCAGTCTCTTCGGATCGACGACTCCGGTTCTCTTCGACCCGGATACGGTGGCTAAAGACCCGACGACCGGCGTGTATGTTCGCCAGCCGTTCGTGACCAACGGCGAGTACAACGTCATTCCCGCCAACCGCATCTCGCCAGTGATGCAAAAGCTTATCGCGTACTTTCCGAAACCCAACCTCACCCCGACCACCGCCGACGGGAACAACTATCAGACAACGCAAAGCATACCTTCAGGCTCATGGCACTTCGATACGCGCGAAGATGTCGACGTGACGAAGAATTGGCATTCGTTCCTGCGCTACTCCATGCTGCACCAAACGAGCACTGTGCTCAATGATTACAACAACGCCGCTTCGCCGGGCGGCTACGGCGGCGCAGGTCATGGATACGACTACAGCGGCGCGTTTGACAACACATTCACCATTAGCGCTTCGCTGCTTGCAGAGCTACGCTATGGATACTCTAAAGCGACCTTCAACCGTATTCCGGTCGGCGGCACTTTTGATCTGGCAGCGGCCGGATTCGATTCAGGCTTTATCGGGTACGCTCAAGCGCAGCAGTTCCCATGGTTCAACTTCAACGGCGGCACTAACAATGGAAACTACAGCGACTTGGGTCCGCAAGGCTATGAAACCTACCAGGAAGATCCGCTGGCGCAGAGCATCAATGGCAGTCTGATTAAGATCCTGGGCGGTCACACCATCAAGGTAGGCGGAGAATTCCGTGCACTCCGGCTCAACTTTTATCAATGGTCTGTTCCGACAGGGCAATATGGCGTGAGCGACAGTTGGACTCGCCAACTTCCACAAACAGAGGATGGCGCAACCGGTTACTCCGTTGCGTCGTTTCTAATGGGGCTTCCCGACAGTGGGTATATGACGCATGACACGGCGCTTATCAACTCAAGTCAATACGTCGGATTCTACGGACAGGATGATTGGAAGGCCTCATCCAAGCTGACCATCAATCTTGGGCTCCGCTACGATTTCGAGGTTCCTCGCGTGGATCAGAACAACAACCTGTCGTTTTGGGATCCAACTGTTCCATCACCTCTCCAAGCGGCTGTCCCAAGCGGCGAATTGGCGGCGAATCTGAAGACTAACGGCGAGACTTGTCCATCCTGCGGAAATCTGATGGGCGCAATGACCCTCGTGGGGACTCCAGGAGCAAAATATGGCAGACGCCAAGGGCCGACTGAGAAAACAGACTTTGCCCCACGCTTGGGGATGGCCTACAACGCAACTCCTAAGGTTGTAGTCCGCGCCGGTGCCGGCATTGTCTTCGCGCCATCCGGCATGCAAGCAGCTGGACCCAGCGGCGATGCGGGTGTTGACGGCTTCTCAACGCAAACCAATATGAATACGTCTTTCACCAACCAGGACGCCCTGCCGGCGGCATCGTTTTATAGCCCCGATCCCGCCTTGGCCAACAACGCGAATGTTCCATATCCGACCGGATTTGCCCAACCGCAAGCTGCATCGTCCACCTGCCTCTCGTCCACAGCCTGTGTGCAGGGCATCGATCTCGGTAACGCGGTCAATGCCGACTACTTCGACAGCTATCGCAACCCGTACACAATCCAATGGAACGGCAGCGTGCAGTTTGCGGCCCCATGGGGCATGAAAGTGGAGGTGGGCTATCTGGGCAATCGCGGACTATTCCTCATCCAGGGCGATCCTGGGGTGCCTCATGACCAGCTTTCTCCAGGCACCTTGATTGCGAATGGCTGCAATGTCGGAGCATCGACCGGACAGTGCGCGCTTTCGGCAACAGTTAACAACCCGTTTGCATCGGTGCTGGCGCCTGGAACTCCATTCTATACACCCGGCCAGAAATTGAGCGGCGCACAGACTACAGGTGCCCAACTCCAGCACCTCTATCCGCAGTATACTGACGTACATAGCGTCCGAAAACCAGATGCCGCCTCCATTGCCCATTTGTACACATTGCGGGCAGACAAAGCCATGTCGCATGGGCTCACATTCACGTTCTCTTTGACTCGTGAGATCGAACATGACAACGGCGCGTCTGCCGTGAGTTATTTGGGTAACACGAGCCAGACATACGCCAATCAATACAATCCAAAGGGCGAGTGGAGTATTGGAGCACAGGATCTCCCTTACGATATCGCCGGGAGCTTTGTCTACCAGTTGCCATTCGGTCATGGGCGGGACTTCTTCAGCGGCGATAATATTGTCGCCGACAAGTTGATCAATGGCTGGCAGATCAGCGGAATTGAAGGCTGGACCACCGGCACGCCAATCGTGTTGAGTTCTGTGGACAACGGAACTACGGCGGAAACGCTGGGCAATGGCTTTAGCCAGCGTCCAGACTGGAACCTCTCAAACCCCAAGCTCACAAGCCCTTCATACAAACTCTGGTTCAATAAAAGCGCGTACAGTGTGCCATTGGCTTATGAGATTGGGAATGCGCCTCGCACACTCGGCGTAAACAGCCCAAGCCAGCAGAACCTGGACTTGCAACTCGCAAAGGATACGGGCTTCGGTCCCTCGGAACGTTATGTGGTCCAACTCCGCTTTGAGGCATTCAATGCCTTTAACCACGGGTCTTGGAGCGGACCGGATACCAATGTGACAGACGGCAATTTTGGAGTGATTTCGGGCTTTTCGACTACTGCTCGCCGTTTCCAATTTGCGGCTAAATTCAGCTTCTAAACCGGCTGAGTCCGGGGATTTCGATCCCCGGACTCAGCAACCTGCAAGAACTGAAATTTCTCTCTCAATGACACGGCCAGAAATGCAAGGGTGACGTTTGATACAGCAACGTGAATTCAAGGAAGCCGAGAGGCTCAGTAACGCTTAACTTGCAGGTTAGAGGGTGTTAGAAACGTTCCTATCCTTAACAAGCTATACGGCCGATGCTTAGGATAGTCTCTGCCTTTTCAGAGGATTCCAAAGGAAAACGGAATGCCATCCTCATTGAAATGCGAAACATACTCAAGAGAAGGTTCGCAAGTTGTCGTTTAGAACCGTTAACTGAATCTGGTTCGCCAACTTCAAAAGGAGACAAGATGCTCATGATTCGCGAAAACCAGTTCCGAATTGTGGCTGTAGCCATTCTTGGAAGTCTAGTGGCTTCAGTGCAATGCAACGCCGCCTCGCCCCAAACCATCAGCTTTAACCCAATCCCGACCCAAACAGCCGACACAAACGTTGCCTTGACGGCAACCGCCAGTTCAGGGCTCCCCGTGACTTTTTCCGTAGATGATGAGAGAGTCTGTACAGTTTCAAGCTCCACGTCATTCACGGGTTATGTCGTAGTGCTACTTGATGCGGGAATTTGCCGCGTCACCGCCATGCAGCCCGGCAATTCCGATTACTTCCCGGCACGTCCTGTCAGGCATTCCTTCCGCGTCTGGTCAAGCCCAGTTGACGGGCGTGAGGCGCGGAGGCATCTGCTGGAATTCATCCACGGCATCTCCGGAAAATTGACGATGGCAGGACAACATAACCGTGAAGCGGAGATCGGCCAGCCAAACTGGATCCAGTGGATCGATGAAACTACCGGTGACTTCCCAGCCGTGTGGGGCGGTGATTTTCTGTATGAGCCGCCCGAGATCGCAAACCGCCAAAACATGATCAACTTCCTGCTGTCAGGCGCCCAGGGAGGCGCGGTTATCGACCTCATGTATACGCCTTGCCCACCAACGCTCTCCGAGGGTTGCTGGACCTGGCAGGGCGGCGTATTGAGTACGCTCACGGACGCGCAATGGGCGGATCTCACCACACCCGGCGGGACGCTTTACGGCATCTGGCTGCAGCGTCTTGATGCTATTGCGCCCTATATGCAACAGGTTCAGAATGCTGGCTTCCCTATGCTTCTTCGTCTCATCCATGAGATGAACCAAAGCGCATTCTGGTATGGCGGACGGCCCGGACCCAACGGGACAGCCTTGCTTTACAAAATCACACATGATTATTTAGTCCATCATTGGGGCATCCGTAATGCGGTATGGGTGTGGGATACGCAGGATATCTGGGACAGCACGACCAACAGTTATGACTTTGCGGGGTACGACCCGGGCCGTGACTATTGGGACGTGATGGGTTTCGACTTTTACGATGGGCATGGTTTCACTACCGAAAAGTACAACTTGGTTACCGCATATGCAGGAGATCGTCCAGTCGCGATCGGCGAATGCGAACAACTGCCCACCCCAGCTCAGCTTGAAGCGCAGCCTCGCTGGACCTACTTCCTGGGCTGGGCGGAGCTAATCCAGCAGAATGACACGGATGCTCAAATCGACGCGACTTATTTTGCGCCCGATGTGCTAACTGAAAACGGCAATAACCCAATGCCTAAGTGGTGACGTTGCTGAGAAGGTTCAGATTGGTTCAGTCAATTGTTTCCTAATCGATCCGGTGCTGGAGTTTAACGGCAATGAACGGCCGATGGAGCCAAGTCGCTAGCCGTTCATTGCCGTTATTTTCTAATTAATCGAAGAGGAGATATGGAAATTTTCATGTTCAAAAATCACGACGCCAGCGGGAAAGGAGACGCTTCTAGTGTCATGAGTCATTAATTAACTAAACAAATAGTCGCGCGCGGTGTCTAACATGACAGGAGCGATGTCATGAGACGAGGACGCCGATTGCCGGAGTTGCAACTGAGCGAGGAGCAGC
>JBEKCA010000082.1:0-22138 GCA_050015115.1 Occallatibacter sp.
CGACCGCTACATCGAAAACCACAACCACGACCCAAAACCCTTCATCTGGCATAAAACCGCAGACCAGATCCTCGACTCCGTCGCGCGATTTTGCAGACGAATTAATGACTCAGGACACTAGCCGGCATGCCTATCTCTAAGCCGGAAAATCGCAGCATATCTAAAGTTAGACGCTGGCGGACCTTCAGCAATGTGTTCCATGGATCGCGGCCTAGACGTTTCTCCCATTTCGAGAGATCCATCACGTGAAACGCGGGCTGCATGCGGCGATCCAGTTCCTTCCAATCAAGAGGCAAGGCTACCGGCGCACCGCTGCGCGCTCGCGAAGAGTACGGGGCGATCGATGTGGATCCACGATCGTTGCGCAGGTAATCAAGGTAGATGCGGTTCTTGCGCGCCGCTTTCGCCATCTTGGTAAGATACACATCGGGCCGATTGTCTTCCATTTTCAGCACAACAGCGTGAGCAAATTGCTTCACAGAACCCCAATCAGAATCGGCTTCGATGGGAACGACAATGTGCAGTCCCTTGCCGCCGGTGCTCTTCAGGAATCCCTCCAGCTTCATCTTCTTGAGAAGCACTCGGAGTTCGCGTGCAGCAGTCGCTAGAGTTTGCCAGTCGATACCTTCGCCAGGATCGAGATCGAATACGATACGGTCGGGAACGTCCGGGGAATCGTTGCGCGAGCCCCAGGTGTGAATCTCCAGCACACCCATCTGCGCCAATCCTACAAGGCCTTCGGCAGTAGCTACCGTTAGAAGCTCTTCCTTTTCTCCGATTTTGCGATCGGCTATTGAGACACTGCTCACGGCCTTGGGCATTGCCGTCCCCACATGCTTCTGAAAGAAGCATGGTTTGCTGCTTCCATCCGGACATCGAACCACGCTGATTGGCCTGTCGGCAATGTGCGGAAGCATGTATTCAGCAACCGAAAGATAATAGCGCGCGAGGGCCTCCTTGGTCATTCCGCTTTCCGGGTCCAGCACCTTGTCGGGATGCGTTATGGCGAGATCCGTCACTGCCGCGAACCCCCTTCCATGCCCGTTGCTGCCTGGGCTATTGCTTGCGGCTCTCGAACGTCTGGAAATCTTCTTCGTCTCTACGGGTACCTCACGAGCAACCTCCTTTGCCGGTTTGTCTTCGCGCAACCCCTTAAACGAGGCCTGGCGCACTAGATTGTCTCTGGTCCAGGTGGCGAAGGCAATTTGCGCTACCAATTCAGGTCGGACCCATAGAGTGTCGCGGCGCGCCTCCGCCGGAGGCGACGCGAATGCAGACGTTGCCTCTCTGAGACCGTCGAGACGCTCACGAAGCATTCGATGCGTCTGCTGCGTGAATCCCGTGCCGCAGCGGCCCGCATAACGGAGCTCGCCATTCTCGTAATACCCAAACAGCAGCGCGCCGATTCCTTCCCTGCCTTTTGAAGGAAGCGTGAATCCGCCGATAACAAACTCCTGTTCCTGAATGCACTTCACTTTGATCCAACTGCTGTTGCGCCCCGATTCATAACGGGAGAATGCGAACTTGGAAACGATGCCCTCGGCGCCTAGCGAGCACGCCTTTGCAAAGACATCATCACCACTTCCTTCTAGATGCTCGCTAAAGTGCAATGGTGCTCCCGATTGCGAGAGGATGCCGGAAAGAATCTTCTTGCGCTCGAACAGCGACAGATTGCGGACGCTATGCCCATCCAAGTGCAATATGTCAAAAGCGAAATAACTCAGGGATCTCTGTCTGCCTTCCTGAAATGCCATTTGCAAATCTGCGAAGTTACTCCTTCCTTGTTCGTCGAGCGCAACTACCTCTCCGTCGAGGATGACGCTCTTAACAGGCAACTTCGTCGCAGCGTGTGCGATGTTGGGCATGCGTTCGGACCAATCGAGCCCCTTCCGCGTCAGTAGTCTGGATTCGCGCGGCCGCCCGGCGCCGCGAGACCGTTTCTCTCGAATGTGAATCTGGATTCTGTAGCCGTCGAGCTTTAGCTCGTGAATCCAGTCCGCTCCTTTGGGCGGCTCCGTTGCGGCCTGTGCCAGCTGTGGAGGGATAAAGACCGGCAGTTTTTCGCGCGGGCAAGATGCGAGGATTGCGCTCGGGCTAAGACCGCTCTCAGCTCCGCGTTTTGCAGCGGGTCTCCCATTCGAGTCCGCGTCCTTTGTCTCGCGAATTCGGCTCGAACGACTTCGCATTTCGCGGGCTCCTTTTGAGGCTTGCCGTTTTTCCTCTTGCAACGTCGAACTGCTCTCGACGTTGCGGCTGGACTAATTCCACACGTGATCCTTGCTCGCCGCGATCTCATCGATGCTGCGCCGGGTCACCACACTGTCCGGAGATTCGTCGACGACGGCCGGCTCGCCATCGTCTCGCGCAAATTCATCCTTCTCTTTGATCAGCAGCCAGTTTGGTTTATCAGAACGACCTGCGAAGCTGCGCATACGCACCAGCGCCCACTTTCCTTTCAGCTTTTCGCCATGCAATTCGAATTTGAGATGACCGTCCCTCAGTCCACGTTCGACGTCGTCAAGCGGCTCCCATTCGCCGAAATCCCAAACCATCACAGTCCCGCCGCCATATTGCCCCTTAGGGATTGTTCCCTCGAAGCCCCCATACTCGATTGGGTGATCTTCAACCTGGACAGCCAGACGCTTGTCACTGGGAGAATAACTCGGACCCTTTGCGATGGCCCAGCTCTTCAGCACGCCACCCCATCCGAGCCGGAAATCATAATGAAGGCGCGAGGCAGCATGTTTCTGCACCACGAACGGCAGAGTTTCGACGGGGTCTGAGACAACTCGCCCGGTCCCCTGAGGCTCGGCGGTCATTTGGAAATCGCGCATAGAGCGATACCGCGCGGGTTGGCGGTCGATGGCTCTCGATAACTTTGATCGAGGTTGCGCGCGCGTAACCATTGCCATCCTCCGGTTTCACACAGTTGCATTTACGATTAGATGCATCTTTTCAAAACTAGGTTTCAGTGTCGCATGAACAGGTAGAGTGTCAGTTAGCATACCAACCCAGCTTAATGAATATGCATCCTAGATTTCACTGTCTCGTGCCCCGTTATAAAGCGGCGAGACAGCAAAGGCCGCGACCAATCATAGTGGCCATATTTCTCCGAAGGAGCGAAAGATGAAGCGTATTGGTTTACTCGCGGGATTTAGTCTTTCTCTGGCTCTAGCAATTCCTTCTTGGCTCGCGGCGCAAGATGTTCAACAGCCGCCATCCGCACCAGCTGACGAGCCCGCGCCACCACCGGCATCGCCCTCCTCCGATCAAACGGTGCAGCCAGCAACATCGACGCCATCTGATCAGGCGACCCCAGTGTCTTCGGCGGTTCAGCCAGGACAATCACAACAGTCTTCCTCCTCGGCATATCAGCCGCCACCGCCTCCACCGGATTCTACGATGTCGGCGCCACCCCCTCCAACAGCGCTGCGATCAGACAGATTTGAAAACGATCACGCAGAGGTAGCTGCTTTTGGAGACTATCTTCGATTCGCTCCAGGCAGTTCGACTATCAATTACGTTGGCGTGGGTGGCCTCATCGGATTCAACGTTCATCCAAACCTGGCGCTCGAGGCCCAGATGACCTATGACTTTGCGCGTAACTTCTCGACGACCACCACCAACGGAGTTACCACGACCGCTGTAACCACGGGCGTGCGGCCTCTTACCGGATTTTTCGGGCCCAAGTTGCAATTTGGAACAAGCGGCCCATTTCGCGCCTTCGTGACCGGAAAAGTGGGATTCGTCGATTTCAGCGTCAATAATTCCGGATCGGTTTCGGGAGGTACCTTCAGTGGTGGGGTTTCGGGAGTCGGCGGAAATGGCACGCATTTTGCGGCGTATCCAGGCGGCGGCGTGGAAATGTTCGCTGGATGGTTTGGCTTACGCCTCGAAGTCGGCGATGATATCTACCTCAACAACGGAACGTATAACAATCTGCGCGTGGCTGCAGGCCCGGTCATTCGTTTCTAGCCGGGCCTCATGTCAACCGTACTCCACCGATTAACTGATTTTTGCCGGATGCGCTTTGACCGCAAGCGGGTGCGATTCTGGAGACAAAGGCGGGATATGAAGATTGCTCAGATAGCACCTCTGCACGAAAGCGTGCCTCCCCGGCTCTATGGGGGGACGGAGCGCGTGATCTCCTATCTCACGGAGGAACTCGTGAGGCAGGGTCATCATGTAACGCTCTTTGCAAGCGGAGATTCAATCACCACGGCGCACCTTTGCTCAGTCTGCGATCAGGCGTTGCGATTGCGCAAGGTGCAGATACCCGATCCGTTGGCGCGACATATGCAACTGATCGAGTCTGTTGTCAAACGAGCCCGGGAATTCGATGTCATGCATTTCCATCTCGACTATCTTCCCTTCTCGCATATCCGGCGTCAGTCGACGCCCGCCATTACAACGCTCCATGGGCGGCTGGATATTCCCGACCTTTTCCCGGTCTTTCGCGAATTCGGCGATATGAATCTAATCTCAATTTCAAATGCGCAGAGAGGACCAATGCCATGGGCGCCTTGGCGGGCTTCGGTGCACCATGGCCTGCCCGAGGACCTTCATCGTCCGGGAGACGGAAACGGAGGTTATCTGGCGTTTCTAGGCCGTATCTCTCCAGAGAAAAGACTCGACCGCGCGATTGAGATTGCGAAGCTTGTCGGAATGCCGCTTCGGATCGCGGCAAAGGTTGATCCGGCAGATCAGGATTATTATGATCGTTGCATCAAGTCTCTGCTGGAAGAGCCGCAGACTGAGTTCATCGGCGAAATTGCGGAACACGAGAAGACTGAGTTTCTTGGCAACGCGCGAGCGCTATTGTTTCCCATCGATTGGCCGGAGCCGTTTGGGCTGGTTATGATCGAAGCCATGGCCTGCGGCACGCCGGTGATCGCCTTCCGCGGGGGCGCGGTCGAGGAGGTTATCGACGACGCAGTCACCGGCTTCGTAGTGAACAGCGTCGAAGAAGCTGCAGAGGCCGTGCGCAGCATCTCGCTGATTGATCGGAACGTGTGTCGCGCGACCTTTGAGCGGCGATTCAGCGCTCGACGGATGTGTCATGATTATGTTTGCGCTTATGAGCGCACGATCGAAAGAACGCGAACCGGAGGAAACGGATTTCACCAACTAACGGCTGGAGGGGTTGGCATTGACACAATTGCCGGTCGAGGGTCAGAGCAGTGACGTCATCGAGGTCGGTCAGCAGTTCTATATTCGAGCCTCTTCTTCACTCGCCGACGACCGAACCCGAGTGCTATTGAATGGTGATACGTTTGCCGTCTTCGATCGCAGCGGAGATATACAGCCCGTAGGCTTTGGGCAGCAGGGAATATTCTATCAGGAATCACGTCACCTTTCGCGCCTTGAATTGCTTCTGTGCGGAGCTCGCCCACTTCTCTTAAGTTCAACGATCCGCGAAGACAATGTGCTCTTCGCCGTGGACATGACAAATCCCGACCTGGAGCTTTCATCCGAAACCACTCTTCCCCGCGGCACAATTCACATCTATCGCCGGAAGTTCTTGACAGACGGCACTGTGTACGACCGGATTACTGTGCGCAACTACGGAGACCGCGCCGTGGGGATGGAAATGTCTGCCACATTTGGCGCGGACTTCGCCGATATATTTGAGGTGCGTGGTGAAAGACGCAAGCGCCGCGGCGAGACACTTCCAACACAATTGGGCCCGCGTGCGGTAACGTTGGCCTATGAAGGCCTCGACCGCGTAAAACGTCTGACCCGGATCGAGTGTTCAGCTGCCTCGTGCGATGCCCAGCCTCGGTCGTTCTTGGTCCCGATCCATTTGGAGGCGGGAGAGGAGTTGGAATTTGTATTCACCGTGGAGTGCACACATGATAATTCTGAGACCCATGTGGATACTTACGATCAGGCTTTTCAACGCATAATTCAGCGGCGTCTACTTGGCCCCCTCGCGAATCTCCGCATCGAGACCTCCAATGATCAATTCAATAAGTGGCTGTTCCGTTCGAGTTCGGATCTGGCTATGATGACAACTGAAACGCCGCATGGGCTCTATCCTTATGCAGGCGTACCGTGGTTCAGTACTGTCTTTGGCCGGGATGGCATTATCACCGCGCTCGAAACCCTGTGGCTGGTGCCGGAGATTGCGAAAGGCGTGCTTTCCTATCTGGCAGCTACTCAGGCCACAGAACGCGATGTGAAGCGTGAGGCTGAGCCGGGAAAGATACTGCACGAAATGCGCAAAGGTGAGATGGCTGAGTTGGGCGAGGTGCCTTTCGGACGGTACTACGGCACTGTGGATGCGACTCCGCTCTTTCTGGTTCTGGCAGCAGCCTATTATGAACGGACTGGGGATATCGAATTTGTGCGCCACATTTGGAGCAATCTTCTGGCCGCACTCGAATGGATCGACCGCTATGGTGATTTGGATGGAGACGGATTCGTAGAGTACGCCCGGCAATCGAAAAATGGCCTCGTGCAGCAGGGATGGAAGGACTCGAACGATTCCGTGTTTTACAATGACGGGAAGTTGGCCGTCCCCCCAATAGCACTTTGCGAAGTGCAATCGTATGTCTACGCCGCACAACGCGGCATGGCCACGGTCGCGAAAGACCTGGGGGATGACGTGATGGCCGAGCGTTTGAACCAGCAGGCTTCGGAACTCAGAGAGAAGTTTCAAGCGATGTTCTGGTCTGACGAGTTATCCATGTTTGTTCTCGCCCTTGACGGCGAGAAGAAGCATTGCAAGGTTCGCAGCTCCAACGCGGGTCATTGCCTGTTTTCCGGCATTGCTTCCGAAGCGCAGCGTCGCTCTGTGAGCGAGGCCTTGTTATCAACGGACTTCTATTCTGGGTGGGGTATCCGAACCATTGTTACAAGCGAGAAAAGATTCAATCCCATGTCCTACCACAATGGGTCGATGTGGCCGCATGACAACGCGATTATCGCATGGGGAGCGCTGAGAGAGCCGGACAAAACTCTGCCTTTGCAAGTGTTGTCAGGTCTGCTTGAGCTTTCCGGTGATGTGATGATGCATCGGCTTCCTGAGCTGATCTGCGGATTTCCTCGCCGGCCCGGCAAGGGTCCCACGCTTTACCCGGTTGCGTGCGCACCGCAAGCGTGGGCCGCGGGATCAGTATTCATGATTCTTCAAGCCTGTCTCGGGTTGGAGATCTCGGCCCGCGAACACCTTATTTATCTGCGCTACCCGGCGCTCCCAGAAACGCTCAACTGTGTAAGGGTTTCGGGCTTATCAGTGGGCGAAGCACAGCTCGATCTTTCCTTTGAGCGTCACGCTGAGGGGGTTAAGGTCCATCGCCTGCGCCAGACCGGCAATGTCGAAATTGTCGAACTGCCGTAGAATCGGGCGTCATCGCCGCTTATAAGCTGAATATCAAGATTGTGGTTATCGAGAATAACTCACTTGGCCAAATCAGGTGGGAGCAAATGGTTTTCCTGGGAAACCTGGAGTATGCGTGCGATCTTTTTCGAGCGGATTTCGCGGCCATCGAACCGGCACTCCGCATGGTTTTCCGTTTCGAGCATCGAGGCAGCCCCAGACACAGTAAAGCAACCGGGGCAATAATGGGCGCATCTGAACCACTTTAAGCAAGTCACCCTAAACAGAAACATGGAGGATTGAGATGAGTGTGGATACCATCGACGGCTTGTTTGTTGCTGAATTAAAGGATTTGTATTCCGCGGAGAACCAAATCACGAAGGCTCTCCCTAAATTGATCAAGGCAGCATCGTCAGAGGAGTTACGCAGCGCATTCGAACACCATTTAAAAGAAACCGAGGGGCAGGTTCAGCGGCTGGAACAAGTTTTTGAAATTCTGGGCTCAAGCCCGAGGGGCAAGACCTGCAATGGCATGAAAGGCATTCTTGAGGAAGGCTCTGAAATGCTCGGCGAGACCACCGAGGGAGAAGTCAGGGATGCGGGTCTAATCTCCGCGGCACAGAGGGTGGAACACTATGAAATGGCCGCGTACGGCGCAGTCCGATCATACGCCGAAATCCTCGGTCAATCGCAGATCTCTGAATTGCTTCAGGCAACGCTCCAGGAAGAGAAAGCCGCAGACAAGAAGCTGACGGAGATTTCCCACAAAGTCAACCGTGAAGCTCGACAAGCCGCTTAAACAGAAAGTTCCGGCCAGAGCAAACATCAAGAGTAATGTATAGTGAGCCCAGCACTGACGGTCCGGCCGCGCAGCCCGACCGTCAGGCCTGCGGAGGCGCTCCTCCGTTCGAGAATCACGATCTCGACGAGCTAACTGTCATGGAAGGTGAAGCAACTCTTTTTTAGTTATCACAATTACCCATCGCGAGGTTTCCATGATTGCGACACCAAGGAGAGCCAAGAACTTGGACTCGCTCCCGGGTCCCATCTACCTGCCAGCGGAACTTTTCAAATGGACTCCGGAAGCAATAGCTCGGTCATTGGCCTCGAGGGAAGTGTCGCCGCAGGGGCCCGCTTCAGGGATGAGGGTGCTCAGCTTTTACCTTAGCCACGGTGGCAAAGCACTCAGTGCTTCCAGGCGCCGTAACTTGGAAAAGGCAAGAAAGCTTCTTGCCGTGCGTGTGGAACAGTCCTTAAAGATTGAGAATAGTTCTAAACTGCCTACGCGGAGTTAAAATAATCGCGGGCGTACGCGTAGCAGAATCACGAATTATGGCGAGACAATTCCGTGGAGTCCGAAGGGAAAGCAACGCCAAGAAAGCCTATGCTTTTTGACACTTGGCGATTTCAGGCCAGCGAGGGCAAACAAGTCTGAAAAGCTTGTCTGCCCTCGCTTATTTTGACCCTCGTCTTCCAACCAGTTGGTCGGTCGATTCCGTTTACTGGGCCGCCACGCCGTCCAGCTTGGCCTGGAACTGAACGATCTGCTTGATCGTGTCGTAAGGAGCGTTTGCGGGAATCTGGCGGCCATTGATCACCAGGGTAGGAGTCTGGTTGATGCTAAGATCCTGCGCCAGCTTGACGGATGCATTCACCGCGGCAGTGGACTCTGCCGATTTTGAGCACGTCTCGACCTTCGCCGGATCCAGGCCGGCCTTGGTCACAGCGCTGTTCAATGTAAGAGTGGCTCCATCGGCGCTCGCCAGTCCATCCTGGCCGTCAAAAACTGCCGCAGCGAAGGTAAAGAAGGCGTCACTGCCGCCAAGCTTGGCTACACAGACGCCATAGGCTGCCGCACTGGCCGCCGCTGGATGCTGTGGCAGCGGATAGTTTTGAAAGACGATGCGCGCCTTCGGAAAATCGACCGCCAACTTGTCCATATTGGCCTGCGCGTCCTTGCAATGCGGGCATTGGAAGTCAGCGAACTCGATAATCTCCAAGTCCTTCATGGCCGAGCCGCGGTAAGGGCCATCGGCCCGCTGCTGCGCCATCGCGCGATATTCCGCATACGGATGCTCGCCGAAGGTAACGATCTCGTCGCCGGCAATGATGTGCTTGCCATCGGGAAGCGCGAAGAACTGAAGCATGCCCGGCTTCTGCTTGCCCGTCTTGTCGCCGACGAGAATTAATACTTTGCTGACGCCATCCACTGGCGTTTTCATGATGGCCTGAACCTGCCAAACGCGGGTGTCGTCATAGCCCCATGCGGTCTGCAAAAAGGCGGAGACGGCTTCTTTACTTGGTGAAGAGGCAGTGAAGTTCGCCGGATCGGGTTTTTGAAATACGGGCGCGGCGGGAGCCGGCGTTGCTGGAACCTGCGCGGACGGCTGCTGCTCGGGTGCGGGAGGCACCTCCTGCTGTGCGGCGGCTTGGAAGGCTGGCATAAACAAAGCAACCAGCGCCAGGGCGATGACAATGCGTGTAGACGGACGAATCAAGCGGTTTCTCCTTGAGTTGCGGAAAAGTCGAGCTGCGGAAAGGCTCCCAACTTCTAGCTTATACCTGGACTTTGACGGCAATGGGAAACCTGCGACCCATGCCAAACGATTTGGAGGTCACCTTCAGGACCGGTGCGGCCTGCTGGCGTTTGTATTCGCTGCGCTCGACGAGTCGCACGACCTGTTGGACGAGTTCCAGTGGCAGTTTGTGTGCCCGGGCGATCGACTCAGGGGTCTCATAGCGTTCGACGTAGCCTTCCAGAATCGGATCGAGCACATCATAAGGCGGTAGCGAATCGGTGTCCTTCTGGTCGGGTCGTAACTCGGCCGAGGGCGGCTTGTGGAGAATGGCCTTGGGAATCAGCTCCCGCTCCCGATTGAGCCATTGGCAGACCGCGTAGACGCGCGTCTTCACCAGGTCGCCGATCACCGCCAGTGCCCCAACCATGTCGCCGTAGAGAGTGCAGTAGCCCACGGCCATCTCCGACTTGTTACCTGTGGTCAAGACCAGGGCGGAGTATTTGTTTGAAAGCGCCATTAGCAGGCAGCCGCGAATACGGGACTGGATGTTCTCTTCCGTCGTGTCCGGCTTCAAACCGGCAAACAACGGATCAAGCGTGTGGGTGAACTCGGCAAAGAGGCTGCTGATTCCGATCACTTCAAAGCGTATCCCGAGGTTGACGGCAAGCTGGCGGCTGTCGTCAATGGAACCGGACGAGGAGTAAGGGCTCGGCATTCCCACAGCGACGACATTCTCTGCGCCCAAAGCCTCGCTTGCGATGGCCGCGACCAATGCTGAATCAATACCGCCGCTGAGACCCACCAGGACCTTTTTAAAGCCGCATTTGCGCACATAGTCGCGCGTGCCGAGAACTAACGCGCGATAGGCCGCCTCGGTGTCATTGTCTTCGGGAGTCGAGATAGCCTGAGCGTCGAATGGATCGACCAGGATGAGGTCCTCCTCGAATGATGCGGCCTGCGCGATCAGCTCTCCGCGAGCATTGATGGCCAGTGAGGAGCCGTCGAAGATTAGGCTGTCGTTGCCGCCAACTTGATTTGAGAGCAGGACCGGTATCTGATCACGGCGTGCGATGGCAGCCAGCATCTGTCGGCGGATTGCCCGCTTGCCGTGCCAGAATGGCGATGAGGAGAGGTTGATGTGCACCGCCGGTTGCTGGCGCATCAGGTCTTCGACTGGATCGACTGAGTACAGGCGGCGCGGCCAGAAGTTCTTGTCGTTCCAGGAGTCTTCGCAGATGGTGATGGCCAGCCGGAGTCCATCCAGTTCGACCACCTTCTGAGGCTGCGACGGCACGAAGTAACGCTGCTCATCGAAGATGTCGTAGAAGGGCAGCAGCCGCTTATGCTGTTCGAGCAGCAGCCGCCCGCCATCCAGCAGCACGGCGGCGTTGACGGCAGGCTTGCCGCTGCCTACCTCTGCCGGCAGCGCAACGCCCGCAAGCACCGCCGTCGGCAGGTCGCGTGTGGCCTCGGCCAGCTCGTCCACGGCTTTGCGGCAGCGCGCCAGGAAGCTCGGCTTCTCAAGGAAATCCGCGGGCGGATAGCCGCAGAGGACCAATTCGGAGAAGACAGTAAGCCGTGCGCCCGCGGCTGCGGCGCGGCGGCTCGTCGCCACCACTTTCGCAAGATTTCCGGTGAAATCCCCAACAGTTGGATTGATCTGGGCCAGTGCAATCTTCACACTATAAGTTTAATCCCCGGGGGCTCTGCCTAAAAAGCTGTTACAATGGTATTGTTGCCCAAGAATTCTTCGTTGTAAAGCACGAATTCGATCGTACCCAAAAAGATCTCTGGTCAGATCCGCCGGTCGCTGGATAATGTT
This sequence comes from Occallatibacter sp., assembly GCA_050015115.1. Classification (GTDB taxonomy): domain Bacteria; phylum Acidobacteriota; class Terriglobia; order Terriglobales; family Acidobacteriaceae; genus Telmatobacter. Next base: position 11,663 of record JBEKCA010000082.1, read on the forward strand.
TGTGGAAATATTGGTGAAAGAGTAACTCCCGAGTGACCGGCAATCCCACCGAAACCCGAGGAATCCGCAAGGCAGTTGAGAGGCTGGCTTAACGTTACCAACCCTCACGGGAGTCCCCCGCAGTAGCTGGCCTGGCCCTCAATCAAGCAGTATCCTCCATTGGCGCTAACCACGAGATTGCGCCGCAAAGGAACACCGAGCAGCCCCCGAGCCAGCATGGCCGTGGCGAAGGCGCGCAGCGCAGGGTTCTGGACAGAATCGACTGCCTTATATAGCGAGTCGTACTTTGCGTTGACTCCCGCGGAAATGAGCGCCTGATAGCAGGCTGCAGAAGGCCGCAACAGTTGTGAGAAGGGCTTGTGATATGTGGCGTCTTCTTGCTCTACTGCCTGAGCCGCCGCGTCGAGGCCAGTCTGCACGGCGCTGTTGGCAGCGCTGCGATCCCCGAGGCGCAGATATAAGTCCGCAGCATCCGCGAGCGGAGCGCAACGCTGCTGTGCGGGAATCTTTTCCAGTACTGTTGGCAGTGCCTTCAGTGCGGCGCGGGCATTCTCTTCCTGGCTTCCATAGGTCCAATCCTCGGCCAGGGAGCGGATCAAATTCGCTTGCGGATAGGTCTCATAGCACCAATCACCGTCACCGCTACACGAGGTCGGAACCTTGCGCATCTCTGGTACGTTTGCGACTGCGGCAAGGACATCAGGTTGGTGCGCCGACATTACAGTGTGGTACGCAGCATACTCTGGGGATTTGTGATCGGCAAACTGTTCAAAGAAGCCCAACCCGCTGGGCTGAAGATAGTACGGGAAGTCTGAGCGTGTGAACTCCAGCCCTTCGTCCTCTTGCGAAAGCGCAAGCAAGCTGCTTGCGTTAGCAACTCCGAAGGTGCGCAGCTCTCTTGGCACCGCTGTGGACCGATGTACTGCGGCGCCGAGATGGTGGAAGGAGTGGTTTTGGTCAAACGACTCCAGTCCATTCGGATATTGGATCAGCCATTTCGCTGTCTCCGGGCTCTCCTGCAGTAGCTTGGTGGCTCGTGCCGGGTCCACCTTCTGCAGGGCTGGTGCAACTGCAAAGAGTTGTAGATCGGTTTCCTTGCTGAAACCAATATTGTTTGGGCCGGAGCTCATGCCCACCTGACGGCCAGAATGGTCCGAATCGACATCCGCTGCGCGCTTAAGGATGATATCGATTGCCGCAAGCACGTCTCGTTGCGGCAGCGAGGCATAGAACTGCGAGACCAGTCCGGAAAAGTCCCACTTTCCGATGGAGGGTGGATGCAGATTGTAGTACGCAGTGATGGTGCGGAAGGCCCGAGCGCGCTTCTCAATTGGAAGATTTGCGAGCACGGTCGATGCCAGACTGCCGGAGATTGCCTGATTGTCCGCTACAGCCTGGAATGCCCGCGCTGCAAGCCGAGTATCGGTATTCTCAAGCGCGAAATCTAGAATCCAGCCATAAATCTTTTGCTGCGTTTTCTTGTCAGCTTGCGGCGCGAGTTCCAAAACGATAGCGGGGTCTAGTGGGACCGCGCCATCCAGAATCATATACTCCAACGCTGGACGAAAAGTACCGTCGGCGTGTAGGGATGCAAGAAATGCCTGTCGGTAGAGAGCGGATGAACGCTCACGGTCGAGCGGCATCCAACCGCCGGCTATACGGTAAAGCACAATCGCGCGATCAACATCGTCCAGTGCGGCGGCTTGCTTTTCCGCCGCCTGTAGTAGGGGGGCTGCTAGTGCCTTGCGCTGATCCATCGGCATCACCGATGCTCGCAGTTCGATAGCTGCAGGCGCCGGGTTAAGTTGCGCCGAAGCATTCACGGCAACCAGGAACAGAGCGAGTATGAAAGAGCGCATGTGACTCCAGCTTTCCCGATAGTAAAACACCGCCGTTCATTCCGCGACCCAAACGTGCTAAAACCCGCAGTGTCCGGGCTCAATGCGACACATGTATTGCCGCCGAATCGGAAATTACCATGTAGTTACCCCGGTCAGCCCCGGCAGGATTCGACGAAATCCGGTCTTTGACAAAGTCGATCTCTTGGCCAAAAAAGCTGGCCCAAAAGGGCATCTCTTGGGCAGCCTTCCGAAGTTGCGAGTCAGCAGGTCAGCTTCCCGTCCCCTCTAACACCACGCCGATGGTCCGCAGAATGATCTGGATATCGAGCCAGATGCTCCAGTTCTCAATGTAGATCACATTCAGCGAAATGTAACTGTCGGACGATGGATCCTGGCGGCCCTGGACCTGCCATAGACCGGTAATGCCCGGGGTGACGGCAAGAACCCGCAAATAGGCGAGCTTCGAGTCTCGCACGTCGTCGGCGGGCAGCGGACGCGGGCCAACCACGCTCATATCACCGCGCAGCACATTCACGAACTGAGGAAGCTCATCGAGCGAATGTCTGCGAAGGAATCGGCCCAACCTTGTGACGCGGGGATCGTCAGTGATCTTAAACAGAACGCCGTCGCGTTCGTTTTTGTTCATCAGTTCTTGGCGCCGCTTGTCCGCGTCGCAGACCATGGTACGGAATTTGAAGCAGCGGAAGGCACGGCCCTTTTTGCCGACGCGTTCAGAGGAGTAAAAGACTGGACCGGGGGAATCCAGCTTCACGGCGATGGCAATCGCCATATACAAAGGCCAACCTAGCAGGAGTACGAGGCTGGAGAAGATGACATCGAGCCCGCGTTTCATCAGCAGCCCGATCTCCGGCACCTGTCCGCAGTGCAACGGAATCGTGGGAAAGTGGCCGATATACTCGATAGTGCTGTTAAAGCTCACTCCGTTGTACATGTCGGGCACAATGCGAAGATCCACGCTCAGGCTACGAGCTTGCTCCAAGACATCTTGGACAACGCTGCGTTCACACGGCGTCGTGAAAAAAATCTCGTCCACAAACTGCCTGCGAACACGCTGAAAGAGCGTATCGAGCGTGCCTACCACGTCGTTGGCAGGGGCAGCCGAGAAATCGGATGCGGGACCTGGCGCTTCAATGAAGCCCTTGAATCTGTACCCCAGATGGCGGATGCTCTCAAGGTAATAGCGGAGCGCAACAGCCTCCGGCCCGGTGCCGACGATGAGCACGTTGCGCGTGCCCACACCCTGCTCAAAGCTGCGATAAAGCGAAATACGATAGGCTAACCTGCGCGCGCTGAGGGCAATGGTGACCAGCCCCACAGTGATCAGAACGATGCCGCGCGGAACGTCCTCGGCATGAACCAGGTAGAGCGCGCCGGTCAGCAGCAGCCCCGATGTCAGGCAAGCCTGCACGCTGAGCCGCTGTTCGCGGATGGCATCGCTGAGCCGGAGCGGCGAGTACAGATTCAGTCGCCGGCTCGTGAGGATTAGGGCAACCGCGAATCCGCACAGGAAAACCAGCAGGATTCCCAAGGGACGGCCGTGAAGAAGCGCGCCGTGCCAGAGCCCCTTCGTACCCGCAAACGTGCCGGTGTGCATTCTATAGAGAGTGGCACTGACCGCGGATGCGAAGATCGTAATCGCATCCAGAACCATCCAGAAGTGAGCTTTGCCCCGCGGACCGCGAACAGCATCCTTTACCGATTCCTCGGCCCATTCCGGCGAGGAAGCTTCGAAGGCGGATAGCCGTTGCAAGAAATCCGATGTTGCCATAGATGCGTCGCAAATCTCAGACAATCGAAACCATGAAGGTTATTTGGTGCTGGTTTTCACTCAAGAGCAAAAGTCAGACACCGAGCGCGGCTAAAGACAATGGAACGTTCATCAGGCACTCATCCTGATACCGTCCGCTAGCTGGACACACCAAGCTCGACCGGGGTAAGAACCCGGTAATCGAGGATGATGCCCCCGTTCCAGCTGGCCTTAAAAGACTATGCTTGAACTTGACAAGTGCACGTGATGCACCACTCCATGCATTCTGTGCCCGAATGTCAATAGACTTCAGATATGGCTGATAATAGCTAAGTTATGACCTTCGCCAAGCAAATCTCCAAAAGTGATGAAAAGATTAAAGGGCAATAGATTGCGCAACAATTTGCATAGGTATGCAAGTATTTTCCCATTCCCCTTCGCTAATTTAGAAGACATGGGAAGTCATGAAAAAAACTCGGGGAAGAGTATTTCCTCTGAGTTAAAAGATGTCTTGAATATTTAGAAATGTAACTCTTCTGACTCATTAGGAATCCGCTCAGCCGTAATTGCGGGAATTATGTCGACAAATCTCGAGGTAAGTTTCCGGATTAGAGGCGAGTTGTCCAGGTTTGGCCCCACTTCTCTGGTCGCCAGTGGTCCCACTTCGAGCGAGCAGAGGTGGTCGAAGAGAGTATCCGGATGTAATCTGGCGCGATCGAGGAGGTCACGGAAAAGGGATTCAAAATAGCCCATATCCTTGCCCCGGACCATTCTGCGCCAATCCGGGTGGACAAGAAAGCGGAGCCCACCTTCCTCATTCTTAAGAACAAGGAGCACAACCGGCAAAGCATCGGCCGAGACCTGCGAGCTACCGCACGGCCTGTAATCAGGGCGCAGAATTGAGAGCCTCTATTCAATGAGCTTTGTTTCCTTTCTCGCTACAATTCAGAAGTAAGGCACGAGACCGGCTAGAGACAAAGGAACACTCATCAGGCATTCCTCCGGAAATCTTCCGCTGGCTCCAGCGGGCTGCGGATATCAAGCCGTAACCGAGGTGAAGACCCCAGTAATCGGCAACTGTGAACCGCTCTGGCTGTCCTCAAAAACGCTGCTTTAGTCTTGGTTAATGCACGTGATGAACCACTCAGTACGATCTATTGCTGAGCACCAACTGCCATCGGATATCACTGATAATATTTAAGTTATTATCGTCACGACGCAGGCTTCAAAATATGTCGAAGACTTTAAGGAGATACAGATTGCGCAACAAAATGCACACTTGTGCAAGTGTTTGCCCCTTTTCGCTTCGCTTAATTGGAAGACATCAGAAGTTCGATCCACCTGAGTATTCTAGGGATAATCGGGGCAAGAATATTTCCTCTGAGTTAACAGATGATTCAAACATTCAGAAATGTAACTCCTCTGACTCATTAATAATCCGCTCAGCCGCAATTGTCGTAATTAAATCTATAAATCTTACGGTTAGTTGGCTGATTGGAGGCGAGTCTTCCAGGTTTGATCCCACTTCTCTGGTCACCAAGGGTCCCACTACGAGCGAGCAGAGGTGCTCAAAGAGAGTATCAGGATGTAATTTGGCGCGCTTGAGGAGGTCATGGAACAGGGATTCAAAATAACCCATATCCTTGGCCCGAATGATCCCGCGCCACTCTGGGTGGACCAGAAAGCGGAGCCGCCCCTCCTCATCCTTAAGGACAAGGAGCATAACCGGCAACGCATCGGCCGAACCCTCCGAGCGACCGCACGGTCTGTAATCCAGGGCACAGAATTGAGAGCCTTCGCTCAATGAGCGATCTTCCCTTTCTAAATGCAATATGTTGCTTTTGGTCGGCATCCACCATCCTATCGACCAGATCCTGCAAAAGTTCAGCGTTCGCCAATCTTCCGAGACACCGCTCCAGGCATTCTAATGCAGATCCCGTTACCCAGCTTGTGGGGAGCGTTTGAACTCCTCGCCAAATCCCGCCTAAATCGACAGACCGCACAATTTGAAGGAGTTCCTGACCGTCAGCCGATGATAACTCCTGGTAGATGCGCGGATCAAGGTATCGAGATGCCAGGAAATGCGGTTGCTGCTTCCCATCCGCGCCTCCAAACAGGCTCCCCTGGTCGACGAAGAATGCATTGAGCCGTCTTTCGTTTCCCTCCAGGAAAATAGCTTGCCGGCAATCTGTGTGCTGAGCACAAACGTCAACGATCCATGCCAGCCAAAAGCTCCTGAGATTACTGACCCGCTTATAGCTGTTACCAGGGAGAATGTCGAATAGAGAAATTCCATCTCCGCCCAAATACCGAGAGCCAAAGCACAATCCAGCATTTGGCCGGAGAGTTCCCGCCTGGGTTTGCATCCAGCAGTCCGGGTTCTCGTCAAGGAAAGAATCGGTCATGACGAGCGATTTCCACTCAGGAACAGGCAATCCGTAGGCTCGGTAAAGATCCGTGCCGACACTCTCATTAAAGAGCAGATTGGCGCCCTGAGGGTTGTTCCCAAACTTTACTACGTAGAGTTGCTCATCGGCAGCCCTGGCGAGGATGGGTTGAGAACCACCGCGAAGCTTTCGAACAAACTTGACTAGCTGAGTAGGCATTTCCACCCCGAAAAGAGAACGACAGCAAACCTTGTGTTGGCTAATTTCCGCAGACCAACACACTCGTTTCCGGGGCATGAAGAGATAGGCAACAAAAGTGAGACAAAAGCGAAGCAAAATCCCATCCGGTGATCGTATCCACAACATTCCCGAAGGGACATTTATCACCCGCTTTGGAGCGCATCCGTGAAAGGTTATCCGGGTAATGTGCCAAACATAGTATCTATCCGGTGTCAAGTCAAGGGCTAAAAACTCAATGGTTCCAACACTGCACCATGGGATAACAAAAAGTAACATTTGAGTAAATATGGGGCTCCAAAGGGAATAGATGGGACCAGAAAACAGGGTCTCTAGAATTCAAAAGGTTTTCCAGCCCAATCCACGGTGTGGAAATCTTCTAGTGCAGTTACCATTACGAGGAACCAGCAAAACCTTTTGGTTACTCTTGGGAGACTCCTACTCTGAAGGTAACGCGTAAGCATCCAAGCAAAGGAACTGCTGAATATGTGGATCAGGACAGTCCAAAAAGCTCTTTAGCGGACCAAAAAACAACGCCCGCCCTTGATGCAGGAAGAGCACCAGGTCGGCGAGCCGCTCGGCAAAGCGCGTGTCGTGCGTTACCACAATGCTGGTGAATCCCAACTGCCGCTTGAGCCGCTGGATGAGATCGCCCAGCCGGCGGGCGATGATGGGGTCAACCATTGTGGTTGGTTCGTCATAAAGCACAACCTCAGGCTGCGAGGCCAGGGCGCGGGCAATAGCGACGGCGCGCTTGCGGCCCGTCGAAAGGCTGGCCGGAAACGCATCCACCACGTCCTCCGCGCCGACCATGCCGATCAGCCGGGTTACCAGATCCTGAATCTGATCCTCGTCCAGGCCGCCGCGTTCGCGCAGCGGAAAGGCCACATTCTCGCGCACGCTCAGCGAATCGAAGAGCGCTCCATTCTGAAAGACCATGGTGACTCGTTTGCGAATCGCCCGCATTCCCTCCTCATCAAGGGTGGTGATCTCCTGGCCTTCGACGCGAATCGAGCCGGTATCAGGCTTGAGAAAGCCCATCAGCATCCGTAAGGCCACCGATTTTCCCACGCCGCTGCGGCCGAGGATGCAGAGGGTCTGGCCGCGATTCATCGAGAAGCTCAGGTCCTCGAGAACAGCACGGCCGTCAAAGGAGATTCCTACATGGCTGAAGGCGATGATCGGCTCGCTGGTCGAGGAATTGACCGGAGCCGGCGATTGCTGCTCTTCGGCGCCCAATGAATCCAGCACCTCGGAAAGCCCTTCGTTGGAAGTCTGTTCGAACATGGCCTCAGATTCAGCTTACGCGAACGGGGGAGCGGCAGTATATCCTCGACAGTTGAGGCTGAAGGTGGTTCTGAAATTTCAATCATTGCCGGTAGATGGAGTCGCCGCGCGAGTCCGGAAGCTAATTGGCATTCTCGCCGGCTTTTACATCCTGCTGGTCGTCGGAGTCTTTGTATTTCAACGCAGTCTTTTCTATTTCCCGAGCCATCACTACATCACCTTGAGCGAAGCGTCTGCCAATCGCTCCTTCGAGGAACTTCCAGTACGAACAGCGGACGGGCTCGATCTCAAGGGCTGGTATGCACCCGCAACAACCAAGCCGTTCACCTTCGTCTTCTTTCACGGAAATGGAGACTGCCTGGCGTCCGCATCGGAAGTCTCCGACCCTTACATCGCTGCAGGCTATGGTTTTCTCGTGGCAGAATACCGCGGCTACAGCGGATTGCCGGGCAAGCCGAGCGAAGCCGGACTCTATGCCGATGGGCGGGCCTACATTTATGCGCTCATGGGGCGGGGAGTCAAAAGCGAGAACATCATTCTGTTCGCCCATTCACTGGGAACCGGTGTCGCGGTGCAGATGGCCGAGGAGTTTCATGTGAGTGGCGTGATTCTGCTCGCCCCTTATTCATCGGTCCCCGAGATGGCGCAGATCGAATATCCATATCTTCCGGCCAGGTATCTTGCCAGGGATCGTTTTGAGAATGACAAGAAGATCGGTCATATTAACGCGCCTGTCTTGATCGTCAACGGTTCCAACGACCAACAGATCCCGCCTTCTCAAGGCAGGCAACTGTACGAACTAGCCAACGAGCCCAAGGAGTTTCACTCGTTTCCAGGGCGCGGGCACAACGATTCCTTCAGCGATCTCGCGCCAATCGCACTCGGATGGGTTGATCGACTTCGCTCAGCGGACCAAAAAATCGTCGACCCGACTCCGTCTGTGACTCTGGAATCAACCCCACGTTAACAAATCGCGCACGATCCGTAATTTATCCTAGACGAGACCCGGCGCAAGGGATCACTGCGAAAACAACTTCACTCCTGTCAGGCGCGGACAAGATCGATCAGATCTTCGGTACGATCCGGGCTATCAATTCTTTCGAGCCATCGGCGGGGTCGATTCGTACCCCTAAAGGGGTTCTACCGGGGTTGGGCTCTGGTTGCGCTCTGATTCTAGACCTGATTCCTCGAGCTTCGCATGAAAGATGAAAGGCTCTCTGATGCACGTGCTATCAGGCCAACGCACGAATCCGCTCCGTTCACCGCGTAGCCTCGGGCGTGCATTCGCAGCGCTGACGCTTGCACTGGCCGCTGGCCTCGCAGCAGCCCAGTCCACCGATTCCCTTCCCTCCGCTCCTCAACCGCAGCCTGAGACGACGCTGCCTGGATCGCTAGCCCTGCCCGCGAAGAGCTTGATCGGTCCTCAGGAGCCCGGCTACGGACGCCAGCCCGGCGACTCGAGCCCGATTGGACGCCAGCCCCAAGACCCGCCCATCGTCTCGATGGCTCCGCATCCTGAAGACAGCCGCTGGTGGCTCTCCGGCCAGGCCAACATCATCTTCCAGGGCCGCCTGCCCTTCCACTCCCTTTACCAGGGCACAAACAGCTTTCACAACTCGGCCGAGTACAAAACCTCGCTGTTGGGCACGGTTTACACGGTTCTGAGACCTACGCACTCGATTCGATACAACACCGACCTGATCTTGGATCTAGAAAGTGCCGGCGGCCGCGGGCTCAGCCAGGCGCTTGGTCTGGCCGGATTTACCAATCTGGATGTCGTCCGTAATCCAACTTTGAGCTCTGTGCCCTATCTTGCGCGTTACGGATTTCACCAGGTCTTTGGCCTGACGCGCCAGGCCACAAGTCAGGAGCCGGGACCGTTCAATTTAGCTCCCAGCGTACCCGTGCGCCGATTCGAGTTCCGCGCCGGCAAGATGACGCTCCCGGATTTCTTCGACGTCAACGGCCCAGGCTCCGACAGCCACCTGCAGTTCATGAACTGGACGGTCGACAACAACGGCGCCTGGGACTACGCCGCCGACACGCGTGGATACACGGTGGGCGGAATGGCCGAGTACGACGACAGATTCTGGAGCATTCGCTACGGTCTCTTCGCCATGCCGGTCGTCGCCAACGGCATCGATATGGACTGGGCCTTCAGCCGGGCGCATGCGCAGAACGGCGAGTTCGAGCTGCGCCACAGCTTCGTCAAGGACCGCAAGGGCGTCACGCGCCTGCTGTTCTACGCCAATCGCGCCCACATGGGCGTCTACCGCGAGGCCGTTGACGACTTCCTGAACGGCTCAGACACCGCCAATTACGGCGTCACCGTGCCCACGATCACTCTCCACGAGCACTATAGCGCGCTCAAATACGGATTCGGCTACAACACCGAGCAGGAGATCACTGAGAATCTGCGTGTCTTTGGCCGCTTTGGATGGAATGAAGGCCAGCACGAGTCCTTCGCCTACACCGAAGTCGACCAGACCGTCGAAGCTGGAGCAGACTATGCCGGAACCCACTGGCATCGCCCCGTTGATAAGATCGGCCTGGTCATGGTCTCAAACGCCATCAAGCGCGACCATCAGGAGTACTTGAGACTTGGCGGCCTGGGTTTTCTGCTTGGCGATGGCAACGGCAGCCCCAACTACGAACGCGCAAACGGAAACCTCAACTACGGCCGCGAAGACATCATCGAGAGCTACTACAACTGGCACGCGTGGCGGGGACTGTTCTATGCGGTCGATGTGCAGCACATCGGCAATCCAGGTTATAACCGCGACCGAGGCCCAGCCTGGGTAGGCTCCGTCCGCGCCCACGTGGATTTCTGAGCCCCTCTAGTGTCATGAGTCATTAATTAACTAAACAAATAGTCGCGCGCGGTGTCTAACATGACAGGAGCGATGTCATGAGACGAGGACGCCGATTGCCGGAGTTGCAACTGAGCGAGGAGCAG
>JBEKCA010000083.1:0-21738 GCA_050015115.1 Occallatibacter sp.
AGACCGGTGGAAGACCCTGCTGGACTACATCGTAGCCAGAATCATCCCCCGGCGCCCCCTAAAAATCCTCGATACAGGCCCGCTTCTGTTGGCCAACTGCGGTTTTTAGGTTCATTGTTCCGGATCGTTGGTTGTTTGAACGCCGCGCAGGGGAAATAGTTGCGCGGAGACCGCGAACCGCACCTTTCTCTTCCACTCTTTCTACACTCGCCGGTCACGGTTTCGATGGTCCGGATTGCTCTCTTTATGCCACGGCCTCGATCTCTTCGGCCAGCGCCTCGGCCGCCTTTATGCAGGCCGCGCGATCCACGTCGAGATGTGTCACCAGCCGGATCGCATCTGTTGCAAAAGCGCTGGCCAGGATGCCGCGCGCCTTGAGCCGTTTGACCAGGTCGACTGCGCTTAGCCCGTCGGTGAGCCGGAAGATGACGATGTTGGTCTCGACCCCCTCGAGGTCGATGGCGACCTTGTCGATGTTGTCCAGCGCCTCGGCCAGCAGGCGCGCGTTGGCGTGATCCTCGTGCAGCCGCTTCGGGCCCTGCTCGAGGGCGATCAATCCAGCAGCGGCCAACACGCCCACTTGGCGCATTCCACCGCCGAGCGCCTTGCGATAGAGCCGCGCCCGCGCCATCAGGTCCACCGAGCCCACCAGCATTGAGCCCACCGGCGCGCCCAGCCCTTTCGAGAGGCAAAACATCACAGTGTCGAAGCCCCGCGTCAGCGTCTTCACATCCTGGCCAAGCGACTCGGCCGCGTTGAAAATCCGCGCGCCATCGAGATGCGTCGGGAGTTTGCGCTTCTTTGCGTTCTCCCAGATCTCTTCGAGCACAGGCAGCGGCGTTACGGTTCCTCCGGCGAGATTTGCGGTGTTTTCAATCTCGATCAATCCCGTTGCGGCGCGAAACGATCCGCGCTCATAAATTGCCGGTTCAATCTGCTCCCAAGTCAGGATGCCCCGCTCGGCGGGAATCGCGCGCACCAGGCAGCCAGAGAAGACCGCTGTTGTCGCCATCTCCCAGTCGAGGATGTGCGCGCGCGACTCGGCGATCACCTCCTGGCCCGGTTGGGTGTTGAGGCGAATGCCGATCTGGTTGCCCATGGTGCCCGTGGGGACGAAGAGTGCTGCCTCGCGGCCAAAGATCTTCGCTGCGCGCTGTTCAAGAAGATTGACGGTTGGGTCCTCGCCGTAAACGTCGTCGCCCACCTCAGCCGCCGCCATCGCCGCGCGCATCTCAAGTGTGGGGCGAGTCACGGTGTCAGAACGCAAGTCGATGATGGCTGGCATTGATTAATCTCCCGAGTTCGAAAACTCAGCTCTCATTTGTCTACGAAGCTTTTGAGCTACCGTTCCGAATGACTCGCCTCGACTGAATTGATAGCCACATAGCCATAGAATAGGCCGCGCCGGAGAAGAGCGAGGTCGCTGGAATTACAAGCGGCAGGAACGCCATATCTTGGCCGTTTCCCATGACCCTCGTTGCTCGAAATGTCCCCACATTGAAAAATCCAGATCCATCGATCAACCAAAATGGAACGCCGAGACAAATCCATGTCAAGACAATAACGAGACCTGCGCTCAGGAGTTTGGGCCTTCTTTGAGCAAATGCGAATACGGGTATCCAGGACAGAATCGCCAAGCATGTCATGATCGACGTTGCCTCAACCAGCGCCAGCGGATCAAATACGAGTGTTCTTCCATTATCGAGCGACACATATGGCTCTACAATTCCGAAGGGCAAAATTGCCGTAACGCCCCATAAAACGACAGTCATCGCTGACAGACACGTGAGTGTCGGTAATTGGGGATTTTCCGTCCTCTTGGTCAATTAGCACCTCACGCCTCGCGGGAACCTCCGACAGTGTAGCCGCATCCCTGGCTCTACGGTATTTGTGCCATGGGCAGCTCAAGCACTGGCGACCGTTTGCCGTCCTTGACGGCATAAGCCCAGAGGCCGTGAAAATGCTCGCGCAGTCCCGGTTGCGCCTTTAAGAACGCACTGAGGACCGCAATCGCCTCGGTGCGCTGGGCGGCCGGATCGGTCACTCCGGTCGATTCATAAACCACCCCGAGATCCGCGTGCAGCAAGGTCTGGTCGAGGTAGACGGTGTCGATCTTCCAGGTGCGCGCGCCGTCGGGAATCGTCAACGGAAAAGCCTCCTGCGGAGAGTTCTTGATTGAGGCCTGCTCCGAACCAAGCTTTTCCAGATTCGGCGAAGAAAGAAAATCCACCGGCAGCAGCAGCGATCGCGCGGCCTCGTAGGAGTACCACGCCGCCCATGTGTTTGCCGGTTCAGCTTTTTCCACTTCGCGGGCATGCGTCCACCACCAGAGGCCGTCATGGCCGTCCAGAGCGCCGGGGCGCACGGTGAGGCCGCCCAGCTTCCAGCCCGAGGCTGGACCGTCCCAGGCCAGAATGAAACCCAACTGTGCGGCATTGGGCGCTCCAACAGCATCGGCCAGCACCACGGCATACCGGCCCGGAGGCAAAGCCCGCATGTTCAGGGTCACAGTCATCGAGCCGTTGGCGCTGGTACAGAAAAACTGTGTATCTGAGGGCGCGGTCAAGCTGGTTGCGTCAAGCAGGTAAAGGCTGCGCAGTTGCACTTGCCCGCCCTTCATCAGCACTGCGGCATTCTGCGCCACTCCGCTGATCCCCTCCCACTCCTGGGCCACGGCGGGCAGCAGAGCGGCCTTCAGGGTCGCCAGGTCCTGTTCGGCCACGGCCTTGGCCAGTCCGTTGCCGGCGGCCGCCAGAGCATCGCGATCCTGAGGCAACAAAGCGGCCTGCGTGGTGCAACTGGTGGCGCTTGCCGCTACCGGTGCGGCCAGCAGCGCCAACAGGAGCGCCGGCGCGGCTAAAGGGTTCACACAAAGGCGCATCTAGACTTCCTTTCCCGGGTGGTCCCGGCCAGTGAGTCACCGTCATGAGCGTCCGCTGGCCACTGATAGTCTAGTACAGTAGAGCAGTAATCGAATGCCGGCTTCCGAAGCCGCTTCGATGCTCTTGCCGACAGACAACCGCTGGAAACAGGAATCGATTCTCATGCGCACCTTCGGGCTCAATTCGCCGATCTCCCTCGGAGTCCTTCGCCCGGGACGACTGATCCTGCCGGTGTTGCTCGCTGCGGCTGTCTGTTGGATGCAGATGCTGCCTGCCCAGGCACCCGCAACAAATGCCACGCCGGCTGCCGTCCAAACTCCGCCGCATCGACACAAACGGGCTACCAAGGCCCCGGCGCCACAGACGGCGGCCCAGGCCGTCACTGCGCCTACGGCACCACCCGCGCCCGAGATGCCCCTCTGGCCCGCAAACGAGAAGCCGGTCGAGGCCTCAGTCACATGGGACAGCCATGGTCTAACCATCAGCGCAACCAACTCCAGCCTGCAACAGATCCTGAACGACGTAGCCACCGTTACTGGGTCGACGGTAGAAGGATTGGAATCCGACCAGCGCATCTTCGGCGTCTACGGCCCGGGCAACGCGCGCGATGTGCTCGCAGAGCTTCTGCAAGGCACGAGCTACAACGTCCTCATGATCGGGGATCAGGGCGAGGGCACCCCGCGGGAGATTGTGCTCAGCGCCCGCAGTGCAGCTGGAATCACACCGGCAGCCGCGAACCCCAATCAATCTAACGACGAGGACGCCGAGACGGAAGATCAGCCTCAACAGCCTCCCCAGCCACCATTCCGCCCCCCCTTCGGACACCATGCACCGCCTATGCGTCAGCAGCCGGGACAGCCTCCGCAGCCCAACAACCCGCAGTAGGGATCAAGGGTTCAAGGTTCGGTACCCACTGAACGTAGCTGGATTTGAGGTAAAGCAATTGGAGAATTGCGGATTGCGCAACTGCGGAGATTGGGCGGCAGGAACTAATCCCTGACCCCTGATCCCTAACGCCCGCTCTACAGCACCCGCGCGACTTCCTGCGGGGCTTTCACCGGCGCGGGGCGCCGCTGGGGACGCATCATCGCAAAGGCCACGCGAAGAGTTCCATAAGCCGCCAGGATTCCAAAGGCTAGGGAGCCGACTGACGCCGCGATCAACAATACCAAATTCAGTGCATCCGCCATCGCTAGCGTCTTGGCTCCTCTACACAGGGACTGAAACACACCGCGTTCTCGCCCACAGGCGACCGAAAATCAAGCCGCGAAGCAAGAAATCGCTCTCTGCGATTGTCGCAGAAGTAGGATCGCGTTGACCCTTGTTTCTATTTACCAATAAAATACCTCCAGGGCCTGCGATGCGGTGATCTGCCTCACAGTTATCCCTCGGCTCCGTTTTCCCGCTCCCAAACATGCCCATCACACACATTTCGGTGCGCGGCGCGCGCCAGCACAATTTGCGCGACATCAACGTGCGCATCCCGCGCAATACGCTCACGGTAGTCACAGGCCTATCGGGCTCGGGCAAAAGCTCGCTTGCTTTTGACACGATTTATGCTGAGGGCCAGCGGCGCTACGTTGAGACGCTTTCGGCCTATGCACGGCAGTTTCTCGATCAGATCGAGCGGCCCGATGTGGATTCGATCGAAGGGCTTAGCCCCGCAATCTCTATTGAACAGAAAACCACCAGCCGCAGCCCGCGCTCGACCGTCGGCACCATTACGGAGATTTACGACTACCTGCGCCTGCTCTATGCCTCGATCGGCACGCCCCATTGCCCCAACTGCGGCCGCCCCATCTCTCGCCAGACCGCCGACCAGATCGTCCAGCGCATTCTCGAACTTGGGGCCGGAGAGCGTGTCACCGTGATGGCGCCGGTGGTTCGCGGGCGCAAGGGGGAATTCAAAGAGTTACTAGACCAGCTTGACCGTCAGGGCTTCCGCGCCCGCGTGGACGGCGAGGTGATGGACTTGTCTGAGCCTGTCTCGCTCGACCGGCGCAAGAATCACGCCATCGAAGCGGTCATCGACCGCATCCTGCTCAAGATTCCTACCCCTGATGCGCCGCCGCCACCCGGCAAGCCCTCGCTCGAAAAGCGTCTCGAAGCCGCCGTGGCCAAGGCGCTGCAACTCGCCAACGGCCTGGTGCTGGTAGCCGTCGCCGGGAGCGAGGAGCAACTGTTCTCAAGTTCGATGGCCTGCCCTGACTGCGGCCTCGATGTGCCCAAGCTCGAGCCGCGCAGCTTCAGCTTCAACTCGGCCTTCGGCGCTTGCCCGGAGTGCCACGGACTGGGCTCGCTCTACGACTTGGATCCCGCCAGAGTCATCACCGACTGGTCGAAGCCGCTGCTCGATGGCGGGCTCGGACCCGGTTCGAGTTCGCAATATCTGCTCAGGCTCGTCCATCTCGCGGCTGAACGCTACAAGATCGACCTCACCCTGCCATTCGAAGACCTTCCGCCGAAGCAGCAGCACCTGCTCGTCTACGGCCCTCCGAAAGGCGAAGCGCCGCGCACCGGCTTTCACGGCGTCCTCGCTTTTCTGCGCGACAGCATCGAGGAGGCGCACAGCGATTCCTATCGCGAGACAA
Organism: Occallatibacter sp.; assembly: GCA_050015115.1. Classification (GTDB taxonomy): domain Bacteria; phylum Acidobacteriota; class Terriglobia; order Terriglobales; family Acidobacteriaceae; genus Telmatobacter. The sequence goes on from JBEKCA010000083.1 coordinate 5,474, forward strand.
TGATGGCTTACATGTCGGCCACGCCCTGTCCGGTCTGCCGAGGCAAGCGTCTGCGCCCGGAGTCACTGGCGGTCAAAATCGGCGGCCTCTCTATCGCCGACTTCACGGCTCTGCCGCTGAACCGGGCGCTCTCGGCGGCCATCAATCTGAAATTCACCGCTCGCGAGTCTCTGGTGGCCGAGCGCATCCGCCGCGAGATCGCCGAGCGGCTCGAATTCCTCTGCGCCGTAGGCCTCAATTACTTGTCGCTCGACCGCAACGCCGCCACTCTATCGGGCGGTGAGGGCCAGCGCATCCGTCTGGCTACGCAGATCGGTTCGCGGCTGCGCGGAGTGCTCTACGTGCTCGATGAGCCCTCGATCGGTCTTCACCAACGCGACAACAACCGTCTGATTGAAGCTCTCGAACGGCTCCGCGATCTGGGCAATACGGTGCTGGTCGTCGAACACGATGAAGAGACGATCCGCCATGCCGACTATGTTCTCGATCTTGGTCCCGGCGCAGGCCGTCTCGGCGGCGAGGTGGTCGCGCAGGGCACGCCCGCCGAGATCATGGCCTGCCCCGAGTCGCTCACCGGACGCTATCTCTCCGGAGCCTCGGAGATGTTGCAGCGCGCGAAACCGCGACCCCTCACCGGCAAGTGGATCACCGTCTCCGGCGCACGCGAGCACAATCTGCAAGACATCAACATTCGCATTCCGCTGGGCGTAATGACCGTGGTCACCGGTGTCAGCGGCTCGGGCAAAAGCACACTGATCAACGACATTCTCTATCGTTCGCTGGCCAAGACGATCTACGGCTCGCGCGAAGATCCCGGCGCGCATGAGTCGCTCAGCGGAGCCGAGCAGATCGACAAAGTTGTCCGCATCGATCAGTCGCCGATCGGCCGCACGCCGCGCTCCAACCCGGCCACCTACACGCAGGTCTTCGCACCGATTCGCGATCTCTTCTCGATGCTGCCCGAGGCGCGCGAACGCGGCTACAAGGCGGGCCGCTTCAGCTTCAACGTGGCCGGCGGGAGGTGTGAGACCTGCCAGGGCGATGGGCAGCGCCGCATCGAAATGAATTTTATGCCCGATGTCTACGTCGAGTGCGAAGTGTGCAACGGACGCCGCTACAACCAGGAGACGCTGGCCGTAAAATTCCACTCGCACTCGATCGCCGATATTCTCGACCTCACCATCGAGGACGCGCTCACTGTGCTGGCCGATGTGCCGCAGGTGCGCCAGAAGCTGCAAACGCTGGTCGATGTGGGCCTCGGCTACGTTCATCTCGGCCAAAGCGCAACTACGCTGTCTGGAGGCGAAGCGCAGCGCATGAAGCTGGCACGCGAATTGAGCAAACGCCAGACCGGCCGCACACTCTATCTGCTCGACGAGCCCACTACCGGACTCCATTTCGACGATGTGCGCAAGCTGCTCGAGGTGCTCCACCGACTCACCGATCTCGGCAACTCGGTCATCATCATCGAGCACAATATGGACGTGATTCGCAATGCCGACTGGATTCTCGACCTGGGCCCCGAAGGCGGCGAGGACGGAGGCCGCATTGTCGGCGAAGGCAGGCCCGCAAAGGTCGCCGCGACACCTGGCTCCTACACCGGTGAATTCCTCAAGCGCTACTACACCTCTGCGAATGGCCATTTGGAAGAGATAGAGCCCGAGACGCTGGGTGCCTCATCCATTTCGCAGCTTTCCGCGGAATGGGTGGGAGACCATGAACCCAACCCGGCTTCCGCACAAACAAAGGCAAACGGGAAGAACGGAAGCAAAGGCACAGCCGGGAAGAAAACCGCCAAAAGAACATACACACGCAGAAAGCAGACGGCCTTACCATGAGCGACGAATTCACGCCCGACCCCGAATCCACGCCCTACGAGCCGCAGTTAAGCACACCCTCAGAGCCAGAACTCGCGCCGCCTGAGACCTTTCAAGCTGGAGACGAGCCCCCCGCTCTCTTTCAATCTTATTCGCAGTCAGAGATCGTCGTCCCCAAGCGCATTCCGCACCTGGGCCACCTCGCCCTGTTTCTGGCCTTTTTGGCCTTCGGTTTTGTGTGCATGACGGTGACGATTCTCAGCGCCGTCTACCTCCAGACCCATAGCCTGTCGAGTCTGGATCGCATCAAGACCGAGGTTCCTTACGTTCTTGGTAGCATGGTGATTCTCTATCTCGTCACATTGGCCTTGAGCTTCGTTGTCTTTCCATTGTTTTGGAACAAGGGCTTCTTTGCGGGCATCCAGTGGCGCGGCGCGACTGCGCTACGGCTCCGCTGGCGGTTGATCGGAATTGCAGTGGGCTGCATTGTTTTGGCGGTCATCGACGACCGATTCATGCCCGGACCTAAGAACGCGCCCATCGAAGATATGTTTCGCACTCCCGGCGCGGCGTGGCTGATGTTCGGCTTCGGCGTCACCTTCGCGCCTTTCTTTGAGGAGATTGCCTTCCGCGGCTTCCTGCTGCCCTCCCTGGCAACGGCCTGTGACTGGGTCGTCGAAAAGAGCAACGGTCAAGCCGCGCGCACCCTCGACGCGAACGGTCATCCGCAATGGTCACTCTCCGCCATGGTAGCCGCCTCCATCCCTACCAGCATCCTGTTTGCACTTATCCACGTCCAACAGCAAGGCCATTCGATCGGTCCGTTTATTCTGCTCACCATGATCAGCCTGATTCTTTGCGCGGTGCGATTCAAGACTCGCTCGCTGGCCGCCAGCACGCTGGTTCACGCCTGTTATAACTTCATCCTCTTCTCGACCGCACTGATCTCTTCGGGAGGCTTTCGCCACTTCGACAAGATATGAAAAGTGCGATCCCTGATCTTCTATAATTGATTCATGCCCGAGACAGTCAAGCCCATCGATGTGGAAGCCCTGAAAGCGCTGGTGCGCACGGTGCCGGATTTCCCGAAGCCGGGGATACTCTTTTACGACATCACCACGCTGCTCAAGGACAAAACCGGCTTTGCCCGGCTGATCGACGCCCTTGCAGCCCACTATCTCGAGCAGAAGATCGATCTGGTGCTGGGCATCGAGGCGCGTGGATTTATCTTCGGACCGGCATTGGCCTACAGGCTTAACGCGGGATTCGTGCCGGTGCGCAAGCCGCGCAAATTGCCGGCTCCGGTCGCGAGGGTGACCTACGATCTCGAATACGGCTCCGATACGCTGGAGATTCACATGGATGCGATCCAGCCCGGCCAGCGTATCGTGCTGGTCGACGATCTGCTGGCGACTGGCGGCACGATGGAGGCGACGATCAAGCTGGTGAAGCAGTTGGGCGGGGCGATCGCCGGGCTGGCCTTTGCCGTCGAACTCGACTTCCTCAAGGGCCGCGACCGCTTCAAAGAGTACGACGTCTTCAGCCTGCTGCACTACGACGAGTAGCCACCTGCGGTGGGGCCAGCGGCTCGCTTCTCGCTCGCATGAGATTCGTGGTTTCCCGAGTCCCAGGATCGGACCTGGCCAGTCGGCGAACAACCTGATGTTTTGGCTTCACAGGCTGCGGGAAAACTCATTCAGAGTCACATGAAGCGTCAGGGCACGACTTCAGTCGTGCCACAAAGGCCGCAAAATCAGCTCGGGCTTTAATAGCCCCTGAGGTATGTCTTTAACTGGATTTTGCTCGGAAGATCGAGTTTTTTCGCAGCCTGTTCAGCCTTGCCGTAGAAGCGTTTACGATTGACTGCGGCGTCAGTCGGCGAGGGAAAGCAAATCGCCGTAGAAAGATTTCCTCAAGGGCTAAAGCCCAGGCCTCTTTTGCTATGTCTGCGGCACGACTGAAGTCGTGCCCTGACACTTCTGGACACGTCTGAAAAGTCCTTCTGCAGCTACGACGCTTCCTCCGGCATCTGCTCTTGTGCAACCGGTTCCGCTATCCCCTGCGTCTCCTCGGCGAACATCTGCGCGTCGGCGAAGCGATAACCCACATAAACATCCGTGAGCAAATAAATCGGATTCGCGGGATCGTCTTCGATCTTTTTGCGCAACTGGCGGACAAACGTCCGCAGGTACTCGACCTCTTCGCGGCTGTCGGCTCCCCAAACCGCTGTGAGCAGCCGTGCATAGGTGATCACGCGGCCGGCGCGGCTCATCAGGCAGTGCAGAATATCGAATTCTTTGCGCGTCAGATGCACCAACTGGCCGCGCTTGTTGACCGTGCGCTTCACCGGATCGAGCCGCAGCTCGCCAATCTCGATGGGTGCGTCTTCAGCGCGGGCAGGCGCCTGCACGCGCCGGATCGCCGTGCGGATGCGAGCAATCAGTTCACGTGTGCTGAAGGGCTTGGTGACATAATCGTCGGCACCCAGTTCCAGCGCCTCGACCTTATCCTCTTCTTGATCGCGTACGGTCAGCATTAGCACCGGCAGGCGAGGGGCAACTGAGCGAATGCGGCGCAGGGTTTCTATGCCGCCGATGCCCGGCATATTCACATCCAGCAGCACCACGTCGAAGGCTCCGGCACGCAGCATCTGCAAAGCCTCTTCGCCCCGCGAGGCCTCGACCACCTGGAAGCCCAACTCCAAGAGCGGAGGACGCAGCGCCCTTCGAATGGCGGATTCATCGTCGACAAGAAGAATGCGAATCACAGTCTTGTTCATCAGGAACCCCTCTTCTGCCCTGTGGCAGGGATGGCGGCAAAAAACGTTGTCCCCTCCAGTTCCTCGCTGGTGACCCAAACGTATCCGCCATGGATTTGTGCGACGCGCTTGGCGACCGAAAGACCTATTCCGGTGCCCGAGGCTCGGTTGGAGTGGGTGGAAGACCGATAATAGCGGTTGAAAATGCGCTCCCGGTCGGAGATGGGGATCACCGGCCCGAAGCTGTGCACTGAAAAAATAATCTCAGCCCGGTTTTGCACGGCGCGAATGGTGATGGCCGTGCCGAAGATCGAGTACTTGCAGGCGTTGTCGATGTATTGCGTGAGCAGCATCGTCATTAACTGGCGGTCACATTGCAGGATGAGGCCGTCGTCGGGCACATCGATGGCCACCTTCATGCTGGCCAACCGGTCGCTGAGGCTGGCCGCCACCTCTTCAACCAGCGATGCTACGCCAACCGGCGCAACATGTGCGGCGACCTCGCCTGCGTCAAGCCGTGCCGTGGTCAGCAATCGCGTTGTCAGGTTGCCGAGCAGACCAGCCTGTTCATCGATGAGCGCCACAAGCTCCGACTGCGCTTGAGAGAGACGGCCCATCTCGCTCAGCCCCGTCGAGGCCGCACGGATGGCCGTCAACGGCGTCTTGTAAGCATGGGCCAGGCTGTCGAGCACAGTCGCGCGCAATTGCTCGGTCCTGCGTTCAGTCTCGATGCGGCTCTCATTGGCGAAGGCTCGATAGCGATCAAAGGTGATCGCAATAAGGGAAGCGATGGCGTTGTTGGTCAACGGGCTGGTATCGCCCCGCACCACCAGACTGCCGACAGGCACCGTTCCAAGGCGAACAACGCGCCTGCCCAGACCCGTCGACAGGTCGTCGTCGTTTGTCTCGAAGTAGTAGACATTCTGCGCCAGCTCCCGCGGATCCGTAGCCCAGTTCCCCGCCGGATAGACTTCGTGCAGATCGGCGTCGAAGACCGCCACCGCCTCCAGCGCAAAGATTTCGTGGACCAACTCAGCCAACTGCGGCCCCGGCTCCAGATGCAGATTCATCTCCAGCGTGCGCCGTGTGAATTCGTAGAGGTCGTGCATCTGCCCGCCCCAGGACTCTGCCTCCTTGGCGTTTCTGTTGACGCGCGCCGAAAGCCGGCTCACCAAAAGCGCCACCAGAATGAAAACAAGCAGCGTCACAGAGTTTGCCGGATCGGCCGCGAGATTGGCCTGCGCCTGGTGCGTAGTGAAAAAGGCGTGCATGAACACCGCCGCGAGCGAGACAATGACCGCCTGCCAGAATCCGTACAGCAACGCGGTGGGCACTACGATCAGCAGGTAAAGCAGCAGGGCCACAGGCAGCAGCCACCCGGCCCAGTGCGCAAGCGCCGACACAAGCAGGACAGCCAGCACTCCCAGCGCGCACTCCAGAATGAACAGGAGGCCACGTAATCCTGTGCGGCGCGAACGGCGCACGCCAAAGACGGAACCGATCGGGGTGTAGCTCAGCGACAAACGATCCATCACCTTTCGTTGGAACGGAAATCAGCGGGAATCGGTATCATTGGCGGACAGTTATCGTAGGCCTTCATCGCTCCGGCGCCGTTCAAATTGCCTCGCTCCCGGCCAATTCAATAGGTACACATGCGCCCCGGACAGTGCTTCGATGCCATAGAACTTGAGAGGATTTTAACAGGTCGCTCGTTTTCGTCCGTTCTGTATCGCTTTCCACTGGAAGATTCGTTCGGGCTTATTGTCTGGAGAGCGTCCAACGGCAAGTTCCTGCAAACCCTGAGTTTGCTAGTCCGCGTGAGACGCTTCCAATGCCCTCGGAGCAATCCCGGCCACCTTCTCATTAACGGGTTTTGAAAATTGCACGATAAAGTCAAAAGCAACTCAGAATCGCGACTGTAGCGCGAACGGGAGATCAACGATGCGAGCCAACCTCGATGAGCAATGCGTGATCAAGGCCAACTCGCAGTTCTGGGAGCAGATGCTGGCCATGACGCTGGCTCCGCTGGTCGCGCCGGGAGAGTTCTGTGTCAGCGCAGGACACGTGCTAGGCAGCGTCGATCTGGGCGGCGTGTGGAAGGGGCGCATTGAGGTGCGCATGGCCGAAGGACTGGCCTATCACGCGACCGCTGCAATGATGATGCAGCCGGTGGAGACGGTGGCCGAGGCCGACGCGCTGGACGCAGCCAAGGAGATCGCCAACATGATCGCCGGAACGATCAAGTCCTCGTTGCCCCGACCATGCACGATGAATATTCCCGAGTCCGGGGTTGAAGCCGAGAGCTTCTGCGGCATGCCGCAGACCGAAGACTCGCTGGTAGTAGCCTTCCGCCATGCAAGCGGCGACCTGATGGTGCGGATCTGGGAGGAAGAGTGCCCATAAAGCAGGGTCGGCGATCAGGCTTCCCGCGGCTCGAGGGTTAGCCGGGCTGTGAGTACGACCAACGCTACCCAAAGCGTGTCGGCGCCGAGCAGATGCGCCACCTGCACCCAGAGCGGAGCCAGCAGGATCACGTCCGTCAGGCCCAGAACATAGACCGCAGCCAGCAGCAGGAGCACCAGCGCCGAAAGGCCGCGATTGTCCCAATGCGTCTTGCGCTGTGCCGCGCGCACCAGCAGCCAGATGAGGAAGATGCTGGCCACAAACGCGACGGTCGGATGCATCCAGCGCCAGCGCACCAGCCAACCGCTGGTTGGGGAAAAATCCTGTGCCAGAGCTACGCCCAGCGAACTCTCGGGAAAGAGCGTGTCGCCGAGCGCGGCCAGCGAGCCGGTAACTCCCACCGCCATCACGACTAGCACACTGGCGACAGCGCCAAAGGGCGCGACAAGGCGTACGCTACCGCGCAGAAATGCCTTTTGTCGGCTGAGCAAATGCGCCGTGAGTGTCAGAGCGGCGAGCAGCAGCAGCGTGTTGGTAAGGTGCAGTGCGAGATAAGCTGGCCGCAAGGGCGACAGGCTCTGCGCTGTCAGTCCTAGTTTCACGAGCAGCGCGCCAAGGATTGCCTCGATCACCGTGAATACAACCGAAGCCACGGCCGCAGCGCGAGCGAGGTGGCCGCGGACTGTCCCGGCGAAGGTCCAGCCCAGCAGGCCGACGACGGCAAAGAACGAAAGCCCGCTGGTGACGCGATGGGTGAACTCGATCATCGTGGCCACGCTGGCTGAGTGCTGCATCACGGTGCCGTTGCAGAGCGGCCAATGGTTGCCGCAGCCGGCTCCCGCGCCGGTGGCACGCACCAACGTGCCCCACAGGATCACGGCAATGAAGTAGGCCAGAACGCCCCATGCAAAGCGGCGCAGGCCAGGCGACGGCAGGGTAGGAGAAGCGATGGGAACAAAGGTAGCAGACATTGTGCAGGGCTCCGAATGGAACCTACCAGTGTAGAACAAGTGGCGAGGGCGAGGATTTACTCTCCAGCCTTTGCCGCAAGTGTCTCCACCACTGCGAGATTACGCATCAGCTCAGCGGGCGCTCCATGTCGCTGCTGTAAATACTCTGTGCTGTTGTAAGAGATCCAGGCCTTTCCCCTGCTGTCTTCCCAGATCAGAACTTTGAGCGGCAGATCGATGGCGATGCTCGGGGCCGCCAGCATCACCGGGGTTCCCGCCTTCGGACTCCCAAAGATCAGCAGCTTAGTGGGAGGCATCATCATTCCTGCCTTCTGCGCCTCTCCGCTATGATCGACCAGGGCAAAAAGGGTCACTCCCATTGCCTCCAGGATTCCCTTGAACCTCTCTACCGTTTGATCGACGGAGTGATTGCTCGGAATATCGACGATCCCTCTGCTCTCATTGAACGACATAGTGACCCTCCCGCCTGTCTGTATTTTGCGAATGCGTCGAATGCTGGACCGAGACGAGATAGATCGCCATCGCCAATCCAACCAGCGCCAGAATGATGGCAACAGCGACCGGTTGGGCCGAGGCGCGCGAGTGCGAAGCGTCGCCGCGATCCAGTTCCCGGATCAGCCGCGTGTGATTCCATCCAGCCCAGAGGTTTAAGATAACTCCAACGGCAATCAATGCCGTGCCGAACCACAATGACACGCCGTAGGAGCGCTCCGCTGGAGCGTTTTGTGCAAGCTGGATTTGTTGAAGAAAGAGTCCGAAGCGCGCCACGACGAAACCGAAACCCATCAAGGCCAAGCCCGTGCGGATCCACGCAAGCAGGGTCCGTTCGGCAGCCAGATAATCGCTGAGGACGGCCTTCCGCTCTGCATCCGCGGGTTGCGTCATGGTTTCTGCCTCCTGCCCGCTCGGCAAAGGGCATCGTCCTTGACTCCTCGCCGGGCATTGCTCCATCTGTTATCCCGGCTAGCTCAAAACCCGGAGGCTGACTCTATCTTTTTAGCATCAGCCTGCCTGATGAGGGTCGGGGCAGACTGAAGTTGATAGCGTTTCTGAAACACTTACTGGCCCAGCAGCCTTACCACGTGGTTGACAATGATTAAATCCTCGGCAGGTGGAATCACGCGCACGGTGACCGGCGAGTGTTCTGAGGAGATCACAGCCGCGCCTCTCACGTTGTTGCGCGTGGGATCTAGAATGATGCCCAGAGCGCTCAGCCCCGCGCAGATCTCGGCGCGCGCCGCGATGTCGTTTTCGCCGATGCCGCCGGTGAAGACGAGCATGTCCAGGCCGCCTAACTCGGCCACGTAACTGCCGATCCACTTGGCGATCGTCCAGGTGAACTTATCCACGGCCAGCCGCGCTTTGGCGTTGCCCTCTTTGATCGCGTCGCGCAGGTCGCGCATATCGTTGGAGAGGTCACTGACGCCGAGCAGGCCCGCTTTCTTGCTGGCCACTACTTCTAACTGATCGGCGGCGGCCGTTGCGCTCTCGGCCGTCTCGGCGATCTTGCGCAAGATAAACAAAAGCACGCCAGGATCGATGTCGCCCGTGCGCGTTCCGCTGATGATGCCGCCGGTAGGCGTGAGACCCATTGAGGTGTCGAGACACTTGCCGTCGCGAATGGCGGAGATGGAAGCGCCGTTGCCGAGATGGGCGACGATCAGCTTCTTCGGCACGCTGGGCTGCAACTGAAGGACGATCGACTCATACGAAATCCCATGTGCCCCGTAGCGGCGAACGCCCATCGCCGAGTACCCCTCAGGGATGGGCATGTGCGTGACCACCTCGGGCATGGTGCGATGAAAGTAGGAGTCGAGGCAGACGAAGTTGGGCACGCCGGGGAAGAGGCGCAGCGACTCGCGCATGATGTAGACGGCGATGGGCGTGTGCAGCGGCGCAAAGGCCGTGTAGAGTTCCATCTCGTCGATCAGTGCGGGCGTGATGAGTTGGTTCTCCTGCACCGTCGGTCCGCCGCAGACCATGCGATGGCCGATGGCTACAGGCGCGGGGAAGTCGCCGGAATGGAGCGCGTCGGCAACCAGCTTGAAGGCTACCGCGCGCGTGGGCAGCGCCGGAGTCTGATCGACCAGCTTCTTGCCCTCGGCATCCTTGATCCAGAACTTGCCCAGATCGGTGCCGATGCCGTCAACCGCGCCTTCGACGAGCTTGGTGCGCTGGCCGTCGCCGGCCTCATAGACAGAAAACTTGATGGAAGAGGAACCGCTATTCAAAACCAGGACGGGCAAAGAAGACATTCGTAAAATCCTTTGAGGTTGGATTGAGAAATCTGACCTGAGTCGGTTGATGATTTGTGACTTCCCGTCCTTTCGATAAAAGAGCGCAAGGATGGGGACGGAGTAATTGTTTAATGAGCTTGAATATCGCTTGCCCGGACAGAGATCGCTGTACCATGCGCATCTGGAATGTACTTCACTGGCGCCGTGAAGTTCTTGCCGCAAGAACGTACATCCCAAGACTCTTCCCATGTTGACATCAGGCCATTATCCAAGACTTTTGCCGCCGGACCAACAAGCTGGGTGTTGAGAACCTCAGCACGGCAGGATCTCTTTACCGCAGAGATTACCCATAGATCCATCTCAATGTTCTTAAGGGTGTCCCGCTGCAATTCTGGATTGCCTTGAGCTGTACCTGGATATGTTGGAGTGAAACGTAGACCATTTTTCGTTACGTCAACCTGCACGTTGTACATCCGTTTTTCATTGCAGGCTGTGCCAGGAATCGTCTCCTTCCAACTGCCGGAAATCGGCCTCCCTTTGTCATTTGACTCAACAAGCATAAGAATCTGAAGCTTCACTGAAACAGAATCGAAGTCCAGGTCGACACTATCGCAGTGGGTGCTTAGGTTTTTTTCGTAATCAAGAGCGCCCTTGTGAATTGCCTCCCGATAGTCACTCGCGGTGGAAATCTTAAGCATCAACGCTTTGGAGGAGTTTAACTTGGCCAAGAACGAATCATCCTGTGCCACCAAAACAGATGTGAAACAGACGGTCAACATTACGAGAATGATTCTCATTGAGGCTTTTCTCATTCCGTCACCTTCGTACGTGTGGTTCGTTGTCATCCCACCCTAGCCGCAAATACAAGAACGCGGCGAGGGTGGGGCACCCAGGTAAGTTAGTTCGTTAGTCTTTTGGCCAGCGCCAGTCGCGGATTTCCGGCAGATCATCGCCGTTCTCCGCTACGTAAAGCTTGTGCCGCTGGATAGCCTCGGAGTACCACTGTTCGGCCGCGTCGGCCTTGGCAGAGAGTCGCTGCACGCGCTTGACGGCGTCGAGAGCCAGTTGGAAGCGGTCGATGTTATTCAGCACGCACATGTCAAAGGGCGTCGTCGTTGTGCCCTCTTCCTTGTAACCGCGCACGTGAAGGTTGTCGTGGTTGTGCCGCCGGTAAGTGAGCCGGTGAATCAGCCAAGGATACCCGTGGAACGCAAAGACCGTCGGAACGTTGGGCGGAAAGATCTGATCGTAATCTTCGTCGGGCAGGCCGTGCGGATGCTCGGAGGGTGGTTGCAAAGCCATCAGGTCCACCACATTGACCACTCGGACTTTGAGATCGGGAGCCAGCCCGCGCAGCAGAACAACAGCCGCCAGAGCCTCCAGGGTTGGCACGTCGCCCGAGCAGGCCATGACCACATCGGGGTTGCCCTCGTCGTTCGAGGCCCACTTCCAGATACCCAATCCAGTCGTACAGTGCGCCACGGCCTCGTCGATCGTGAGCCACTGCGGCGCCGGCTGCTTGCCGGCAACGATCAGGTTGATGTAGTTTTTGCTGCGCAGGCAGTGGTCTGAGACCGACAGCAGCGTATTTGCGTCGGGAGGAAGATAGACGCGCACCACCTCTGCCTTCTTGTTCACCAGGTGGTCGATGAAGCCGGGATCCTGATGGCTGAAGCCGTTGTGATCCTGCCGCCAGACCAGAGAACTCAGCAGATAGTTGAGAGACGCGATCGGCTTGCGCCAGGGAATGTGCCGCGTTACCTTGAGCCACTTGGCGTGCTGATTGACCATCGAATCGATGATATGAATGAAAGCCTCGTAGCAACTGAAGAAGCCGTGCCGCCCGGTGAGCAGATAACCCTCAAACCAGCCCTGGCACATGTGTTCGCTGAGGATCTCCATCACCCGGCCGGTCTGCGAAAGGTTTTCGTCCACCGGCAGCGTTGCGGCCATCCACTCTTTGCCGGTTCCGATGATCGCGTCGCCGAGGCGGTTGGAGGCCGTCTCATCCGGCCCGAAGACGCGGAAGTTCTTGTGCTCCTTGTTGGCCTCCATGATGGCGTGCAGCAGCTGGCCCAGGATGCGAGTAGACTCCACGTCTTTCTGCCCGCGGCCCTCGATCTTGACGGCAAAGTCGCGGAAGTTGGGAATCTTCAGCGGTTGCAGCAGCAGGCCGCCGTTCGAGTGCGCGTTCATGCCCATGCGCCGCCGGCCCTTGGGGGCAATGTCGGCGAGTTCGGCACGGACTGCGCCTCTTTCGTCGAAGAGTTCCTCGGGCTTGTAGCTGCGCATCCACTCTTCGAGCAGTTGCATGTGCTCCGGCTTCTCGCGCAGTTCGCTGAAGGGAACCTGATGGGCGCGCCACGTGTTTTCGACCGGCTTGCCATCGACGAACTTCGGTCCGGTCCAACCCTTGGGCGTGCGCATGATCAGCATCGGCCATGCCGGGCGCTCGATGGTTTCGCCCTTGGCCATGGCTTCGCGCGCTCCCTTTTGGATCGCAGCAATGCGGTCCAGCATGGTGTCGAAGACTGCTGCGGCCTGCTGGTGCATTGTCTCCGGATCGTTGCCCTCGAGCGTAAAGGGCTCGTAGCCGTAGCCGCGCATCAGGTCTTCCAATTCGCCGTGCGGAATCCGCGCCAGGACAGTCGGATTGGCGATCTTGTAGCCATTCAGATGAAGAATGGGCAGCACCGCGCCGTCGGTCGCCGGGTTGAGAAACTTGTTCGAGTGCCAGCTTGTGGCCAATGGGCCGGTCTCGGCCTCGCCGTCGCCCACCACGCAGGCCACGATCAGGTCGGGGTTGTCGAAGGCCGCGCCATAGGCATGGACCAGCGAGTAGCCCAGCTCGCCGCCCTCGTGGATCGACCCCGGCGTCTCCGGTGCAACGTGGCTCGGGATGCCATAGGGCCAACTGAATTGTCTAAAGAGGCGCTTGATGCCGTCCTTATTCTGTTCGATGTGGGGATAGATCTCGGTGTACGAGCCTTCGAGATAAGTGTTGGCCACCAACCCCGGCCCACCGTGCCCTGGGCCGATGATGTAGAGCATGTTGAGGTCGCGCTCGCGGATCAGGCGGTTCCAATGCACATAGAGGAAGTTGAGCCCCGGCGTCGTGCCCCAGTGGCCCAGCAGCCGCGGCTTCACGTCGTCCAGCGTCAGCGGACGCTCGAGCAGCGGGTTGTCTTTGAGATAGATCTGGCCGACGGAGAGATAGTTGGCGGCGCGCCAATAGGCGTTCATCGTGGCCAACTGCTCCGGGCTAAGGGGGCCTTTGTTCGTTGATTCGCTCACAAGTCCTCCTGAAGAAAGAACATCCGCTGATAGCTTAGAGCCTAGCAGCCGGTGGTTGCAGCAATGGGTGATTAATGTCACCACAGGCGGGACGCCGGTTCACATGATGGGAATGGTAGCAGCGCCTCCCATGGTTGGGAAGATCAGTAGTGACCATTAGAAATAGCGCTTCAGCTTGAGGATCTGCGATTCGAAGCCGTACCACAGAGCGGAAGCCGCGGCGGTGGAGACGACGAGACGAAAGGCGACGACAGCCAGGCCGCCGGCCGCGCCGTAGTGGCTCATCCGGAAGTCGAACCAGCCGAAATAAATGAAGACCGCAATGTGAATCATGTAAAGCCCGTAGCTGATGCGGCCGTAGAAGGCCAGCGGTCCGCGGCTCAGCGCGAGGTTCAGCGGATTGCGCGCTCCGGTCGAGGCAATCGCCGCCAGCACCGCGCCACCAAAGCCCACCGTCAGCGCCGAGTCGAGCAGTGAGGTTCCGCCAGCGATGGTGGCCGCCGAGGCGATGCCCGCCGCGAATGCGCATAGGCCAATCCAGAACCAGAGACGGCGGCTCAACTGAATCGTGCTCAGCCCAAGCGCCATCAGGCTTCCAAGCGCGATTCCGTCCAGTTTAATCAGCGTGTGCGTGCGAAGCCCCCAAAGCCAATGCGGATTCAGGTGGCGGAGGAACGGCGCGGTGCACAAGGCGCAAACCAGCACCACCGCCAGCATCCACGGCCTGCGGAGAAAGCGCACCAGTGGAGCCCAGACAAAGTAGTACTGCTCCTCGACAGCCAGTGCCCAGGTGGGCCCGAGGGCCGGGGGCAACTGGAGATAAAAGAGATTCTGGACGAAAAAGATGTAGGCCAGCCAGGGAGCGGACTTCACCGCGTCGGTTATGCTGCCACCGACGAACCACGGCGCGTTGAGGTAGACCACCACGAGCACCAGCAGATACACCGGCCAAACCCGCAGCGCCCGGCGTGCATGAAAGTTGTGGAAGTAACGCGGCTTGTCGCGCGCTGCCAGCAGGTTGGCTGTAATCAGAAAGCCGGAGAGGACGAAGAAGAGATCGACCCCCGCCCATCCCCATAGCGCGGCGGGATAGATCCAGGTGCCCTTCAGCAGCGGTTGGCAGTGATAGATCACCACACCCAGAATCGCCAGGCCGCGCAGGCCATCGAGTTCCGGCAGATAAGAGGGCAGCCAGGTTGGGCGTTGAATCTGAATTTGCTGGTTTCGTGGTCTCAATTGGCCGTACTCAATCTTTGTTGGTGGCCCGGGCAAGTATCCAGCTAACCAGCCAGAGAATTGAGCCAGGAACGCCAATCCAAAAGCACTCCATCACTAATTGAAGAATTTTGCCGTTGGATCTCAAGATGGAGGCAGGCAAAATGTTCAAGGCCACAAGCACGCAGACTAGTAGCACCGATGCGCCGAGATAGAGCAGCGATGCAAGGACCATCATTCGTCCCGCCCGCTGCAATCTTCTCGCCAGTTCGACAACTTTCATCGCTGCTCCTCAAGGATGAAGTCCTACCCCGCCGCCAGTTCCCTGGCCCTCTGGGTTGCGCGCATTACGGCCTTGATAAGAGTGACGCGCAGGCCGCCCTCTTCGAGTTCCAGAATGCCGTCGATGGTGCAGCCGGCGGGAGTGGTGACGGCATCCTTGAGCATGGCCGGATGGTAGCCGGTTTCAAGCACCATCTTCGCCGCACCCAGGGTGGTTTGTGCGGCCAACTGTGTGGCGATGTCGCGCGAGAGGCCGACCTTGACGCCTGCCTCGGCGAGCGCTTCGATGATGATGTAGATGTAGGCCGGTCCGGAGGCCGAGAGGCCAGTCACCGCGTCCATGTGCTTTTCGTCCACGGTCACGGTGCGGCCAACGGTCTCGAAGATGCGCTGGGCCAACTCCATCTGTTCCGGCTTGACGAAGCGCCCGCGGCAGAGCGCCGCCGCGCCTGCTCCCAGAGCCGAGGGCGTGTTGGGCATGGCGCGGATCACCGCGATCTCCATTCCTGCCGCTTCTTCGATGGCGCGTGTCTTGACCGAGGCCGCGAAGGAGATCAGCGTCTTCGATGGCGTGAGCGCGGGACGAATCTCGGCGATCAGGTCCGGAACCTGGAACGGCTTGACGCCGAGCAGGATCAGGTCTGCCTGGCGAACTGCCTCCAGATTGTGGGTGGTCACATCAACGCCCCATTGCGTGCTCAGCGCCAGCGCGCGCTCGGTGTGGCCAACGGTGGCGTGAATCTGCTCGGGAGCAAATAGGTGCTGTTTGAGAAAGGCCTGCAACAGTATCCCGCCCATTTTGCCTGCGCCGAGTACGGCAACGCGGACGCCGGGCAATTGCGCGGGTGTTTCCTGGATGAGTTCAACGGCTGTATCCGCCATGATCTTCCTTGTCCTGGATGAAAGTGATGCAACGATTATAAGAATACTCGCTTCAGCCACCTGTCGGATTTTGAGAGCTCTGGCAGGGAAAGTGAGGGATTTCAGGCTGAAAAACAGCACAAATTAGGAGCTCATGTTTACTGACCGGGGTAATAATATACTTGACGTAGAAAAGTCTGACTTTGTCCTTGGCGATCGCTTTGAGTGAATAGTCCATAAGTCGTTGGAGGCGGCGGAAGAACTGGCTCAGCAGTCGACAATCGGAAAGTCTGCAGAAAAAGGCAGATTCCCTCATGTAGTCTAAGGAGCGCCGCTCATCACGCCAACCTTAGCTCAGGCGCTGGCTTCGCGAGCAGGACACCGAGGGCGCAGCTTGCCATTCGAGCCAGTTCTCCGTCGGCACGGC
>JBEKCA010000084.1:0-21371 GCA_050015115.1 Occallatibacter sp.
TCACCATGGACCATAGTGTCGCGAAATGCCATGGCATCGATTGCGATCACCGGCTTTTGACAGGCGTTTGCCTCGACTTGAATCATGCCAAAGCCCTCCAGCCGCGAAGGCGCTGCGTAGATGTCGCAGGCGGACAACAAATAAGGCATGAAGTTTTGCGAGACCACATTGGTCGAGTAAATCACCTTTTCGCCAATACCTAGATCTGATGCCAGCTCGCGGTCGATCAGGTTCTGTTGTTTGGTGCGGGGCTGGGGCCAAACCTTACAGATATACCTCCAGTCAGGCGCCTCGGCATCGATCATTGCCAACGCCCGCATTACCTCCCGGGCGCCTTTTGACGCCCCATCTCCGCCTGCGGTAAGAATCATCAGCTGATCGCCCGATATTCCAAACTCTTCGCGGATCGATTGGACCTTCACGTCATCTTGGCTATGCGGCTTGTATCGGTCAGTGCCGCAACCCACCGGTAACACCACGATATTGTCACCTCGGATGCCATCTCTGACGTAAACCTCTTTGACCCAATTGGAGGTGACCAGGATCAGTGGCAGAGCATTCAATACGTCACGATGTTCCGCGATGTAACCATCGGCTACGAGCCACGGCACGGCCTTCATCCCAAACTTCTGCGAATGCAGGACCAGATCCGGAAGATGGCCCCAGAACCCCACGCCGACCACGACGTCCGGCTTGAACCAGCGAAAGTACCATTCCTTTTCCAATGTCGACTCCAAATGTACCGGGTGGACGTCCACGCCCATCTCATGCAGGCCCCTGCACAATAGTTCGCCCTGAAGCGCCAAGCCTGCCGCCGGCGCCGGATATTCGCTCAATACGAGTACTTTCACGATCGAGTCTCCTATAATGCTGTGCGTTCTGCTGCTGCCCGAACCGAGTTAAAGCACCAGAAGCCTTCTTCTCGTGGCGTACACTGCGCTTCCCAACTGTCGGGTTCATAACCGTAAACCTCGGTAATCAGCCTGCGTTTCTCAAGCCAGACGTTCTCTGCCAACACATCCCGTCGATCCGCGTCATTGCGGACTCGGGGTAAATACGCATGATCACCATCTTCATAAGCAAAAAGCCACAACCCCTCTGTGTTGATCAAACCTGTTTGCCAAAGCTCAACGACGCCCCGGCAGCATTCCTCATGGCGGCGGTGACGTGTGTACTCGCCCATCGGTCCGTGGGTCAAAACAAGACTGTAGCTAACTCCAGTGAGTAGACGGGCAGTAGTCTCTTGAACCTGATCGGCCGGTAAAGGAAACTGATCGGGTCCATCATCGAGATCTGCCATGTCACCATCTGCCCCCAGCTCCTGCAGAACCCGACGGAACTTTGGAGCGCGATCCAAATCCCCCGCTCTGCACAAAGTCACGATTCGCCAATGAAACTCCGGATGATTCAGTATGTAGCCGCCGCACCACAATATCTCGTCATCCGGGTGGGCAACGACAACAGCGGCCTGAGGCAGGGAGGCTGACCTCTCTTGGTCGGGCGGAACGGAGGTCATAGATTTCCTCAGCGAAAGAAAGATCGTAAGCACTCAGGCACTTGCAAGTCGGCGCGCATTGCTGCTTTCAACAGCTTGCATGGAAAATCCAAGGGGATTAGGTTGCATACAGTGGACGCGAGCACTTACGAAGGTCCGCATATAAGACTGTGCGACTCGATTCCAAACCATGCGACGCGCATAGAGGTAAGCCCGGTTGCTCATAGCTTCACGACCCGTATCGTCATCCAGAAGTCCGATGGTTGCATCTGCTATGGCGTCCGAGTTCTCAAAAGGAACAAGTGCTCCACGCCCATCAGCAAGGAGTTCAGTCGCATACCAGTACGGAGTCGAGATGATCGCCTTCCCGGCGCCCAGCGCAAATGCAAGTGTTCCCGATACGGCCTGCGCCTCGTATCGATAGGGCGTAATGTAAATATCGGCTGAAGTAACCAGTGAAGCCATCTCTTGAGGACTCACAAAGCGGTTATAGAAGATCACATTCTCCTCGACTCCAAGCTTCTTTGCCAGGGCTTGCAACTGAAACCGGTATTGATCGCCCTCGACAAGCCTGACATGAGGATGAGTCGCGCCAGCAATGATGTAGACAACGTCGCTGTATTCGGACAGGATACTCGGCAACGCATGAATCACGTTCTCGAATCCCTTATTCGGCGACAACAGACCAAATGTGAGCAGAACCGTCTTTTTCTTGGTTGCAGGGGCGACCTTGTGAATCTTGAGCGTGGCAGGGGGTAAGTCCGGTATTCCGTGGGGAATCAGGTCGATCTTGCCTTCCGGAACTCCAAATATATCTTGAAGAAACCGGGAAGAATGCTCGCTCATCACGACAAGCCGCTCGGACAGTGCGGCGATATCTTGGAGAACGCTTCGCTGGTCGGCATCTGGATCACGAAGAACCGTATGCAGTGTTGTCACTACAGGCATTCGGAGATGCTTGAGGAACTCCAAAATGTATCTTCCAGCTTTGCCTCCGTATATCCCGTATTCGTGCTGCAAGCAAACAACATCGATCCCTCTCGAGTTAAGATAATTGGCAGCTGCTCGATAGGAAGAGATCTCACCTTCGGTTATCTCAAACCGAACTCGTGATGGATAAGCATAAGGCGACAAGGGGTCGTTGACGGCTACAACCGACAATTCGGAAGTTTTATATTCGGCGGCAATCGCATTGCACAAATCCGTCGTGAAAGTTGCAATTCCACATTGACGAGGAAGATGGTTTCCGATTACCGCTATTTTTGTTGGATTCGACCGGTTGGAATTCCGTTTCATGGACAATGCCGAATCCCTTCCGAATACCGGAAGTCGCGCTTCGCGTTGCAACAGCGTGCTCGGTCGAGAACCAGCAAACATATTTGAAACGGACATTTCTGTCTCCTTACGTTACGTTCTGACTGAAAACAGGCCCATGTGTGTGGAAGATGCCAAGAAGCTCACACCGGATCCTTATGGAAGCATGAACTCATGTTGCTGTTCGGCGGCCGGTAGTCCAATCTGATCTCTGCAGCCAGTTGAGCTAAGAGTCCACAGCATCGGAAGTACCAATGACAATACCCCAAAGCGTTCGTTCGCTGATCCACAGCGAAGCCTGATGTGTATCACAGCGAGCGCCCACAAGGGTGCTACGTCCCAACCTGAACGATTGCCTCTCTACAATTAGAATGATCGAATAGTGTGCATCTTGATGAATGGTCACAATCGCACAATGACTCGATAGTTCGAACTTGACTGTTGTCATGATTGGAGAGTTCGTGATGGTCGTTCATCATCAAGGACACGCGGAAATTGCACGGGTGGAGGGTTTGAACCGAGCGAACGGTTTGGGACGCAGCGATTTCTGTCAATTCCACGCATGGCATTGAGCACTATGAGCCGTCATTTGCAGAAGCAGCTTTAAGGTGATGACCGTCGAGGTAATTATGCGGGGTTTCCGCAATGGCATGGGGTGGATGGGGGAGCCTCGTGCGCAATCATCATCACGCGTACAGGCGCTGCAATACTGACCACAATTGCTCGGCTCGCGACGAGAAAGAACTCGGAACTTAAGGACGGTATGGCTGTCGATCGGGTCATTCTATTGGCCGCTTGTGCGGATTGATGTGTGATACCGCAAATCTCTTCCGCTTGCACCATTCGGTTTCGGGAATCGACCACCGTAAACCTGGCGAAACGACGAGCAGGACAGGATCGCCCGCATATGGATAACGTTCTGTGCCACTAATTCTGCGAACCTTGGGATAAGGTTTACAGGTTTCAGTAGCCAGAGTTGGCTAATTGGCTTTGCTTGCGGGGAAATCTCGAAGGAGTTTGCGGGGGTACCCAGTCGACCGGCTCAGTAATCGCGTAATAAACTGAGGTCCGGCAATGGGCACAACACGCTTCTCTAACCAAACTGAGAGATCCGCCCACAGCCTGGTAGAAAGTCCGCAAACACTCAGGACAGGGGACCATAACGTAAGCTTCTCCGGTTTCATCGTTCCCGTTCCGCTGAATCCAAAGCGGTGCCGAGACGCCCGTTTTGGGGGCCATCGTCCGAATGGGCCGGGCTAGCCCGCCAATGATCTTCAACAGAGAGCGGATGCTGCTACCTTTCTCATAGAAGGCGTCGGCGATCACTCCCGAAGGCACTTCGTCGCCGGAGAACGAGCCGCTCATGGCGATCGTCCGGATCGCGGGAAAGCGGCGCCGTACCACCGAGAGCAACTCGAAACCAGACATATTAGGCATGTTGAGATCGGAAAGGAGCAAATCGGGAACTTCATGCCGTATCTCACGTAATGTGGAAAAACCATCTTCCGCTGAACGAACGCGATACCCTATCTCAGTCAGCACGTACGACAGCGATTCTCGAATGGAAGGATCATCGTCGGCAATCAGAAGTGTTGCAAGCGTGGTTGGCATTTCTGGCGTCCTCAAGAACTTCACTCAGGGATTGGGGCGACTATAACTTTCACTAAGATGTGAGTCTGGTCAATTTCATACAGAGCCTGTCGCGGAGCCTTTTGCCCACCTTGGACAGTCTCCGAGCAATGTCTTGGTTGACGGCTTTCAGCGTTATTGTCCGGCATCAGATCGAACAAAACGACGTTGAGCCGTGACGTGGGTATTTTCCGGTGGCAAGAGTCTCGCAGCTTTAAATCTGGGCTTTCCTCAATCGGTGTTCGCCATCCGGTTTTATCGCGAAGTTATTCTTGGTGAGATCGATGCCACTTCCAGACTCGCCAAGATATCGGACGAAGCAAGTAGCCCAAAACTCATACTTGCGCACAGTGCTCAGTATTGAACAGACCCCGTCCGATAGCTGGCGCTAACTTGGCTTGATTCCCTGAAAAGCAATTGGGACCTAGACCTGCTTCAGGATATGGTGGCTAAGATGGATGACCCTCGGTGCAAGATTGCGGCAATTGAGATGGATGACTCCCGGTGCAACGGGCTTCTGGATGGGATGACTATCGGGATGGAAGATCTGCGATGCAAAAGCCTGCTCTATCGAGCGACGAATGAAATGGAAGACCCACGCTGCTGGAAAACCGCGATTGAAATGGAAGATCCTCGCTGCAGGGGTCTATCCCGGGAATGGTAGTCGGGGGTTGAAATGAGTTATCGATGACCGGCAATCGTCGGATTCCACGACCGTTTCATCTTCGTGCGTAACGGCAGACAGAGCATCAATATTCAGGCTTGCAGGTCGTCCATCGTTTCAAAGAGGGTCCCATGAACGCGCTCTTGATCTATCCGGAATTCCCCGACACCTATTGGAGCTTCAAACATGCGCTCAAGTTTCTTGGCAAGCGGGCGGCGCAACCTCCTCTCGGACTGATGACGGTGGCCGCCTTGCTGCCGGGGAACTGGCAAAAGCGGCTCGTGGATACGAACGTGGAGCGACTGCAAGACCGCGACCTGGCCTGGGCCGATGTGGTGCTCGTAAGCGGCATGCACATTCAACGAGACTCGCTGACGGCGATCATTGAGCGCTGCCGAGCACTCGGACTGCGGACTGTTGTAGGAGGGCCCATCGCCAGCAGCCTTTCAGCAGCGGACCTCAAGGCAGATCATGTGGTGATCGGCGAGGCCGAAAGCCTGATCGCCGGTTTGGCGTGGGACCTGGAGCAGGGAACCGCCAAACTCGTTTATCAGGCTACAGAAAGGCCAGAGATGGCGACGAGCCCTTTGCCCGACTTGAACCTGATCAAGATGCACCGCTACTCGACCATGGCCGTGCAATACTCGCGCGGTTGTCCTTTCAACTGCGAGTTCTGCGACATTATCGAGATCTACGGCCGGCGACCACGCACCAAGGCTGTGGCGCAGGTGCTGTCTGAGCTAGATCAACTGCGTGCGGCCGGTTGGCGCGAGGCGGTATTTATCGTCGACGATAACTTCATTGGGAACAAAGCACGCGCCAAGGAGCTATGCGTGGCCTTGGCCGAATGGCGTAGCCAATACAAAACCAGCTTCGACTTCAATACTGAGGCTTCGCTCAACCTGGCCGACGACCCGGAGTTAATGCAACTGATGAAAGACGCGGGCTTCGTCTCCGTCTTCCTGGGAATCGAAACTCCCGATGAATCGGGGCTGATCGCCAGCAACAAGCTGCAGAACACGCGCCGCAGTCTGCTGGACAGTGTGGCTACGATCCAGAGTTATGGAATGCAGGTGATGGGCGGCTTCATCCTGGGCTTTGACACTGATCGCGACGACATTTTCGACCGCATGGTGGAATTCATCCAGAAGAGCGGCATACCCGTTGCCATGGTCGGTCTGTTGCAAGCCATGCCCGGAACCCAGCTCTTCCGGCGCCTAAGTAAGGAGGGCCGGATCGTGGACGCGGGCGACGGCGATAACACCTGCGACAAGCTGAACTTTCTTCCAAAGATGGATGCAGCGACATTGGTTGAGGGCTATCGATCTGTTCTTACGCGGATCTACTCCTGCGAAGCCTATTATGAGCGGGTCAAACTGTACTTGAGCCGTACCCAACCGCGTAATGGAGGCCGAGGGACGAGGCAGCGATGGTTCACCGCCGGCAACGCTCGTGCATTTGTCACCTCGATGGTCCGTCAAGGAGTATTCGGCCGTCAGCGCTGGAGTTACTGGAAGTTTCTTTTGACGGTGGCCATGCGATACCGCCATTGCATCGGCGCTGCGATGACACTGGCGGTGATGGGCTATCACTTTCAAGTGATGACGCAGAGGTTGTCAGGGAATACCGAATCGCCGGGCAGTATACGTGGGACGGAAAAGTGCCAGACCGCCGAATGAGGCGGATAGATCAAATAATCGCGAACCCAACTTGTAAAAGGGAATATTGGGACGCATGCATTCAACCAGCGTCTCGCTGGAATCTCGACAATACCGCCAAAGCTGGCTGAACAAAAGAGCCTCAGATGACGCCCGCTCAAATGATGTCCTCTCAGATTTCATCGCCTGCCCTGCTCTGCCGCACGCGTGTTAGTTAATTTGTACCGAAATTGAAATAGCGCCCAGATGTTTGGCAATGTTCTGCCTTGGTCCAGTAGCCTGACGCGCAAGACAAGCCTTCTGTTGGCTGAATCTCTTTCATCAACGCGCAAATATCTTCCATTTGTGAGCAGTATGGAACAGACGCTGGCCGCGTCTTGCGGTGAGGATTGATGAGGGTGTCATTTTTGCCGGGAAGTGGTTGCGACGTGTGCTCCAGTTGCAGCTACTCTCTCGGAACAGCGTAGTCGGTACCAGATTGTCAGAAATCCTTCGCTCTTATCCTCTGGCGTGTTTCCTTCCTCGATCATTCATTCCCTCGCCAGAATCGTCAATTCGACCACATATAGGGTGACTGCTTGCAGATCAGGAACCGGGCACGCGAAACATACTCCCCCCGAGACGAGGCCTATATGCTCATAGTCAGCACAACGACATTTGACCCATCGGTATTCCTTGCCCATGCCGGGCTTGGGCGACAGATCATTGACTTGAAGCCAAGGGATTCCTTCTTCTGTCAGGGAGACAAGGCTGACTCGGTCTTTTACTTGCAGAGAGGCAGAGCAAAGCTCACTGTTGTATCGCAGATCGGTAAAGAAGCCACGATCACCCTTCTGGAGGCTGGCGAATTTGTCGGGGAAGAGTCGTTGGCATCGATCGTGGGGCTGCGTTTGGCGACGGCCACTGCCGTAACTGCATGCATGGCCCTCAGAATTGGAAGAGATGAGATGGTCCGAGTGATGCATGATGAACCTGCATTCGCGGATATGTTCTTGAAGTTTCTGCTTGCCCGGAGCATGCGAACCCAGGCCGATCTAGTGGATCAACTCTTCAACTCCAGCGAAAAGCGCCTGGCGCGGATTCTCCTTTTGATGGCGGAATTTGGCAGGCCGGGTGAGCCGGAGACACTGATTCCTCCCATTACCCAGGAAACACTAGCGGAAATGATCGGCACCACACGGTCCCGAGTCAGCTTTTTTATGAATCGCTTTCGCAAACTCGGTTTTATCGATTACAACGGCCGGATCCGGGTGCATAAGTCGCTGCTCAATGTGGTGCTGCTCGATCAATTGCCGGGGCACGATTCCGGAGATTCGCGCATTGAGTCCGTTGCGTAAGCTCCCATTTGTGATTCCCAGGAGTCCGTTACAAAAAAATTGGAATAGAGTTGCATCCCAATAGCAGCCCTCAACTCAACGATGAATGCCATCGCGTCTGTGTTCACCTGATTTGTGTGGGTCGAGCACGGCCCTTGCGAGGCGCCAGAATCAATTCTCGAGAAGGCACCTTGGACGAACTTGGCCAACAACAGGGCCGAGTTTGCAAACGGCAGAAATCGGTCGTCATCGCCTTGACAAATGAGAAATGGCGCGTCGAACTTCATCAGATCAGCGATATACTCGGTTCTATTGGGGATTCGGACGTGAATTTAGAAGAAATTGGATTGGCTGAAGATCGTGGTTTCGCTGGTCGTGGCTGGATTTGCGATAAATGTGGCCTAATCATCGAAAGAGCTGCCGATGGTTGGGTTCAATGGCGGGAGTTTGGGGCGGAATCCAAGAATCGTAAGCTACGGGGGGAGCGTGCCTTAGGACGCGATCTTCAGCTTGTTCATGCTGATCCAGCGAGTCCACATCCGATAAAGACAGGTGAAAAGTACGGGTGTCAATTCGATGACAATGACCCAGCGTACATGACCATGGATCTGAGTCTTCCTGAGTTCTTGGGGCCGAATGGACTGATGCATTTGCTGGACTTCATAGCAAAAGGCAGTGTTGAGACCGTAGAAGTGTTGGAAATGATAAAGCGGCTAAATGTGCCGGGGTATGAGCAGGCCCGCATGCATATTGATTGACGCAGTTGACCTACTTATCTCAGTTATCGGTCGATCAACAGCCTCACACGGCTTCGGCACGAAGAATGCGATGAAGCCTATAATGAATGTGTCCCCGGAGAGAGACAGATTCATGCGAATGAAGCCATTACGGATCGGTCTTACGGTTGCCCTGGCGATCTCCTCTGCCACTGCGATCGGCGCTGTAGATGCGAGGGCTCCAGCAAAGTCTGCGACCTATAGGCTGCGCCTCTATCACCTTCATACGGGCGAACATCTCGATGTGGTGTACCGGATAGGCGATCAATATATTCCGGATGGCGTTGCGGAGTTGGACCATTTTCTTCGCGACCATCGCACGGGCGATGTGAAGGACTATGACATCCTGGAATTCGACCTGCTGCATGACCTATTGGCGAAGCTCGGTCGTCCAGACAGCGAGATTGATATTGTCTGCGGATATCGCACTCCGTGGAGCAATAACTATCTTCGCGAGCGTAGCCATGGCGTTGCACTGCACAGTCAGCACATGGAAGCCAAAGCTATCGACATCCGCATTCCTGGAATACCCACGGCAAAGGTTCGCGATGCCGCTCTGTCTCTACAAAGAGGGGGCGTGGGCTATTATGCTCAATCCGATTTTGTGCATGTGGACGTAGGCCCGGTGCGCCACTGGTAGTTCGCATATCCGATCAGCGATAGGGTTGCCCCTTTGCCAATGCGTCATTAAGCGATGCATCGTCCCCATAGATGTCATCGTAAAAATAGACCTCTCCGTTTTCCTCGACGATTGCGGTCAGATATACGATCACGACAGGTACTTGCCTGGTTAGATTCGCTTGCTGGTTGTCTGGACCAGACTGCATGGCGGCTTTTATCTTCTCGAGCGTCCACTTTGGCTGGTCTTGAAGCAGCCATTCCGCAAGTTCCGCGGGCTTTTCCACGCGAATGCATCCATGACTCAAGTCGCGCCGCGACCGATTGAACAACTGCGGTGTTGGAGTGCTGTGCAGGTATACGTCAAATTCATTGGGGAACATGAATTTGACCAACCCAAGCGCATTTGACGGCCCAGGCTTTTGGCGCACTAGGAGCTTGCCCGACTCTATCAGAGCCAGCGTTGAAGCGTTCACTGTTCGACCGCTGACAACCCGCCCATTCTGATCTGTAACCTCGAAACCCTTCCTTGCCAGGTAGCTCGGATTATTGCGAAGTTTAGGGACAATCTCAGCACGAACTATATCTAAGGGAAGATTCCAATATGGACGAAAAATGATGTACTTCATTTCCTTGGCAAATACCGGAGTCTGATGCTGGAAGGCCTGTCCCACAACGACATTCATGCGTAGCGCGATTGTATGATCGTCTGAAAATACTCGCAACCTGAACCCTGGGATATTCACCGCGACAGGCAATCGTGGATAATCCGGCGGCAACCATCTCCACCTCTCAAGGGAGTCTTCCAACTGGATCACGCGAGCGCTCAACGGCATATTCAATTGGCGCAGCGTTTCCTTGTCCAATTTGCCGTCGGAGTTTAATCCGTGCCGAGCTTGAAAGTGCTTGACTCCAACTACCAAAGGACCATTGTAGGCGGTTGCATTTGGATTTGGAACCGCACCCTGCGGCAGGTCGCCTAGCAGGCGAAGTCGCTGATCCAACTTTGCTGCACCTAGGTAGGAGTCCCCGCTTTTCAAGGTTCGTAACGGAATTGGCAACGGCTCGCTGTGATCCTGGGCAGCAAGGTTTAGATATGTTCGCAATGCGGTCTCTGTGCGTTGGTAGCCAAGGTATTGGGGTTCTACCTCGCTCAACACTTCCGGCACATTGCTCGCTGCAAGGACCCTTTGTACAAGGAACTGCGGCAAGTCATAATGCTTCTTGTCAAGATCGATGTCAAAAGCCAAAGGCTTCGGGTTCAGCCTCCCGATGCGGAGATTGGAGAGATACCGCATGGAGCTGACCGTCAATGCTGCGTCAAATTGTGCAACGGTATCTGCGTTCCCGGGCCCGGCTTTAAGAGCAACCAGTCGTGCCGGCCACTGCGAGGCATCGTAGTCTTCCGGGTTCAGTCCCTTTTTGGGGCTGTCTTCGAGCGCCGAGATAACGGCCAATGCCTGGGGTGTTGCTTGTCCTTCGCGCACCCACGCAGGAGCATAATGGATAGCCTCATACGCCGCCTGGACGTTCTGGCGGCAATCACCGAAGTTCGGATGATGGAGTTCAGGGAGCGTTTCAGCAGCCGTGATCGAACGCAATCGATCGGCAACGGCTCCGGCATCCACCTGATTGCTTCCAAAGCCCGGTAAAGCGTCCGTCAGCGAATGGCAGCCGAGGGCAGGCCAACAAAAGAACAGTAGGAGCGTGCATCCTGCGGTCGCACTTGATGGACCGCGGAGAGAGATCCATGTAGAAAGGGTCCGGTCATTGCCGAATTTAAGAAGGCTTCGAATG
Organism: Occallatibacter sp.; assembly: GCA_050015115.1. GTDB lineage: Bacteria > Acidobacteriota > Terriglobia > Terriglobales > Acidobacteriaceae > Telmatobacter. The sequence continues at coordinate 11,268 of JBEKCA010000084.1, forward strand.
TTCCGAGTCATTTTGTTCAGACTTTACTCTGGTCAAATTGGAATCGATGCCCCATCCGGCTCACCCCAACCGGATTCAGAGTTGCATGGCATGAGGGGAAGGGGCGGCGGCAGTGTAGAAGGGGTGCAGCCTTCGGGGGGAATCTAGCCACGTGATTTGGCATCGCTGCCGCCGCGTTGGGTGTGGGCACCTCCTCTCATATTGCTGTTTCGGAAGAATTCAGGCTGTACAGAATTGCTCACGACCGCATCGTCTTGTGGTTTGCAAGCTCAAGCGGGGCGAATCGTCCGAATGACTCTCAACTTCCCCGGTGGTCCGCATTGCTCAGCATGGCCTATGTAGATGAGCGATTCTTCAGGTGTCTCTTCGATGGCAGATTCGTGCCCAATTGGCGGCCTTCTACGTCGCGCCCTTGTGGGGAGCAACTTGAGGTGCGCAACAATCGGTTAGTCCGCGCCCTACGCATTTGCAATACTGCCGATCCCTTCGAGCAAACTGCAAAACAACAGCTCGCTGGGTTGAAAGGAATAGTGACTTATGGCTACCGCAGTGGATCCGATCCGCGAGAAGGCACCAATGGTAATCCCGATTGCCGCTCCCGCCAAGCCAGCCCTTATTCGGCGCAATTATCACTGGGCGCGGTGGGCGTTGGCCATCGGTATGATCCTGGCGCTAGCAATTGTGTACGAGGTATGGCGAACTCATGCGCAGAATGCTGTGACCTATCAAACAGCGCCCCTAGAGCGGGGAACAGTGCAAGCTAGTGTCACCGCGACCGGCTCGGTCAACGCTGTGGTCGACGTGCAGGTTGGAAGTCAGGTTTCCGGCAATATCAAGGCGCTCTACGCCGATTTCAATACCAAGGTCACTAAAGGGCAATTGGTCGCTCTGATTGACCCAGCCGTCTTCCAGACCCAAGTGGACCAGGCGCAGGCTTCACGAAGCTCCGCGCTATCGGCAGTTGCAACTGCGGCAGCACAGGTTCAGAAGGCAAACTCGGATCTTTCGGGGACGATGGCGGGGGCAAGAAGTGCTGCCTCCGTGATGGCGAAAGACAGCGCTGTTGCGGTGAATGCGCAGGCCCAATACGGGAGACTCGATAGCCTCTTCAACGATGGGATTACCTCCAAACAGGACCACGAAGCTGCAAAGGCAAGCGCGGATGCGGCTACCGCACAGGTGGCTGCGGATCAAGCTACGGTTGACGAGTCGAAACAGACGATTCAGTCAGCACAGGATCAAGTCACGGTGACTAAGACACAACTTGGCTCCGCCAAAGGCCTGGAGAGTCAGGCAAGCGCCTCGCTGGCTCAGGCAAATCTCAATCTCGCGCATACGCGCATCACCGCTCCAGTCGATGGCACAGTGATAGCGCGGCGCATGGACGTAGGCCAGACCGTGGCCGCGTCATTTGCCGCGCCGACCATCTTTGAAATCGCGCAAGACCTGACCAAGATGCAACTCGATACCAATGTGGACGAATCCGATGTGGGCAACATCCAAGTCGGTCAGAACGCAACTTTTTCGGTAGATGCCTATCCCACAACAACATTCCAAGGGCAGGTTACAGCGGTTCGTAAGGCTCCAATTATCACCACGAACGTTGTAACGTATGATGTCGTGATCGCGGTTTCGAATCCCGATCTCAAACTATTTCCGGGGATGACTGCAAATGCACGCATTCTGACAGCAAAACTCAATGACACGTTTAAGGTGCCGAATGCCGTGCTCCGGATTCATCCGTCTGCCGCAATGCTGAAGCAGTTTGGCCTTTCGGCTGCACCCGCGGGGAAGCAGCAGGTTTATGTGCTGCGGAACGGGAAACTCAAAGCGGTCCCCGTGGAATTCGGCATCTCCGATGGGCAGTTCACTGCGGTCTCTTCCAGCGGTTTGCAGGCCGGGGATCAGATTGTTCAGCGTTTCAGTTCAGCGGCGACCGCAACCACCGCAACTGCTCCGTCATCGGCGCCGGGCGGCAGCACTGGCCGTACACCTCGTCTCTAAAGAATGCAGGGAATAAAATTGTGAGCTCTCTCATCGAAGTGCGCGAACTACGCAAGACATACCTGCTGGGGGAGATTGTCGTCAACGCGCTCCAGGGAGTGACGCTCTCGATTGAACGCGGTTCGTTTGTCGCCATTATGGGTGAGTCAGGTTCGGGGAAGTCGACTCTGCTGAATCTGCTTGGATGTCTCGACCGGCCTACATCCGGGAGCTACCTGCTGGGCGGCACATCGGTGGAGACGATGAATCGCGATGAATTAGCGGAGATTCGCAATCGAAAGATCGGATTTGTCTTTCAGAACTTCAATCTTCTGCCGCGCATGGATGCACTGGAAAACGTGGAGCTGCCCTTGCTCTACAAGGGCAGCGACACCCCGAACGAAGATGAACTCGGCCTGAGTGCCCTGGCAGACGTCGGGCTAACAGGGCGAGAACGCAACTTTCCAGCTCAACTGTCGGGCGGACAGCAGCAACGCGTTGCCATAGCTCGCGCCCTGATTAACGCCCCTGAGATTCTTCTCGCGGACGAACCCACAGGGGCGCTTGACTCGCACAATGGCGCCGAGATCATGAATATCTTCCAGGCGTTGAATCAGACAAAGGGAATCACGATTGTGATGGTTACCCACTCGGATGAGATCGCCACTTATGCGGGCCGTATCATCCGCTTTCGCGATGGCCTGATCGTGGCGGATGCGAAGGTTGCGAAGCCAACGAGAGAACCTCTGGTTGTAACAATGCCGCCGATTGCAGCAGAGGTGTTGGTATGAAGCAGCTTCTCTCGTCTATGCGCATTGCATTCCGGGCGTTGAGAATGAACAAGCTTCGCTCGGCTCTGACCATGCTGGGGATTGTGATTGGTGTCGCGTCTGTAATTGCAACAGTTGCCATCGGGTCAGGAGCAACACAACGAATCCAGCAGCAGATTGCGAGTATCGGCAGCAATATCATCATCGTTATACCTGGCAGCATGAGTAGTTCGGGTGTGCGGCTTGGCTCAGGCAACGCGGTGACGCTGTCAGAGGCAGACGCCAAGGAACTTGTGGCACAGTGTCCGGATGTTGCGCTTGCGACGCCGATGGTGCGCGGCGGAGCACAGGTGGTGAATGGGAACAATAACTGGGCAACAAGTATCATGGGCATCACTCCGGATTATTTGACGATTCGCGAGCTCACTGTCGCCGAAGGGTCGGAGTTTGCGCAGCAGGATGTGGATAGCGCCAATAAGGTCGCGGTGCTTGGCCAAACCCCGGTTGACAACCTCTTCGATGGCGCCGACCCAATCGGTCAGACCATCCGCATCAAGAACGTTCCCTTTACGGTGGTTGGAGTCCTGACGCGCAAGGGCCAGTCTTCCAGCGGACAGGATCAGGACGATGTCATTCTGCTTCCAATTTCGACGGCGAAGCGGAAAGTCATTGGGGTCAAGCAGGCCAACGCAGACGCAGTGGACACGATCATGATGCAGGCGAAGTCCGGCGCACAGATTCCGGCCGCACAGGAAGAGGCGGCAGCCCTTTTGAGACAGCGTCATCATCTGCAGGCGAACGATGACAATGATTTTTCAATCCGCAACCTGGAAGAGCTATTCGCAGCCCAGGAAGCATCTTCGCAGATCATGGCCGTGATGCTTGCAGCGGTAGCCTCAGTGTCATTGGTGGTCGGGGGCATTGGCATCATGAATATCATGCTGATTTCAGTCCAGGAGCGAACACGTGAAATCGGGCTGCGTCAGGCGCTGGGCGCAAAGACACGCACATCCTTACACAGTTTTTGGTGGAGGCCATCACACTTTCTGTCGCAGGCGGATTTATTGGAATACTCATTGGTATTGGCGCATCTTTTCTCATTTCAAAGCTGGCAGGCTGGGCAACAGCTGTTGGACCAGGAGCGGTCCTGCTTGCAGTTTTCTTCTCTGCTCTGGTGGGCGTCGGATTTAACTACTATCCCGCAAGAAAGGCTGCCTTTCTCGATCCAATCGAAGCACTTCGGTACGACTAAGTCGTTTTTCAATCACGGTCATCAGTCTGAAAGCAATTCCGGGGTAGGGCTACGACGTGCAATTGCGACCATCTTCTAGTAGCTCGCTTGATGCATAGTGGCAGAGAGAAGGGAATCAAAATGAAGCTGAGCACAGAAGATAGGACGACAGGCAAACTCCACGAAGTCAAGGGCACAATCAAGCAGACAGTTGGCGTGCTAACCAATGATCCCAACCTGGAAGCCGATGGAAGAGCTGAAAGGAATGCCGGCAAGATTCAGAACATCGTTGGCAAGGTCGAAAAAGTACTTGGTCAATAGTCAAATTAACTTGGAACCCAGAAACGAGAGAGGTTAAGAGACAATGACGCAATCCGTATACGAACAGACAAGCGAACAAATCGGCGACACAATTCATAAGGCCTCACGGGCGGCAACTTCTGCCGCGGAAGCAATTGAAGATGGCGTAGGAGCAGCGCGGCGCGCTGTGAAGCACGGCGGCTATGCCGCCGCGGAGTTCTATGGTGACGCGAGAAGACGCGTGCAGCGAAACCCGATTGAAGCAGTAGTCGCAACATTTGCGATCGGCATTGCGGCAGGCGCAGCGATCAGCTGGATGATGAAGCGAAAGCGAAGCTGCAATTGCGCGGATACGTGTGAATGAGTTAAGTAGCCTCGGTCTGTGCGCGAAGTGGTTCTCCAGTTTGCCGATGACCATTCGATCTAAATGAAGCTGACATACAGGGTGTGCGATATTGCCCCACTCGCACACTCGTCTGCCACCAGTTTTCAAATAGTGGTTCTTATTTGACGTTTCGGTGCATTCGCGGCAGTTGAACCTCCTACACTGACACCCAATGGCAGCGAGGCGTTAGGCTTGCTTGGCTCGAACCGCGTCGGCAAAGGTACCACCATCAAATGCTGACCACTTTCTTGCCGCCTACCTCGGGAGATGCGCGTGCTCCCGGATTCTCCATCGAGCCTCAACCGGTTGAGGTCCGCGCAATTGGTTCTGTACCACAAACAGCCACGGAGGATGGTTCGCTCGCCGGCTGTGAAAATCTTCTCTTCTTCGCCAATACATGTGACATTCCGCATTAGGAAGAAAAGATACGCATACGCGAACAACTGGAATTTGTTGGCCTCGCTGCTGATTCTGGCCGACTCGTGAGCCAACTCTCCGACGGGATGGTCTGCCGCCGGGAGATCGCAAAGGCCACCTTGCATCGACCCCACGATCTGTTTCTCGATGAGCCAACCTTAGGGCTCTATCCAATTGCGCGCGACGCGGTCTGGAGACATTAGGTAGGTTCGCGCAAAAAAGCGACGGTCCGAAAAAGGGGAAGGGAACTGGCAAATTGTACCGTCTGAAAGTTCGAAAATGCCCAAAAAGGTATGGAGACAGCCCGCGCGGATTTTTACGATCTCCCAAAAGATCAGGATTCCCCGGGGATACGATTGGGGATACTTATTACGACTTGCGATGCTATGTACTGCATTTTCAATCGATGTGACTCCCTGGTGGGCAGCCAAAACAGAACTTCCCCCCACGTCCCCGAACTCCTCCAAACTCCTAAATTCAGTCGAATATTACTTATAATCATCGACTTACGCCTATTTCGCATTCGAAGGCGTTCGCAGAAGTGCGTCGGCAGCCCTCCAAAAAGTGGGGTACAAAATGGGGTACAATTCCCCTTAAAGGTGGGGTACGACAAAAATCGCCCGCTTGGAGTAAAAAGATGGCGCTTACCGATACCACGATTCGCGCAACGAAGCCGGCTAAAAAGCCCTTCAAGATCTACGACCGAGAGGGCCTGTTTCTCCTTGTCAATCCCGGAGAATCAAAATTATGGCGTTGGCGCTATTGGGCCGACGGTAAAGAGAAACTGATGGCGTTGGGTGAGTATCCGATAGTGAATCTCGCTGAGGCGCGCGAACGTCACTTCGCAGCTCGCAAAAAGTTGGCCAATGGCATTGATCCCATGGTGGAGCGCAAGACTGAAGCCGAAACCCGCCAACGCGAGACCGAAGAACGGCAGCATGAGGCCGAGAACAGCTTCGAGAAAATCGCCCGCAAGTAGTGGGAATGGTGGACTGCCGGTAAATCCCCGCGCCTCGAAGCCGACGTCTTTCCGGCATTCGGTCACAAGTTCATCGACAACGTGACCCCTGCGGACATTCGAAAGCTAATGCTTGCAAGCGAGGATCGCGGAGCAAGAGACGTAGCGAAGCGCGCGCACGAAACCACGGGCCAGATCTTCCGGTATGCAATTGCCCACGGAATCGCCAGCCGAAACCCCGCAGCGGATTTCAAGCCCAAGGATATTCTGGCTGAGGCCACAGAAGAGAACTTCTCGCGCGTGGATGCCAAAGAACTCCCGACGCTTCTTGCGAAGATGGTCGACTACGACGGCGATGCGATTACGCGTCTTGCCATGCGACTCATGGCCTACACATTCGTGCGCACTTCTGAACTCATCGAATCCGAATGGCCGGAATTTGACCTGGACAAGGCCCGATGGGATATTCCGCCCGAGCGTATGAAAATGGACACGCCGCATATCGTGCCCCTGGCGCGGCAATCTGTAGACGTTCTGCGTGCTCTTACCTTGTTATCCGGGAGAGGCCGGTTTGTCTTCCCTGGCGCGCTCGACAAGAACAAGCCAATGAGCAACAACACGATCTTGTTTGCCCTTTATCGTCTTGGCTACAAGGGACGGATGACCGGCCACGGTTTTCGCGGACTCGCATCCACAATTTTGCATGAGAGCGACTTCGCAGACGAGCACATTGAATTGCAGCTTGCTCATATTAAGCGCAACAAAGTGGCCGCTGCATACAATCACGCCAAGTATCTGAGTCAGCGTGCGTCGATGATGCAATGGTGGGCGGATCATTGATCCACAATGGGGCTGAACGAGAAAGCTATAGAGGCAGTAATGAAGTACAGGTTTAAGCCAGCAATGAAGGATGGCCAAATACCCGTTCCTGTGATGATTTATGTCGATATAGATTTCAAGCTGTATTGAGCGGCAGGAACGGGTGAGAGAGGAGGAGAAGAAAGCTGAAAACTACTAATCTGGAGCATTCTCCTGAGCAGACACGCAAGAATCAGGAACGAGTGCGGGAAATTCTTGCAAATGTGAAAAAGCTGGCGGTGGAATACTACAAGTTGACTAAGAAGCCACTGGGCGTCACTGGCGAGATTGCAGAGTTCATAGCAGCTGAGGAACTTAATCTCACGCTCGTTGATGCCCGCACAGAAGGCTTCGACGCGAAACGTGGCGATGAGCGAATTCAAATCAAAGGTAGAGCCTACGCGCCAACAGCCAACCGCGGGCAGCGCATTGGCCGAATTAAGGTCGACGCTCCCTGCGATGTCGTGCTTCTGGTCCTCCTTCATCCAACTTTGGAGCCCAAACAGATTTGGGAAGCACCGTATAAATCCGTTGTTGAACGTTTGAAACTTGGCGGGAGAGCGAAAGAGCGTGGAGTGTTGAGTGTACCCGAGTTCATACATCTAGCAGGAGCCCGATGTGTTTGGCCGGACGTAAAGTCTGAAGTAGGTAGTGGAAACCGATCGCTCTGACTCAACCGGGGCAGGAGGCTGTTGCGGTCAAGATCTTCTCTTACGTCGTGGAACATGACGAAGGGCGTGAACCCAACCCTTATTTTGATACCTGCACATTATGTCGTTGCAAATTTAGCCGCGCCTTGGAAATCACAAAGGGTCTGCGAGGCCAAAGGAATATCGTTGAATTGGCGAGAGAGGGAGATTGGGTAATTGGAACGGGCGGGTTAGGGGATCGAAGTGCCGGCCGTGGAAAGCTCATTTACATCATGCGGGTGGATGAGAGGCTGTCACGATGGGAATTCTTCAATGACAGTCGCTTCCAATGGAAGTAGCCCAAAGTCCCCCGGAATGCTTTTCAGAAGCATTCGCAGTTCGTTCTCGTCTCGCATCACTTTTACTACTTCGGATCTAAGGCAATCAAAATTGATGGCTTTGAACTCGAAAAGAATCCCCGTGGGTTTCACTACGTCAACTTCGGAGAGTTCAGCCGATTTCTCAAATGGCTGAAGAAGAAACATGAGCCGGGAATACATGGGGAACCATGCTGGAAATCATTTCCTGGACTGAATGAAGGTGGGCGATGCAAGCCGTCTTGCTGAGACTTGGTATAGAGGGTGGTTCCGGCAGTATTCACGGCCCGCTCTTCGGCTACTCTCTTTGCGGACATTTTGGATGAAATTGTCGGAGATTGTCGCCGGGGGCCACGTTGCGGTGAGTGTCACCGAACTTCCGTAAGTCGACGGATTTGGGGGACTCGATACGTCTATGTACGTTGATATCTGCTGTGAGAAGGCGGACCGTTTATAGGAGGCAAGATTGGTCGCCATGAGATTCGTAGGTTTGATAGAAGCTAATCTTCCTAAAGGGTGAGGAGATCCCCCGGCTCTCCTAAGGAACAACATCGATGGGCACCAAGTGGAATCCGAGTTCTCGGGCTTGCGCGTAAAGTCTTGCTGATTTCTGCAGCCGTCTGCGCAGTTCTTGTTGTTGAAAGACAGTGGCGTCGTATTCTTGCTGCGTTGTAACCATGTGGTACACGATCCTGGCGAGTTTGTGAGCGGTAGCGGTCATGGCTTTGGGGGCACCCATCCGCGCTTTCATGCGCCGGAAATAGTCGCCGAGGAAGGAGTCACTTCGGTGTAATCCCTGGGTCGCCATGCGCAGCGCGAGGGCCGCTCGGTTCTTTGTGGGTTGTGTTCGAGAGGATAAAACTTGCCCGCCGCTGATCTTGGGGTTCGGGCATAGCCGTAGCCAGGAACAGAACGCGGCTGCGGTAGGGAACCGGGATAGATTGGGGCCGATTTCGGTAAGCAGCATTTGCGCGGTTAACGAGTTGATCCCCGGCACCTCGGTGAGGTCCACCCCAAATGCCCGGTATAGATCATTGCGCAATTGCGGCGGTTCATTCCGCCAGGGTGTCCTGCGGATCTTGTCTCCCTTCGGAGGCACGTCGCCGGCGGCGGTCTTTGAGGGAAGGCGCCGCAGCATTTGTTTCACCTGCAGATCAACCTCTTGAATCAGTTCCTGGTAGTGCCGATAGGATCTCAGAGATTGGCGGAGCGTGAATAAGTGCTCCTCGCGGTAATCCCCGACCAGCGATTTCATGATCGTCTCTTCACTGGCTTGAATATGACGGTTACGCAGTTGTGCCAGTTTCTGCGGGTTGCGTTCTCCAGCGAGGATCGCATCCATAATTGCCAAGCCTGTCGTCCCTGCCAGATCGCTGATGACATGGTGAAGTTGCAGGTTCATCTGGTCCAACGCCTTCTGCATGTGCTGAAGATGAAGGGTGGCCAACTGAATGAGGTTGTCGCGATGACGCCACAACGAACGGAGCGGGCAGATTTCGTCGTCGGGACGAAAGGACCCGCGCAACAGTCCAACGGAATGAAGGTGCTGAATCCACTGGCAGTCTGAAACATCGGTTTTCCTCCCCGGCACGTTCTTGACGTGACGGGCGTTGACCAATCGCACGTCGATCTTGCGCTTTTCCAGAATCTGGGACAGCGGAATCCAGTAGACCCCGGTCGACTCCATGGCTACGGTCCGAATCTGGCACTGCTGAAGCCAGTCCGCCAGTTTTTCCAGATCGACGGTGAAGGTGGGGAAGCACCGGATCGGCTCTGGGGCGCGATCCGCAGGCACGGCCACGAAGATCTCTGTGGCACCAATATCGATTCCCGCGGCGTTGGGCTCGATCACGGGCAGGCTGACAACCTTGTTGCGCTGCTTGGACATGACATCTCCTTGTCTGTCCCGCAGCGTCGGCCTGAGCCGTGCAAAAAGGTAGTCTCCCAAACGAGATCGTCAGCCTCCCGACAACAAGCGAGAAGCAAGGGCGTCATCACTGTATCGAGCACGGGGCCCAGAACCACACTGCCGGACGGGCTTGCGAAAGCACCAGTGAGCCATCGGTCTTAACTGCTGTCATCAATCATCTGAAAGCGTAGTTTTCTGATCAGTTGCCGGTTTAGAGTTGCTTGATATCATCCGCGCCGCAGGCGCAATCGTCGGTCAATCATCGTTTGAAAGGCTGGAAGTTGTAA
>JBEKCA010000085.1:0-21014 GCA_050015115.1 Occallatibacter sp.
GACCGAAGGCGATTGAGCAGCGTGGGGTCGATCGCGGCGTGGTAGCGGATCTCGTCGACAGAGCGGTCCATGAAGTTGGCCGTGGCCATGTAAAGCTGCCAGAGATTCTCGGCCTTCCACGGCGTCAGGGCATCGGGGTTGACCGCTTTGATGTCGGCAAAGGTCAGCAAGGTGAGCATCTTGAGCATTTGGGGCGTGCCGATCTTCTCAGCAAAGCCGCGAACGTTTTCAACGTCGAAGATGTCGCGGCGCAGGGCGTTGGACATTTCGATGTGAAGGCGAATGAGGTTGAGAACAGCCTCGCGCTCTTCAGGGTCGAACTCCATGCGGGCCAGGAAAGCATCTGCCAGTTCGATGCTGGGAGCGACGTGTTCGACATTGCGACGCGCCTTGCCCGTATCGTGCAGCAAGAGTGTGAGCAGGAAGAGATCGAGGCGGTCGATTTCGGGCAAGAGCTGCGCAAGGCTCTGTTCGTAGGGATTGGCGGGCTGGCGCAGCCCATGGACGTTGTCGATGGTCAGGAAGGTGTGCTCGTCGACCGTGTAGCGGTGATAACTGTCGCGAATGACCAGCGCGTCGATGCCGTGGAATTCGGGAATCAGCATCTCCAGAATTCCGAGCGCGTGCATAGTGCGCAGCGCCTGAGCGGCGTGAGGTCCGAGCAGAACCTCACGCAGGGCGTTCCACAAGTACGGCCCCTCGGGAATGTGGATGGCGATGGCAGGCAGTGCGTCGGTGATGCGGTCTTCGGCGGCCTGCGAGAGCGTGTAGCCGTGCGTGGCCATCAGCGAAAAGATGCGCAGGATGGCGCTGGTGTCGTTGAACTGCGCGCCGGGCACGATGTCGATGCGTCCCTGGTCGAGCAGGAAGTCGGTTCCCGCAATGGGAGTGCGGCGGCGCCGGAACTGGCGGTAAAAACTCACTGGGGCAGGCAAGTGCTCCATAAGCAGGGCCGCACGCCGGTAGACCACCCTGGCATGGCGGTAGTAGGTGCGCATCCAATACGCGGGGTCCGCGGTGCCGCGCGTCTCCAGGCCGATGGAGTTGGCGGCGGCTTCGTCCTGGGATTGCCAGTCAAGGATATTGTCATCGCGACCGTGTCGGAAATGTAAGAAACATCGCGCCGCAGCCAGGAAATCGAAGGCCGCCTCGGCGTCGCCGCGGGCGCTCTGGAAGACGCCGCCACGGTGGCGGGGCCACTCCTTCGTTTCTTTCAGATGAAAGAGCAGGGCGAACCAGACGGCAAGGTGGTAGTCGCGCAGGCCGCCAGGACAGTCCTTGAGGTTCGGCTCGAGGTGAAAGATGGTATTGCCGAATTTTGCGTGGCGGGCGCGTGCGATCTCACCGAGTTTCTGGGTGATCGTATTCCACTCGCTCAGCACCAGTCCGGGCAAGACCGTTTGATGAAGTTGCTGGTAGAGAGGGAAGTGGCCGGCCAGGAATCTGCGGTCAAGGGTCGCCAGCGTGAATTCAAGGTTGTCGGGGTCGAAGCGGCCGGCTTCCTTGAGTGTGCGGGAACTTGGGCTGGCCCGAAGGCCCACGTCCCACATCCCCTGAATGATGGCCCGGATGGCGTCTTTGGATTGCGCCTCGGCTTTGTCGTCGGAAAAGGCAAAGAGGACATCAATATCGGAATAGGGGAAGAGATCCTTGCGCCCATAGCCGCCAAAAGCGACCAAAGAGACATTCACGGCAGGCTGACCCGTGAAGGCTCGACGCCACATTTCAATGAGGATACGGTCGACCACCGCCGAGCGGCGCCGAATCGCGGCGGTGCCGTCGCCGGTGCGCTCGCAGGTCTGGCGAACGAGCGCCATCTCTTTCGTATACTGCTCCCGAAGATCGTCAACCGCTAAAGCGACTGGATTCATAAGTGGTTGTGTGTGGCTTGCCGAAGCAATAATGGATTGTTAACAGCATAAGCGAAGTTGGCGCGGATGGGAAAGTTTCATTGCCTTTATGCCGGAATACGATCCGCGGAAGGTGAATCGAAATGGACTGATCTGTCGCGATGATACTGATCTGCCGCGATGATCAGGTGTCGCCTGGAGCATTTCACTCTCTGTTTCCGGAATCGAAACAAAACTGCTCCACAGGCGCATGTTGGGTAATTACTTTGGTTTGGGCAACTCGACTGTTGTCGGGACAGAATGAACATTTCCAGTTGATCGGGCGATATAGGGAGTGGCAGCGCCAGCATCGCGGCAGGACCGGGCTGTCTCCGGGAGGACGTCATCGGCGCACGAATGCGATTGGGCGATCTGCTGATCCAGGCGCATCTGGTCACCGCCGACAATGTGGCCGAAGCGATGCAGCGCCAGGCTGTGCTGGGCGGACGCCTGGGCGACAACCTGGTGGCCTTGGGAGCGATCGAGCAGCAAATGCTCGAATCGTTTCTAAAGCGCATCCCCGGAGAGCCCGCCGACATTGCGGCAACCGGTATCGACGAAATGGATCTGCTGGGCCTGTTGATGAAGCTGATCTATGTCGGCCGCCTGGAGAATCCCCGCCAGTTCATCGAGGCCATCAAGCTGCCCTACCATATCGTCTCCGATCTGGTCAGGATGGCCGTCGATCGTCAACTGCTGCGCACGCTGGGAATGCGCGACTCCAGCAGTGCGATCGATATGAACTACACGTTCACCGATGAGGGAAAGCGCTGGACGATCGATGCTCTGGAGCGGCTGCGCTACACAGGCCCGGCTCCCGTGACTCTGGAGGAGTTCACCCTCCAGGTGAGCCTGCAAAAGCTGACCAATGAATTGGTCACTTTTGAACGCATCCACAAGGGACTTGGCGAGCTGACCTTCGATGCGAGCATTCTCGAGCAGTGCGGACCAGCATTGAACTCGGGCCGGGCCATGCTTCTCTACGGTCCCCCGGGCAATGGCAAGACATCGTTCGCGCTCTCACTGAGCAGCGTTTACCGCGATGTGATCTACGTGCCATACGCCATTACTGTTGAGGGCGAATTGATTCGTTTCTTCGATCCGGCCATTCACCAGGACGTGCGGAGCGCGGCGATGAGCGATGAGGAGGAGGTGTCGTTCATTCGTGCCGAGGAGTTTGACGCGCGCTGGGTCCCTTGCCGCAGGCCCTTTGTGACCACCGGCGGAGAACTGACGCTGGAGATGCTGGAGATGCGGTACGACGCAACCGGCCACTTCTACGAAGCGCCGCTGCACGTGAAGGCGCTGGGAGGCTGCTTCGTCATCGACGACTTTGGCCGTCAGCTGGTGAGCCCGACCAACCTGTTGAACCGCTGGATCGTACCTCTGGAGAATAAAATCGACTACCTGAAGCTGCACTCCGGCAAGAGCGTGAGCATCCCGTTTGAGGCGCTGGTGATCTTTTCGACCAATCTTGAGCCGGAGAGTCTAATGGACCCAGCCTTCCTGCGCCGGCTGCCCTACAAGATCGAGGTCGGCTCGCCGAGCCTGGAGATTTACAAGACGATCTTTGGGAAAGAGTGCGCGAAACAGGGGATGACGCTACCCGACGAAGCGTTTTACGAGATTGTGCGCAAGCTCAAGGAAGATAAGGGGCTGCAACTGGCTGCCTACCAGCCAAGATTCGTCGTCGATCAGATTGTCGCCACCTGCCGTTTCATGGGACAGCCCGCGCATTTCGAGCCGCGTTTCATCGACTATGCACTGAACAATCTGCGGGTGAAGCGGAACGTACCGGCAACCGCCAACTCTGCTCCTGTTCACTCAGGGAATGCTCCCCGGCCTGACGAGGGTTCAGGCATCCATGTAAACTGAGCCAGAGCTGCGAATGCGGACAAGTCCAAATGGACATTGGATTCAGATCGATTAAGCGGACAATCCGAAGGCGAAGCAAGCCCGCACTGAGTCGGCGCAGGAAGCGGATTCTCTTGTGTTGCAATAGCACCAGGTGCTACACTTAGCAGCATTTCGGATCGGCCGGAAGATCGGATTGGGTTTTCAAGACAGCTTGGTTTGCCAGGGCCGCCCGGAAGGCGCACATCAACGACGATGAGCTTTGTTCGGCGGTCCGGCAAGTGATTCTGGGGCAGGCCGTCGATCTGGGTGGCGGCGTGTTCAAAAAACGCCTGGGTAAGAGTCACTATCGTTCGATCATTGTTACCAGCGGTGGCCACTACTGGGTTTATGAATATCTGTTTGCGAAAAAAGATCGAAGCAATATCGAGGGCGAGGAGTTGACGAAATTCAGAAGGCTCGCCAAGGCATACGCGACACTCACTGAACAGCAGATCGACGAACTGACAGAAGACAATTCCTGGATGGAGATTTGCAATGACTGAGAAGCGCAAATTCAAGAGCGATGCTTTTGAGGCAATTCATTCCTCAGCATCGGCAATGTTCAAGGTGGGTGCGATTGACCAGGCCACGATGCGGGAGTTTGACGCGTCCTGCCTCGCGGTTCCCGTCGCGATGGAGCCGAGGCGCATCAAGCGGATTCGCCAAAGCCAGCGGGTGAGCCAACCGGTCTTTGCGCGTTACCTGAACACCAGCGAATCGACGGTGGAGAAATGGGAGTCCGGTGCGAAGAAGCCCAGCCGGATGGCTTTGAAACTGTTAGATATTGTTGAGAAGCACGGGCTGAAGATGCTGGCCTGAGCGGACGGCCGCCGAGAACGGCTTGCGAACGCGATGAATTCAGATCGAACCAGACAAATGATCCGTGAACATGCTGCCGAGATTGTGGAGATGAACAATCAACTCCACGAAACCCGCAAACAGCGCGAATTAAGTCCTGAAAAATGGAATGAGTGGCTGCAACTCTACTCCGGTTGGTATCAGCGCTACATGATGCTTGCCTTTCCTGGCGGCTTGGAAGGCGCATACGAACGAATCGTCTCTGGGGACCCTGAAACGATGGAGGCGGCCATATGTTTCCTTGAAGTCCGCCCATACTTTTTTCGTTCAGGTTATATGTTCAAAGACATACTTAGGAAGTGCAACCGCGCGCCACTCACCCCGAAACAGGCGGACAGGCTTGAAGTTGTGAAAGAAAGACTCGCCGAATGGAAACGAGGCAAGCTCGGAAAATGATCAATATGCTTGGCGAGATCAAAGACCCAAGGTAGGACATTCCAGGTCCGAGAATCCGGACCTGGGAGCCCATTTTTACGGAATGAGTTATAGAGCCGCCTCGCCGCGCTCGTCATTGCGAATGCGGATGGCATCGTCGATCTTGCTGACGAAGATTTTGCCGTCACCGATGCGGCCGGTCCGGGCCGTGCCGATGATAGCCTGAAGAGTTTTATCCTTCATGTCGTCATTGACCACCAGTTCGATCTTCACCTTGGGCAGGAGATCGACGGTGTATTCGCGGCCGCGGTAGAACTCGGTGTGGCCCTTCTGACGGCCATGGCCGCGGGCTTCGAGGATGGTCATGCCTTCGATGCCTGCTTCGAGCAGGGCATCCTTGACTGCGTCCAGCTTGGATGGCTGGAGGATAGCTTCGATCTTGATCATGCGGAAAACGCCTCGCTTGACAGCCTAACAGGCGAGGGGGCTGGTTGGGCCAGTCCCCTCGATTATTTATTGATCGGTTACTTCGAGCCGAATCCAAAGAAACAAAAGCAACCGCAGGTCCTTCGACTCGCAGGCCACAAAAAGCCGTGGCCTATTTCGCTCAGGATGACAGGCCAGGAGTTTATGTGTTGAAGTCGTAGCCCTCTTCGTTGTGCTGCGAGAGGTCCATGCCGGCCATTTCATCCTCGGGAGCAAGTCGCAGACCGACAATCTTGTCGACGACAAAGAGCAGCACCAGTGTTCCGACGATCGAGATCACCCATGCGATGGCCGCGCCGGCGAACTGGTTCGCCATCTGGCCCCAATGGCCGTCGATGCCGCCAGAGGGAAGCGTGTTTCCCATCGAGTCCTTGAAGATCGGGTTAATCACGCTGGCGGCGAAAATGCCGGTCAGCAGGGCTCCGAGGGTTCCGCCTGCGCCGTGTACGCCGAAGGCGTCGAGCGAGTCGTCGTAGCCGAAGAATGCCTTGACCATGAAGACCATGGCGAAGCAGAAGGCTCCGGCGACGAAGCCGATGGCCAGGGCGCTCATGGGCTGGACAAACCCCGATGCGGGGGTGATGGCGACCAGGCCGGCAACCGCGCCTGAGATGGCTCCCAGGGCGGTGGGTTTGCCGTTATGAATCCACTCGGCGATCGACCAGCCGATGGCCGCCGCCGCCGCGGCAAAGTGAGTGTTGATGAAGGCGCTGGTGGCCAGAGAGCTTGCTGCAAGAGCGCTACCGGCATTAAATCCAAACCAGCCGACCCACAGCAGACAAGCTCCGATGAAACTGAGAACCATCGAGTGGGGCTGCATCTTGGTGTGCGGGTAACCGATGCGTTTGCCGAGGTAGAGGCAGCAGATCAAAGCGGAGACTCCCGAAGTAATGTGAACGACCGTGCCGCCGGCAAAATCGAGACTCGGAAAACGGCCGCCCGAGGCGTTCAGCAGGCCGCCAACGCCCCAGACCATGTGAGCCATAGGGCAATAGACGAAGATGGACCAGAGCGAAAGGAAGATGGCCATTGCACTGAACTTCATGCGCTCTGCAAAGGCGCCCGTGATGAGCGCTGGAGTGATGATGGCGAACATCAGTTGGTAGACCATGAAGGTCTGCTCAGGGATGGTGGCGGCGTAGTCAGGATTGGGTGTGAGGCTGACACCGCGCAGAAAGAGATGTTCGAAGCCGCCGATGTAGGCGGACCCATGACCGAAGGCCAGCGAGTAGCCGACGACGGCCCAGATGATGGTGACCAGGCCCATCATGGCGAAGCTTTGCATCATGGTGCCGAGGATGTTCTTTTTGCGGACTAGGCCGCCGTAAAAGAGCGCCAGGCCGGGGCCGGTCATTAGCAGGACCAGCGCGGCCGATGTGAGCATCCAGGCGTTGTCACCGGCAAATTGCGCACTGGCGGCGGCGGCCTGGGCCTTGGAACTGGCTTGCTGGGCTGCTGTCACAGCTTGCTGGAGAGCCTGAATCTGGGCTTGTGTGGCCGGGATCTGGGCGGCTGGGAGGGCGGAGGCTGATCCCACTGCGGGGACGACGGCAAAGCCTACGGCTGGAATTCCAAGAATGATCGTAAGAAGCATCAGTTTGATTGCACGACACATGAGATTTTTACTCCCAAAAATCAACAAGATGCAGAGGGCCGGGGCCATGCGATGAGGCGGAAGGCCGGCCGCCCGTCCGGATGTGAGGAACAACGTGCCCGCAGCAGGTCTGCGCGAATCGGTCCGCAGTCGAAGCAGAAACCCGGCTGGCAGCGGCCAAGTGAAGTTGGCACACACCCGCCGCTATGACCCTAGCTCAATTTTTCACGCGATTCCATAAAGAGGTTAGGGTTCTGCGCATAAGGAATCCATGAAGATTTTAGAGAAACCTGTTAAAAACGGGGCTGAAAATCCATAAATCTATTGCAATCTCACTGACTCAGCGCTAAAGGTGTTCTCTCTCTCATCCGGCTTGCGTACCACAATCGAAGGGCCCGTTGAGATGACGGGGCCCTTCAATCCTGGCAGTGGTTTCTCAGTCGAGCAGTAAGCAACTAGATGGCCGCGTCGCCACGTTCGTCGTTGCGGATGCGGATGGCGTCTTCGACACGGCTGATGAAGATTTTACCGTCGCCGATGTGGCCGGTTCGGGCCGAGGCCAGAATAGCCTGAATGACTTTGTCCTTCAGATCGTCCACAACCACCATTTCCATCTTGATCTTGGGCAAAAGATCCACGGTGTACTCGCGGCCGCGATAGAACTCGGTATGGCCCTTCTGGCGGCCATGGCCGCGGGCTTCGAGAATGGTGATTCCTTCGATGCCCGCTTCGATCAGGGCTTCTTTGACGGTATCGAGCTTGGCGGGCTGAATGATGGCTTCAATCTTGAGCATGTGTGGATTCCTCGGTTTGGTTCATATTCGGGAGAGTGGTTCGGTTCGTAGTGTCCCAGGTCCTAGAGTCGGGACCTGGGACACCCAGGATTCTTAGTATCCCACTCTTTCGTTGAAAGAAGGTGAAGGGATGGGACACGGAGTGGTTTGTTTGTTTCCCACATCTGCCGCAAAAAACGCGGCAGATGTGAGGCCCCCAAATCGATTACGAATTGAGGTCGTAGGCTTCTTCGCCATGCTGGGAGAGGTCGAGACCGACGGCTTCGTCGGCGGGTGATACGTGAAGACCCATGGTCTTGTCCACAACGAAGAGCAGCGCCAGAGTTCCGACGATGGCCAGCGCCCAGCCGATGCCCATGCCAACCAACTGATTGACGACTTGATGCCAGTTGCCGTCAACGGCTCCAGCAGCGATGGGCTTGCCGGCGGCGTCTTTACCGAAAACCGCATTGATAGCTCCGGCAGCAAAGAGGCCGGTCAGCAATGCGCCCATCGTACCTCCAACTCCGTGTACGCCAAAAGCGTCCAGTGAATCGTCATAGCCGAAGAACTTCTTGACGCGGAAAACCATGAAGCAGCAGACCACGCCTGCGATGCCCCCGATGGCCAACGCTGACATGGGCTGAACGAATCCGGAAGCCTGGGTAATGGTGGCCAGGCCGGCAACAGCGCCGGAGATGGCTCCGAGCGCTGTCGGCTTGCCGTTCTGAAGCCATTCGGTGATGACCCAGGTGATCGCCGCGGCTGCCGCTGCAAATTGCGTGTTGACGAATGCGCTTGTGGCCAGTGGGCCCGCGTTGAGGGCGCTTCCGGCGTTGAAGCCGAACCAGCCAACCCAGAGCATCCCAGCGCCTATAAAGCTGAGCACCATGGAGTGGGGCGGCATATCCTCGTGGGGATAACCGATGCGCTTGCCGACATATAAAGCACAAACCAGTGCGGAGACGCCGCTGGTGATGTGAACGACCGTGCCGCCGGCAAAGTCAAAGACCGGCCAACGTCCGCCGGAGACGTTTAGGATGCCGCCGACGCCCCAGATCATGTGCGCCATCGGGCAGTAGACAACCAGCGACCAGAGAGTGAGAAAGACGGCCATCGAGCTGAATTTGACGCGTTCTGCGAAAGCCCCGGTGATAAGCGCCGGAGTGATGATGGCAAACATGAGTTGGTAGATCATGAAAGTCTGCTCAGGGATGGTGCCGCCATAATTTGGATTGGGCGCAAGCGTGACACCGCGCAGGAAGGCATTCTGGAGGCCTCCGATGAAGCCGTTGCCCGGCCCAAAGGCCAGCGAGTAGCCGACCACAGCCCAAAGGACGGTGATCAGACCCATCATGGCAAAGCTCTGCATCATGGTGCCGAGGATGTTCTTGCGGCGGACCAGACCGCCATAAAAGAGCGTGAGGCCGGGGGCGGTCATGAGCAGCACAAGAGCGGCGGAGATCAGTACCCAGGCGTTGTCGCCAGAGGTCTGCGCATCGCGGATTGCCTGTTCGAGGGCGGCGACTTGGGCTTGTGTGGCCGGAGGCGATGGGCGCAGGTCAGGGGCTACAGCTATGGCCAGCGTCGGAACTCCCAGACAGAGAAACAGGATCAATAACTTGATAGCGCGACGGCACATACGATTCCACTCCAGACTGAATTCGACCAAAAACGACCAATAACGAGCAACTTACGACGGCGGAGGTCTCCTGCCGCCCCCGCAGAATCTATACAAACCACCGATAACGCCGGCATGAATTGACACACGCCGCCGATGGACCGCATGCGCCAGGAGAAGGCAGCCGCGATCACGAGGCAATTGCCGACTGGATGGTATGTTGGGACGAATCTTACATAATTCTCATGGTAATCGGCAAGTTTTTCATGGATTCCTTATTTCTTTTAGGGTATAAAGCCACAGTCTTTTGGTTTCAGAGCCACGCCTACAGATCAGCCCAATGCGGAATTGCAATGGTGACGGAAAGACGGAGCTGAAAGACGTAAGGCGAGAGCGTGAAGACAGCAGAGAGAACCTCCGACCCACTGAGCCGCGTCTAATCGTATGAGGGTATAGTAGTTTTATGGCGGAGACTGCAGAGCGGGATCATTATCTATTCGGAGCGCTGGACTCGAGCGCGCGGAACCGCATCAAGCTCAAAGAAGTGAACTACGGCTACGAAGAACCGGAGGGCGTTCTACTCACTTCGCTGGACTTTGCGGTGAACTGGGTCAGGAAGAACTCGGTATGGCCGATGACCTTTGGGCTTGCCTGCTGCGCTATCGAGATGATGTCGATGGGCGCCTCGCGCTTTGACGTGGCCCGCTTTGGCGCCGAGGTTTTTCGTCCCTCGCCGCGGCAGAGCGATCTAATGGTGGTTGCCGGAAGAGTCTCGCAAAAAATGGCTCCAGTGATTCGCAGGCTCTACGACCAGATGCCGGAGCCGAAGTGGGTGATCTCGATGGGTGCCTGCGCCACCTCCGGCGGAGTCTTCAATAACTATGCGCTGCTACAGGGCGTCAATCAGGTAATTCCGGTCGACGTCTACGTGCCGGGATGCCCGCCGCGCCCGGAACAACTTATATATGCGATTACACTGCTTCAAGAGAAAATCCAGCGTGAGCCGCGCAGCTTGCTGAAGACTCTGAATGCTGTATAGGAAAACTGCGGAGTTTATGTAGAAGTAATCTGTTACCAGAGTAACTCACCCTTCCCCTGCCAGGTGTTCTTCGGGTGCCAAGAGGATAACATGCTGGCGCTAATTAACTTCGTCCCCAATCCCGCCTATGGTACTGTAAATACAGAAATATAGACAGTCGCACATCTTTCCCTTCCGGTCGAGGTGTGTCATGTGGCATGAATTTTTGCTAATAGGCAGTTGCCTGCCTGCCGTTTGAAAGATTGCGGAGGAACGACGCATGTCATTTTGTTTTTCAAGATCTGTGTACCGATTTATTGCCTTGGCTTTTGTGACATTACTACCAACTGCTGTTAACGCCCAGGTTGCCGCGTCAGTTAAGGAAGCTCCCGGGCTTGAACCTCCGCCAAAGTGGAATCTTTTTCTCGGATACAGCTTTCTTTCTCCGCATGGACAAGTAGATTCTTCAGTCGATAAGTCGGACACAAATCTGCCCGTGAACTACCACCATGTGGCTCTGGGCGGCGACTTCAGTTATTCCTATTTCCTTGGCCGCCATCTCGGGTTGACCGGTGAGGTTGGCGTTCATGAGTGGGGCATACAGAACAACAATCCCACCGGAATGGATGGGACAGAAGGGAACAACGACGGCTTCACGACTGTGGCCGGCGGCTTAGTCTTCCGCGACGTCCGCAAGCAGTGGACGCCGTTTGTCCATGTGCTTGGCGGCGGGGCTCTGATTGATGGTCCGGCTCACAACCTGTATACCTGGGGCGAGGTCATCACGGGCGGAGCCGGGTTGGATTACAACACGCCGCTCTTTCGTCACCATCTG
This sequence comes from Occallatibacter sp., assembly GCA_050015115.1. Classification (GTDB taxonomy): domain Bacteria; phylum Acidobacteriota; class Terriglobia; order Terriglobales; family Acidobacteriaceae; genus Telmatobacter. The sequence goes on from JBEKCA010000085.1 coordinate 11,346, forward strand.
GCGTTGCGTCTTATTCAGGTCGACTATGAGTACATGCACGTCGACTATGGCGCCAACATCGGCGGAAGCGTTCCGATTAATGCGTTGCGCGTGAGCACGGGTCTGGTCTTCCCGCCGACGTCCGCTCCTCCCCCGCCGGTGACCCTGCAATGCACGTCAAACCCGGCCCAGGTCTTCCCTGGAGACCCTGTTACAGTGACGGCGCTGCCTGGGAATCTGGATTCGAGATTGAATGCGGTCTACAGTTGGTCCGGCAACGGCGTAACGGGCAATGGAATGACAGCCTCGGTTGCAACCGCTTCGCTGGCCCCTGGCACGTACACCGTGATTTGCGGAGTGAAGGAAGGCAAGCCGGGCAAGGAAGGCTTGCGGCCCTGGCAGGCTGCCGATGCCTCCGCTACCTTCGTTGTTAAGGCCTTTGATCCGCCGACGATCGGTTGCTCGGCCAACCCGGGCACGATCAAGCCAGGCGACTCGAGCACGATTACCGCCAGCGGCGTCAGCCCACAGAATCGTCCATTGACCTACAGCTACGCAGCCACCGCCGGAACAATCAACGGAGATGGCAGGACAGCGTCCTACTCGTCGGTCGGCGCACCGACCGGCGGGGTAGGGATTACCTGTAACGTAACCGATGACAAAGGACAATCGTCGACGGCGTCGACCGGAATCACGATCACGGCCCCGTATGTGCCTCCGGTTCCGCACACGCAGTCGCTTTGTTCAATCGGCTTTGCAACCGACAAGCAGCGCCCGACGCGCGTGAATAATGAAGCCAAGGCTTGCCTGGATGAGGTCGCTCTCGACTTGCAGAAGCAATCTGACTCGAAGATTGTCGTCGTCGGCACCGCGACGTCCAAAGAAAAGACTAAGATGGCCAAGGAGCAAGCGGCAGCACTCAAAAACAAGCACGTTAAGGTGGAGGATTTCGCCGCTCAGCGCGCTGTCAATACCAAGGAATATCTGGTGACGGAGAAGGGCATCGATTCGTCAAGAGTGATCGTGGCGAGCAGTTCGACCGACGACCAGAGTGTGGAGGACTACCTGGTTCCTGCCGGAGCCAACTTCTCTACCGATGTGGCCGGAACCAAACCGGTTGATGAGTCCCAAGTGAAGGCAGAGATACGCAAACCATTGCCAACAAAGCAGTCCGCGCCGAGGAAGAAAGCTGCGGCAGTAAAGAAGAATTAGTCAAACCCGGGCAGTCCACAGGTCTGCCCGGCGGTAAAACCGATCCTCCGGCATGCAGATGATGCACTCGGACTGAAACCAGGTTGAGGGATTCCTCGTGCACTTACTTGAGGTTGACCGGATCAACGGTCAACCTCTTCCATTTTTCGCGCTCTTTCGCGCATCGAATGAACTAAGGGGGTCTGTTTTCTATATGAATTGCCTGCGAGTTTGCCTTGATCCATCCGTACGGTCTAGACGATTCGCGCAGGCATTCATCATGGTGCTGGCTTTGCTTGTGATTCCCGGCCTGGCGGCGCAATCGCTTTGGAACGCTGTGGGCCCTGCGGGCGGCGATGCGCGCGCATTTGCCGCGGTGCCCGGCCAACCCAGCCACTTATATCTCGGCGCGACCAACAGCTGGCTTTATGAGTCGCTGGATGGAGGCGGTTCCTGGCGCCGACTGTCGAAGCTCGACTCCTCGGATGACCTGATTCTGGACCATATTGTGGTGGACCAGGCCAATCCCGCGACCATCTTTGTGGCTGCCTGGAAGCTGAACCATCCCGGCGGGGGTCTGTGGGTGAGTCACGACGGGGGCTGGAACTGGAGCGCCGTTGCGGACCTGAGGGGACAGTCGGTTCGCGCCTTTGCGCAATCGCCATCAAATCCCAGAATGCTCTATGCCGGAACCCTTGAGGGGGTCTTCGAGAGCAGGGATGACGGCTCGTCGTGGACTCTAATCAGTCCGCCGGGCAGCAAGGAGATTCACGAGATTGAGTCGCTGGCGATCGATCCCAACGACCCCGCGATCATCTATGCTGGAACCTGGCATCTGCCGTGGAAGACGACCGATGGCGGCAAGACCTGGCACAACATCAAGAAGGGAGTCATCGACGACTCCGATGTCTTCTCGATCATCGTCAATCCCAAGCAGCCAAAGATCGTGTTTGCCAGCGCGTGCTCAGGCATCTACAAGAGCGTGAATGCGGCCGAGCTTTTCAAGAAGATTGAGGGCATTCCCTCGGCCGCGCGCCGAACACGCGTGCTCAAGCAGGATCCGGCCAATCTCGACGTAGTGTATGCCGGAACCACCGAAGGCCTCTATAAAAGCGTCGACAGCGGCAAGAGCTTCCAGCGCATGACCGGCCCAGAGATGATCGTCAACGATGTCTTTGTCGATCCGAGGGACTCGTCGCATGTGCTCCTTGCCGTGGACCGCGGCGGCGTTTTGTCGAGCCACGACGCGGCCGCCAGCTTTGTCTCTTCCAACCAAGGCTTCTCAGAGCGCCGCGTGGAGGCGCTGCTGGTCGATGGCCGCGGCAAGGCTGGTGCCAGCGCGGGGCGGGTATTTGCAGGTGTGGTGAATGACAAGAGCTTTGGCGGCGTCTTTGTCTCCGGCGACGACGGCGCGCACTGGAAACAGATCTCGAACGGCCTCGATGGACGCGATGTCTTTGCACTGGCCGAGTCGCCCGATGGAACGATCCTGGCAGGAACCAACAGCGGTATCTTCGCACTGGACCAGGGCATCCCCGGTCCCTCCGATGCCGATAAGGACGCTTCGGCCGCGAGTTGGAGCCCGCGCAGCACAATTCAAAACACGCTGCTGAAGACGGCCGTTGAGACGCACCTTGGAACGCGGGTTCATGTCGAGAAAGAAGCTCCAGACAAGAGCCGCGAGATCGGCGGTCGCGTCTATGGCCTCGACCTGTCGGGGGAGGCCTGGCTTGCCTCGACCACGGCGGGGCTGTTCACCAGCAAGGATAAGGGCGCAAGTTGGCAGGGCGGCCCGGTGATGGATTCGGTGAATTATCTCTCCGTCGCCGCGCACGGCGCGGTTTTGGCCGCAGTGCGTCAGGATGGGGCGGTCCTGTCGCGAGACAACGGCCAGAGCTGGACGCCCATGGGGATTCCCGCCATGTTGACGCGCATTCATTGCGTCGTCTTCTCCGCGGATGGAACCTTGTGGCTGGGCGCCCGCGAGGGCGTCTACTTCACGCGCGACCTGGGCCACACGTGGCTGTGGGTCAATCGGTTTCCATTGAATGACGTGGACGACGTGACGTTTGACACGACGCTGGGCAAGATCCTTGCAAGTTCGCAGTTGAGTGACCAGGTCTTCGCGATCAATCCCAAGTCTCTTTCCTGGACCTGGGCTCAGACCGGCTACCGCATCAATCGTATTCGCGCCGCGGGAGGCAGGTTGCTGGCGGCCTCGCTCTTTGACGGCGTGCTGATCGAGCCTCAGGCAGTGTCGGCGCGAAACGCGCAGAAGTGAAAGATGCAGGGACTGGGGACCGGTTTCTGTATCATGGGTGTATGCAGAGCGAGACTGCGGCTTCCCGGCCGCTGGCGGCGTTTCGAACCCGCGACTCACGTCTTGAGCCCATTGCCGCGAAGGTGATGGCGAACTCGCGGCTGGACTTCAACGATGGCCTTGCGCTCTATGGATCGTCGGATGTGCTGGCCGTGGGCTGGCTGGCCAACCATGTGCGCGAACGGCTGCACGGGGACGTAACCTATTTCAACGTCAACCGGCATATCAATCCAACGAATGTTTGTGTCGCGGCCTGCAAGCTCTGTGCCTTCGGGCGCAAAAAGGGTGATCCGGCCGGTTATACCATGGCTCTCGAAGAGGCTTGGGCTACGGCGGCCTCGGGCTACTCGGAGGCTGTGACCGAGTTTCACATCGTCGGCGGGCTGCATCCCGATCTGCCATTCGAATACTTTCTCGATCTGGTGCGTGGCCTGAAGCAACGCTTCCCCAAGGTTCACATCAAGGCCTTCACAATGGTCGAGATCGCGTTCCTGGCGCGGCGGGCCAAGCTAACGATCGAAGAGACGCTTATCAAGCTGCGCGATGCGGGCGTGGACTCGATGCCCGGCGGGGGGGCCGAGATCTTTGCCGAACGAGTGCGGTCGATTATCTGCGACCACAAGATCGACGGCGAGGAGTGGCTCACCACGGCGCGGCTGGCTCACAAACTGGGATTTAAATCCAACGCGACGATGTTATACGGCCACATAGAGGATGACGAAGACCGCGTCGATCACTTGCTGAAATTGCGCGCATTGCAGGATGATACGGGCGGTTTTCAAACCTTCATTCCGCTGGCCTTTCACCCGGAGAACACGGCGCTCGATCATCTTCCGGTGACGACCGGCCTCACCGACATTCGCCAGGTCGCTGTGAGCCGACTGCTGCTGGATAACTTTCCGCACATCAAGGCTTACTGGCAGATGATGACGCCCAAGATCGCTCAGATCGCGCTTCGTTTTGGAGCCGACGATCTGGATGGGACTGTGGTTGAAGAAAAGATCTACCACGATGCAGGGGCTACGACGCCCCAGGGCATGACCCGCAAGGAGCTTTGCCGTCTGATTACCGAGGCCGGGCGCGTGCCAGTGGAGCGCGACACACTCTATAACGCAGTGACGCGCACCGAGGACAGTTTTATTGTTGCCCGGTAGCTGCTCCTCCATTCTCCGTTAAAACCCGACGCCATCGATTGCGGAGATGTCGTTGAGCGAGCTGCACGGGACGGGATCTTTGCCGGCAGCGAGCTGCCGATTGAATTGCTTGTCACACAACCGACAGGTAGAATTGATTGCCGGCGGTTGACTGGAAACAGGGTCGATGAGCTGTGCTCAGCCTATGCGAGACGGGCGCATTGATTCTTTCCTGAAAGGTGTATCCGTTCGCAGAAGATGAAACAAGACGCAGGGAGTCGAACCAGGCGTGCGCTGTTTCTCTTCAGCGGACACCACAAGGCCCCCCGCTTCTTCCATCTACCCTGACAACAGAATGCGAAAAAGGTTCAGAAAAAATGAGAACCATGGTTCGAAAGTTCACTTCAATAGAAGCGGCGATCATCCTTGGGATTGTGGCCGCCGCTACGGCCCTTGCCCAGCAAATGCAACCTGTGGCAGAACAGCAGAACCTGCAACTGCAATCGAATGAGGTTCGGCTGGACCTGATGGTGCATGACAAACGGAATAAGCCGATTCTGGACCTGCAACCCAATCAGATTTCCATCACCGACAACGGCGTTCCGGTCACTCTGACACAGCTTCATATGGTGAGCGGCAATCAGCAGGACGAGCCGCTGGTTACACTTCTTTTCAACCGGCCGGGGATCGGGAGCACTCACAAGCCCTCAAAGCAGAAGTTATCGGGCGATAGCCTGCTCGATGCATCCGATGCGTCCGGCCGGCAAACCAGCCGCAGGTTGCGCGACGCAGTTGCGAAGTTCCTAAAGGTATTTCCCAGCAGTGGGTTTCAGTTCTCGGTGATGGACGTGTGGGGACGGCTGCAATTGCAGCAGGATTTTACCACCGACCGCAAGGCGATCGTCGAGGCTATCGCTTCCGCTGTTCAGCCCGGACAATATGGAACGAAAGTGACCGCCAACCCGGTGGAAGAAAAGCTTGCAAAGGTGGCCCAAACAGGGATTGACCCCTCGGGGGCCGCAGTAAACACGAGGCAGCGTGCGTTGGCAAGGTCAATCGGCGCGGCTCTGCAGACATCCGTCCGAATTCCCACGCAGGAACATATTCCTGCCGGGCTGGGTTGCCTTTTAGCTCTGGTGGAGTCCGAGAAGACGCTTAAGGGACGCAAGGCGGTGGTGTATTTCACTTCCGGGAGCGATTTGACCGGTGGCTCGCATGGCGAATCGGGAAAAGACACGCGGGCCAGGGAAGCGATTCAGTCGATCATCGGAGCGGCGGCTCAGGCCGGTGTTAGCATTTATGTTGTCCGCACGGACGAGCTGGATGCTACGCGTGAGACGGTAGTCTTAAGTGCATCCGATCTCGGGGCGGGGATGATGGGACCTAATACAGGGCCTCATATGACCACCATCCCGACAAATGGCGGATCTCTCGTCGACGACCCCGCCTCCCCCGCCGCTGTTCTGTCCAAGGGGACGGGGGGCGATATGATGAATGCCTCAGAAAATCTTTCCACCCCCGCCAAAGAACTGATCCGCGATTTGACAACTTACTACGAGGCTTATTATGTGTCACCTACCCACATTAACGACGGGAGCTTTCACGTGACCGTTGTAAAGCCACTGCGGGCAGGTCTCAAAGTTCGCACCCGGACGGGTTATCTGGCTTTGCCTCCCAATGCCGGAATTACCGAAGACGTCCAACCCTTTGTGCTGCCGTTGATGGCGCTGCTGGGACGCACCGAACTGCCTGCTGAGTTGGATTACAACGCCAAAGTGCTGCGCATGGGGCATCAAGCCGAGGGAAACCTGAATGTGCTGGCAGTCGAAGCGCCGCTAGCCAGCTTTGAAATTCGCGAGGACGCGAGCACACATCTAGACACGGCGCACGTGTCGATTCTGGCCAATATCAAGGACAGCACCGGCGTTGTCATCGAGAGCTTCAGCGAAGATTTCCCCTACCGCCGGGTCACTGGAAACCATAATCCCAACTCCGAGTTCATCTCCTTCGCGAAGCCCTTCATTGTTCCGCCGGGATCCTATGTTCTTGAGACGGTTGTTCACGACAACTACAGCGGGAAAGCAGCAGCACGGCGGCAACCCTTCGAGGTTGTTCCCACCTCTGCCGTGCCGGAGATGAGCGATCTGGTCCTGGTGCGAAAGACCGAGCCAGGCGGCAAAGAAGACAGTCAATCCGAACCACTTCTCTACGGCGACAAACGCGTGGAGCCGAATCTTCTCGGCCAGTTGCCATCCGGCGTCAACAGCTTATCCGTCTTTCTGCTTGCGCACGTGGATCCCAAGTCGCCGGAAGCTGCGACGATGCAACTCCAGGTTTTGCGCGACGGTGTTCCGCTGGGCGGCGCGCCCATGATTACCAGGCTGCAGCCCGGCCTCGAATTCTATTCGTACTTGAATAGTTTTTCCATCAAGTCGGCTTCCCGAGGCCAGTATGAGGTGAAAGTAACTCTGAAACAGGGGGGAAAGTCCACGGAGAGCTCCGGTGTCTTCGCGCTCAATGATACGAAAGCAAGGGCCCCGGAATTGGCCTCGGCCAATGGGATCAGCGGCAACGGTCCCGCGCTTCAGTTGTCCGATCCGCCCAGGCTCGAGATTTCCACGCAGCCTGCGGATCGTCCCGGAACGGACGAACTCAACCAGATCCTTTCCGACGCGCGCGCGAACGCCATTGCCTTCAGCGGATCGCTTCCCAACCTGATCTGCAGGCAGACCACGAGCCGCTATATCGATGCCGGTGGAGAGGGCAACTGGAAATCCCGGGACAGGATTGTAGAGTTATTGACCTACCTGAATCACGAGGAAAGCAGAACTCTTCTTGTCAAAGAGAAGAATGGCGCCAAAATCAAAGCGACAGAATCTCTCGATACCGGAATGGTCTCGGCGGGCGAGTTTGGCGAGGCGCTCGGTGGCATTTTTGCACCAGCCTCGAAAGCCGATATTCAATGGAAGGAAAGCGGCACGCTGGCGGGTGAACCGCTGGAGATCTTCACGTATCGAGTAGCTCTCAAAGACTCCTCCTTCGAGTTGGATGCTGGTTACGACAGATCCGCCAAGGCGGGCTACCACGGACAGCTCTTCATTGACCGTGCGACGCATGGAGTGCGCAGCTTCACAATGATCACCGATGAGGTGCCACCGAAGTTTCCCATTCGCCGGGCGGCCGTCCGCGTTGATTACGACTTTGTGGCGCTTGAGGGCCATGACTACCTGCTGCCGGTTGAAGGAGAGATCGTTCTGGGCAGGGGGGTGTCTATGCTGGAACGTAACGATCTGAGGTTCAGCGACTTCAGAAGGTTTGGCTCGACTAGCAGGATTCTCATTCCCGCGCAATAAAAAATCTGTGATCGCCACACCCCCTGCGAGGGGCCTGCGGCAGTCCAAAACGACGGAAACTCTGATTGCGAATATGCTGGCGTGTTGAAAAAGCAGGATTGAGGCTGTGCTTTCTCAGCGTTGGATACGATTTGACAAACGACATAAAAGTCTCAGAGTTCTGAAAGGTTGAATATGTTCACGAGTTTTATCAAACAACTCGGCATGATAGGAGTTATGGCGATGATCGCATCTGCTGTTGCCGCCCAACCGCTTGGGATTTTTGAGAGCCACCAGGATGTGGGTACAGTGCTTCACGCGGGTTCCGCAGAATACGACGCCGCGCACAACGCATACACGGTCAGCGGAAGCGGCGAGAATATGTGGTTCGGCATCGATGACTTCCATTTTGTCTGGAAGAAGGTTTCGGGAGACGCCGCGCTGACAGCCGGCATCGCCTTTGCCGGCACGACGGGCAATCCGCATCGCAAGGCAGTGCTGATGATCCGGCAGTCGCTCGACGGCAACTCCTCGGCCGTCGATATTGCCGTGCACGGAAACGGCCTGACCTCGCTGCAATTCCGCAACCCGGCTGGCTCCGACACACACGAGGTTGAATTTGCCACGACTGCCCCGAAGACGGTCAGGCTCGAAAAGCGCGGCGATTTCTTCTACGCGTTTGTCGCGGGGAAGGACGGAAAGCTGCAGCCCGCCGGCGCATCCACAAAGCTGGCGCTGACCGGAGACTTCTATATTGGCATCGGCGTCTGCTCCCACGACAAAGATGTGGTGGAGAAGGCCGTCTTTTCCAACGTGAGCCTGCAACAATTGAAACCGCCGAGCGGTAAGCCTGTGCTGGTGAGCGTGCTGGAGACGGTGCCGATTGCATCCGGGGACCGTTCAGTTGCCTATGTCGCTCAGGCGCACTTTGAAGCGCCTAACTGGGCTCCCGATGGCAGCTTTCTGCTCTTCAATCAGGATGGGAAGATTCACCGGCTTGCGCTTTCTGGTGGCGAACTTTCGGTCGTCGATACTGGCGCACAGATCCGTTGCAATAACGATCACGGAATTTCAGCAGACGGCAAATGGCTGGCGGTTAGTGACTCGTCGGGAGATGACAAGAAGTCCCATGTCTATGTGCTGCCGATCGCCGGCGGTGTGCCTCGGCTGGTAACGAAGAATTCGCCGTCGTATTGGCACGGCTGGGCGCCCGACGGCAAGACGGTGGCCTACACCGGACAGCGCGGAGACAGCTTCGACATCTACACCATTCCCGTAGCGGGCGGCGAAGAGACGCAACTGACCAGGGCCGCCGGCTTCAATGATGGCCCCGATTATTCGCCCGATGGCGCGTACATCTACTTCAACTCCGAGCGCACCGGGCATATGCAGATCTGGCGGATGAAGGCCGATGGGAGCGAGCAAGAGCAAGTCATTAACGATGAGAACAGCGACTGGTTTCCGCATCTCTCGCCCGATGGGCAGTGGATGGTCTTTTTGGCGTATGAAAAGGGAGTGACGGGTCATCCGGCGGACAAGGATGTGGAACTGAAGCTGATGTCGGTGAAAGACAAGAGGGTCCACGTGCTGGCGAAGCTATTTGGAGGGCAGGGAACCATCAATGTTCCCCCCTGGTCGCCCGACAGCAAGAGGCTTGCATTTGTCAGTTATCAGTGGCTGCCGGAGGAGAGTCTGAGCGCCAAGTAAAGCGGAT
>JBEKCA010000086.1:0-20897 GCA_050015115.1 Occallatibacter sp.
CCAACCTTGGAAATCGATCAAACCGATTTCCACATTCCCACCGTCACGACGACTACGACGAGATGAATTGATCTCTCAAAACCAAAACCTAAGGGCTACGCATTCTGAGGGCAAGGTCACATGGCGACATTTCTTGTATGGCAGTTATTTAGACCCATGATTCCTTTGCGCATGCCTTCGGCCTCGACAAAAATGCCTCGGAGAAGCACAAAGAATACGGCGATTCTGACGATGTTAGTTCTTGCGCCACTGCTCGCCGGCTCTCTCGGCGTACGGCATATTCTTGGCGAAAGGCAGACACAGCCCCACATCCAACCGGCGCCTTGCCGATTAATGCACCACACATGGTGAAATCCACAGGATTCGCCTTTTTTTGCACTTGAATCCACAGATCGAATCGGCCTAATCTCCACCCAGTTGGTAAACCTGTAGGGAACTGGAAACGCAGTTCTGGCCTGACAGTACGATGCAGGATGAATTGAAAACGGCACTCCGCAGCCGGCGACGGCGGTGGAAGGCCGAATGAGATTGATGAGAGCATCCAGAGTCAGGCGCGAATGTGCAAGACCCGATTGGACACGAAGATTCATCCACGGCCTAGCGTCGAGGATGCAAAGTTCGAGTTGAGCCGGGAAGTCAACATCGGCCCAGCCGCAGAAACAGGATTCGGGGAAACCAGAAGACGTGGAGCGGCACAGCCGTAGACGCAGCAATTGGGGCGACCCGAGGATGCGGAGACGGCATCGCCGGAGGGTGCGAGATTCGGGGCAACCCGGAGATCCATCTACTGGCGAGACCAAGGGTGAAAAGATCCGGGGAAACCCGGAGACCGATCCCGAGGCAGGCCGAAAGGCAGAGCAGCCGGGGTAACCCGGAAGCCGAGCCCAAGGCCAGGCCGGAAGGAGAGAATTCGGGGGCGACCCGAAGACTCACCGTAGGCAACCCGGAAGATGCGGGGGATGGGGTGACCCGGAACCTCATCGGAAGGCGGAACTGGAGAAGCGCAGAGCCGGGGCGACCCGGGGCTTCGCTTACAGGCCCGCTGAAGGATGCGAGAATCGAGGCGACTCGATGCTCTTGTCGCCGGCAGAGCTTGAAGATATGGGGATTCGGGGCAACCCGGAGACTCATCTGAAAGCTAAACGGGGCGATGGTTGGTCCAGGCAACGTGCGAGTTTACCGCGATTGAGACGCCAGAGACTTCGGTTTCTGGCGTCTTCATTTTTGGCCGCAGATCTTCACTCCACTTGCCCGATATAAACCCCGTACGGACCCAATTGAATCTGACCAAGCGACTCGGGATCGCCTGCGCCAGGAGTCTTCAGCAGGGTCTTCACCTTGCCGCCCGCGCCGGGAATGCTCAGGCCTACCGTCTGCGGCGTGGCAGTGAAGTTGACAGACACGACCACGGCCGGCGCTCCCGGCGTCTGACGCATCCAGCTCAATACCTTGTCGTTGGCAGTATCGAGCATTACATTTGTTCCGTGCTCAAAGGCCACATTGGTCTTCTTCAGCCGGATCAGAGATTGGTACCAGGCAAGCAGCGAATTGGGGTCGCTTATTTCGGTTTCCACATTGATTACCGCCGCGTCTGGCGGCACCGGAAGCCATGGAGTGCCCGTGGTAAACCCGGCCTGAGCGCTCGCATCCCATTGCATCGGCGTCCGCTCCCCGTCGCGGCCCTTTTCTTTAGGCCAACCTGTAACACCGATCGGATCTTTCACGTCTTCCTTGCGTGTCGGCGGGGTTGTTGTCATTCCGATCTCATCGCCATAGTAGAAGAGCGCCGCTCCTCTACTTGCAAACAAGATGGTCGAAATCACCCTCTGAATGTCAGCGTCATGAACTCCGTCACAGTAGCGCTTGTCCAGCCGCGGATTGTCGTGGTTGTCGAAGAGCAGCAGCGGAGTATTGCCGTCAATTTGCGTTTCGACGTCCGTTAGTTTGGCGCGAAACTGGGCCACATCCAGCTTGTTGATGAAGCCTACTTGCGTGTCCATGGGAAGCTCGAACTCCGGCTTGGCCTTCGATCCATACATCTTGGCCAGTTCCGCGATATTCGGCATGTAGGTCTCGCCGATCATTACACGCTGACCCGGAAATTGGGAGGAGTTGAAGGCATCCACTGTCGCCCGCATCTCCTCGACTACCGCGTGCAGCCCCGGCTGGTTGTCGGTCTTTGAATTGTCCAGTTGCGGATCGCCGTAGGCGTTGATGACCGGGTTGCCATCCTTGTCTTTGACCACACCCTCATCGGCCATGCTGGGATCTTCGTAGAGCGTGGTAATCGCATCGAAACGGAAGCCGCCCACTCCGCGCCGCAGCCAGAACCGAACGATCTCCTCGAAGGCCTGGTGCACCTTGGGATTGTTCCAGTTCAGATCCGGCTGCTGAATATAGAACTTGTGGTAATAATACTGCCGGGTCTTTTCGTCCCACTGCCACGCCGAGTGGCCAAAGTACGACTGCCAGTTATTGGGCGGCACGCCTCGATCGTTGGCTGTTTCGCCCTTGCCGTCGCGCCACACATACCAGTCGCGGAAAGCGTTGGTGCGGGACGACCGCGACTCAATGAACCACTTGTGTTGATCTGAAGTGTGGTTCATCACCATGTCCATCAGCACCCGGATATGCCTCTTGCCAGCTTCGGTCACCAGGCGGTCAAAGTCAGCCAGCGTGCCGTACTTTGGGTCGATGTTCTCGTAGTCGGAGATGTCGTAACCGAAGTCCACCTGCGGTGACGGGTAGCAGGGAGTCAGCCAGATCGCGTCGACGCCCAGTTCCCTCAGATAGTCGAGCCGCTGAGTAATGCCGTTCAGGTCGCCAATGCCATCGCCGTTCGAGTCTTGGAAACTGCGCGGGTAGATCTCGTAGATCACCGCATTCTTCCACCAATCCCGTTCGCTCGATGGGGTTGAGTTGGCGGCTGGCTGCGAAAGTTTGGCGGGCGCGGCTTGTGCTTCGGCGGCGTGCGCGGGGGTCCCCAGACAGAGGACCACCGCGCAAGTTGGCAAGATCAGGGCGATCCGTTTGATCCAATGCATCGAAATCTCCTCCATGCTCACCTTGAAAAGGTAAACCTCGCATCTGCGCAACGCAATGCGGGGTGTGTAACTGGAAAGGAGTGCGATGTGGCGTGGGCAACGGGTTGGGACAGTTTCGGGTAAAGCTTGCGAGCTCAGGTGGAATGAAAGCCGGCGCTTGTGAGCAGCTTGCAAAATAAATCTCTGTGAGATATGAAGTGTCAGGGCACGACTTCAGTCGTGCCGCAAATGGCCAATTCAGACTCCGGCTTTAGCCGGTGCGGAATTGTAAATTGCAGAAAACAAAAACCGCAGGGGCTAAGGCCCATCATTATTTTGTTGCTCTTTCGGCAATTTTGTTGCTCTTTCGGCACGACTCAAGTCGTGCCCTGACGCATTTTGCAACTTAAATTCAATTTTGCAAGAGGCTCTCAGGCCAGAAGTGCGACACCGGCAGCGAGTGCGGCACTTTGAAGGGCTTTGTCGAGGGTGGCGAGCGAAACTTGGAAAGCAATCTCGCCCTATTGCACCGTTCCTTGCGGACGCAGACGGCGCAGGTCCAGGGCGCACTCAACGGCGTTTTGCGCCTGGAGCCTCAGATTGTCCGACGCAGCCCACAGCCAGAGCCGCGACGTCTGACTTGAGTTGCGGTGGCCTGACTCCGGATTCACTTCGGGGCGAATCCTGACCAGCACGTCATTCTGGCCGGTAGCAGCGAGATTCGATGGCGAATCGGTATCTTCCAACACCAGGTCCACGTGCCCGCCGCTCAAGGCCTCTTCGATAGCCGCGATCTCGACGGGCCGTTCCAATTCGATGGCAATCGAGAAGGTGTGGCCATGGAAAACGGGCGCATGAATCACCTGCAATGCGAGCGCGGGCCAGCGGCCGGCGGAGAGCGCGTCATAGTGGCGGCGAATTCGGGCCTCGGCTGAGCTCAGGCTAACCCTGGCACCCTCGCCGAGACCGGCGAGCAGGTTGTAGGCTGCCTGTGCGTCGTAGAGTTGGCGCGGCAATCCCTGAAAGCTGAGCAGGCTGACGGTTTGCTGGTGCAGTTCATCGAGAGCGGCGCGGCCAAATTCGCTGGCCGGTTGCAGCAGCGTAGCGGCAACGAAGCGAACAGCCGCCGCCTGCTGGAGCCGTTCTAGCAGCAGCGCCAGTGCCAGCGCCGCGGGGTGCGCGGGAACCACGGCGGGGGTGAAGAGGTCCACCGCCGCCGCTTCAAAACCAAGCCAAGGCGCGCGCACCACGACGCCGGTCTCCTGGTCGAGTGCGCCGGAGAGATCCAAAACCGTCGAACCGGCCCTGAGCGCTTCTTTCCAGTGCTTCCGGGTCAAGTCCTGGGAGCCACAGAAAAACGTAAAGTCCGTGCGCTCGAAGGCGTCCGGAGCGATGCGCTGAACGAAGGTGACCTCGTCGCCCACCTGGTCCAACTGCCCCTGCGCTTCTTCTTCGTCGAGCAGCACGATGTTGGCCGCCCCCAGGGGCGACTCCGATATGGCTTCCTTCAGTTCCCGGCCTACCAGGGTAGAGGCTCCGGCAATGGCGATCTTGTACACGGGCGTCCTTTGCTTCGTTGGATTCGATGGCGAAGATTACGGGTGGCTCAGCGGGTCCGGTTCGGTTGATTCAGGAAGCCGAGCGCTTGCGCTGATTAGCCTCCAACGCCGCCGCCGTTGCCATGAATAAGCCGCTCGTGCCCAGATGCCAGAGAACATGTAAGCCAGAGCCCAGACAAAGAGCACAACCTGGGAATACCTGAAGATGATAAACAGCACAAACGCGATGAGGATCAGCACCTGGCGCGGATGGCGGCGAGACAGGCTCAACTCTTTCCCAGACCAGAAGCGCCAGGTGCTGACCATGAGAAAGCCGCTTGTTCCCACGAGCGCAATCCAGACGATGGCGATCCACCAGGCCTCGACCGGGTAGCCATAGCAGAGATGAACGGTGGCGGCCAGCATTCCCGCCGCCGCCGGAATGGGCATGCCCACAAAATACTTGCGGTCCGGACGCCCTGGATTGCGCGGCTGCGCGTCGTGGCTGATGTTAAAGCGCGCCAGCCGCGAAACCCCACCGATCAGGTAAAGAAAGCAGATGAAGCTCCCGGCATGGATGAGATTTTGGTGCAACTCCGGAGTGATGGATTCGGGAAGAAACTGAAATCCCCAGATGAGCGCCAGCAGGCTCGGCGCTACGCCGAATGTGATCGCGTCGGCCAGAGAATCCAGCTCTTTGCCAAAGTCGCTGCAAGTGTTGGTCATGCGCGCGATGCGCCCGTCGAGCGCGTCGAAGGGGATTGCAAAGATGATCGCAATGGCTGCCCAGTCAAGGTGCGTATGCGCGTCGCCAATGCCGCTGATGGCCGCTATGGTCTGGGTGATCGAGAAGAAGCCTGCCGCGATGTTGCCCACGGTAAAGAGCGACGGAAGCAGAAACATTCCGCGGCGCAACTGAGCTCGTGCTCTGGCCTTGGCGAGCGCGGGGTCGAGGTGATTCATGAGCGGTCCCCCTCGACTTCAACTGGGAGCGCGCGAGCGCTCCTCGACCCGATGGTGGATCGCACAGCCGAGACCATTTCAGAATCGTTCATCGCCGCCAGCACACTCGAGCCGCCTTTGACGCGATCGCCCACCTTGACGCGCAACTCAGCCTCGGCCGGAAGCACGACATTGACCCGCGAGCCGAACTTGATCAGCCCCACGCGCTGGCCTCGCTCGACCGAATCGCCCTCGCGCAGGTTGAAAACGATGCGGCGGGCCAGCAAACCGGCGATCTGATGGAATGTGACTTCAACGCCTTGGCCGCGGACGGTGGCGATGTTCTGCTCATTCTGGTCTGCCGATTTGGAGTTCATCGCGTTCAGGTACCGGCCCTTCTGATAGCGAACGCTTGAGAGGGTTCCGGCGATTGGCGAGCGGTTCACATGCACATTGAAGACGCTGAGAAAGATGCTGATGCGCTGCCGGGGCCCGTCTGGCGTTGAGATGACGGCCGTCTCGGTCACCAGGCCGTCTCCGGGCGAGACAATCAGGCCGGGCTCGGTGGGAACGGCCCGCCTGGGGTCGCGGAAGAACCAGAGAAAAAATGCAGCCAGAAGCACAGGCACAATGCTCCACGTCCAGCTGCCGGTGGCCCACGCCAGCGCGGCTGCTACCGCCAGCAAGCTCAATCCGTAGATGTAACCGTCACGAACCATAGTCCAAACGATTATACGGTGAATGCGCTGGGATGAATAATTCGACTCCGATCCCGGGGGATAGCACGCAACGTCGTCAACCGACGCATTGGCTGCGCAGTACGTGGCACCGTGTGGCAGCACTATAAGGTGTGAATTCCGCATCGTTACCACCGTGTTACCTTCGCATACCGGCGCGTCGGCAATTTTCTGATTGGATGTACAATTCACAACAGTTACACTTATATGCACGGTGCAGCACCGGCCGAACGCATTTTTTAGCTTCAATACTTGCCTTGCGTACGGCACAAGTGCCGGCTCATACTTTCATCCCAGTAACTGGGCCCTTTCGCTGGGAAGTTTATTAGAGAGCCTCTTTGCTGCATGATTCCGCCTCAAGCGCGATCAAGGGCGTTAAGCGAGTGAAAAAGGAGCGGCCATGGAAGGGTTAGCGGCAATTCTGGCAAAGCAGAAGTTCTGTGACGCGATCGAATCGCTCAGGGTGGGCGACAGCAGAGCTGCCTGGGACGGGATGAACGAGGCCTTATCAGGCGGTCTTGCCGATGCCGCTTGCGGCCTGATATTGCTGAGAACCCTCGCTGCGCAGAAGAATGAATACGATGAGATCCTTCGCGAACTCCAAGCCAACCTGACGCGCCTGGCGGAGATGCCAACCACGCTTGAAGTTAGTGCCTATGGCTACTACGCGCTGGCCAGATGCTACGCGCTTCTGGGAATCAGACGAGAGAAGTTCCTCTCCAACTTCGTCCGGACGACTTTGAGGATGAAGATGAACTTCAAGAGCGAACTGATGAACATAGCTTCATCACTATACCTGCAGTGCATCGCCAGGGACACGGCCTTCGCCGAAGCGGTCTTTGAATTGGGATTGGTTTATGACATTGGATTGAATTCGAGAGACAATGCTATCGAAGCCTACGAGATCGTCACCCGGTTGAACCCGGACCACACGTTGGCACGGGGAAATCTCGCCCATTTATACAATGAAACCAAGCAGCTTGAGGAGGCGCAGGAAGAGGCTGAGCATCTTGTCCGGTTGAGCCCAAACGCCGTCTCATACAACAAGCTGTCAGACATCTATGCCCGCCAGAAGATGACCAAGGAGGCTTGGCTGGCCGCCAGGGCTGCGATGCAACTCCCAGAGCAGCGTGGGATCTTGGAGGTATTTTCAGGGCAGAAGTTCCTGCTGTCGCCCGAAACGGTTGCCTCGGTTCCCAGTCAAAGAGCCCCACAGCCGATGTTCCAGCCGCGCCCGATCTCGGAGGCGCACTTCACGCACTGACGCCGCTCTTCTCCGGCTCCCGGGCAAATTGCCTTCTTATTCAACAGCTTGAAGACGCTAAGCGGGGACCGCCAACCTGCGCTCCAGATTGAAGATAAGGTCCTTGGCGTGCAGCTTGAGCTTCTTGAGGCGCACTTCCTCGATCTGCTCTTCAGCGGAGAGATAGGGCTTTTCGAGCAGCTCTTCCAGCCGCTGAGCGTAGTTGCGATGTTCGGCTTGCAGGCGGTTAATTTCTGCGCTCAGCGTGGAATCTTGTATTTCATCCATCCAGCACCTCCGAATATTAACGTTCTTTTACATATATCGCCACAGGATCGAAACTCGCAAGCCCTAAATGAACCGTTAGTACCCAAAAATGTGGAATATCGCGGCGAAACCAAGGGTGCGATTTCAAAGGTGAATGCCCATGAGCACCGCATCCTCAACCGGATCAATGTAGTAGCCCGAACGGCGACCGGATTCCGCAAAACCCAGGTTGCGGTAGAGGCCAATCGCCCGATGGTTGGAGGCGCGAACTTCCAGAATCAGTTCCACCGCTCCAGTCGGGCGAAGCTGCTGGGTCAGTGAAGAAAAAAGCTGCTTCGCGCAGCCTCTACCCTGGAAATCCGCCGCAATCGCGATCATCTCCAGCTCCGCCTGGGGCGGAATCAAGCTGGCGATCGCAAAGCCGACCGTCGTGTCAATGTGGGTGTTCTCGGCCACCAAAGCAATGCGCGGCGGCGAGGCCATGGGGTCGAGCGCGGTTTGGTAGGCCGATCTCGGCCAGTGAGGGGCTTCCGGCAGGCTCCCCGCAATCTCGATGACTTGATCGAGATCTGCTTCGGTCATGCGGCGCACTTCGAAGCCGGTGAATGAGTTCGTCATGGATTTGCTGCCGATGCCGCGACCGGTTCGCCAAATATCTCCGCATCACTTCGGCGCAGATAGTGCCCGTCGAGCAGAGCAAGGTCGGCGAACTGGCCCGCTGCGACGCGAGGAGCGCATAGCCTGAGGGCATCGGCGGCAGTAGGCGGCGTTGTGCGGACCAACTCCGAGTCCGGCCAGGCCGAGGCCAACAGCAAGGCGGCGGCTTCGTCGCAAGTGGCAATACGCGGCGGCGCGGGCGAGATGGTGGCCAACTCATCGGCTCCGGCAAGCAATTCATTTCCCAACTCGCCAGCGGGGCCCAGCCGCAAGAAGATCTCGTGGCGATGCGCATCGAGGGACGCCGAGGTCACGCCGGATTTCCTAGCCAGGACCTCCAGGCGCGAGACAGCAACGACCGGAATCTGAGCGCTCTCGGCCAAGCCCTTTACGGCAGCCAGGGCCACGCGCACGCCGGTGAAACTGCCGGGGCCGTTGACCGCGACCATCGCATGAAGCTGATCCAACTTGATTCCCGATTGCGCCAGCAGTTCTGCGACAGCCGCGACCAGGGTTGCGGAGTAATTGCGTCCCTCAAGCTCGGTCTGGCCGAGAATCTTGACTGCCTGGCCTGAAAGCGAGCCCAGCGCGACTGAGCCCGTGGGTCCGCAGGTGTCGATTGCCAGGAGATACGCTGGTTCAAACATTGATCCCCTTACACCGCCGCCAAAGCCTGCTCCAAGTCGGCGATCAGGTCTTCCTTGTCCTCGATTCCGATCGACAGGCGGATGCGGCCCTGCGTAATGCCCATGGTGGCGCGCACCTCTTCGCTTACCGAGCCGTGCGTCGTCGTCGCCGAGTGCGATGCCAGCGACTCGACCCCGCCCAGCGATTCCGCGCTGAGAAAGAGTTTGATGGCGGCCAGGAAGCGTGCCGCGGCCTCGCGCGACGCAACCTCAAAACTCATCATGGACCCGAAGCCCCGCTGCTGCCTGACTGCGAGATCGTATTGTGGATGGGTTTTCAGGCCGGGATAGGCGAGCTTGCTGACCTTGGGATGCGTCGCGAGATACTCGGCCACGGCGCGGCCGTTCTCCTCGTGCTGCCGGATGCGCAGAGGCAGGGTCCTGATGCCGCGCAGCACCAGGAAGCACTCGAAGGGTGACATCACCCCACCGGCTGCTTTCTGCACGAAGAGAAACCGCTCCTTGTGCTCGGGCCTGGAACCGATCAGCGCACCACCCAGGCCGTCCGAGTGACCGTTGAGGTACTTGGTCGTCGAATGCATCACGATATCCGCGCCCAGCGCCAGCGGACTTTGCAGCGCCGGCGATAGGAAAGTGTTGTCGACGCTAACATCGACGCCCTTGGAATGGGCGATCTCGGCCACCGCAGCAATATCGGTCAGGACCATCAGAGGGTTACTTGGCGTCTCGATGTGGATGAGCTTCGTGTTCGGCTTGATGGCCGCCTCGACCGCCGCAAGATTGCTCGTGTCCACGTACTCGATCTCGATGCCGTAACCGGAGACAATTTTGTCAAAGAGGCGGAAGGTCCCAGCATAGACGTCTCTGGAGCAGACGATGTGGTCACCGGCGCGCAGCATGGCCACGAGGGCCGAAATGGCCGCCATGCCACTCGTGAAGGCATGAGCGCTGTGGCCGCCTTCGAGGGCCGCCAGAGCCTCTTCCAGGCGGTCGCGCGTGGGGTTGCCGGCGCGCGAGTAGTCCCAGCCGCGGTCGGTTTCGATCCCGGTCAACTGAAAGGTGGAGGAAAGGTAAACGGGTACATTCACGGCGCCGGTCTGGGGGTCGGGATATTGCCCGGCATGAACGGCAAGGGTCGAGTATTTGCATGGGGAAGCTGTCATGGCTGGTGCGCGATCTCCTGCTTTTTAGCTTATCGCAACGGATGGCGGCCGTCGTTGGCAGCGCCTGCGGGTCGGCTCTTCTTGGGGGGCTAGATCCGCGGGCGATGTCTGGCGGCCGGGACGCCGCCAGCACAGCCGGTCTCGCACCCCTGCGAGCACAAATCGCTCGCAGGGGACCCCGGTCTGGAGACCGGCGTTACAATCCAGTCCGAGCTGATGATCTGTTCAGAGCTGCGGCGGCGCGTACGAGCTTCTTGAAGGCTTCCTCGTCGATGGCATCGCCTTCATGGAAATCGATCGCGCGCCGGGTGTTGCCTTCAAGGCTGGAGTTGAAGAGTCCTGAAGGGTCATTGAGCAAAGCGCCCTTGGCGAAAGTCACCTTCACGGCGCTTTTGTAAGTCTCACCGGTGCAGATCATTCCATCGTGATACCAAACAGGGACACCTCGCCACTTCCACTCCTCGATCACCTCGGGGACAGCCTGCTTGATGAGAGCGCGGAGATGAGCGAGCGTTTCGCCTCTCCAATCGCCCAGTTCCTCGATCCTCTCGTCGATCAGTCGGGAAGGGGATTCGTCGTTGGCCGTTGCGGTCTTTTTCATTTGTTTCCACCTCATGATTCAGATGCCGCGCGAGCGGAATTTGACCGAAAAGCCTAAAACCACCTGCTGTGGGGCCAACTGCTCGCTCATCGCTCGCTGGAGGTTCGTGGGCTTCCCAGGTCTCAAACGCGAGGGACCTGGGGCACCCGGCGCGCGGCACGCGGCGATTGGCTTACTGCTAGAAGCGTTCATCCTGAACGGCACCGATGTCGCATCGACCAACTGCGGGATTGGGGCGCGGGAGTCCTCGCTGATCCATGGTAATCAGATTGCCGTTTGAGTCGAGGCAGCCGGCCGGGTCGCCTCCGTCAATGGCCGCACTGCCGCGCTCGGGAAGCATGGTCTCGGTCGGTCCGCTGTGGTGGCCCAGCGGCCCAAGGTCGGGCGAGACGCCGAAGAGGTCGTGTGCTCCACCGTTGAGTTCGCAATCCGTGGAGTCAGCAACGATGTTGTAGTCGCCGGAGGCGAAAGTGCCGCCGCAACCGGCAAGGATGGAGTTACGAATCGTACCGATAGGTTGTGGGGGAAACTGGAAGGAGTAGCTGTCACTGACGATCTCTCCCCCCGACATCGTGCTGTTGCTCATTTCGACGTACCCATCGAAACCAAAGTCATAAAACACAGCGTCGATGTCCGAGTTATAGAGCGTACTGTTGACCACGGCAATTCCATGGAAGGCCTCAATCGGAGATTCATTGAGAGTACTGCGCGAAATTGTGAACCCGCCCCCAGAGATGTCGTTCTGCAGAATTGTCGTGGTATCAATCGTCGCATTGCCTCCCTCAACATAGATACCGGCCCCACCGGTAATTCCCGGAATCCCCGGATCGACGACGCATGCTCCAGCTATAATTCCGCCGGTATTATAGGCGATCAAGCTGTCTGTTATTGCGAGTTGGCCTTGGTTAAGGATTCCGCCACCCGCCGAACAAATAGCGGAACCGTTGTTATAGGTAATGTCGCTGGAGTCAATCGTAAGTACGCCACCGTTTTCGATTCCCCCGCCCTGGGAACCGAAGTTGAGACCTACGGGCAGGGCATTCGTGTTGCCAGTCACCACAGACTTACGCAGCGTGAGGGTTCCGTCGTTGAGGATGCCGCCCGCGTTGGCTTGGCCACCCACAAAGAGCGCATTCCCGTTGCGAACGGTGAGCCGCTCGATTGTCGCAGTAACACCGGCATTAATGGTGACAACGGTGCCGCTCTGCGCGCCGTCGATGATGGTTTCTTTGCGCTTCGATCCGCGCAGGGTCAGGTTTTGGTTGATGGTCACTAACTCCGAGTAAACTCCAGGCTCGATGCTGATGTGATCGCCCGGATGAGAGTTATTGACGGCGTATTGGATGGTGAGGCAGGCAGAGTCGCGGGTCGTTCCGCACCCGGGGTCATCTGTGCCTGACTTAGCAACGAAGATTGTGGCCGCGGACGCACAGGCGGATACGAGAAGCGTGACAGCGAAGGCAGCCGCGGCGCGGCGCACCCAAGGCAATTGAAGTGTTACAGGGTTTTTCATAGAACCTCACAATTAGGAAGTGATTGAAAACACATAGGTGGGACGACCTGGGGCAGGGGCCTTATTTTGTTGAATGCAGTCGTCAAAACCCATGCGAAACACTCTGTTTTGCCGAACGTTTACATTCAATTTGCCGAACCTTTACAAATTGAAGTACGGGAAAGAACGAGGAGGACAAACCCGATCTGATTGTGTGGCGACTTTGAGAGAATGGCAAGCCTTTTCTTAAGCAATGGGGCGCCATTGTGCTTTAAGTTCGACAGCTTGATCTCCAACGTTGGTCTGCCTCCTGACGCGCCGAATGATCACAACGAACGACCCGCGGACCGGAACGCCTCCTTTATCCGCCTGAGCCGTTTTTTTTGGGCGCTTGGGTCAGCAGGTTCTTGATCGAGTCGGCGCCGAAGCCTAGCGCTACGACCGCAAGAGTCGCGGGGAAGAAGTCGAGCTTGGCGAGCTGATCGAGCGCTCCGGCCTCCAGGCTCGCCAGCGCCACGCCGAATGCGATCAGAAAGCGCACCCCCTCGGCGAATGCGCGGGAGGCCTCATGCGGCTTGGGCGGCTGGATCTCCAGGGTGCCCTCGATCGTATTTGCAGCATCGAGGTTTTTGTGGCTCTGCACGGCTACGGCGATCTTGATCTTCCGCTCATCCTTCAGCCTGAAGCGTTTCTTTCCAAGCTTCCTGGCATGGTGTTCGGGCTCGGGGAGGTCGCCGTTCAGCGGTTCATTTCCCAGGAAATAGTGGCAAACTCTTGAGCCCTCTTCAAACAGGCCCCCAGGGAAGCTCCACTTGAAGGCGAGGCGGCTCAGCGCTGCGGCTCCGCAGAAGCGGGGATTGTCAAAGGATATCGAGAAGTAGACCGGCAGGTAGGGGCGCGCCTTTTGCGTATCGAAGACCACCCTGACTCGCCTGGCACCGTCTTCCCGCATCTTTTCGATTTCGTCAATGACGTCCTTCTCGTAGATGTCTTCGCGCATCTCCTGCACCAGCGTAGTGGCTGCGCGCAGGGATTTCCACGAGAGGGTGCCAAGCAAGCCGAGGAGTTCACTTTCATGCTCCAGCAGGCGGTCTCTTGAGGTCTTTCCGGGGTCGCCGCCGATCGAAGTGGTTGCCACAGGGATGGCGACTCTGACCATGGCATAGTCCAAAGCCACATGGATGGCGGCGATGGCGTGATCGATGGCAAAAAACATCGGACGAACGATATTGGCTGGTTCGTCAAACGGATAATCGAGAAAGGCGAAGATGCCGGGCAGTGCCAGCTTGAGATCGTCGTAGAGGTTCGTGGGAAAGAGCTTGAGACGATCTTTCAGTTGCTTGAAGTTCGCCGCAATCAGCTTGGCCTGAGCGTCGCTGTCTTCGAGCAGCGCGAGCGAGGCATCGGCCTTGGCCAGCAAAGCATTCGCCGCATTCACATCTTCGTCGGGCAGCGAAAAGGAGTGCAATTGACTGGACGCCAACTGCAATGTCCGGTCGATGTCGTCGGTGATGGAGGGCGGCGCGGTTGCCGATGCATCCTCAAAACAGCGCCGCAACTCATCGAGCCGCTCGGCTACAGCGAGGCGCTTGGCCAGCCGCGCGATGGCGACCGTCACATCCTCAAACCTCTCGGCGGAGGAGAGCGAAAGCGGACCTACCTCGCTCAGCGCAACTCCGATCTTGGCTCGCTCCAGACGCAGCAGGACACGCAAATAGGAGTCGACGCGTGCGCTAACGCCGCTGGTGCGGTCGGCCAGATCGTTGATCTGCCGGTGCAGGGCGATCTTCTTCAGGATGCTCGGTAAGACTGAACTGCCCATGAGCGAGAGCAGTCCCCCGATAAGCAGAAAGATCATCACGTAGATGGCAAAGAGCACTTCGGTCTGGTCCGGGCCCAGGCGCATCATGGTCATATTCACCGGAATCGCCTCAACCGGAAGCAGGTCGCTCGCGACGCCGTGAGGGCCGTGCTGGCTCACGATCAGGAGCCCGTTGCGCTCGGTGGGTCGGACAAAGTCCTTCCATGAATAGACTTCCTTGTGCGCTTGGGGCGATGAGAGAACAATACGCGTGCGGCCGTTGGGAACGAGCGTAACGGTTCCGGTGTCCATCACAGTGCCGCCGATCTGGAATCGCCAATCGAGGCTGAAGAACTCCGAGCCGCCATTCTTGAGGGTAAGTGCGACATTCCTGCCGTAGACGAACTTGAGCGGCTTTTCAGGGGTTCCGTTGCCTTCGAGCGTGACGTTGAGGGGAACATCGACGGCTACCGCGTTCAACTCGCCGATCTCCTCAGACTGGTTGAAGAGCTTGGCATCGGCGGCGGTGGAGCTGGCTATGTTGCTGACGCTGGCAACAATCTGCAGCGTTTCGCCGGAAGCGATCTGCGATGGCAGGGCCATACCACCGGCCTCAAGAGCGAAGGTGACCTTGGGCTCCGGAAGCCGGGCGTGCGAGGTCACGTCGAGAAAGGTTCCGGCGCTGAGGTTGAGAGGAAGGGCAGATTTCCCGGAGTTGGCCAGGATAAATCGCGCGGCGCCCGAGCCGTTGCGCAGGATCACCGGTTCGTGGCTGACGATGGTGAGCTGCGCCTGAGCGGTCGGAGCCAGATAGGCCAGCCAGAGCGGCGCCCATCGCAATACCTGCATTCCTCGCATAGTTGTTCCCTCATGTCTAATTGTGACTTCAACTGAGATTGCGTTTCAGAGGACCGCAAGTTAATCGAATGGAGTTTGGGTCCGCTTCACTCGCATCGCTCCCTCCGCCCGCTCGATTCGGGGGAAAATGTCGTAGAGGCCGTGCAGAGGCTACCAAGATAACGTCCAAATTCAGCTTGGTCAATAGGATTGCTCAAAGAGGGGATGGTGAAAACGAGAGCGCGCGGGCCTTGGTTCCTTGGCGCGAAGGGGTGGCGTCGGCTGCGGTCACGAGGACACCTTACAATGATTCGAGGGGGATTCGTGATGGCGGTCTTCAAAAGTCTTCAAAAGCGCCTCGATCGACAGAAGATTCTCAAGAAGACTGCGGAGTTGAAAGATCGCAATATCACAATCATTTCAAACAACTGTGCCGGCGGATTTATTTATAAGGACTTGAATCTTGTTTTCAACAGCCCGACGATTGGTCTGTTTTTTTATTCGCCTGATTATATTAAGTTCTTGAAAGAACTGGACTATTACCTGGCAAAAGAGCTGAGTTTTACCGATAAGTCGAAATACAAGGGTGAATTCGCCTACCCTATTGGACTGCTTGACGAGATCGAGATACATTTTGTGCACTATAAGGATGAGACTCACGCGCGAACAAAATGGGATTTGCGCAAGACTCGGATACTCAAAGACAGATTATTTATTCTAGGCGCGGAAGTGATGGAGTGTACGCCTGAAATTATTCGGGAATTCGATGAGCTTCCTTATAAGAACAAGTTGTTTTTTTCGCAACATGCATATCCGCAGTTCGGCAGTACTGTTCAACTGAAGGAATATGAAAACTGTGAGTTTGAGGATTATATGCGCTGGCGGGGATGGAATATGTATGTTGACCTAATTAAGTGGTTCAATGGAGATGCTAACTATCGAATTAAAGGATAGCTCTAGTTTCAAAAATATACCAATCAATTTGGCCAGCGTTTTTCAGGGGCTGAAGCCTTTGTGTCTTTGGGGCTGCTATCGGCACGACTGAAGTCGTGCCCTGATACAAGGCAGGTTCTGAAATATGCTCAAGCGTATTCGCGCCGGGCTATTGCTTCCTTTTTCCCGTGCGCACTACCGGGTAGTAGCCGGTGCGGGTGCGAACGGTGAGTTTGCCGCGGCCTTTGCTCTCTGCCGTTACTGCGACGCGGCGGAAGCCCGGCTCGGTGGTGGGCTTGGTGGAGTGATAGCCGAGCGTGTACTGATTGCGGATGTCGCGGGCTACCTCGGCGGCGATCTGATCGATCTGTTCGATGCTCTTGGGAAAGAAGGCCATGCCTCCGGTCTCGGTTGAGAGCATTTCGAGAGCGCGGTGAGCGTGGCGCACTTCGGAGCGGCTCATCTCGTCGCCAAACAACAATCCAATGGAGTAGATGACCGGCCCGGAGAGCTGCTGAACGCGGTAGATGGTCTGCTCGAGATTCAGTGTGGACGCGTTGTCTTCGCCGTCGGTGATCAGAACGAGAACCTGCTTGGGGCGCTTGGCGTCGGCCACCAGCTTGTCTGCCGATGCCACCACGGCGTCGTAAAGCGCGGTGCCGCCACGCGACTCGACGTGGCCGAGGCCGTCGCGCAGCTTATTGACGTCGGAGGTGAACTCCTGGTCTATGAAGGCCTCATCGGAGAAGTTGACCACGAATGCCTCGTCCTGCGGATTGGAGGCCTGGATCAGATCGAGGGCGCTCTTGTTCACCGAGGGGCGCTTGCGGCTCATCGAGCCGGAGTTGTCGACCACCAGCGCAATGGAGACGGGAAGGTCGGTGTGCTGGAAACTGATCAGCGTCTGCGGGACGCCGTCCTCGGAGATCGAAAAATTTTCTTTCTTCAGATCTGGGACCAGTTTGCTGCCCTCGAGAACGGTGCAGTTCAGTACCACCTCTTCGACATCGGCATGGAGAACGTAGCCTCCACTCTGCTTGCGGATGGCGGGCGGCGCGGGCGTTTCGCCATCCGGCGAACGCACGGGGTCGCGGTCCACGGTGAGTGGCGGGGCCGGGGCGGGCGATTGTTGCGCGTCGAGCGCGATTGCCGCTCCGGCAAAAAGGAGCGCGAGAGCCAGGTTATTGCATAGGCGCATAGTAGCCGGTGCGAGCATGGACGGTGAGTGGAGGCAATCCCGGTGGAGGATTGACCTTCACTTTCACTTTACGCCATTTGCCGTCGCGGACGAGATTGTTGGGCCGGTAGCCAATGACATATTGGTTGCGCAGCTCGGTTGAGATCTTCTCGGCGATGTCGCCCATCTCCGAGACATCGTCGACGCGGAAGAGGCGACCGCCGGTCTCTTCGCTCACTTCATTCAAAAGCAACGGGCCGGATCGCTCCTCGGGAGTAGCCGCGTAGGGATCGAAGATGCCGATCGAATAGATCTCGACGTCGGCCTCGCGGACCTGGGAGCGTACCTCGCCCTCCGTATAGCGGGAGCGGTTATCGCCGCCGTCCGAGACCACCAGCAGCGCCCGGCGCTCATGCTTGGCGTCTCGCATCTTGACGAGGCCATAGTAGATGGCATCGAGCAATGCCGTTCGATGGCCGCTCTGCACCGTGGCCAGACGGGCCTGAATGTCCTCGACCGAACTGGTGAAGTCCTCGATCAGCTCAGGCCGGTCGTTGAAACCGATAACAAAGAACTCGTCCTGGGGATTGGCGGTTTTGATGAACTGAAGAATCGACTCCCGGGCCCGGACCAGCTTGGAACTCATCGAACCCGACAGGTCGAAGATGATGCCGATCGAGACGGGAGCGTCCTCAGCGGCAAATGAACTGATTTTCTGCTTACCGTTGCCCTCGAAGACCTGAAAGTCCTGTTGTTCGAGACCGGTGACCAGGCGATTCATCGGGTCGGTGATGGTGACGGGAACCAGCACCAAATCTACATTGACGCGGATGCGCGCGCCTGGATGGATCTTCATGGCATCCGCGCCGGTGGCAGCAGGAGCTTCAGTTCCGGCGGGTGCGCCCGCGGTTGGCGCAGAGGTCGACGGTGGCGGCACGTGCGGCGCGTCCAGCGGATTGTCCTGCGCCAAGGCGCGGACTGTCATCAGCGACGCCGCTAAAGCGCAGATCCATAACCGGCTGCCGAGCCGCTGCCAACCGCCGCGCCCACTGGGGGGCTTGCGCTCAAACCAAAGCATCTTCATGCCGCGACCCCAACAATTGAAGGCGATAGTAGCACGATTGATAGACTGCTGGCGTTGCAGTTATGTCATTGTCTTGTCGCAAAGTTTCACCTCGGCAATCAAAAAATGAGACAGGCCTGCCGTTCCCATATGGAGACGGAACCCTGGGAGCCGATGAAGCCATGCTGGGCTTGGTTTGTTCCACCGTCAACGGCGGAAGAGAGTGAAAATTACCTCGAACGTTTTGGACGAACACTGTGCGGTATTTTCGCTTTCCTGAAGAAAGTTTTTGCCTTCCTGAAAAATTGGGATGCGAGAAATGCGTCCAACTGTTGTTTGCATCGAAGAAGAACCAGGCAATCTCCTCACGAGTCCCCAAGTTGTCTTGGCGGCCCTTGGGATACAATCGAGCCTGAGCGAGCAACCGCCCCCGAATTGAGCAGACCCCAAGCTCTTGCGAGCTAATTCCATCCTTCAATCGGAGAGAAAGACCCTCAGCATGGCCCACATTTATCCTTTTCGCGCCTGGCGTTACAGCCCATCCGCCGTCCGTTTGGAGGACGTAGTCACACAGCCCTACGACAAGATCACTCCGGCGATGCAGCAGGCCTATTATGACCGCAGCCCCTACAATCTGGTGCGCATCATTCTGGGCAAGCCGGAGCTCTTTGACGCCGAGGGCGGGGAGAGCGTCTATACCCGCGCGGCGCGCGACTTCAAGGCATGGCAGGAGCAGGGTGTGCTGGCGCAGGAGAAGTCGCCCGCGATCTTCGCCTACTCGCAACGGTTCAAAGTTCCCGGCACCGAGACTGTCAAAGAGAGGCGCGGCTTTATCGCACTGGGCAAGGTGCACGATTATGCCGACCGGGTTGTCTTCCGCCATGAGCAGACGCTCAGCAAGCCCAAGGGAGACCGCCTTAACCTGCTGAAGGCCACGCACGCGCACTTCGGGCAGATTTTCATGCTTTATTCCGACCCGGCCGGCAGCGTGGAGAAGGTTCTTTACGACGGCGCGGGCCCGGCCGAGGCCGAGGTCACCGACGAGTACGGCGTGCTGCACCGGGTGTGGAAGGTCAGCGATCCGGCCGTGATCAACCTGCTGACGACCGCGATGGCTGACAAGAAGCTGATCATCGCCGACGGCCACCATCGCTACGAGACGGCGCTGAACTATTCCAGGGAACATGCGGCAGCCGCGTCGGCAAAGACCGAGTTCAGCACGAGCCAGTTGCCCCAGCCGGCTTATCCCGAGGCCGCGGTAATGATGACATTCGTCAATATGGACTCGGACGGGCTGGTGATCCTGCCCACTCATCGTGTCGTTCATAGCCTGACCAACTTCGGCCCTGCCGCTTTCATGCGCGCCGCTGAGGAGTTCTTTACGGTCGAGGAACTGCCGGCCGGGGAGGCTGCGACTTATATCGATAAGCTGACGGCTCAGCATGGAACGGCCTTTGTCGCGGTGACGCGGACCGGAGCCTTCCTGCTACGTGCTAAGCCGGAGCCAGTTGCAGCCGCTTTAGCGGAGTTGCCCGAACGCCAGCGCCAGCTTGATTTGAGCTGCCTGCACTCGATTGTGCTGGACCGGCTGCTCGGCCTGGACGCGGAGAAGGTTCGCGAGCAGACCAATCTGCGCTACCTGAGGGACGCGAGCGAGGCCGTGGATCTGGTGCGCCGTGGTGAGGCCGATGTCACGTTCCTTACCAATCCGGTCTCGATGGAGCAATTAAAGGAGGTGGCTTTTGCGGGAGACGTGATGCCGCAGAAATCCACCGACTTCTTTCCCAAACTGCTAAGCGGTTTAGCCATCTATGCGCTGGACTGAGCCTCAGTGTGACGTTGATCCAGGGCAGGGAATCGGAAGGATGAGACTCTTGCAAGATGATCTTGGAAAGATGAATTACACCGGGCGCAAGGGCCTTCGTTCGCGGCTTTGGACTTTGGCCGTGTTGATTGGCCTGAGCGGCATGGCGGTCGCGGCTCAGAGCTTAAGTTCGGCGGCAGCTGCGCCCGCGCAGCCGCAGGCCGTCTCCGCACCAACTTCGATCCCGGCTGAAAAAGCCCCCGCGGCGCCCGTCACCGTGCTCGAGGAGACCTTGCTCCGGGTCATGACCGTTGAGCCGCTGAACAGCAAGCGGGTCAAAGATGACCAGCCGTTGTTGTTTACCGTCAGTGAAGACGTCGTTGTCGGCGACGTGCTGGCGATTCCACGCGGCGCGACCGTGCATGGCGTGGTTGTCAAGTCAAAGAAAGCCGGCAGGTTGACCGGAAGCCCGGAACTTACACTGGAACTGTTGTCACTCGATCTGGGCGGCCGCAGCTATCCGCTCGACTCCTACCAATTCAAGGTGAAGGGAACCAGCAAGACCGGCCCCACGGAGAAGAAAGTTGTTCGAGGGGCTGCGGTGGGCACTGTCGTTGGCAGCTTCTTGAGCGGCGTCAGCGCAACAGGTCCCGTTAGGTCGGACGGTTCGAGCAGGGCAGCAAGTATGGCTACGGGAGCCGGTGTAGGAGCGGGAGTGGGCGCCGCGGTTTCAGCGGGAACACCAGGACCGGGAATATGGATTCCCTCCGAGTCACAGTTGGATTTCTATCTGGCCGCACCGGTGACCGTCACCCCGGTCAGCGCGAAGGAAGCGGCCAGGCTGGCGCAGGGCCTTCGTCCCGGTGGCCCGACGCTTTATGTGCGCGACGATACTCCATAAGCCAGGAGGCACTCAGGGAGACCGATGCCTACGATCAGCAGATTTTACGGAATCCTGATTCAGATGTATTT
>JBEKCA010000087.1:0-20854 GCA_050015115.1 Occallatibacter sp.
ACCGCACTGCTTCCTGCTTGAATTCCAGGGTGTATCGGCCTCGTTTCCCGTTCCTCATTCAGTGTCCCTTTCTGCTATTTAAGCAGTTCGTCAAGGGATACGTTTTGCGGGGGCAAGGTCAGCATGACTTCACGGGCTGCGGAAAAAGGCCTGATTCTTGGGGAAGCCCACGAAAACATCCCCGGGCGGCTAAAGCCGGCGTTGATTTTGCGGCGGTTGCGGCACGACTGAAGTCGTGCCCTTTCAATGAATGCGCCCTTTAGAAAAATTGGAGTCGTGCCCTGAAACTTCAAATCTCCCGCACTGACAAATCTTTCCAAGATGTTCTAACGGCCGACTCTTGGGTTCATTGCTGGTCTTCGGCGCTTGCGTGCGCGGCTGCCGCAGGTTTTGCCCCCAGCGCATTTAGCTTGGTGCGGGCCTGCGATGCTTCAGGAGTCTGCGGATGCCGCTGGATGAGCAAACGCAGTTCATGAATTCCGGCGTCTTTCCTGCCCATCTGCAACAGAGCCATGCCCTTGTGCAACTGCGCCGCGGGGGCCTTGGAGTTGCCGGGGAAGCCTTCCAGGACTGCGTTGTAGGCCTTCACAGCGTCGGAGAGTTTGTTGCGGCGGAATTCAATTTCGCCGAGGTAGTAGTGCGCCGTGCCGGCCAGGTCGTCCAATGGATAGAAGTGCAGCACGTCCTGGAACTCGCCGGCGGCGACGTCGAATTTTGCCGCGTTGTAGTCACGCATCGCGGCCTGAAAGGTCTCTTTGAGCGGGGGCATCTGCATGGCGGACGGAATGGCCGGGGCGGGAATTCCGGTCGGGGCCGTCGCTGGTGCTTCACCGATTGGCGCAGGAGCCGCGCCGGGTGCGGGGGCGGCGGCGGCCGGCGGATTCTGGATATTCTGCAATTGCGTCTGAAGATCCTGAATCGATTTGTCCAGCTTGGCGATGCGCGACTTCAACTCGTCGACCGAGTCGTTGAGCGACTGAGCCTGGCCAGATGCCGCGTCGAGCTTGCCGTTCGTCGCTTCGTTCTGCGCGGCGATTTTCTGCTGCAGCGCATTCACGGCCGCGCTCATCTGGGTGGCGTTGTCCGAGGTCTGCTGGGCCAGGTTCTGCAACACGCCAAAGCGCGAGTCCACCGTCGACTGGAGCCGTTGCACCATGTCAAGAAGCTGCTGCACCTGGGTTTGCAGCTCAATGATCTCCTTGGATGCGGCGTGCGCACGGACCGGCAAGAAGACGAGAAACATGGCGAAGAATCCCGCCGCGAAGAGACATTTGCGAAATTTACATACTTTTTGCATGATTCACCTGTGAGTACAGAGATCAGGGGTCAGAGATCAGAGATCGAAGCTGACTGATGCTCGCCGATCTCTGATCTCTGCTCTCTGATCTCTGGCTAGTTTTACCGGTCCGGCGTAAATCCGGCGCGGCGGTTTTGTTGCCAGCAATCTTCGGAGGACTCCAGGCAGAAGGGCTTTTCTTTGCCGTAGCTGATGACTCGAATGCGGCTGGCCCCGACGCCTGCGGCAATTAGCGCATTCCTGGCTGCATCGGCACGGTTCTGGCCCAGCGCCAAATTGTATTCGTTGGAGCCGCGCTCGTCGCAGTAGCCCCCGATCACGATCTTGATATCCGGATGCTTCATCAGATAGACAGCATCGCGTGAGAGCGTGGTCAGCGCATCGCCGCGGATGTCGTATGTGTCGTAATCGAAGAAGATGTCCTGAACGTTGGCCTTGAACTCCTCCTCGGGACTCATTGCCGCCGTTGGCACCTGGACGGCAGGAGGCGCATTCACCGTCACTCGAGCTGAGGCCTCTGCCGTTCCGCCCTGGCCGCGGGCCACGAGATGATAGGTGGTCGACTCAGAGGGGGAGACAGACTTCACGCCAGCGGTCGGCACGTCGCCGATGCCGTCAATGGAGACGCTCGTGGCATCAGTCGTGCGCCAGCTCAGCTGAACCTGGTCGCCTGCGGGGATGAAGGCGGGCGTTGCGGTTAGTTGCGCTGTAGGCGCGGACGGAAGAGCGGTGGCAGGAGCCGTCTCCGTGGCGGAAGGCGGCTTGGTCTTCTTGCCGCAGCCGGCGACCGCGACCAGAATGACCAAAACAACGAAGGGTGACACAAGACGATGCAGTCGATTCAATGAACTACTCCTTCCGCAAATTGATTGTCATCAACAGTTATGATAGTGCAGCGGCCCGGCAACTCACATTACCTTAGTCGTGCCGGCCGCAATTCAAACGACGCTGCGAACTATTTCCAGCTCCAGTTGGGCATGAAATTCTCTCCCGACTGGGTCAGTTGACGCTGCTCGGTGCCATCGGCCAGCATCGACCAGATCTGGTGGCTGTGCGGGGTCATGGCCCGCTCAAAGACGATGTGCCGCCCGTCCGGCGCCCATGAAGGGAAATCGTTGCTGCCGGATTCGTGGGTGACCTGAAGCCAGCGCTTGCTGGCGATGTCCATTACATAAATGTCCTGGCCACCGGGGTCGCCGGGGCCGTACTTGCGATTCCAACTGAATGTCAGAAGCTGCCCGTTGGGCGCCCATGAAGGCGAGATAGCGTAGCCCCCATCGGTGAGGCGCTGAACGTTGGAACCGTCCCCGTCCATCGTGTAGATCTGAGGCAGCCCGGTGCGTCCGCTAACCCAGGCCAACTGCGCGTCGGTCCGCGGATTCCAAGTGGGTGAGACATCGGGCCCGACGAAGTTTGTGAGCCGGCGCAGATTGCCTCCGCTGGCATCGGCCACCCAAATTTCGGGATCGCCGGAGCGCGAGGACGAGAATGCTATCTTCGTGCCGTCGCCCGACCAAGCTGGAGACTGATTCAACCCCGAGCCAGCGCCTGCCGGGAAGCTCACCAGCCGCCCAAGTTCCAGGGAATACATCTTGACGGCCCAGCCTTCACGGCCGAGGGAAGCGAAGGCGATGCGCGTGTTGTCGGGCGAGATGCGCGGCGAAAGGGAAGTGGTGCCAAGGTGCGTCACCTGGTGCTGATTCTGCCCGTCGTAGTCCATCTCCCAGATCTCTTTGGTGCCGCTGCGTGAGCTGACGAAATAGATTTTGGTCTCGGCGATGCCATTGACGCCTCCGCCGAGCCGCAGAATGATCTCGTCGGCGAAACGGTGGGCGATGGTCCGCGCGGAGTCTTCGCTGGCTTGTTCGTTATATTGCTTGCCGAGAATCTGCGGGCTCACGGTATTGCGTGCGTCATCGAGCCAGCCATAGACAGCGATGCGGCCATTGGCGACGGACAGCGAGCCAAACGCCACCATGGCGGCACTGGCGGGGGCCGCGGACCACTGCGCGAGATTGATCTCCTGCGGCGAACCGGGCGTGGCCTGGGGCTCCATGCTCTTTGACACCAGGTCGAAGATGCCCGCGTTGGCCAGATCGCTTTGCAGCGTGGCGTCAAAGGCCGTCTTCAACGCTGGAGTCTGCGGATCGGCGCTGGCTGGTTTGAAGTCCGCAGCGGCGATGCGGATGCGGTCGTTGCCCAGGTTCGAGCCTAAGTGAATCCAGTCCTGAGCCACGGCGGGCAGAGCTGCAATGGTCGCCAAAACGATCGGGAGAAGAAAACTGATCCGGGAATATGCCTTCATCAGGTGCGCGTTCCTTCCTCGGGTTAGGCCTCGAGTTGGGCCCTGGGGTTGGCGAGAACGGTCTTTGCGGGCCTTTCTGAAACGGACGGTCGCGTTATGCCCGCTGGGAAAAGAGCTGCGCTCGCACACAATTCCATAATACGTCCGTAGGTTGCGTTGCTATGTCCAATCTAATACTCGCAATAGTAGGAAGTCATCAGTATGTTCTGGTTATATTGCGCGGGCAGCGGCCCAAACGTGTCTACGCGCTGCGCGGCGCGAATGCAGGCGCGGTCGAGAGTCGAACTTCCGCTGGATTGACTCAACTGCACGCCGCTCGCGCTGCCATCGCGGTGAATGGCGAATTGGATGTACGCCCGTGCTCCGCGCGGCGTGTGTGGGTCAACCTCGGGCTTATAGTAATTCGACGCCATCTTGCGACCGAGATTGTCAACGTACCAGCCAAAGCGGCTGCCGAAGTCGCTGTCGCTCACAGTTGTCTGGCCGATGGTAAAGCCCTGCGTCTGCACAGCGCGCGGCATCGACGACTCCGCCTGCTCGCCATACTGCGCGCGGTTGTCCTGCTGCTGCGGCTGATGAAGCTGCATCTTGCGGGCATTTTCGCGCTCAGCCTTGGCCTGCTTCCCGCTGATAGGGATCGCCGACTCGTCGACCGCCTGCTTGGTCTTGGGAGTAGCTTCAGCAGGAGCCTGACTCGGTTTCTCGGTGGCCAGCACATTGTCGTTGGGCGGTTGATCGCTGGGCAAGGGAAGGGCGGCACGGGTCACCAGCGTCACCTGAATCGCTCCGCCGGAGCCCGCATTGCCCCAGACATTGTGATGGAAGAGCCCGGCCACCAGCCCGTAGGCCACAATGGAGCCGGCCAACGCGGCGTGCAGCAACAGCGACCCCGCTGCCGGTGCAGCCAATGGCTCCGGCGTCAGTCCCCGCTCAAGTCGCTCGCCACCTTTCATCACTGCATCCATATGCCCGTCCGAAAAACCATGGCCGCTCCAGCCTAGCCCGTCATTCTGAGCGAAGCGCAGCGAAGTCAAAGAGTCTGCGGTTCGTTCTAGAGTGGCCAGAGTGGGAATCCACAAACTTCGATAGGTTTTACCTGTGAGCCTCTCGCAAAACTCAACTGAAAGTGCAAAACGCGTCAGGGCATGACTTCAGTTGTGCCATGTATTGTCTTCTGCCGTTTGCAAGTCCGCAGCGGCTAAAGCCGGAATCCTTTTGGCCATTTGCGGCACGACTGAAGTCGTGCCCTGACACTTCAAGCCTCCCCCAAGACGGATTTTGCAAGTTGCTCTTGTACCTACCTAATTTCCGCCTGCCGGCTTGGACTCAAGCGGCTGCGTCACAATCGAAATGTTGGTGATCCCAGCCTGCTTCACAGCATCCATCACGCTGGCAAATGCGCCAAAGGGAACCCGCTCGTCAGCCCGCAGATAGATCACCTTCTTGGCATCGTCGGCGCCCGGTTGGCGCAGCTTCCGGCCCAGCTCGTGGATATTTACCGGCTGATCGCCAAGGAAGACCCGCTGCTCGCGGTCGATGGTTACCACCAAGCGCTGCTCGGTGATCTCTTTCACTGTTCGCGTCTTGGGCACGGCCACTTCAATTCCCGATTGCAAGACCGGCACGCTGATCATGAAAATAATCAGCAGCACCAGCACCACGTCCACCAGAGGCGTGATGTTGATCTCCGCCAGCGAAGTCCGGGTCTGCCCGTAGCTACTTGAATAGGCCACGGTCTACCTCTCTGGCCGTCTCCGGTCTGGCAGCTTCGGGCCTCGGGGGTTCGGGTCTGCCCGGATCGGGGCTTCCAACGGCAGCCGGGCGCTGCACAATCACGGCGCGCACTGGAATCTCTTCGAGCGAGTTCAGCAGCTCGCGGCAAAAGTCGTCGATCCTCGATGCGAAAACGCTGATCCGCGAGGCGAACTGGTTGTAGGCAATATTGGCGGGTACGGCGACAAACAAGCCGGCCGCAGTCGTGATCAAGGCTTCGCTGATGCCTGGAGCTACGGCGCGCAGGGTCGCCGCGCCTGCGGTACCGAGGCCATGGAAGGCGTCCACGATGCCCATTACAGTGCCAAAGAGGCCCACGTAGACACTGACCGAGGCAATGGTCGCCAGCCAGGTCATTCTCTGTTCCAGGCTGGTCACGGCCTGGCTCGCCGAGGTCTGCGCCGAACGCTCTAATGGCGCGATGTTGCGCGGCGGTCCCGAGCCGCCTGTCTGCCGCTTGTAGGTCTCGTAGACATCTTCAAAAACCTGCGCCATCGGGCTCGCCTTGCACTCCTCGGCCAGCACGGAAATCTCCTGCAAGCGGGTCGCCGCACCGAAGCCCTGGATAAACTTCCGGCTCTGCCGGGTTGCTTTACCCAGAGAGATATTCTTGCTCAGAATCACAAGCCATGAATAGATGCTGGCAATCAAGAGAAGCGTCAGCACGGCCTTGGCGATCAGGCCGCTATTCATCAACATCTCAAGCAGCGCGCTCGGAGGCTGAGCTGGAGCCGCCGGGACCCCGCCGCTGTCAGCCTGCAATAAATAGAAAAATGCTGCGGAAAGAATCGGTGTTCACCTCTCTATTTACGGTATCAGACGCGATGGGGGCTTCCAAGTTACCTGTCTGGTCCATTGTCCGCCCGAAGTCTCGATCTTGGGCCCGTGTGTGAAGCCCATCATGCTATGCTGCGCTCGGATTCCCATTACGTTTTTTGTGCTCGAAATCAAAAAAACTGTCATCCTGAGCGAAACGTAGTGGAGTCCAAGGACCTGCGTTTGCCTTTGTCTAGTTTGGAGTGAACTGAACCATGCTCGTCGAATTGCGCGCTGAAAACTACGCCGTCATCGATCACGCCATCGCCTCCTTCGGCCCTGGGCTCAACCTGCTTACCGGCGAGACCGGCGCGGGTAAATCCATCCTTGTCGATGCGCTGGCCCTGCTGATGGGCGGCAAATCCTCGGTCGAAGTGGTCCGCCACGGCGCGGACAAGGCCGTCGTCTCCTGCGTCTTCGAGTCCACCGTGAACGCCGAGAATATCCTCGAAGAGAACGGAATCGACTCCGGCGGCAACGAGGTCATTCTGCGGCGCGAGATCCTTTCGACGGGTAAGGGCCGCGTCTTCGTGAACAACCAGCCCGCCACTGTTGCCGTTCTCCGCCAACTTGCGCCGGAACTGGCTCTCGTCCATGCGCAAAGCGAAAGTCTCAGCAGTTTTGATCAAGCCCAGCAGCGCACGCTGCTTGACCGCTTTGGCGGCCTCTCGACGGATGCAGTTGCCGAAGCCTATATACGCTGGCGCACGGCCCAGGGGAAGCTCGATGAACTCCTCCAGGGCGAGCAGGACCGTCTGCGCATGGTCGATCTTTGGAGCTACCAGCAGAAGGAGATCGAAGCTGCCCGCCTCGAGGCCGGCGAAGACGAGACGCTGGAGACCGAAAAGCGCGTCCTGGCCAACGCTGAAAAGCTCTACGCCGCCGCAACAGGAGCCTTTGAGCGGTTGTACGAGAGCGGCGATTCAGCCGAGGCTGCGCTGCGCTCGGCAATCAAGAACATTGAGGAACTGGCCCGTTACGATGCGCGCTTCACCGAGGCTGCACAGCAGATGACCGCGGCCCGTGCCACCGTGGGCGATGTCGCATCGAGCCTGCGCGACTATGCCGAAGGCATCAACGCCAGCCCCGAGCGCCTGGCCGAGATCGAAGACCGCCTCGCCATGCTCGACCGCCTCAAGCGCAAATACGGCAAGACTATCGTCGAGGTCATCGCCTTTGGAGAAGATGTGACTCGCAAACTGGCCGAGGTCGAGGACCGCGACGAAATTCTTAAGACCCTGCGTGCAGAAGTGGCCACCGCCGCCGCAGCCTATCGCGCAGCCGCAGTAGCCCTTAGCGCCGAGCGCAAGGCCGCGGCGGGAAAGCTCGCCAAGCTTGCCGAAGCTCAGATCAACTCGTTAGCCATGAAGGTTCGCTTCGAGATCGTTGTCCATGCGACTGAAGAGGAACCGCACTGGACTGCGAACGGCTGGGACGAGGTCGAATACCGCATCGCCACCAACCCAGGTGAGCCGGTCAAGCCCTTGCATGAGATCGCCTCCGGCGGTGAGATGTCTCGCGTGATGCTGGCCCTCAAAGTCTCGGTCGAAGAGGGCGCCGCGAAGCCGAAGAAGAAAACTCCCACGCCACGGACACTCGTCTTCGATGAGATCGACATTGGTATCGGCGGCCGCGCGGCGGAGGCCGTTGGCCAAAAACTCAAGGCGCTGAGCCGCGGACAGCAGGTGCTGTGCGTGACGCACCTGCCGCAGATTGCCGCCTTTGCCGATCAGCATTTCGTGGTCGAGAAGCGCGAAGCCGACGGCCGCACCAAGATGCAGATTCGTCTTCTCGACGACCGCGCCCGCACGCACGAAGTGGCCCGAATGCTCTCTGGCGCGAAGGTGACTGACACCAGCCTGCAACACGCGTCGCAGATGATCGCAGGCAGCCGGTAGAAGGACGAAAGCCACAATCCTGGTGATAGGGCCGGCTCTGGACTACTCGGCAGTCGGATAGTGAATGTACATCGACTGGATTCCAACTCGTCCGGGACCTGTGAAACGGTTACAGACGATCTGCCCGGCGCTGGCAAACAAGCCCGTCGAGAACTTCTGGAGTTGTGTCTCCATTCGGACAGAAGTATCTTTGTAGATCCACCCACCGGGTTCCACATCGATTTGCTCGCCGGCTCCGAGAGTCACATCGAAGACGTTTCCGTATCCATGCACCCACACGATGCCTTCGCTGTTTTGCGCGATGAACTGGTCGATGAAGAAGCCGGTACCGCCCATCAGCATGTTCGAGATTCCCTTTACACGAGTGAAGGAGTACTCGACTCCGCCGGTTGCGGCGAGAAACTGGTGCTCTCGCATCTCAATCGCTTCGCCACGCTGGAGGTGAATGGCAAAAACATGTCCCGCGCCGTCGCGGCTAAAGGCGATCTGCCCTGGTCCGCTGACTTCGGTCATGAGGACGGGCATTCCCGCGATGACTCGACGGAAGGCTCCCTTCAAGGGTTTGATTCCGACCTGTGTCCGTGGTTCTTTCCAGAGAAGAATGTGATGCTCGAAGTAAACCGGAACGCCGCCCAGTTCGATACGGAGCACTGGCACGAGCTCACCTTCGATGTGATAAGTTACTCCGGCAAACGTCTCGTTACTGGTCGCAGTAGGTCTGAGGATGGGTATTGGCATCGAATTACCTGCTTTCGGAGTGATTTAGGAGAGAGTCAGACGATTATAGCCTGAGACCCCGAAGCGACCCCTCACACCAAGGCCGCTTCCCAGATAGATGTCCCTGGGTTCAAGGAGAGTTTTTTGCATGCTTTATCTCTATAATCCACACAACCGGAGGTCCTTATGCAAGAGCTTCGACTGCTTCGACGCAATTTCCTGTTTGTCTTCATTATCACTCTCAACGTGCTGGCTGACGCTGCGCCGGTTTGTGCGCAGCAGCTTTCGCAGAAGCTACAGAATGCCGTTGGCCATTGGCAGGTGGTGAACAGCGATGGTACGCCCGGCGGCAAGGTCGACACCTATCTGGAAAATGACAAGCTCTTTGGCCGCGTGACCGAGGTGCGCCCCGGCCGCACGCCGCATGACCTGTGCGACAAGTGCTCCGGCGAGTACAAGAACCAGCTCATCCTGGGCATGGTCATCCTTCGCAACTTCCGTCCCGAAGGCGACGACTGGGTCGAC
Organism: Occallatibacter sp.; assembly: GCA_050015115.1. Lineage (GTDB taxonomy): Bacteria > Acidobacteriota > Terriglobia > Terriglobales > Acidobacteriaceae > Telmatobacter. The sequence goes on from JBEKCA010000087.1 coordinate 9,332, forward strand.
GGAACCGTGGTCGATCCTGAAAACGGAAAAGAATACAAGGGCAAGATCTGGGCCGTGGGGAATGACAAGCTGCGCATGCGCGGTTTCGTCGGTATTTCGCTGCTGGGGCGGACGGAGGGTTGGGTGAGGATTCCCTGAGCAGGGAACCCTCACGCATAGAAGTTACTTCGCCAGCGGCACGCGTAGATCGCCGCCGGTCATCTCCTTGGGCAGGCCCAAGCTGAGAATGTTCAGCAGGGTCGGCGAGATGTCGCGCAGCGAGCCGTCGGGGCGCAGGCGGTAGTGCGGGCCTTCCTCGGCGACATAGATCATGGGCACAGGATTGGTGGTGTGCGCGGTGTGCGGGCCTCCGGTCACCAGATCGACCATCTGCTCGGCGTTGCCGTGATCGGCGGTGATGAGCCAACTGCCGTTCTTTTCGCGAATGGACTTGTAGACGCGGCCTAACTGCGCGTCGATGGCTTCGATGGCCTTGATCGTCGGTTCGAGCTTGCCGGAGTGGCCCACCATGTCGGCGTTGGCGAAGTTGGCAACAACCAGATCGAAGGTCGTGTCCTCGATGGCCTTCACAATGGCGTCGCCGATGGCCTCGGCCTTCATCTCTGGAGCGAGATCGTAGGTGGCGACTTTGAGCGATGGAATCAGCACGCGATCTTCGCCGGGAAAGGGAATCTCGACGCCGCCGTTGAAAAAGTAAGTCACGTGAGCGAACTTCTCCGTTTCGGCCACGCGCAGATTGCGCAGATGATGCTGGGCCAGCACGTTGGCGAGAATATTGTCGAGCGACTCAGGCGGCATGATCAGCGGAAGCTCGTAGAGCTTGTCGTACTGCGTCATGCAGAGGTAGTAGAGGTCCTTGGGAATCTCGCTGCGCGGAATGGTGGAGTCGAGCGACTCCCAGCCGTCGAGATCGCGGCCGCCCTTCTTGTTCAATCCGCTCTCACGGCTCAGAGCGCGGGTGATTTCGCGGGCGCGGTCGGCACGGAAGTTGAAGTTGATGCAGACATCCTCATCGCGGATCTGGCCCACAGGCTTGCCAGCGCCATCGACCACGACAAAGGGAATGAGGAACTCGTCGGTGACGCCGTTGTTGTAGTTCTCTTTGATGCGGGCCACTGCATTGGGATAAGCGCCGCCCTCGGCCTTGCCGTTGACCATGGCGTCGAAGGCCTTGCGTTCGCGCTCCCAGCGCTTGTCGCGGTCCATGGCGTAATAGCGGCCATTGATGGTGGCCACTTTGCCGACGCCGTACTCGCGCATCTTCTGTTCAAGTTCCGCGATATATTTTGCGCCTGAATCGGGCGGCGTGTCGCGGCCGTCCATGAACGCGTGAACGAAAACCCGCTCAAGCCCGTACTCGCGCGCCGTGCGCAGCAGAGCATAGACGTGCTGATTGTGTGAATGCACACCGCCGTCAGAGAGCAGGCCGAAAAGATGCAGTTGCCGCCCGGCCTCGCGCGCCCGCTTCATTGCATTCACGATGGCTGGGTTTTTTGCGAATTCACCGGACGCGATGGCTGCGTCGATACGCGTGATGTCCATCTGCACAATGCGTCCCGCGCCGATGTTGAGATGGCCAACCTCGCTGTTGCCCATCTGCCCGTCGGGCAGGCCAACGAAGTGGTCCGAGGCCTGAATCAGCGTGTTGGGAAACTCACGCAGCAGCTTGTCATAGGTGGGCTTTTTGGCCAGCGCAATGGCGTTGTTGGCGGTTTCGGCGCGATAGCCCCATCCATCGAGGATGGTCAGAACAAGTGGACGCTTGAATGTAGACACTTAGGAAGGCACCTCGGGGCGGATCGATATTTTCATTTCTAGGATAACCTGTGAGGGGGGCTGGATCTGGTTTGTGCACTCCGACAATATTGCCGAGCAAGTCGATGCTCGAATCTCCAATGCGCTTCGCTCCGGATGACAGCTTTTGGATATGATAGATTCTCGCCATGGACGAAAGAGTCTATTTTACTTACATTGTGGCAAGCCGGAGCCACACGCTTTACATCGGAATGAGCGGCGATTTGTTGAAACGGGTCTTCGAGCATAAGCAGAGAAAGCACAAAGGATTTTCCGCGACGTATAACTGCAACCGGCTTGTATGGTTCGAACGGTTTCTCTCTCCCGAAAGCGCAATTGCTCGGGAAAAGCAGTTGAAGGGGTGGATTCGCGCGAAGAAAGTTGCGCTGATCGAGAAGGGCAATCCTACGTGGAACGATTTGAGCGAAGGGTGGTATGTTATCGATCCGACTGTTGACAAACGGGGTGAACCGCTGGCGCGGGGTTGAAAAGTGCAAGAGCAAAAGCAACCGCAGGTCCTTCGACTGCGCAGGTCGCAAAAAGCGCGACCTGCTGCGCTCAGGATGACAGCTCATAAGTAAGTTGACAGTCAAATGAGCGAAGGGAGGAAGCCGAAGCTTCCTCCCTTTGTCCATGGCGAAGCCGTCCGCCCCACCGCAGGTGGCTAATCGTTGTAGTTGAGGCCTTCGAGGCCGAGGAAGACTGCGCCGCTGCCGAGCTCTTCTTCGATGCGGAGCAGCTGGTTGTACTTGGCGATGCGGTCGGTGCGGCTGACCGAGCCGGTCTTGATCTGGCCCACGCCGGTGGCAACCGCAAGGTCGGCGATGAAGGTGTCTTCGCTCTCGCCGGAACGGTGCGACATGACCGCTGTGTAGCCATAGCGGCGGCCCAGATCGATGGCTTCGAGGGTCTCGGTGACGGTACCGATCTGGTTGACCTTGATGAGTATGGAATTGGCCACGCCTTCTTCGATGCCGCGTTGCAGGCGCTTGGTGTTGGTCACGAACAAATCGTCGCCGACCAACTGAATGCGGCCGCCGAGCTTGTCGGTGAGCAATTTCCAGCCGGCCCAGTCGTCCTCTGCCAGGCCGTCTTCGAGTGAGACGATCGGGTACTGGCGGCTCCAGTTATCCCAGAAGGCGACCATCTCTTCACTGGTAAGCTCGCGCTGGTCGCTCTTTTTGAAGACGTACTTTTTCTTTTCCTTGTCATAGAACTCGCTCGATGCAGGATCGAGGGCGATGGCGATCTCTTCGCCCGGCTTGTAGCCCGCGGCCTCGATGGCTTCGAGGATGAGCTCGATGGCCTCTGCGTTGGACTTGAGCGAGGGAGCAAAGCCGCCCTCGTCACCGACGGCAGTGTTATAGCCCTTCTTCTTGAGCACGCCCTTGAGGGTGTGGAAGGTTTCGGCGGCCCAGCGCAGCGCCTCTGAAAAGCGCTCGGCGCCGACCGGCATAATCATGAACTCCTGGAAATCCACGTTGCTATCGGCGTGGGCTCCGCCATTGAGCACGTTGAGCATCGGAGTCGGCAGGATGCTGGCGTTGATGCCACCCAGGTAGCGGTAGAGGGGAATCTCGAGCGTCTGGGCAACGGCGCGGCTGGCGGCCATGGAGACGGCGAGAATAGAGTTCGCGCCCAGCTTGCTCTTGTTCGGCGTGCCGTCAAGGGCGATCATGGTCTGGTCGAGCAGCCGCTGGTTTGAGGCATCCATGCCTTCCAACTCAGGGGCGATCACGCTCTCCACGTTGGCCACGGCCTGCAGCACGCCCTTGCCCATGTAGTGGCTCTTGTCGCCGTCGCGCAGTTCCACGGCCTCGTGCTCACCTGTGGAAGCGCCCGAGGGCACGATGGCGCGGCCCAGAGCGCCGCTTTCCAGGATCACGTCCGCCTCTACGGTCGGATTGCCGCGCGAGTCGAGGACTTCGCGGGCGCGGATGGCAACAATCTCAGTCATATTGGTCCTCATGATGCGGTGTTGTAGCCGGGCGTTCAGTTTCGGACGGCGATCCACGGCAAGAGTTTCTCCGGCGGCGCTTTGAATTGTGTTCAGAAGCTCCTGCACGTTGGTGATTCCTCTCCGTCCATCACTAAAAAAGGGAGGTTGATCTCTCGTATGGATTCTAGCAAACCCGGCCCCGGCCGGCTGTGAATCGACGGCTGCCACCTAACTTGTTGCCAAGATTGGGAATTGCGCCAAAATGGGTTGCCTTTGTTGATTCTTGGCGTCCAAGGAACCGATCCAGCTTTGCGGCGCGCGGATGGCGGTCAATGTCGGCTAGCCTAACCTTGAGTGAAGTGTTACTCGGAATCGACCGCGCAACTGTTGGTGCGCGGCGGGGTTTGAAGCAGCAGGGATGGATCTGCCCGCGCGTTGGGAAAAAGGAGACTTGAATGAACAGGCCTGCACTTTTGTCCGCGCTGTTGTTTGTGGCCGCTTCCGCAGTGGGAGCACAGGACGCAAGCCAGTCGAGCCCTTACCAGGGAGTTTCGACGCCTCCACCCGATGACACGATCATGTCGACAGACCCACCTCAGGCTAAACCCCCTGCCGGGCATCCTGTTGCGCCAGTCGAGCCGCAGAACCAGCAGGTGGCGCAACCACAGGCTGCCGCGGTGAATCCGGCTGTGCGATACTCTGACCCAGACGCGGGCATTGTGCAGGTGGAGCAGGACACCCCCTCGCCGGAAGCGCCGGCGTTGACCGCGCGCGGTACTGCTGCCGATCCGGATGGCGACATCGTGCATCCGCGGCCATTGCCTCCCGGCGAATTGGGGGAAGGAACCACTATTCGCGTCAGGCTGCTGGATCGGCTTTCGACCACGAGCAGCGAGAAGGGCGAAGCCTTCCGCAGCACAGTGGCGAGCGACGTGTTGCAGGACGGTCAGGTGCTGATTCCCGCCGGAGCTGAGATCGACGGACATGTGGCCGAGGTTTCCAGCGGCCGGATGGGTGGACGCGGCTCGATGCGGCTGAGCCCGGAGACGGTGGTCCTCGTCAACGGCTCGCGCTATACGCTTCGCGCTGACGTGAGCGGCATTCCCGGCTCACGGACGCGCGTGGGCAGCGAGGGGGCGATCGTGCCGGCTTCGCGGGTGGAGCGCGATGGCATTGAATACGGTGGAGCGGTGGGAGCTGGCGCAATTACCGGTGCGGTCATCGCCGGTCCGGTGGGTGCGTTGACCGGCAGCCTGATCGGAGCCGGCGCTGTGACGGTGCACTTGCTCGTGAGTCATCCGCAAGCCACGCTTGAGCCAGGGACCGTACTGCTGTTTACGCTCTCCCAACCGGTGATGATGTCGCCGCAAGGATCGAGCGGCAACTGAATTGTTCTGCTCGAGGCTAGCGGGCAAAAGCCGTGCTTTTCAAGACTGCATTCATAGAGCAAGCTCCAGGGAGCGCCACTCGACGACTTCCGTCGTGGAACTGAATCCCGCGCCCACGCGTATCAATCTCTGAACGCGCATCCCGGCGTCTACATTTAAATGCCATGCAGAGCTTCTCTGACACTCTCGGCCAGGTCTACCGCGCCATCATGGCCAACAAGCTGCGCTCCTTTCTGACGATGTTCGGGATTGCCTGGGGCGTCGGTTCGCTGCTCGTGCTGGTGGGTCTGGGAGAGGGCTTCCGCAGTGGCCAGCATAAGAACTTCGCCTCGCTCGGCAACGACCTGGTGCTGCAGTTTAATGGGACCATCCCGGCGCTCGCCAACCAGCACACCGGAATGCGGCCCTACCAGCTCACGCTGCGCGACGAGGACGCGATGCGCAGGCTGCCGGAGTTGCGCGGCGTGACTGCGGAGCTTCAGCGCTCGGATCTCTATGAGGTCAGCCAGTGGAGCAACACCTCCGGCCACGTCGTGGGTGTCGAGCCCAACTGCACGATCGTGCGTTACATTCCAATGTTCCAGGGCCGTTTTCTCAATGATGACGACCTGCGCGAGAACCGCCGTGTCGCCGTGCTGGGCCAGAAGGTTTCTCAATTGCTCTTCCCCGGCCGTCCGTTTGTGGGCGAGACAATCACCATTAACGGAACCGGTTTCACAGTGGTTGGGCAGGTGGACAAGATCGGGCGGGGCAACAACACATGGGACGATCAAAAGATCTACATCCCCATCACCACCATGCAGGAGCTCTATCCGCTGAAGGGCGACAACATTCCCCGCGACGCGGTCTATTCGCTGCAATATCAACCTACGACAAAAGGCGAGGATGCGGCTGCCGTGGCCGCGGTGCACCGGGTGATCGCAGACAACCATGGATTCGACCCCAGCCTCAAAGATGCCTTTGACGAGTGGGACACCGTGGAGGAAGAGAAGATGGTTGGCGCAATCTTTGACGCTATGGATGTCTTCCTGGGCGGAGTCGGAATTGTAACGCTTGGCCTGGGTGCGGTGGGCATTATCAATATCATGCTGGTTTCGGTGTCCGAGCGGACGCGGGAGATTGGCGTTCTGAAGGCAATTGGAGCCACCAAGCGCAGCATCCTCACACAATTCTTCTGGGAGGGGCTGCTGCTGACTGGCATCAGCGGAGTGATCGGCGTCGCGCTCTCGGAGGCGTTTATGTGGCTCTTGCAGCAGGTGCTGACCGACAAGATGCCGGGCTTCGATCCGCCGCGGCTGGTGCCGTGGTCGGCTGCGCTGGCCCTGGGCGCGCTGGTAGTGAGCGGCGTGACTGCGGGGCTCTACCCCGCCAGCAAGGCTGCGGCGATGGACCCGATCGAGGCGCTGCGGAGAGAGTGAAATAGCAGTGGTCAGTGGACAGTGATCAGTGGTCAGTTTTTGATACGCAGCGGCCATGCGGCTGGATTTACCACAATGATTGTTCCGGCGAGTTGTTTAAGACTGATCACTGTCCACTGACCACTGCGAAAGGGAGCTAATCCATGCTGAAAGACATACTCGGCCAGGCGTGGGAGGCGATGGTTTATAACCGCCGCCGTACAGCCATCACCATGATCGGCATGGCCTGGGGCATCGCGACCGTGGTGCTGCTGCTGGCCTACGGGGCCGGAATGGGCCGTGCTTTCGAGGCCATCTTTGCCGAGTGGGGCACCAACACCATCGGTTTCTTTCCCGGGAAGACGACCGAGCAGGCTGGGGGAGACAAGGCCGGTGTCAAGGTTCGCTTTACTCTTGACGATGTGGATCGCGTCGCCAACGCCGTTCCGGGCATCACGCATATTTCGCCATTCGCCTACAAAGATGTCACCGTGCAAAACGATCTGCATACCTACACCTGGGGAGTGAACGGCGTTCGCCCCAGCTATCAGGACATCCTTAAAATGGACACCGATCAGGGGCGCTTCTTCAACGGTGCCGAGGATCAGCAGCGCGCCCATGTTTGCGTGATCGGCTCCGAGGCCAAGACAAAGCTCTTCTCGGGCGGCTGGGCGCTGGGAGAGACGATCCGCCTCAACGGCGAGCTGTTTAAGGTTGTCGGCGTTTTGAAGGCCAAGATGCAGGAGGGCGACAATAACGACGTCAACCGGCAGATTTACATCCCCTTCAACACGATGAGCGATTTGAAGGACACGATGTACATCGACGGAGTCTGGTTCAACTATCACGGCGACAATGAACTGATTGAGAAGACTCTGCGCGAGACTTTGGGCGCGGCCCATCACTTCCTCCCGTCGGACCACGAGGCGGTTCACGTGGCCAACCTCATGACCCAACTGCACCAGTTCACCATTCTGACCATCGCACTCCAGGTGCTGCTATCGCTGGTGGGCGCGCTCACTTTGGGCATAGCCGGAATCGGCCTGATGAACATCATGCTGGTGGCCGTGCAGCAGCGAACGCGCGAGATCGGCGTAGAAAAGGCACTGGGTGCGCGGCGGTGGCACATTCTCACGCAGTTTCTGGCCGAGGCTCTGGCGATCACCACTGTGGGGGGCGTTGCAGGCATCGCTCTGGCTTACCTGGTTTCGCTGATGGTGGGACGCATCACCTTTTACAGCGCGATTGCAAAGAACGCCGAGTCCGCCGACATCCGCCTTCTGATTTCGCCCTCATCGGTGATTGTCGCGACCGGGATACTGGTCGTCACGGGCCTGGTCAGCGGAATGATCCCCGCCTTGCGAGCTGCCAATCTGGACCCGATTGAGGCGCTGAGGTACGAATGACAGTGGCCAGTGGTCAGTGAACAGTGGTCAGTCACTTAGCGCTCAGTCCTCAAGCGACTCCAGCAACGCGTAAATCATCTTCCCAGCTTGGTGCGACAAGCTCTCTGCCTCGTCGATCAACTTCGTATCCCCAACCCCAAGCGCCCGTGCGATTTCCAGTTGGGTTTGCAGTTCAAAACTTGAACCGCGAGCGACTCCCAGAAACTGCCGAAACTCACCCGTGGTCAATCTGCCTTGACCTTCAGCGATATTGCTTGGAACCGACACTGCCGAACGTCTCATCTGGCTGGTTAGCACATACACTTCCTCACGCGGAAAGTTCTGAGTCAGGCGGTAAACAGCAACCGTCAACTGTATCGACCTTTGCCAGACTTGCAAAATCTCGGAAAGACTGCACCATGGAATCGCCCTCATTTTCTACCACTGTTCACTGACCACTGACGACTGACCACTGTTTTCACACTGGCGGCAGGGCGTCCACTACCGGCACTCCAGGCGGCGGGACGAAGTGAAAGCTCTCGGCAGGGACTGGCGCGTTGGGCTGCTCTCCAGTGAAACTGAACCGCGTCAGAGCGCCGTCGATCTCTTCGATCTCGATTCCGGTAATCGTTCCGTCGGCAGTCACAGTCAGCGTAAGCTTGCTGACGCGCTTCTCAAGGCCCTTGGGTTGACCCGTGAGTGTGAAGCGGCCCTGGGCGGCGGGCATCGCAGTCAGATTGCTCAGTTCCTTTTCGAGTTCTGTGTGGCCGAGGAGAAAACGCAGCGGCGAGCGAAGATCGTCGAGCTCTTTGGCGGGGATGCGCTGGACCTGAGAGTCGCCGCGCGAGTAGAACCAGGCGTACTTGCCATCGAGCAGAAATAGCTTGCCCGCTGGCGAAGTGTAATCCCACCTCATGCGGCCGGGTTTCAAAAGCGACAGCGTCCCGCTTTCGGCGCGCCGGATTCCGAGCCCCTCATAGCTCTCGGAGAAACCCGCTTTGAGTGAGCGCAACTGGTTGTAATGCTGATCGACGCGTTGCGCCAGCTCGTGCGCAGAGGGTGCCTGGGCGGGCTTGGACGACTGTTGACCGTAGACGCAGTTTGTGAGCAGCGCGGTGGCGAAGATCAAGCTGCCGCGCTTGAGAAATAGGCCAGCCCTCATTGCAACTGCTGGGTGCAGTTGGTGCCGCCTGCCGGGTCGTACTTGGGTGCGCCGCCGTATTGGTCGCTGCAAAAACCGCGATCTCCGCTCTTGCCCACGGTCTGCGGTACTGCCGTGACCGTGTAGCCGGTGACGCGGTCCTGACCGTTAATCGATATCTTGGTGCAGTTGCCGATGGTAAAGATGTATCCGGACTTGTAGCCCGAGGCCAGATCGCTTTGCAGCATCTGCGCCGCAGCGGGTGAGGGAGGGCCAGAGGTGGGGTCACCGCCTAAAGCCGCCAATGTGCAGGCGTAGCCGTTGGCCGGGTAGGTGGATTCGTATTGAATCTCGGCCATCGAGATGGCGTGCAACGATTGGATCGCCGAGGTATCGTTGGCGTGTTTCTTCATATTGCCCATGGTGGGAATGGCCATAAGCATGAGGATCAGGATGATGGAGATAACGATCAGCAACTCCATCAACGTGAAGCCGTTGGGCTGGATGGAGCGGCGGGTGCGAGAGGTCGAGTTCGTGCGATTCATGGGGTTTCAGTGCCTCGGGGAGCGGGGAGAAAACCGCGACCCATTCGAGAAAATCCTACAACGAATGGACGCGGAAGGGAAATCGGACGCTCGGAAAACAGGGGACAGGAGTCAGGGGTCAGAGATCAGACTGGTTGTTTCGGGTTCATTTCTGATGAAACTTTGACTCGAAGAACTCAGCCAGGAAGCTCATTCGCAAATCGCGCAAAACAGACCCCTGATCTCTGACCGCTGATCCCTGCCTTCAGCACACCAACTGTGAGTGCTTGAGCTTCACGCCATCCAGGCGGCCCAGCAGGGCGACGGCGATTCGCGGGGGGTCGAAGAGGCGCTGGGCCATTGTCTGAACCTGATCCGCATCCACCGCGCCGATGCGGGCGATGATCTCATCGACCGTCATGAACTCGTGGAAGTACATCTCCTGGCGCGCCAAGTTGGCCATGCGCGAGTTTGAGCTTTCCAGCCCCATCAGGATGTTGCCCTTGAGCTGATCCCGGGCGCGATTCAACTCCTCGGCAGGCAGCGGAGACTCCTTCAGCTTGCGGAACTCCGCCAGGGTGAGGTCCACCACGTCAAGGGCCTTGCCAGTCGAGGTTCCGGCGTAGACCAGCAGGGTTCCGGTGTCGCGGTAGGGGCTGAGGTCGGAGTAGATGGAGTAGGCCATGCCGCGCTCTTCGCGGATGGTTTGAAAGAGCCGCGAACTCATGCCGCCGCCCAGGACTGTGTTGAGAATCAGCGTGGCGTAGCGGTTCTCATCGGTGACGGGCGGCGCCGGGACGCCCATGCAGATCTGCACCTGCTCGAGAGCCTTCTTGTTGCGGAGCACGATGCGCGCGCTGGCCTCGGGCGCGGGCAGTTCATTGAGCGTCGCACCACCTGCGAGCGTGGAGAACTTCTGGGCCACTGCCTCTGTGAATTCGTCGTGATCCAGGTTACCGGCGGCCGAGAAGATCATGTTGCCGCCGTGAAAGCGGTCGCCGTGATAGGCGAAGAGGCTCTGCTGGTCGAGCTTCGCCACGGTCTTCGAGGTGCCGAGGATAGGCCAGCCGAGAGGATGATTCTTCCAGAAGGACTGCGTGAAAAGCTCGTTCACCAGCACTTCAGGGCTGTCCTCGTCGATCTTGATCTCTTCGAGAATGACTCCGCGCTCGCGTTCGATGTCGGGCAGGTCAAAGACCGGATTCAAGACCAGATCGGCCAGGACATCGAGAGCGATAGGAACATGCTCGGCTAGCGACTTCACGTTGAAGCAGATGCTCTCTTTGCCGGTGAAGGCGTCCAGGTTGCCGCCGATCGAGTCCATCTCGCGAGCAATGTGCTGGGCGGAGCGGGAGCGCGTGCCCTTGAAGAGCATGTGCTCGACAAAGTGGGAGATGCCGTTGGTCTCGGCCGGTTCGCAGCGGGAGCCGGATTTGATCCATACGCCCATGGCCACCGAACGCATGTGCTCCATGCGTTCGGTGAGAACGATCAAGCCGCTCGGCAACAAGGTGCGGCGAAGATTGCGCTCGGTGGTCATTTCCATGGGGTGGGCCGCCCTCAGCAGCCAGTCGTCGACTCTGATTGTAGGTCAACATGGGCTGGATCGGCACGGGCGGGTCTTTCTGGTCTTTGGGCCACGGCCGGATCCGTCATTGCACGCCGGGCTGCATCCAGGGGTGAAATGCACTATTCTGAGCCCAGCCGTGACGGAGTCTTCTGACCAACTCGTACATTTGGACAATCCTGCCGACCGGGAGGGAATCCAGCCCTTGGATGCCGGGAAGAAGCACCTTTTTGGGCTGGATTCCGAGGCGCTGACGGCTCTGATGGTTCAGACAGGCGAACAGGGATGGCGCGGAACTCAGATCGCAGAAGCTATTTATCGTCAACGTATTGTACAGATAAGTGAAATTACTACTTTAAGTAAATCGCTGCGGCAAGGGCTGGCTGCG
>JBEKCA010000088.1:0-20154 GCA_050015115.1 Occallatibacter sp.
GAGCGAAAACGTTCAGGTGGACCGGCGTTACCGGCAGATCATCCCCACCCATGTAGAGCTGACCAACTCAGTGCTCGACCCGAAGACGCGCCTGGAGCTGATCCGGGTGTTGCAGGCCGAACAGGGCTTTGCCATGCGTCCCTTTCCCAAGGGACACAAAGGCCTGACGCTGATCGCAAATGGCAAGCTCATCCCCGCCGGCGGAGGCTACCTGAATATGGTGGTCAGCGAAGGGCTCTCAGCCAAGCCCGGCGACCGCTTGGTGCTCAGCGATCTCAAGATCGACCACTCGAAGATCATCATCGACCTGAACGGCGGGCCGGACCCGAAGCACCGGTTGCTGCGCCATGTCCAGATCGGCAGCGGGCCGGAGATGAACCCAGTGATTCAGCCGGACGGTCAGGATCCCGTGGGTGCGCGGCTCACTCTCGTCTTCAGCGGTCATATTCCCGAGCTGACCGGAGCCCAAGTGAAGGCATTGCTGGCGCCTCTGATTTCGTTCGACGTGAAGACGCCGATTCAAGCCTTCACCGACACTCTTCCAACCAAACTCAAGGACGCTATTTTGAATCATCACGTGCTGGTCGGCATGACGACTGAAATGGTGCTCTACGCAATGGGACAGCCAGACCGGAAGTCGCGTGAGACCGACGGGCAGATGCCGTTTGAAGAATGGATCTATGGGCAACCCCCCAAGGATGTGGAGTTTGTCCGCATCAACGGCAACAGCGTGATCCGTCTTGAAGTGGCCAAGATGGGCGAGACGCCCGTCATCTTCACCAAAAACGAAGTAGACGGACTGATGCGGACCGACGGTACGCCGCTCGATCCGGAGAACTCGCGTACGAAGGTCGCCGAGAATGGCGATGTTGCGCGCAATCCCGACACGCAGGCTCCGGCGGCCCCACCAACGTTGATGAATCCAGGAGAAAAGCTGCCCGACCAGGGGCCTGCAACTGGCCAGGGGGCTGGGAGTGGGACGATGAGGCCGGTGCAGTTCCCGAAGCCAAAGCCAGTAGAGCAACCCGGCGACAATCCTGATGGCGAGCCAGAGGCCCAGCCGGCGGCGCAGCCTGCGAGTCCGACCCAGCCTGCGAATCAGGCCCAGCCTGCGGCTCCGGGTGGGGCAGACTCGGGCACGAACAAACCGTCGCCCGATGCCAGCCAAGCGAAGTAAAACGGGGCAGTCGGCGCTGTTGTAAACTGGATGGAGCGAGTCAGGCTCCTTTTTTTGCAGTGAAAGGCAGCGAAGGACCGCGACGTTGAAGCCGCGCGCAGGGAACTTGCACGTGTGGGCAGAGACACCCCAAGAAGGAGAAACACCCGACCGATGGCAAAGATTGCAAAAACTGGTGACCGCAAGAAGGAAATGGACACGACGAAGTCGACCGACTGTCCTAAGTGCAGCAAGCCGACGCGCATCGTCAAGCGCGTGAAGGACCGCGAGCGCGGCGTTCCAGGCGGCGTCTACATCTCGTGCTCAGTCTGCGATTTCTACGAGAAACTTTAGGTTTCGCTTCAAGTTTGACGCGTGAAAAAGCCCGGCTGATGCCGGGCTTTTTCATATTGGTGCGCCCGGCAGGGCGCACTCACTTAGGGGTGCAAGTCCCCTATACACGCGGCAAGGGGAAGTGTTAGCTAAACGGCAAGGGTGTCCGTTGCGAAGCGGAATCTGGAGGAAGCTGTAGGCAAAGCGCTGGCCAGACGAACAGCGAGCGGATCGAGGCGGCATGGCGGGGCGAGCAGGCCAATATCTGTAAAGCCCGGTACTTGCACGGAGCGCCATGACGTATATCCGACAGGCATAAGCGTGAAGGTGAGTGCGTGATACCCGGGGAGGTCTGGCGGTTTGCCTTGGGGCTACCGGCGTCGCGAGGCGCCGGGATGAATCGCCAGAAGTCAGCAGCGGCCATCGTAGTTTCGCGCGAGCGGGATGAAGGGCCAAAACGTGAAGTACGGGAGTGGGAGAGCGGACCTCGATGCGAGACGGAGAAGCAGAAGCGCACACAAGTGCGGCCAGGGCGGAGGGTGGCGGGCGGAACCTGTCCGGGGCCGGTTCTGGTGCTGAGTCGCGCACGGCGGCTGTTGGGTTACCGAAACCGGAGGCGCTGCGGCTGATGGAAGCCGTGGTGGAACGCAACAACCTGTTCAGGGCCTATGATCGCGTGGTGAAGAACGAAGGAGCGTCGGGAGTCGATGGACTGACGGTTTCCGAGTTCAAGCCATGGCTTCAGCAGCACTGGGTACGGGTACGACAGGACCTGTTGACGGGCGTGTATCAACCGGAGGCGGTGCGCAAGGTGGAGATCCCCAAGCCGCAAGGCGGGGTACGCACTCTGGGCATCCCGACGGTGTTGGACCGCCTGATTCAACAGGCGCTCAATCAGGTTTTGCAACCGCTGTTCGATCCGGAGTTTTCCTCATCGAGTTACGGCTTTCGTCCCGGACGCAACGCGCACCAAGCCGTGGAAGCGGCGCGGGGCTATGTTGCGGAAGGCAAGCGATGGGTCGTCGATCTTGACTTGGAAAAGTTCTTCGACCACATCAGTCATCGATGGCTTCTTACCCATGTTCCTATGGACGCAGTCATCCTTGAGAAGTGGTTGCAATGCGGATTCCTCGAAAACTCGAAAAAGTTCGCCACCGAAGAGGGTACCGCTCAAGGGGGAGTTATTTCCCCGGCGTTGGCGAACTGGACCCTGGATGGTCTGGAGCCGCTCCTGAAGAGGTCATTCCCATCTCGTAAGGAAAAGGGGCACCAGATTTACTCCAAGGTACATCCGGTGCGCTACGCTGATGACTTTATCATCACCGGTCGTAGCCAATCTCAGTTGGTCAACGAAGTCCTACCACTGGTGGAAAAGTTCCTGCGCGAGCGGGGACTGGAACTCTCAGCGGAAAAGACCCACGTGACTCACATCCAGAAAGGGTTTGATTTCCTCGGCCAGAACATACGCAAGTATGGAAGGAAACTGTTGGTCACGCCTGCCGAGAAGAACGTTCAGGCTACTCTGACAAAAATCCGAGGGATCATCGAGAAGAATAAGTCGGCGACGCAGGAAAACCTGATCGTTCAGCAGCAGCGGAGAGGGGAGCTCGGACCACCAGGAGGGCGGATCGATCTTATCCACGCAAGGTCCAGCCACGGCATTTTCGCTGCATGGCTTTTGCCCCAAAGAGACTCCACATGTGCATAGCCCTAAGAATAGGCAACACATCAGCTTGAAATGATCCACTCCATGCTCCTTGTCCCTGACTCCAGCGTTGTTCCATGCCTGCAGCGTGGCCGAGATTTCGTTGTCCCGGCCAGTGTACTTGCAGTCTTGGAGCAGCGGACGGAGTGGAGATCTGCTGCAATGCAATAGCGGGCCCAGCCCCGGCCTCTGCGTATAGCAAATGTGAAGAGCTTGTTCTAATCATCTGGTTCGTAAAATGGTTATTGCTTAATGAGAAAGCAAGAAGGAATTGATGGAATAAGCATTGCAAGGGATGAGTTCCATCGTCGATTGTCCCCACTGTTGAGTTTTAAATCCGCCCATCTGTAGTGGAGGATCGAAATGCGAAATCCCCAAATGCATCATTTTGGCACTGAAAATCGCGACATACAGAACCACTCATTCTCGCCTTTCTCACCGAGTGGACGATCCACCCGGAGAGCGTTTCCAGGCGCTCCTGCGCTGAAGGCCTTATCTTTCGCGCTGCTTCTGCTGGGCACTATGATTCTCCCAGCCCTCGCCCAGGTGCCGGTCGGCGACGCCCGAATCCACTATTACCGGCCCGACGGCAATTATTCCGGATGGGCTATTTACACATGGAATGCATCGATTTCGACCAATACATGGTGTGCAGGTGAGGTCCAGAGTGACGGGGCCGACAGCTTCGGCATCTATTTCGACGTCCCAGTGAACCCCGCCCTGGGCTCTCCTGCCGGTCAGCTCGGATTCATTATTAATAACTGTAATGCCGGCGGAACGAAAGATCCAGGTATCAACCAGTATCTGCAAGTTACCGAATATAGCCAGGGGTGGGTGATCTCCGCGAACCCTACAGTGTTTTATTCACAGCCTGCCATTGGCGCCAGTCCGATTCCCGCGGGCGAAGCTCGAATTCACTACTTCCGTGGGGATAGCACCTATACAGGATGGGCCATCTACAGTTGGAATGCCTCTATCTCAACCAACACCTGGTGCTCGGGCGAAACACAGATCACCGGTATGGACAGCTATGGCGCCTACTACGACATTCCCGTAAATACAGCTCAAGGATCTCCCACTGGGCAGCTCGGGTTTATCATCAACAACTGCGACAACGGCCAGATCAAAGATCCTGGGGTGAACCAATATTTACAGATAACGCAATATGATGAGGGCTGGGTGCTCTCGGGTGACCCGACCGTTTACACGACCCAGCCGAGCACAACTGGAATTCCTCCTGACGATGTCCGAATTCACTATTACAGGCCTGATGGCAATTATTCAGGATGGGGTATCTACACCTGGAATGCATCGACTTCAAGCAACACCTGGTGTTCAGGCGAAGTCCAAAGTGACGGGACCGACAGCTTCGGCATTTATTTCGACGTCCCTGTGAACCCGGCCCAGGGTTCACCCGTCGGACAACTCGGATTCATCATTAACAACTGCAACGACGGCGGGATCAAAGACCCCGGTCCCAACCAATACTTGCGGGTCACGGAAAATAATCAGGCCTGGGTGGTCTCCGGTGATCCGAACGTTTTCACATCCCTGCCCACGGCAGCCCAGATCGCCAGCGCGGGATTCTACTCGCTCGGAGCGTTTTGGATCGACCGCACCACCGTCGCGATTTCTCCTAGCGCAACTTTGCAATCCGGCTCCACTTTTTCTCTGCTTTACTCGGTCAGCGCTGCTCTGTCGATCACGAGTATCGGATCGATAGCCGGCGGAACCGCAATACCGCTAGCACTGTCAACGAGTGGCTTCACCGCGGCGGAAGCTGCTCAATACCCACAACTCGCCGGTTACACTGTGTTCAATCTCTCACCATCCACGCCGCTCAGCGCCATGCAAACGGCATTAACGGGGCAGATCGTGGTTCAGGCGAACGATTCAAGCGGTAACCTGGAATATGTCCCCGGAGTCCAGGACGCAGGTGTCCTCGACGATCTGTTCTATTACGCGGGCCCCCTCGGAGCCACATTCTCCCGTGGTGAGTTCTCAATCAACCTGTGGGCTCCCACAGCGCAGTCGGTCAATTTGCTGCTGTATACGCACGAAACCGATACGACTCCGGCAGAGACCGTACCCATGACCAACACGCGAGGGGTCTGGTCAGCAACCGGACAAAACTCATGGAAGGGAGAATACTATCTCTACGACATTCATGTGTACGTTCCAAATCAGCAGCAGATTGTAGAGAACTTAGTGACTGATCCGTATTCTGCGGACATCGCCTTGAACGGCACGAAGACGCGCATTCAGGATCTCAGCGACGAGTCAACCAAACCACCGTGCTGGGATTGGAGTTCGTCGCCCAACCTGGAGTCATTGAACGATCTCACTCTTTATGAGCTTCACGTCCGGGAGTTCAGCATAGCCGATAACTCGGTACCCGCACAATATCAGGGCACCTATCTGGCATTTACGAACCCTGAGACGATCGGCATGAACCATTTGGCGCACCTTGCACGAGCCGGTCTAAAGGCAGTGCACATCATGCCCAGCTTCCATATCGGAAGCGTCAACGAAGACAAGACCACCTGGCAATTCCCGACGGGCAACCTATCTCTAGACCCGCACGACGGAACTCAGCAACAGGCCGCGGTTACTGCCGTCCAAAACACGGATGGTTACAACTTCGGCTACGATCCGGTTCATTACTTCGCTCCGAGCGGCGGCTACGCGTTTAATCCGGATGACCGAGTCATGGAATATCGAGAGATGGTCATGGGACTGCATAACATCGGTCTCCGCGTGGTGCAGGATGTCGTTTTCAACCATACCTACGCCAGTGGCGAGAACATGTTCTCCGTGCTGGACGAAATCGTGCCCAATTACTACTATCGTCTCAACGCAACTGGCCAGATCGACACGGCCAGTTGCTGCTCGGATACAGCCAGCGAGCATCGCATGTTTGAGAAACTCATGATTGACAATCTTGTCCAGAATGCTATTCAGTACAAGATCGATGGATTTCGCTTCGACGATATGAGCCTGCATTTTGTCTATAACATGCAGCACATACAGCAAGCATTGCTGCAACTGACTCTCGAGAAGGACGGCGTCGATGGCTCGAAGATCTACTTGTACGGCGAAGGCTTTCAAAACCCCGAGACGGCCGCGTTGAGCCTGAATGCTACTCAGGAAAATCTCTACGGCACGGGCATCGGGACCTTCAACGACAGGATCTACAACGGTATTCGTGGCAGCTACTTCTATGACTCGGGAGAACAGGTACAGGGCTTTGCCACCGGCCTATTCACCGATCCAAGCGCCTACACGACGACAACCGAGGCCCAGACCGCCACTGTTCAGCTAGGCTACTTGAATACAGATACGGATTGGATCCGCATCTCCCTGTCCGGCGGTCTCCGTGACTTCACGTTTGTCAGCAGCACCGGCGACACAGTGAAAGGGAGCCAGGTTCTCTTTGGCGCACAGCCCGCCGGCTACACCGCGAGCCCACTCGAGTCTGTGAACTACGCCTCCGTGCACGATGGCCAGCCCCTTTTTGATGCGATCCAGTTAAGGTCAGCGATCCCCGGCACAACCAGCAGCGGCGGAGATTCGATCGCCATGCGCACACGGCGTCAGGTGCTCGCAATGAGCCTGATTGCATTGGGACAAGGCGTGCCGTTCTTCTTCGGCGGGGACGATCTGCTCCGCTCTAAAGACATGGACAATAACAGTTACAACTCGGGCGACTGGTTTAACAAAGTCAACTGGACTTACCAGGGAGATCTTCCAGGTGAGGATATATTCGAACAAGAGTCAAGCAACTGGGGGATCGGGCTGCCGCTTGCCAACGTAAACGAATCCAATTGGCCAATTATGCAGCCTCTTCTGGCGAATCCCGCCCTGACGCCATCGCCAGCAAACATATCTGCAGCCGCGGAAGCCTTTCAGATGCTACTGCGCATTCGAAATAGCTCAAGGCTCTTCCATATGGGCACATTACAAGAGATACAAAACAATCTTCATTTCCTGAACACAGGGGCAACGCAGGTTCCCGGCCTGATTGTGATGAAACTCGACGCAAAGGGACAAGATTACGGCCTCTATGACCATATTGTCGTGGTATTCAATGCTACCCTCAGCACCATCAACTTTCAGTCAGATGAACTGAAGAATCTTGGACTGCAATTGCACCCGCTGGAGTTTCAGTCGAGCGATTCCGCTACCCGCGCATCGCGTGTGGATGGGAAGACCGGGACGGCGACCGTTGAAGCTCTCACCACGGCTATTTTCGTGTCGAGGCGCTAGTGCCATGGGTCCCGAGGACTCGAGCGAACCTCCAGTTTAAACCAGCATTGTTGCTCATTTACGCTGGATCTGGATTGACGTTAAAAGCCGTTTGTTGATCTGTATTGTTTGAAATTTGGTTTGAGGTGGAGTTGATTATTATGGAGGATAGAGAACCGCAATGGATGCAGATGCACGGCAGCCATGTTCCAGACCCTTTCGTCCGTTATGACATACCAATACCCTTGGCCCGTCTATGAACTGCAGTTAGGTTTGGACGGCGCCCTTCTGCGTCAAGAGCGCCACACATTCATAACTCCGTCGGCGCAGTGGCTTGAAGAGATAGTGCCTGCCTCGGATTGGCCATCAGTCTTCTCGTTTCGCCCAGTTCGCTTTTCGACCGATTGCGCAACTGATCTCTCCCCGCAGACTGTAGGCCCCAAACAATCCACCTCCGGTCGAGGGGCAGAATTGATCCTCGAAAGCCCAGCAGTGTTTTCCGCTTTTCAGTGGGTGGCTTTCCACGTGGACGAATTGTCGGCATCTGGTACACCTGTCATCCACACGTCCTTGTCGGGAGACAAAGCGGAAAGAGAACGGCACCGTTTCCGGCTCGTAGTCCCCGCCGTCCAACTTGATGGTAGTCTTGCCGGATCTAAGACCGATGACCTGACCATACTGGCCGCAATCGCTAACTACTGCGGCGAATTCGCCGTCATGAGAGATATGAAGACGCCGTGCAAGCGTGTGTCCAGCGAACGGATCTCTGTCAGGCTCCGATGGCAGTCTGATCCGCCCGACAACCTTTGATTTGCCGCTGTGCGCGTCATGGCGAAGGAGTCGGCCATCCTCCGCAAGCACCAGCCAAATGCTCTGGTTTTCCTAGTTAACCCGTGCGATGTCGAGGATCGTGCTGCCATTGCTCGGATTCACCGCCTTGATGAGCAAATTATTGAAGCAGGCAGAATCGTCACAGGTCCCTGACAGGCCAGCCCTCACGGCTGCGAGCGGTTCATCCAAACACATGCCAGATACCCCACTGAATTGTAACTTTGTCTGGGCTCACCGTGCGACCCGAGCCTGCTGTGCTGGCGCCCCAGCTGTCACTGATAGCGCTGCTCGAAGTTCCCGTTCCCGAAGACTTGCCAGGAACGCTGAGAACCGCGCCGCAACTGCCAACCGAACTGCCCCAGGAGCTGACGTCGCTGATGATGGAGCCGGACTTGACCGTGCTGCCGGCATTATCCGCCGTGCCGTTGTTCGAGGCCAGGGTGTAGGTGATTTGGCCGCTGCCTGCCAACCACACCGTTACCGCATCGGTGAACTTGACTCCGGCGGCTACGGGAGTTGCGAATCCGCTGTTGGCGATGATGTCCACGCATTGATTGAAGTAGGAGTAGACGCGGATGCCATAGCCGAGGTGAGAGGTCACCGCCGGCTCGACATTGTAGGGGGCATACCTTAAATGATCGGAAGATATATTGAGTTACTACTGTATTTTCTGCAAAGAACGAAGAACAAGCTCGCGAGTTTGTTCCGGTAAGACGAATCGAATTGAATATCCACTTTGTCTCTGTTATTCATTGCTCTTGATCTCAAAGGGCACTGTGAGTTGGGAGCGGTCCCCGCTGATCGAAGTGGCTGTAATCGTCAGCTTATATGATCCTGGCGGCGCAACGAACCTTCCTCGGTCAGTGAAAACATCCGTCGCGATGGTGAGGGTATCTTCTTGTGAAAGGGCGTTAGTGAAATCTACAACCGAAGAGGCCAATGTACAACGCGCCGTTGCAGGTTCGGTGGAGCAGGCCAAATACACACGGCCTGACCCGCCCCGTGAGCGCAAGCTAATGGTGGTAACCATTGCCGTGCCAACTTTTACCTGAACAGGCTGCCATTTAATATCGGGCGCGGGAACAGCGGGGATTTTGTACGCCCTTACATAATCCACTAACACGTCGGCGGGGTTTGGGGTGGTGGCATCCGGATTCCCCGGCCAATTGCCCCCAACCGCGAGATTGATAAAGAGGTAAAAGGGATGGTCGAAGACCCACCCACCACCATTGGGAAGTTCGCTGGCGTCCTCAACGAAGAATATATTCACCGGATCGTCAACATAGAATTGGATCATGCCGGGCGACCAAATGACACCATAAGTATGGAAGCCACCCTCATCCACCCTGGCGCCGTTTGGAAGGATCAAATCATGCCAAAGGCCATTACCCTTAAAGTAATTGGGACCGTGCAGAGTCGAGCGAGTCATCGACGGCCCACGCCCGCTGCTATTTGGCGAGAGAGAGACAGCTTCTACCAGATCAACCGAGCCTGCTGAAGGCCATCCAACAGTATCGAAATTGGCGCCCAGCATCCAGAAGGCGGGCCAGAGACCGGCCCCGACAGGCAACTTCATGCGCGCTTCGATGCGGCCGTACTGAAAGTTTCTCAAGCCCCTGGTGGTGATCCGGGCCGAAGTCCATACGCCGTTCGAATTCCGTTGAGCGCGCAGCACCAGATGCCCCGATCCATCCAGAAAAGCATTCGGACGCTGCGGATCGCATTCCTTGGTGTATCCGCTATAGGGGGAACAGTATACTTCCAGTTCCTGATTTCCCCAACCGTTTTGATTCCCTGCGTCGAAGGTCCACTTTGATGGATCTGGCAATTGCTGGGCGGCTCCATTGAACTCGTCGCTCCATATCGGATCCCCCCATTTGAAAGACTCCGTGTTGAATACGGTATGCTCATCTGTGCGCCGCCCAAGGAAAAATCCTGCCAGAAAGATGGCTGAAGTAGAGAGCGCAAACGCCACCAATATCAAGGTCATTTTCCATTTGAACCCGGTGGGCGCCAAAACCAGGGCAACCTGTCTCCGATTGCCAGAAATCTCTGCTGCACGCGCAGCGGAAGTAATGTTGTCATCATGGTTCTCAACCTCAACCTCTAGTTGGCGAGCTACCACAAAATGAGCGGATATGTCAGGTCTTGCGCCTTGACTCGTGCTGCGGATGAACTGCGGGACATAATGACCCCGCGGGAGAATGATATGGAGGCGATGGTCCTTCCCCTCGTTCCCATAGTATTCGGAGAGCTTCTTGCGCAGCACCCGTGCAGTGACGCGCACAATAGGATCGGTCTGCGGATCAAAGTTGGATTCATTGCGCCCCAGCGCTCCGACGGCGATCGTATACTCGCGGATCTCCCCAGCTTTTCCCTCAAAGTGCTTATTGCAAATGAAAGACAGAAAACGAACAAGGCTCGTGGAGCGGCTGATGGCAGCGGAATTGATGACCCGTTCAAGCTCCTCCCTTTCCGTATCGAAGTTGGATGACATGAAGCGCGATTGAGCGCCTCCGCTAGACCCAAAATCAACAGTCTCGGATGGAACCGTAACCGAGCCTTCAAGTCGCATTCTCTTCCCCTATACGAATCCGGCGCCAACGGAATGCCAATGAATCAGCAGGGCGTTGTCAAGACCCAGGGCTAACCGCTCTTGCAGTCTGGAAGCTGCTGGACGTTATTTGCAAAGCGGAACACAGCGGCTTAGCTTATTGAATCTGTGTCGCTTCGCTTAGCTAAAAACCTATGTCAAGTTATTGAACCCGCTGCCGGCCACTATCGATCCGGAAACCACGATGGAAAATCATATCATCTCCGAAGCACAGTACGAAACCTGGACGCCGTGACAACCTCTTCAGGGCCAGAGCAATTGCGTGAGAACTCTCTTTTCCCAGTTTATTGACCGCAAAACATTGAGCCTTTGGTCCACTCGATTCCAACTTTAGCCCGTCAGAACCAGTTGTCACGCAGAGACAAGAGCCTTACATTTCTACCACCGCGCTGTAAGTATCCCCGGCAGAGCTGGTGGCTTTATGATTGCTGGCCGCTCAAAGGGGCATGACCGCAACCGTTGAAATGCCATAGCAAGAACTAAAGCAAAGGCCGAATCATTTTGCCGCCTCAACGACATCGACCGGAGCCGCCTTAGAGGCCGACTCTCCCGTAGACTTCAAACTGCCACTCCCACCCCGCCAGAAGCGGGAGATCTCCATCTCTGTTTTGATGCGTCTACCGCCACCATGGGCGCCTCAAAATACAAGGGATGCTTATCTGATGGTAAAAATGCGTAAAAAGATCACGCGTGTGAGGGGATTGGCGAGATGAGGGCGCCACTCTCGGACGGCTTAAAGCCACAGGAAATCGAGAAATTACTTCCTGTTTTTACGACAATTTACCTTTAGTTAACTTGACGCTTACGGGAAAACTTACGGTCATTACGTTGACTGCCGAATGAAAAGGCCCCTATGGTTGCCAGGAATTTGAAAGGGGATTAAGCGGTTCAGAAGCCCTGTTTCAATCCCCGGAAACGGAAACGCAAAATGAAAATGGATCTCCAGTGTTGCCATATGCGCGCTCGCCAGTGGCAGAGTGTGATCGCCGTCAATCTCGCGGCGCTCATGGTTTTTGCAGTCTCACCTGCAAACGGCTTCGCGGCCACAGTAACCGTTAAGAACAACTGTAGCTATACCATTTACCCGGGCATTTATCCAGCCACCTATGACAATGGCGGCTGGACCATGACTGCCGGCAGCTCAGTGAGCTTCACACTTGCGAATGGATGGAATGGCCGCATCTGGGGCCGTAAAGGGTGCAACAGCGCCAGTCCCGCCGTATGTACTACGGGCTCCTGTGGCGGCACCGGGCTGGAATGCGCTGGAACTACGGGCGTGGCAGGCACCTCGCTGGCTGAATTCAACCTGGATGCCTCAGGCACCGACTGGTACGACGTGAGCTATGTAGACGGTTTCGACAATCCCATCGGCGTTGTCGTTTCCAACTCGAGTTGCGTCTCGCCGAACACTTGCACAACGGGTCCTCTCACCAGTTGCAATAGCAGTTTGTTGGCCGATGGCGGCGCGGATTGCCTCAGCCCCTGCACCGCGACCGGCGATGCCCAGTTTTGCTGCGCTGGCGCCTACGATACCAGCGCCACCTGCATCGTAGCGGATTGGCCTGCGGCAGACCAGTCGTATGTAACCAACATTCACAACGACTGCCCCAACGAGTATGCCTATGCCTACGACGACAACGTGGGCCTGCATACCTGTGCAACTGGAGCCAACTACACCGTAACCTTCTGCCCGAACGGCAGCGGCAGCAGCGGCGGCAGCGGAACTACACTAACCAGCGGCGACACTTACACGTTTACCCCGCAGAACGCCACCGGACTGCGGCTGGATGACGATGGCGCAAGCACCGCGACCGGAAATCCGATCTGGGTATATACGGCGAACGGCACCGGCGCGCAGAACTGGACAGGAAGCACGAGCGGCGTCGTGCCGGCCGGCTATTGGAACTTCGCTACGGAGGGCGCGTATTGCCTGACGGCTTCCGGAACTGCGAGCACAGATGCAGTGGTTCTGGATCCATGCAATGGCTCTTCTGCGCAAGCCTGGGAAGCAGTCAAATCGGGAAGTAACTACATCTTCCATCCCGCCAACAACACCGCCAATTGCCTGGATGTGCGCGGCGACGGGACGGCCTCGGGAACCATTGTTCAGGTGTATACCTGCAACGGCGGCAACAACGAGGAGTGGGCGGCCACCCTCAACTAGAATCTTCTTCCCACTTGTTTCGAAGTGCGGGAGATCGTTGTCCAGCACCAGTCAATTGATCGGTAAACTGAGGCGTCCGGCGGCAATCCATTGATAGCACGATTGCCCTCACCGGACGCCGCAATTCGCCGTCGCGGAAACACTCAATCGATCGTGATTCAACTATGCTGCCGGAACTTCGAGCAGATGAGTGTCCGAGCAGCCCTTTCTGGGAGAAATTATGCGCATTCGCACCCCGGGTTTCAGGCGTTTCGCCAAACCCATCCTTCGCCCCTTGGTGGCCGGAACATCGGCCGCTTTTTTGTGGACTGCCCTTGTAACAGCACAGCAACCCGCGCCGCAGCAGGGTGAAGATCCTGTTGCCATGAAAAACGATATTCAGCAATTGAAAATTCAACAGCAGCAGATCCTCGATCGCCTCGACGAGCTGAAAAAACTCTTGAACTCGAAGCGCGACAGTGGCCAGTCGGCAGTGAAGGCGCCCGACACGATGAGCGTCGATGGCGAACTCTTCCGGGGTGAAGCCACGGCGTCAGTGGCCATTATCGAGTACGGAGATATCGAGTGCCCATTCTGCCGGCACTTCAAACAGAGTGTCTATCCACAGATTTTCGACGAATACATCAAGACCGGCAAGGCGCGTTTTTATTACCGCGATATGCCTTTGCCCTTCCACGAACACGCAATGCCCGCGGCTCGGGCAGAGCACTGCGCGGGGGAACAAGGGAAATTCTGGGAGATGCACGACTCCCTCTTCACCGAAAAGCCGGACGCCATAGGCCCAGGGCCAGGCGGAAGAGACCGAACCCTGAGCCAGGAAGCTATCGATGAACGCGCAGGGTTGCTGGGGATGGACACAGCAAAACTGGACGCCTGCATAGCGAGCACCCGTTTTGCCGATCTGATCAAGCGCACTTCGGATGAGGCGGCAAAGATGAATATCGAAGGCACGCCGACCTTCCTGATCGGAACAATTGGCCCGAACGGCAACATCGTAAAGGTGAACAAACCGGTCGTCGGCGCACAGCCTTTCGTGACTTTCAAGGCCGTGATTGATCCGCTCCTCGCGCCTGCGCCAACCGCGATTGCGCCCTCGGGCCAAAAAGCGGATTAGTGCGAGGAAAAAACTCACTCCATGGGCCTGTCGTGTGAGCAAGTCAATACAATGAACGGGCAAGAGTAAGTGGAAAAGCGAAAAAGGAGAAGCAGCAATTGAAAAGCCGACCAATCTTTCTGACGGCGGGTGAGCTTGCATCCTGCCTGGATGACGATGGCGCCAGCACCGCCACGGGAAACCCGATCCAGGTCTATGCCTCGAACGGCACCGCCACGCAAGACCGGTCGGCAGACACTATGGGCGTCGTCCCCAGCAGCTATTGGAACTTCGCCACGCTCGGCGCCTATTGCCTGACGGCTTCGAGAACAGCCGGCGGTTGGTCTGCGGTTCTGGATTCGCGCGTTGGCTCATCGGCACAGGCCTGGGAGGCAGTGAAATCAGGCACCAACTACATCTTTCATCCCGCCATCAGCATAGCTAATTACCTGGATGTGCGCGGCGACGGGGCGGCCTCGGAGGTATGGGCCTGCAACGGTGGCAACAATGAGGAGTGGGCGCTCACCGTCAACTGACATCCTCTTCGCGGTAAGGGATGCGCAAGCCAGGCCTGCTTTGATTCTTCGGTCATGGCGGGCTATTTGCTTGCAGGAAAATTCAATGGGCGTGTTGCCCCTCACACATTGCCATTCATGGCAAGAAAAAAGGGAGAACAAGAATGAAGTGCAGATTTCTGCGTGGTGCGACCATGGTATTCAACCTAAGTTTGCTTTTCATGCTGACGCCCGCCGCGCTGCTTCATGCGCAATGCAGCGGCGTTGCTGACATAACAGTCGATGGAACAACCTACGCACCGTCCTGGTGCCAGGAGTTTAATGGTGAAGCGGGTCCCCCATCCACGACGGCGTGGAATTACGACCTCGGAAACAATGACGGCTGGGGCAACAACGAGGTGGAAGTTTACTGCGGACCTCCGGGATACCCGGACAATCCCTCCGAATGTCCCAAAACATTCAGCACTGCCACCGCCCCGGTTTACATCGATGGCGACGGGCACCTCGTGATCTATGTAAGAGACGTAGATGGAACGTGGATATCTGCCCGCATGACTACAGAGGGGATTCAGAACTTCAAGTACGGCATATTCGAGGCCAGCATCCAGGCCCCGAGTACGGCAAGCCAGGGTCTCTGGCCCGCCTTTTGGACCCTGGGCAGCGATATCAACACGGATCCATGGCCCGATTGCGGCGAAGCGGACATCATGGAACTGTGGGCCAGTTCACTTGATGGCGGCCCAGGCACCACTGGGAACCATTCAACGATTCACACGGAAAAGACCGGCGGGGATGGAATCGGGAAAGCGTATAAGTTCCCCAGCGGAGAGCAGAACGATAATGCCTTCCACACCTATGGGATCGTCTGGTCGGAGAACAAGATGGAGTTCTTTGTGGATAATCCTTCTTCACCGTTCTTCACGGTTACTCCCAGCAGCCTTCCTTCGGGAGACACGTGGCCATTCAACGCGGATCTTTTCACAATCCTGAATGTGGCGGTCGGCGGCACCCTTGGCGGATCGACCAGCGGCCTCAAGCCGACGCCCATGTACGTGGACTACGTTCGTTGGTACACGGCGGAATAGAAGTGGTTCCTTCAGGTCCGGGAAATCCGGAACGGACCGGCCTCGAAAGCCTTGTGAACTCGAACCTTTTCAGGGTGCTTCGTCCCAAAGCACCCTGCTCTCTCCCAACTATTGCTCGATTGCCCTCGTGGCGCCGCGGCACAAGGCGTCGCGCCTTACATCGCGGGAATTATTGGACTATATCGGACTCTATGAAACTATTGAGCGAGGGAGGATTCCTATCGATAGATAAATCATTGGAGAGTAAAGAGATAAGAAATCGCACCAGCAAAATACCCCCCAAAGCACCCCCCTTCGAAAATTGACTGGGGCTTATCACCCCATTGAGGCATCGGAAAGTGGTGCCGCTATCTAATCGTGTAGCGAGCGCCACGTCCTTTGCCGACCTGCACCAGGTAGTGCTGCTCGGCGAGCTTTTTCAGATGCACCTTGATGGTGTTGCGGTTGGCGCCGGTCGAATCTTCGATTTCCTTGACGGTGATCTCGCCGCGCGTTTTCACCAGTTCCAGTATCTGGCGAGAAAGTGCGGGCAATGAAGCGCGAAGCGCCTGTTCCTGTTTCACCTTGGCGGCCAGGTTGTCTTTCTGCTTGACCATTGTTCTCAGGAAAAATACCAGCCACGCTTCCCAGTTCTGCTCCTCCTTACGGATGGTTTGCTGAGTGCGGCGCAGTGCGAGGTAATAACTGTCCTTGTTCTGTTCGATCACGCCTTCCATTGAGCTGTAGGGAACATATCCATACCCGGCACGCAGCAGAAGCAATGTTGTCAGTATGCGCGAGAGCCTGCCGTTGCCGTCCTTGAACGGGTGGATCGCCAGGAATACGACAATGAAAATCCCTATCAGTATCAGAGGGTGGTGGCTTTCCTCCTGTATTGATTGATTGAACCAATCGACTATTTCTTTCATCCATCCGGGCGTTTCAAATGGCGTGGCGGTCTCAAATACCACGCCCAGGCTCTTGCCGTCAGGTCCGAAGGCCTCGACGTGGTTGGTTACCTTTTTGTACTCTCCGCGATGGTCCTGATCCTTGGAACTGTATTTGAGCAACACGCCGTGCAGTTGCTTGATGTGGTTTTCAGTGGCGGTGATGAGTTCGTAGCCCTCAAAAATCATCTCCATTGCATCGGCATAGCCCGCAACTTCCTCCTCGTCGCGGCTGGCGAAGGACTCGCTCCGCAGGCCGGAGAGCAGCTTCCCGACCTCCGCATCGCTGAGTTTGGCACCCTCTATGCGCGTGGACGACCCCACGCTCTCAATCGTGGCAATTCGCCGCAGGCTCGTCAGCTTTTCTGGTGCAAGGGTTTCAATAACCTTCCAGCGCCCTTTGAACTCGTCGATTTCAGCGATGAGCTTGAGGATTTCCGGCGTGATGGTGATGTTCTTGATGTCGCGCATCGGCAATATCCATTTTCACCCAATTTTATCCGATTCATAGCCAAATGCAAGAAATATCCATTCATACCCATTTGTATCCATTCAACACCCGATTGTGCCCCCAGTTGTTTCAGGGGGCAGACTCGATGGTCGACGTTCCGTTGTTGTGTGTATCATGGCCGAAATGCTAAATTGCGCTGCCTATCCCCATGAAAACGAAATCCTTACGCAACTGCGCTACAGCTTTCCCAACGATGAACAGATATGCAATAGCACTAAAACCTTGTTATTTCAGTAATATAGGTGGTAGAGTTCTTCCATAAAGCGATGAAGAGCGATGACCCTGACCTCCTGCCGCCATTGATCAAATCGGCTGGTGGAAAACGACGACTACTGCCAGACATCGCTGAGATAGTGCCTCCCCAGTTTGGCAGGTACTATGAGCCCTTCCTTGGCGGCGGTGCCGTTTTCTTTTCTCTCCTACCCAGGAACACTTCCGACGGCCTGTAGCGCCGCTGTTCCCCACAGAGTGGACACGTCACGGCAATTGACTGGAAAGGGAATTCCTGTGTGCCTGCGGGAACATCCCGGCGGCATCGCTTGCAGGTGACAACGAAAGACGTGCGTGTCGAAGGTCCTTGGAACATTGACGAAGTATAGGCGAATATATAGCGAATATCAAGCTGCTAACGGATTGGCGGCGGAATGGCCCCGGATCACTCCGAACGCAGCGCTCTTGTAGGCCCTTGGCTGCAGGATTAAGGAGGCAAAAATGGGGTGGAAAGCCCGTTGTAAGGTGGGGTCGATTTTGTAATGTTTTTGGCCTCGGGAGGGCGGAATCGGGCAGATTACGGTAAGGATACGGACTCAGGTAAATCCTGTAAGTCCATGTTAAAAGTAATAGTTACAGTGAATCAAAAGAGCTTGTTTTATAATATGGCGGAGAGGGAGGGATTCGAACCCCCGGTACCCTTGCGAGTACGTCTGATTTCGAGTCAGGTGCATTCAACCACTCTGCCACCTCTCCGACTCTTGTAACTTGTTTATTATGTTACATTTACATCGTAGTACGTTTTGCTTCCTTCCGCTCCAGTTGATCTGGTGTCCGTTCTGGTGTCCGTTTGCTTTTCAGCCCTCACCAGCCGATCAACCGCCGAGGCCTGGTGTTCCGGAGCCAGATGAGAGTACCGCATGACCATTTGAAGCGTCCTGTGCCCGAGCAGCTCTGCCACCGTGCGCAGATCCACTCCGGCCATGACAAGTCTACTGGCAAAGGTGTGACGGTTGCAATGCCACGTGTAGCCCTCAATCTCAGCCTCTTCGAGGGCTGTCCGGAACCATCCGCGCGAACCTTGAAGCGAGCTGCCGGTGCGTATGGACGGAAAGATTGGATCGGCCGCCTTGGCTTTGACAGAGCCACGGAGCCGATTGAGAGCCCCCAGAGCGACCGCATTCAGAGGAATGGTACGCGGATCTCCGTTCTTGGTCTTATGAAGGTGGAGCTGCCGCCGTTCGAAGTCCACCTGGTTCCAGCGCAGACCGTATTGCTCGCTCATTCGCATTCCGGTGTGGATCGAGAGCTCAAGGTGCGGCAGGAACTCGGGAAACCGGTCCTCGATGGCGGCGCGTAGACGCGCCTCCTCGCCATCGGAGAGGAATCGGACGCGGCCGTGACCCTCGGTCTTGCGCCGGATGCGCGCCGCCGGGTTCCGCTCGATCTTCTCATTGTCGATGCCCACGCGGAAAATCAGCGAGAAGGTGGCCTGCCAACGGTTCCGGCTGCTGGCGGCCCAGTTGTGCGCAACAGATTGCTCGGCCAGCCATGAGACGATCTCGTTCTTGCGGATCGCCTCGGCCGGTCGGGGGCCGAAGGCCGGAAGGAGCTGGTTGATCATGAGCCTCAGCTCGTAGCTGTGCCGCTCGCTATTCTCCGCACGGCTGTGGGTCAGCGCATCCTCGCACAGCTCCCGAAAGGATACGGCCTTTGAGCGAAGATTCTCCGGCAACTTCACGCCTTCGAGCTTCTGGGTTTGCCGCTTGGCGAGAAGCTTTTCGGCGGCGCTCCGATTACCGGCCTTCTCACGGCGCTTTTGTCCGCCCGAGTCGGTCCAGCGAATCCACCAGATGCCGCTACCCTTCACCTTTTCGAAGATTCCGCGTCTGGCCACCATCGAAGCAGTTTACCGGATTCCAAAGTGAAAGAATCGAGTGGACTGCTCGGATGCTGTATCAGCTTGCACTCGCTTGCACTTGCTAACCTTTGCTCAGGGCAGGGAATTGGCCAAATCCAGACCCCGGGCCGTCGGCAAACCAGCGCTTCGGCTGGCCCGGGGGCCTACCTCTTGCCCTTATTGTCTGGATGCGCGTGAATTTTCTATTAAGGCGAAACAAATTGCGAGCAGGGAACTCGGACAGTTGACAGCTCAGAACAGGCGTCATTGCCATGTAAATGAGCAGTTTATGAGAAAATTCCCAACCTGCGAGCAGGCCATTGGGGGGAGCGGATTCCTATCCGGGGAGGTTGACAGACTAAAGTGAGTGCGTGCTATCGTACAAGTAACACTCCGGCGAGTACTAATTCGTAAAGAAAACACGAAGGAACTTGCTTTCAAGTGTGAACCAGGATCCCCACTTCAACAACACAGTTCACTTGATTCCGAAAGGAAGAAGATGGGAAAGCCCATCTAAGTGACGATGGCGAAGCCTTGCCCAAAATCCCATGCCGCCAGAGTTGCTTTGTGCAAATCAAGCGAAGATAGATGGAGCCCACGACGTTCACTTGGTGTCCAAATGGTTTGCCGCGTTCACATCTCCGCGCCATGAAAAGCGCGTCGAGCAATACCTGAGCCAGAGGGAGATTGAGCATTATCTCCCCGTTTATCGCTCACCGCGCAAGTGGCGCAACGGCCTGAAGGTCGTTCTGGATCTTCCGCTTTTTCCCGGTTACATCTTTGTACGCATCAATCGGACCGAGCGCGTCCGTGTGCTGGAGGTGCCCGGAGTTCTGGCCATAGTGGGCGGCACGGCGGGCGAAATG
>JBEKCA010000089.1:0-20151 GCA_050015115.1 Occallatibacter sp.
CTCCACCCGAGGGTCTGTCAATTCGGCAAAATACTTCAAGGGGCTGTCCATTTCCCCTTGTTACAGCTCGATTGCGGTTTGCATATAGCAAATGCGGTTCATTTATATGCGTCGGCCCTGGGCCCACCGGTTGTTTGCCTCGGGTAGAATGGAAAGTGCGGTATGCTGGTCATGTGCGCCCGTAGCTCAGCTGGATAGAGCGAACGCCTCCGGAGCGTTAGGTCGGGAGTTCGAATCTCTCCGGGCGCACCAGAATCCCCTTTCTATTCATCCCTCTGCTCGATCCGTCTTCATCTCATTTCTGTGAAAAGAGGGCCCATGGCAGATTGGAATACCGCCTACAACTGGATGATGGACTTTGAAGACGCCCCGCGCGCCTGCGCGCAGGTTCCGGATGCAGCTCCGAGCGGAGTCGCCGGACCCTGCTACTCAATCTCAGGTATCAACTCGGGTGCGTGGCCCGCGGAGTTCGCCCCCATCGCAGCGCTTCCACCGGCAGAGCGCTCGCCGCTGGTCCAGCAATTCTATGAGAATCACTTCTGGAACCCGTGGTACGCCCAAGTGATCTCCGATGACGTTTGCAAGCGGGTCTTCGACTTCGCTGTGAACGGCGGCAGCGGCACTGCGGTGCGTTGCCTCCAGCAGGCCGTCAACAGCCTGCTTGCCCTGGGCGTGACGCCGATCCCCGAAGACGGCGGGTGGGGTCCGGCGACCGTGGGCGCGGTGAATGCAGCCGATCCGGCAGCGCTTCAGGCGGCCTTCCAGGCCAAGCGGATTGCTTATTACCAAGCCATCGCTGCCGCCAACCCGTCCAAAGCGGTCTACCTGAATGCGTGGACGGCGCGGGCCGAGAAGTAATTCAAACCGGGGCGCATTGCAGCCCAGAACACCTTTACTCGCCGGCCTCCGGCAGTGTGAGGTTAGACTGGAATGGGGTTGGGCGTTGCTCAACAAGCGCCTCCCCGGACGGGGCTCAAATGCACTTCAATTTCAAATTCTCCGCGCCTCAGATTCTCTGGACGCTGAACTTTGCCGCAGATCTGGTCCTGCTGGTTGTGCTCCTGGGCCGCGACCGCGCGCGGCGATATCCGTGGTTCACCGCGAGCATTGTGTTTTTTACCTTGCGGCTTTTGGCCGAAGAGCTGTTGGCGAATCGGATGCCGTCGCTCCTCTATCAGCAAATTGTCCTTGCCTTCGGCGACATGGCGGCGGTGATGGGTCTGATGGTATTGATCGAATTGGCTCGGCGGGCCTTTGCCGGAGCGAGAAGCTCGATATTGATTGTGAACACCGCTGGCGTCTTGCTGGTGGCCGGCGGCGTACTGGCAGTGTCGGGGCCCTGGCCGGCGCTCAAAGTTCTGGACTTGAGTTCAATGCTGGGAAAACTGCGGCTGATGCAACTGGTGGCTTTGAAGGGCGATGCGCTGGACTCAATACTTGCAGTGGAACTCGGGCTGTTGGTGGTCTTCTTTGGTCGCTACTTCAAGGCTGGCTGGCGCAGCCACACCCAGCAAATTGCCATTGGACTCTCGACGGTGGCCATCACTTTGCTGACGATCCAGACGGCGTTACAGTCCATCATCAAAAGCGCGCAAGCGAATCCCCCCGGCCGGGAAGGGTACCAGCACATCATGGGGCTGCTGGGTAAACTGTCAAATGCCAACAGGGTGGTATACATTGCCGTGCTGCTTTGGTGGATCGTCTGGCTGTGGATCGACGAGCCGGGAGCGCCGGAGACCCCGGCCACCGAGCCAGCGGAGGAGCCGGCAGCAGCGGAAGAGTAGGCTTCAGCGGCCATCCGACGAAGACCTCCACTTTGATTGCTC
This sequence comes from Occallatibacter sp., assembly GCA_050015115.1. Classification (GTDB taxonomy): domain Bacteria; phylum Acidobacteriota; class Terriglobia; order Terriglobales; family Acidobacteriaceae; genus Telmatobacter. Next base: position 1,827 of record JBEKCA010000089.1, read on the forward strand.
TGAGGTTCGTACCGCGCTCCCCGGAGTGGTCCCGAAAAGGGAGAATTGACCGTGGCGACTGAGACTTTGTCGCAATCGCTACCCTTCGACCCGGCCGAAGCCAGGGTCGCGCTCGATCAGCTGCCCGAGAGCCCTGCAGTCTTTGCGCTCTATGGCGCCGAGGCTCATGCTGAACCCTACATCGGCCGAACGCCTAACCTGCGCGGAAGGCTGGAGCGGCTGCTGCTGCCCTCGGCCAAGCATCCGCGACGGTTGCAGTTGGCTGGGCGCGTACGGCTGATTCGCTGGCGGCTCACCGGCTCGGAGTTTGAATCTCTTCTGGTTCAGTTTGAGTTGCTGGAGAAAGTCTACGGCCTTAAAGCCCTGGAGCGCATGCATCTGCGGGCTCCGGCTTTTGTGCGCTTCCTGGGCAGCAACGCCTACCCGCGCATCACTGTCACTCATCGCCCCAGCCAGCGAGAGGCGGAGTGGGCCTATGGTCCGTTTGCATCGCGGGCCTCGGCGGAGCGCTATGCCGACGAGGCGCTGAAACTCTTCCTGCTGCGCCGCTGCACCGAGGATCTGGAACCGAATCCGAACCACCCCGGCTGCGTTTACTCAGAAATGAAGATGTGCCTGGCTCCCTGCTACAAGGGCTGCACCAATGAACGCTACGGAGAAGAAGCCCAGTCGGTTGAGCGATTTCTTGCCACGCGAGGCGAGAGCAGGCTGGTTACGCTCCGCGCCGAGCGCGACGATGCTTCGGCAAGTCTGGAATTCGAGGCAGCTGCGGCCCTTCACGCTCAGGTGCAGCGCGTCGAGAGCGTACGCGCCCTGGCTTCTGAGCTGGTCCGGCCGCTCTCGCAGCTTCGCGCCGTCATTCTGCAAGCCGCGGCTGTTCCTGGCGAAGTTGCAGTCTATCTCTATGAAAACGGCTCTCTGACGGGGCCTGCCGGTTTCTCGACGCTGGGCATGAGGATTCAGAATGAGCAATCCGGATCGACCTCGCTCTTTGCGCATCCGATGGCGATTGAGGCGATTCCGGAAGAGCCGGTCGTCGAAACGGTCGAATTGAAGGCAAGTGCAGACTCCAGTGCCGCGCCCGCGAAGCTCACGCGCGGTACCCTTGAAGCGCGCATCGAGGCAGTCCTGGCCGCATTGATGGAAGGCGCTAAGGCCCCATCGGCTGCGATGCGCCAAGGACATCTAGCGCTGCTCAAACGCTGGTACTACCGGCCCGAAGCCAGACGTGCCGGCGAGATTTTCTTTCCCGATGCCGAGGATCATTGGCCGATTAAGGCCATGTTGCGCGGAATCGGGCGGGTCGCTCGCGGGCCGGTCACTGCCTCGAGCACCGGCGCAGCAAGCGACGCTAAAACGGGCGAGGATCAAGGTGAATCGATCCTTCCGGATTCCACGGCGCGCAATGGGGTGAAGGCGTGAGCCTGAATCAACCCCCGTCGATTCAGGAGATGTTGGCGGACGCTCTTGAGCATCACAGGGCAGGCAGGCTCACGGAAGCTGGCCGGATTTATCGCGCGATTCTTACCAAGGAACCTCGTCATGCCGACAGCCTGCACCTGCTGGGGATGGTCTCCTACGAGGCAGGAGAACTCGAGACAGCCTCCGAGCTGATCCGCAAGGCGATTTCGATCAACAAACGAGGAAGCAGCTACTTCTCGAACCTCGGCAATGTCTTTTATGCGCAAGGCAAGCTGGACGAGGCAAAGGCCCTCTACAAGCACGCATTGCTCCTCAAGCCGGAACTGGCTGAGTTGCATGTGAATCTCGGCAATGTTCTCCAGGCGCAGGGAGATCCCGATCAGAGTATCCAATGCTACGAGCGCGCACTGGCTCTTAGGCCGGACAATGCCGAAACTCACAACAACCTGGGCAACGCGCGCCAGACGCTGGGCCTGATTCCGGAAGCCATCGCATGCTACGAGCAGGCTCTTTACCTCAAGCCGGAGTACGCGGAGGCCTACTACAACCTTGGCAATGCATATCGCGAGATGGACAAGTTGAATGAGTCCGTCGTAGCGTACCGGCAAGCGCTCACGATCAAGCCAGTCTACGCCGAGGCGCACTACAACCTGGGAAACGTTCTCCGGGCCCAAGGCAAAGTGGACGAAGCGATGATGCACTACGAGCGGGCTTTGGAGATTCGGCCCGATTACGCTCAAGCCGCCTTTGGCCACGCACTGCTTCAACTGCTTCTAGGAAATTTCGCGGCTGGTTGGCAAAACTTTGAATGGCGCTGGAGAACCACGGACCACGACACGCCGAGGCGCAACTATTCTCAGCCGCTTTGGAAGGGTGAAAAACTTCAATCTGGAGGCTTGTTGCTGTGGGGTGAGCAGGGAGTTGGCGACGAAATTCAGTTCGCGGGACTCATTCCGGAGGCTGTCCGCACCGGAAACTATATTGTGCTCGATTGCGACACCCGGCTCAGGCCGCTGTTTGCGCGCTCCTTCCCTGGGGTCGAGGTTGTGTCAGGCCGTCAGGGCTTTCAACCGGGACCGGAGATCGCCTCGCAACTGCCGACCGGCAGCCTGCCCGGTTTGTTTCGAGGAACCGACTCCGCATTTGCCGCCATTACGGCGCCCTATCTCCTCGCCGATCCGCAAGAACGGGATCGGCTACGGTCCGGTTATGCCGAGGGTGGTCGCCTTGTCGGGCTGGCTTGGCATACGAAGAACGTCAAGACCGGGCGCTTCCGATCCATAGAATTGGAGATCTTCGCTCCGCTCTTCAAATTGTCGGGAATCCGGTGGGTGAGCCTCCAATACGGCGATCACTGCGCGCTGGCGAACCAGGCCGGTGCGGCCGGCGCGCCTATTCTCATCGATCGCTCCGTCGATCAGCTCGCGGACATCGATCTCTTTGCGGCCCAAGTTGCGGCAATGGACCTAGTGATAACCATCGACAATTCAACGGCGCATTTGGCCGGCGCGCTCGGCATCCCAGTCTGGGTTCTGTTGCCGTTTGCGCCGGACTGGCGCTGGCTCCTGGATCGCGACGACTCTCCCTGGTATCCGTCCATGCGGCTCTTTCGCCAGCCCGGGGCGGGCGATTGGGCCTCTGTGATCGAGAGCGTCCGGAAGGCCTTTGTGAGCCAGAACTCCTCATTCCGATGAGGGCATTCCCATCGAGTTTTCGCCGGGTTCAATTCGGGCGAGTTCCAGCTTGGAAGGATTTAGATCTAAAATTCCCAAGAACTCCTCAAGTACGCGTTCGACGGAGACTCTCGCGCGCATACACTGTCCCCATGAACCGCTCGCTTCAACTTGTCCCAAGGCGGCAACACCAGCCTCCGCCGATGGACCTTCGGGCAATGTGCGGCAAGGCCATCGGCTTTCACCAACGCGGGCAATTAGCTGAGGCGGAGCGGATCTACCGGCAGATTCTGGATCTCGATCCCCGCCATGCCGACAGCCTGCATCTGCTGGGAGTCATGGCTCACCAGGTGGGCCGCGACGAGATTGCGGTCGAACTGATTCTGAAGGCGATCGCGGTGGACAAGCGGCCTGCCGCTTATCACTCGAATCTGGGAACCGCATTTCAGGCTCTGGGGAAATTCGACGAGGCAGCGGCCAGCTATGGGCAGGCGCTGGCCATCAACCCGGAGTTGGCCGAGGCTCAGATGAACCTGGGGGCTGTGCTGGACGCGCAAGGCAAGCATGAATTGGCTGAAGTGCGCTTTCGGCGGGCGCTAGCGCTCGGTCCCGACCTGGCCGAGGCTCATTGCAACCTGGGAAGTATCCTGCAGGCTCAAGGCAAGCTGGAGGAGGCTGTCGCCTGCTACGAGCGGGCGATGGCTTTGAAGCCGAGATTTGCCGAGGCTTTCTTCAATTATGCAAACGCCTTGCAGGCGTTAGGCAAGCTCGACGCGGCCGTGGCCGGTTACAAGCATGCGCTCGATCTGAAGCCGGGAATGGCCGAGGCGCACTGCAATCTGGGGAATGCTCTGTTGGCGCAGCAGAATCTGGGCGAGGCTGATGCTTGCTATGTGCGAGCGCTGGCGCTCAAGCCGAATTACGCCGAGGCGTATTACAACCAGGGCAATCTGCGCCAGGCCCAGGAAAAGTTGGATGAGGCCGCAAGTTGCTACGAGCGCGCAATCCAAATCAAGCCACAACTGACCGAGGCACACTATAACCTGGGCAACACGATTCACGCGCTCGACAAGCTGGAGGCGGCCGAAGCCAGCTTCAAACGCGCTTTGGCGCTGCGGCCCGATTACGCTGAGGCCCACTACAATCTAGGCTGCGTTCTCGAGGACCTCGGCCGACTCGATGAGGCGTTGGCCTCAATAGCCAGGGCCTTGCAGATTAAGCCGGATTATCCCCAGGCCAGGTTTGGCCAGGCGCTAGCCCAACTCCAGACCGGGGATTGGGCAACCGGCTGGCGCAACTACGAAAGCCGTTGGAAATCGCCCGATCACAACACGCCATGGCGCGCTTATCCGCAAACAACCTGGGCCGGCGACCAGCTCGAGTCCGGTCGGCTGCTGTTGTGGGGCGAGCAGGGCGTCGGCGACGAGATTCAATTTGCGGGACTGATTCCAGAGGCCGTCCGCACTGGCAACCGGATCACGCTTGATTGCGATGCGCGGCTCAAGCCGCTTTTTGCCCGGTCCTTTCCGGAGATCGAGGTGGTCTCAGGCTGCGGGCCGGCCGAGGCCGCAACGATGGAGATTGCCGCACAATTGCCCACGGGCAGTCTGCCGGGGCTCTTTCGTGCGAATGGATCGGCCTTCGCTGCCACAGCCTCGCCTTATCTCCGGGCCGATCCGGCGGAACGGGAGAACTTCCGCGCTCGCTACAACGACGGCAGTCGGCTCATTGGACTCGCCTGGCACACGAAGAATCTGAAAACAGGCCGTAAACGCTCGATCGGTCTTGAGAGCCTAGCTCCGCTCTTCGCGCTTCCCGGCATTCGCTGGATTAGCCTGCAATATGGGGATTTCGACGCACTGGAAGAGCACGCGGCGGCGGCCAATGCGCCTCTGCTGATCGACCGCACCGTCGACCAGTTTGCCGATCTCGATCGCTTCGCGGCGCAGGTCGCGGCGATGGATCAGGTGATCACGATCGACAACTCGACGGCACATCTGGCGGGAGCGCTGGGACTTCCAGTTTGGCTGTTGCTGCCCTATGCCGCAGACTGGCGCTGGCTGGAAAGATGCGAGCACAGCCCGTGGTACCCGACGCTGCGCCTTGTCCGCCAGCAGACGATTGGCAATTGGGAGTCAGTCGTCGAGAGCGTTCGATCCGCGCTTTAATCCTGCCTTGCAACGGCGAATGCGTCTCGAGCGATGAGCTGACCACCCCGCCTCCGCGCTGATACACTGAGCCTGCAAGGAGATGCTTCCCGAAGACCCCATGGTTGAGCTACTGCCTTCGATACTTTCGGCGGATTTTGCCCACCTGGCCGATCAGGTCGCCGCTGCCCAACGTGGCGGCGGTACGGTGATCCATGTGGATGTGATGGACGGCCACTTCGTGCCCAACATCACGCTCGGGCCGCCGGTGGTCAAATCACTGCGGAAGTGCACCCCTTTGCCTCTCGACTGCCACCTGATGATCGAGAATCCCGACCAGTTCATTCCCGCCTTTGCCGAGGCCGGGGCCAATTGGGTGAGCGTCCACTACGAGGCCTGTCCTCACCTGCACCGCTCCCTTGAATTGATTGCTCACCATGGGATGAAGCCGGGGGTGGTGATCAATCCGGCCACCCGCGTGGAGTTGCTCACGGAGATTCTGCCCATGGTTCACCATGTGCTCGTGATGAGTGTGAATCCTGGTTTTGGCGGACAGCAGTTCATCGAGTTTTCGCTGGATAAGATTCGGCGGCTGGCAGCCATACGCCAGGAGCTAGGGCTGGCATTTAGAATCGAAGTGGACGGCGGCGTGGCTCACGATACAGTGGCGCGGGTCGTCCAAGCTGGAGCGGAGCTTCTGGTAGCCGGCAATGCGATTTTTGGAGCTGGGCACCCGGAACAAGATGCGCGCGCGCTGTTGGCGGTTGCGCGAGAGGCCGCGAGGCAATAATCGGGACAAATAGCCGGAACCAGGCGATAGAGATTCGAGAGATTTGAAGGAAATGGTTGGCGGTCTGTCGACGGACCCCAGCCACCAATGAGGAATTATGAATCGGTTGACGTTAAAGATAGCCGCGATAGCTCTGGCGGCCCTGCTGCTCGGCGGAGTTTCGGCCGAAGCAAGGGATAAGAAGTCCAAAAAGAAGAAGAATGAGGACCTGAGCGCCAACCCGCTGGCCGGAGTCAACTCCAAGCAGCCCGACAAGGAGCTCTTCGACAAGGCCATGACCGCCATGAAGAGGGGCCGCTTCGACGTCTGCCGCCTCGATCTGCAAACCATGCTCAATACCTATCCCGACTCCGAATATCGGATGCGCGCTAAGCTGGCCGTGGGCGACAGTTGGTTCAAAGAGGGCGGCACTGCGGCACTGACGCAGGCCGAGGCCGAGTATAAGGACTTCATCACCTTCTTCCCCAACGCCCCAGAGGCCGCCGAGGCCCAGATGAAGGTCGGCGACATCTACTACCAGCAGATGGAAAAGCCCGACCGCGACTACACCAACGCCCAGAACGCCGAGCGGGAGTACCGGACCATGATCAACATGTTCCCCGACTCGTCTCTGATTCCCCGTGCCAAGCAGAAGCTGCGCGATGTGCAGGAGGTTCTGGCAGAGCGCGAGACCGAAATCGGCCTCTACTATGGGAGCCGGGAGAACTTCACCGCAGCCATCGCGCGCCTTGAGACCGTAGTCGATACCTATCCGCTCTACTCAAAGAGCGACCAGGCGTTGCTGGGTATCGGCGATGCCTTTGCCGGCCAGGCTCGCTATTTTCAGAACCAACCCAGAATATCGCCCGCAATCAAGGAGCGGCTCCACGCTGCCTATATGGACCGCGCTGCCGAGGCTTACGCTAAAGTCATTACCCGCTACCCAATGGCCCCGCATGTTGAAGATGCCCGCGACCGGCTGGTGGCGATGAACCGCCCCGTTCCCGAGCCGACCGAAGCCGCCGTTGCCGAGAACGAAGCAGAAGAAGGTAGCCGCCGGCCCATACGCTTCACCGACAAGACATTCGATATCATCAAGCACGGCCCCTCGGTGGTTGAGGCCGTCCATGTGGGCGAGCCAAGCCTGGACGATCCCAAGCGCACTCTCGCACCCGATGTGACCAAGCAGAATGCCGCGATTATCAACGCCGCGATCAACGAAGGCAAGCCTGCACCTTCGCCCGTCGGTGAAGTTTCACCCACCGGCCCCAATGAGCCGCCCCGCAGCGACCAGCCCTCCCAGGCGCCTTTGCAGCTTGAAAAGCCGGAGAGCGGCGGCACAGGCGTAGGCGTGCAGATCCTGAGCGCGCCAGCGGCCGACCCTAACGCAGTCGTCAAGGCTGTCGGTCCGGAAAATACTGCTGTCCCTGCCGCCGAGAAACCCGCCGAGGCTCCCGACCAGGTCAACGACGTCAAACCCGGCTCGAACCCCACAACGGCCGCCAATCCCTCCGATGCCAAGAAGAAGAAGGCCGATCTGAACGACGAATCCTCCAGCAAGAAGAAAAAGAAAAAGGGGCTCGCCAAGCTAAATCCGTTTTAAGGCTACCTGCTCTCACTGTAAGAGGCCGCTTCCCTAATCGGGCGCGGCCTTTTTTGCTGCGCTGGATCATCTGATTCTCGGCCCCACTGCTGATGCCTCCCGCTCCCTCATCTGCTAAAGTGAGGGTGGTCCCCTGGCTCGAAACTCTCAATGGAAGAGGGCTTTGCGCAGACCAAATCGGGGGCTCGAAATCAAGAACCCCTATGCCTCACGATCTGCCAAAAGCCTACGATCCAGCCGCCATTGAAGACCATTGGGCCGAATACTGGGTGAGCGAGAAGCTCTTCGCGCAACCCGCGCCGGCCGCCGGCGCCGCCGAGTGCGGCGACGCCTTCACCATTCTGCTGCCGCCGCCCAACGTGACGGGAAACCTGCACATGGGCCACATGTTCGAGCATACCGAGAGCGACATTCTGGCGCGCTGGCATCGGATGCGCGGCGATCGTGTCCTGTGGGTTCCGGGAACCGATCACGCGGGTATCGCGACCCAGATGCTGGTAGAGCGCCAGCTTGCAACCGAAGGCGCTTCCCGCCAGAAGCTCGGCCGCGAGGCATTTGTCGAACGTGTCTGGGCATGGCGACGCCACTACGGCGGCGCGATCCTCGGGCAGATGAAGCGGCTCGGCGCGTCGGTCGATTGGCAGCGGGAATACTTCACCATGGACGAGAGGTTATCGGTCGCGGTGCGCGAGGCCTTCGTCCGATTGCATGAGGAAAATCTAATCTATCGCGGGGCTTATATTGTTAATTGGTGCCCGCGCTGTCAAACAGCAATCAGTGACTTGGAGGTGTTCCACGAGGAACAAAAGGGCCACTTATGGGAGATTCGATATCCAGTTATAAGTGTTGACGGCAAAGATACTGGCGAGTTTCTAACTGTAGCAACCACGCGCCCCGAGACAATGCTTGGTGATGTGGCTGTCGCGATACACCCTGAAGACGAACGCTATCTTCATCTGCACGGTAAGAAACTTCGCCTGCCTCTAATGAATCGCGAAATTCCGATCATTCTCGACGAATGGGTTAGCCGCGACTTTGGAACCGGCGCGGTGAAAGTAACTCCCGCCCACGACCCCAACGACTTTGCTCTTGGCGAGCGTCATCATCTGCCCTCGATCAACATCATGGACGCGGAAGGTCGCATTAACGCCGAGGGTGGCGCTTACGCCGGCCTTGATCGCTATGTTGCACGCAAGAAGGTTGTCGCCGAGCTTGAAGAGCAAGGCCTGTTGGCAGGCATCAAAGATCATGTCAACAACGTAGGCCACTGCGACCGCTGCAAAACTACTGTCGAGCCGCGCCTTTCGACACAGTGGTTTATCAAGATCCAGCCGCTGGCTGACAAGGCCATCGCGGCGGTCAAGCCGGATGCGCAGGGTAACAAAGCGATTCGCATCGTTCCTGAGCAATACGAGAAGGTCTATCTGGAGTGGATGGAGAACATTCACGACTGGTGTATCTCGCGCCAGCTCTGGTGGGGCCATCGCATTCCCGCATGGCACTGTGCGAATTGCCACAAGATGACCGTCGCTCGCGAAGATCCAGCGGCATGCGCGCACTGCGGCTCAGAGAAGATTACGCAGGAGACAGACGTTTTGGATACATGGTTCTCCTCGGGCCTGCTACCGGTCTCGGTCTTCGGTTGGCCGAATATCACTGAGGAGAATCGCGGAGACTTCGACGCCTTTTACCCGACCAGTCTGTTGGTCACCGGCTTCGACATTCTCTTCTTCTGGGTCGCGCGCATGATCATGTTCGGCTGCTGGTTTTCTGGCGATGTCTCCATGCCGGACGGCAGCCCTCGCTCGCTCGCTGACTCGGTGCCCTTCCGCGAGGTCTACATTCACGCGTTGGTGCTCGATTCGAACCGCGAAAAAATGTCTAAGGTGAAGGGCAACGTAATCAACCCCATCGAAGTCGTGACGCAGTACGGGACGGATGCGGTGCGGTTCACGCTGGCCTCGATGGCATCTCCCGGAACCAATGTCGCCTTCAACGTAGCCCGCACCGAGGGCTACCGCGCCTTTGCCAACAAGATCTGGAATGCAGCGCGGTTTTTGTTCATGAATGTGGACCGGGCCGCCGAGATTGGAATTACGGTCGATCCGGCCGTGCTGGGTGCGATGCCGGTGGTTGCGCCGGATGCGCCACTAGAGGCTCGCTGGATTGTGGCTGAGTTACATGCGACCTCGGGACGAGTGAATCAGTCGCTCGAAAACTACCGCTTTGATGAAGCCGCCAATAACATCTATCAGTTCTTTTGGGGAAGTTTCTGCGATTGGTATCTCGAAATCGTCAAACTGCGTCTCGACTTCTCTGAGAATGCAGATAAGACACAGACAAAGGCTGCGCTCACTACATTTGTTCAGGTCTTTGAGGCTTCGTTGCGATTGTTATCGCCGATCATGCCGTTTCTGACAGAAGAGCTTTGGCATGCGATCTACGACGGCAATCCGCCGGCTAAGTCGATTGCACTCGCAAGTTATCCAGGGGGCAATGAACACCTGGACGATGCGGCCGTGGTCGACATGGGCGTGTTGCAGAACCTCATCGTCGAGATCCGCGCCGTGCGCAAGGAGATCGGCGTCGAAGAGAAAGCCTCCACACCGGCGGAAGTGCGCGTCGACGCCGGAATGCAGTCCGTTCTCAAAGAGAATTCGGCGATCGTTGGACGGCTTGCGCGGGTGAGCGAACTTCGCGTGGTCGATCAAATCGGCGCCGGCTTGTCCAAGCACTCGACCATTCACTTTGACGTTGCTGTAATCTACGAGCGCACCGTCGACGTGGCAGCCGAGAGCGAGCGCTTGACAAAGGACATCGCGAAGTATGAGAAAGGTCTAATCTCCGCCGAGCGGCAATTAGGCAACGAGAGCTTTTTGGCCAAGGCTCCCGCACATGTGGTCGAAGGGCTTAAGAAGCAGGAGGCCGAGACGCGTTTGCTGCTGGAGAAGGCGCGCGCCGCACTGGAGAGCCTGAAGAAAGGAAGTTAGCCATGTCTTGCGAATGCGCCCAATGCCGGCAGCATTATCGAACGCTGGGAATAGCCTTCGGAATTCCCGAGGAATCCGCCATCGAAGAGGCCTATCGAGAGGGAGTCAAGCAATGGCATCCCGATCTTTATGAGAATTACGCCAGCCTGCGGGCGGATGCGGAAGAACACTTCAAGCGGCTCCAGGTTGCCTACCGGGAGCTGAAGGAACACAACACGGTTTCCGCGGCGGACGTATCGCCCATGGCAAGCGTCGTTGTTGAGGTCAAGCAAGAGGAGACGCCGGTCATCTCATTCGGCAACGCGCCCGGCTGCCTGATGGCCAAGCAGTTTACCCCGCAAATTGAAGAGATGATCGCTCCCCACCTGGGAAAACTCGGCCTGTCGCTGGCGATCGTCGATATCAGCGGCAACCGGTCGCGCCCTGCCTACACTCAATTCCTTCTCCTGGCCAGCCGCGGGATCATGATGCGCGACTCACGTAACATCATCTCTGTCCTCTGGCATACAGATCTGGGAGAGATCAAGCTCATCGATCGGAACAAGGGCGGGAAGCAAAGTGGCTGGCAGAAATTCATAGGAGGAGCCTCCAGCGGCCAGCCGAGTTATGAACTTCAAATCTACCGGAGCAATGGAGTTACCTTCAGCGCGCTCTCCACTCAGTTGGATGACAGCGTGAAGACGGTTATTTATATCTACCTAATGGGTCAGAAACCTAAAACTCAATCTTGATTGCGAAATAGGAATTATGGACTGGAAGAGCACGAGCATCGACGCCTTGCTGGAGCGGGCCTTGATCGAAGACAAGGCCGCCAGCGACATCACGACCAACCTCACCGTTGACTCAGCGCTGCAGGCAACGGGCTCGATCGTGGCGCGCCAGGAGATGGTGGTTTGCGGGCTGGGCGCGGTGCCACGGCTGCTTGAGATTTACGCCCGTCTCGACAAGCGCGCCCCCGCGCAGAGACGCTTCGAAGTCGTGAGTCATCCGGAGATCTTCGACGGCGTGCGCGTTCACGATGGCCAGGTGCTCGCCGTAATTCGCCACAATGCGCGTGCGTTGCTGAGCTGCGAGCGCGTGATTCTCAATCTGATGCAGCATCTAAGCGGCATCGCCACGCTCACGCGGCGGTTTGTCGATGCGATTGAAGGAACGCACGCCCATGTGCTCGACACGCGCAAGACGGTGCCGGGGCTGCGGGCTCTTGAGAAATACGCCGTGCAGTCGGGCGGAGGAACGAATCATCGCCTCGATCTGGCCAGCGGCATTCTGATTAAGAACAACCACATTTCGCTGGGCGGTGGACTGCCAACTGTGTTGACGCGAGCCCTGGAAAAACGCAAAAAGGGCCAGCGCGTGCAAGTCGAGGTGCGCTCGCCGCAGGAGCTTGAAGAGGCGCTTAAGTTCGGTGCTGAGGCAATTCTGCTGGATAACATGACGCCTGCCCAGGTTAAGCAGTCGGTCGCTCGCATTAAGAAGGCAAGCGAAGGATCGGAGCCGCGTTCGATTCCCACCGAAGCCTCCGGTGGCATCGTGCTTGAAAACATCCGCGCCTATGCCGAAACCGGCGTGGACTTTATCAGCGTCGGCGCGCTGACTCACTCGGCCAAGGCCGCTGACATCTCGATGCGGATTGAAGCGGAGACGGCCTAGCGGTGCGCGATGCCTCACTGGACCTCTTCGATCTGGCCGCACTTGATGCAGCGCTCGCAAGCACGATTTTTGGCGGCAATCTCCACTTCACCCCGGTCACCGATTCCACCAATGCCGACGCTCTTGAGGCCGCACGCGGCGGTGCTCCGCATGGGTCCGTCTATTTTGCAGATGAGCAACTGGCAGGGCGCGGACGCGGCGGCCACGACTGGCAATCGCCTGCGGGCGGTGGCCTTTATGTGAGCGTGTTGCTGAGACCTGCGATTCCTGCTGCCCGGCTGCCCCAGTTGCCACTAGCGGCTGGACTAGCCGCGGCAGATGCCATTCGCACCGTCGCCGAGCTTACTGTCGATCTACGCTGGCCTAACGATCTTTTGATTGGCGCGCGCAAAGCAGGCGGGATTCTGGTCGAATCGAAGATCGAAGGCCCGATGGCCGCCTTTGCCGTTGTGGGCATGGGCATCAACGTCCACCAGCGGAGCTTCGATCCCGGCTTGTCCACGCCTGCCACCTCGCTCGATCTGGAGAGCGGCCGTCAGATTCCACGTCAGCCCCTGCTAGCCGCCCTGCTAGAATCGCTGGAGCGCGAGGCGCTGGGCCTGTCTGATCCGGCTGCGATAGCGACCATCCCCGCGCGCGTCGAAAAGGCCTCGACGTGGATTCGCGGGCGGCGAGTCGAGGTGCATGGTCCGCAGGCTTGCACGGGGGGTACAGCAGGGCTGGACAAGAATGGATTCTTGCTGGTGCAGACCGACGAGGGATTGGTCACCGTGCAAACCGGTGGCATTCGATCTGTGAAGATAGGCTGAGAAAACGATGTTATTAGCGATCGATGTCGGCAATACCAATACGGTGCTGGGCATCTATAAGCTCGACGGGACAAAGCCCGAGCTGGTTGCGAACTGGCGCGTCACCACGCACCGCGCGCAGACCGCCGACGAGTACGGTGTGCTCTTCGTCAATCTCTTCGAGATGCACGGCATGGCTCCGAGCCAGGTGCATCACATCATCATTTCATCTGTCGTGCCGCCGATCGAGGGCACGCTGCGCCAGGTCTGCGAGACCTATTTTCATCTGCAACCGCTCTTTGTTGAGCCGGGCATCAAGACCGGAATGCCGGTGCTGCAGGAAACCCCTGCGGATCTGGGCGCTGACCGGCTGGTCAACTGCGTAGCCGCATTCGAGCGCTACGGCGGCCCGTGCATTGTGGTGGACTTCGGCACCGCGACGACCTTCGACGTGATCTCGGTGCAAGGCGAGTACCTGGGCGGAGCCATCGCGCCGGGCCTCGGCATCAGCGCCGACGCGCTCTTTTCGCGAGCCGCGCGCCTGAGCCGCGTCGACATCAAACGCCCCGCCAAGGTCATCGGGACGAACACCGTGACCCATCTGCAGACCGGCCTCTACTACGGCTACATTGGGCTGGTCGACGGCATTCTGGAGCGGATTATCGCCGAGCTTGGATCAAAGCCGCGCGTTATCGCGACGGGCGGCCTGGCGCGGCAGATCTCTGCGGACTCGCGTTATATCGCGGAGATTGACGACATGCTCACTCTCGATGGCCTGCTGATCCTCTTCGAGCGCAACCGTGCGGCCAAGCCGCGCGGCAAAGCGCATTGAGGCGCGGGGCGTGCTGAACTACTTCAACTACTTTACCGAGATCGAAGAGCGCTTCCAGCGGCGGCGAGGGACGCTGCTGCTGCTCTCGACGCTGGATTGGGCGCTAATCGAGACGTGGCGCGACGCGGGCATCCCGCTCGAGGCAGTTTTGCGCGGCATCGACGCGGCCTTCGACAAATATGAAGCGCGACGAAAACGCGGCCGGATGCGGCGTGTGAACGGTCTGGCCTGGTGTTCGCAGGCGGTAATGGAGGCAGCCGAGGAGTTGCGTGAGGCTGCCACTGGAACGGCCTCGGCGGCGACTACCTCCGAAAGCGAATCGGGCTTTGAAAAGGAGCGGGTGGCAGCGCATCTAGAGGCAGCAGCAGCAGCGCTCGATGCGGCGACCGTCGCGACTGAAGCCTGCACCGCCGCAGCCGCGCGTCTGCGCCAGCTTGCCGCTGAGGCGAGCGCTGCTGCATCGGACAGCGCCGCGGCTCATGATAGCGCCGCGGCTCATGATTTGGAAGCGCTCGAACGCACGCTGACTATCCTCGAAGAGAAGCTCTTCGCAGCACTGACGGCGGCCGCTCCCGAGGAGTTGCTGGTGGGCTTAAAGGAGCATGCCGCGCGCGAGCTTTTGCCTTACCGCAGCCGTATGGGCGTGGTGCAACTGAGGCAGGTGGAGCGGCAGTTTGTGCAGAAGCAGTTGCTGGTGTATTACAACCTGCCCCGGCTCAGCCTGTTTTATATGAGTCAGCAATGAAGATGCCCAAGAAACGGACCACCGCGCAGCGACGGGCCAAACAGGCCGCGAAGAGGCAATCGGCCGCGACCAACAAGTCAGGCAAGCATCCCTCAGGAGGCAAAGCCCGCGTTGATCCGGTCGGCGCAGTGCGGAAGTTAAAGCCCCCCCCTCCCACCGAGACCCAGCTTGTCGAGATCGAGAAGCCAATCTACGGCGGGGCGTTTCTGGCGCGGCTCGAAGGCAAGGCGGTATTTGTCCCGCTAACACTACCCGGTGAGCAGGCGCGGGTGCGCATCGTGCAGAGCAAGCCCGCCTACGCAACCGCCGAAGCTGAAGAGGTCGTTCGCACTGCGCCCCAGCGAATTGCGCCGGCCTGCCCCCACTTTGGCGCTTGCGGCGGCTGCCACTACCAGCACACGGCTTATCGGAACCAGCTCAATTTCAAACAGACTATTTTGCGCGAGACGCTAGAACGTGGCGGCATAGACGTGCCCGCAGAAATCGCTGTTCTGGCCGGTGAGCCTTTCGGTTATCGCAACCGCATCCGGCTAGCCTTCGATGCGGCGGGCAATCCCGGCTATCGCGGCCGCCGCTCTCATGCAGTGATTCCGATACGCGAATGCCCCATCGCAGCGCCGCTGCTGGTTGAGGCAGCGCGGGCGTTTCGCCAGGTTTTGCGCGACTTCGCCGCGGCGCTGCGTCCCACGGAGATTTCGCTCTTCTGCAACGTCGACGATACGGCGCTGCTGGCTTCCATCTTCGTCACGAAGTCGGCTCAGGTTCGCTTTGACGAGGTAGCGCAGGCCTTCCACGAGCGCATCCCCGCACTCATGGGCGCTGAGCTTGTTGTCGAGGGCCGCCCCGGCGAGCAACCGCGCACCATCGCGCAATGGGGCGCAAAATCTCTTACCTATCGCGCAGCAGACTTCGACTATCGTGTAGACCACGGCGCATTTTTCCAGGTCAACCGCTGGCTCGTGGATGCGCTCGTTGAGCGAGTGGCCGCCGACCACAAAGGCACGCTGGCCTGGGATCTCTTTGCCGGAGTCGGCCTCTTCGCGCGGCAGCTTGCGGATCGCTTTGATCGCGTCGTCGCTGTCGAGTCCGCCCCGTCGGCAACGGCGGCTCTCGAAGAAAACCTCCGGAGTACAGGTGGAAGAGCTGTCAGTTCGGAGTCTCTAGCCTTTCTTCGCCGGACCCGGAACAAGGCGTCTGATCCAATCCGACCCGACCTGATTGTCGTCGACCCGCCGCGCACCGGCCTCGGCGCGGAGACCTGCGCTCTGGTGGCCGAGATCGCCGCACCTGCCGTGGCTTGCGTCTCCTGCGACCCGGCCACGCTGGCCCGCGACCTGCGCACGTTGATCGGCTCCGGCTACCAAATCCAATCTATCACCATAGCAGACCTCTTTCCTCAGACCTTTCACCTGGAGACAGTAGTCCAGTTGCGCCGCGCCTGATAGGCTTGAGGGCCAGAACAGCTTTCCAATTTCAGGCGCGATGGAATCCGACTCACCCCAGCACGGGGCCCGGTACGGGCAAGTCACCGCAGACCCAACCGGGCCGGTCGATGCGCTGAACGCGCTCCCGCTCTTTCACGCGGCGTGGCTCTTTGCCGTCGGCATTGCCGTCTCACAGGCTCTCTGGTTTCGGCCCAGCTTGGAGCTCATTGCGCTCGGTCTTGTAGCCGTGGTCTGCGGTGCGGCTGCCGTCAAGGCACAGCGCATCGCCTGGCTGCCGCTGGCGGTGTTGTGGCTGCTGCTGGGCTCGTGGTGCGCTCGGATGGAGCCGCGCCCGGCTCCTGTGCCAGAGTTAGCCACGCTCTCAGACAATTTGCTCCGCGCCGTCGAAGGGACGGTCGTCGATGTCGGTCCGGTTCGCGGCGAGACGGAGCAGAGCCTCGACGAACCTGCCGCAAACCAGCAAGAGCCTTCGCAGAGAATAGACCTGCGCGTCTCCAGCGTTGAGGTCGTCAACGACTCAGAGGATGTGCAGGTCCCAGTCAAAGGCGGCGTGCGTCTGACCGTCCGCTGGCCGCAGAATCTAGCAGGCCCCCAGCTCTTTCAGTGTGGCGACCGTGTCCGCGCCGTGGCTCGCCTGCTGCCGCCCGAGGTCTATCACGATCCTGGAGTCTGGAGCCGCGAGGAGTTTCTGCTCGATCAAGGCATCACTTCCACGGCGACGGTGAACATCGAGCGCGTTGAACGCATCGGCCGGGCTTCCGGCATTTTCCCCGGCTGCCGCTTGAACGCGCTGCAACGCTCCACCAGCACCCGCCTGCTGGCGCTGCCCGCGGCGATGCGCAAGCTGCCCGCTCCGCTGCGTCTCTCACAAGACGACGCCGTCATGCTGGCCGCCATGGTCACAGGCGACCGCACCTTCCTGACTCACTCGCTGCGCGTGGGCTTTGAGCGCACCGGCTCCTTCCACATGCTGGTGGTCTCGGGCTTTCACCTTGCGATTGTGGCCGGCTGCATTTTCTGGGTTGCAAAGAAGCTGAGGCTTCCACGCGTGCCCGCCACGCTGGTCACGATTGCCGCCTCTTTTGCTTACGCGCTCTTCACCGGCTTTGCCACGCCGGTGGAACGCTCGCTTTTCATGGTGACCGTCTACCTGCTGGGGCGGCTCGTTTATCGCGAACGCAATGCAATGAACACCATCGGTTTTGCAGCGCTCTGCTTGTTGGCTGCGAGTCCGCGCAGCCTCTTCGATGCCAGTTTTCAAATGACGCTACTGGCCGTCGTTGCCATTGGAGGCATCGCCGCTCCGCTCTTGCAGACTACTCTCCACCCTTATCTGATCGCGACGCGCGACCTGCGCC
Source organism: Occallatibacter sp. (assembly GCA_050015115.1). GTDB lineage: Bacteria > Acidobacteriota > Terriglobia > Terriglobales > Acidobacteriaceae > Telmatobacter. Next base: position 19,252 of record JBEKCA010000089.1, read on the forward strand.
TCGTCGCCCTGGACGTCAAACTTGCTCCGCCTCTCGCGCAGTTTCGCGTGGTGCTGCGCATCTTTGCAGCAGCCTTGCAGTCGGCGATCGGCGCGCGGTCGTCCGGTCGCGACTCAGCCCCAACGGAAGGCAATACCGATGCGCCCCCGCAACTCCTCCTGTTTCAGGCAACGATGGGCATGGCCTCGGCTTTGTTTCAAGCAGTTTTCCGGGGCAGTCTTGCTGCGTCTGCCGCGTGGCGATTCTTTCCCTGGACAGTCCGCATTCTGATCCGCATTGTTGAACTGCTGGTCGTCTCCTGCGTGGTGGAACTGGCCATGGCGCTGCCAATGGCTCTCTACTTCCATCGCATCACCGTCTTTGCATTGCCGGTGAATATCTTCATCCTTCCGCTGCTCGCCGTCCTCATGCCTGCCGCGCTTGTTACTTTGCTCCTGGCTTTGATTGGTCCGGCCTACGCAGTCGTCCCGGCGATGATTGTTGCGGTGTTTCTCCACATCGGGGTCTGGCTGGTACGCATGTTCGGATCGATGGCCTGGGGTGATCTCCGGATTCCGGCGCCGCTGCTTTGGCAGTCGGTCGTTTTCTGCTTGCTGCTTGCGGTGGCCATTGTGCTATCTCACCTTAGCGGCAAAAGCAACGACGCCGCAAAGGTGAGGCACCCATCCCTCGCCGGTACCTGGCTGCGACGAGCCGCCTGGGCTGCGCTGCTGCTTGCCGCCTTAGTTGCGGTTGCGCCGCGCCCAGTCGATCACCCGCGCGATGCATTGCTGGTGGAAGCCATCGACGTTGGCCAGGGCGACAGTCTGCTGCTGATCGCGCCCGACGGCCGGGCAATGCTGGTGGACGGCGGTGGCTTCGGAGGAGGCCCGCATCAAGCGCCCCAGGACTACGACATCG
>JBEKCA010000090.1:0-19978 GCA_050015115.1 Occallatibacter sp.
GTAAGTGGTACCCGACGCCACGGTTGCAATCAGAGTTGTCGGATTCGCAGTCGTTCCGCCGTAAACATTGTAGGAACTGATGGTGCAGTTAGCCGGTGGAGTAACTGCCGTCCAACTCAAACCGATCGCGCTTGAGGAAGAGGCCGTCGCCGTCAGATTGGTCGGCGCCGAAGGAACCGTGCTGCAATTTGCTGGAGGGTTCCCGCTCTGAATGGCCTCAATTCCGTTGATGAACGGCTGATCTTCACCGCCATAGATGAACTGCACGATGATCTGACCGAAGTTGTCCGCACTCGTGGTGAATTGCGGATCATAGGCGATGTTTTCTCCGCCAGTTGTTTTGAATACATCGAGATCGTTCAGCACATATTTTCCGTTCATCCATACGCTGAAGATGCGATCACCGGCTGCTGTCCAGTACATTTCGGCGAAGTGCATATTCACTGTGTAGGGTGCATTCGCAACCAAACCGGTCAGAACATACGTGAAGGGCGTGTAGCGCTCGTAGTCGTAGACTCCCTGCGGAGCGGAATTGGAGTTAAGCTTAACAGTAGCCGTGTACGGATACGGGGCGTTTGAATCACCGCCGTTGAAGTCCTCGTCGGCTACGAACTTGCCAACCGCAGCTGGTCCTCCCGAAGCGATTGCAAGATCACTCGTCGTGCCGGAAGCGGCTCCAACAGGATCGCTGCCCGTAGCTGGAATGATCTCGATTGCCTCGATGGTGGGATCATTGGCGGCTCCAACGGCGGTTTGAATCTCAATGATGCCATTCGAATCCGCGATGGTATAGTACTCTTTCACGATGGCCGTATTGATGGCCCCCGTAGCCGCAAAGATATCGAAGTTGGTCAGAACTTGTTCGCCGTTGATGGATACATTGAACTCCCGCTGCCCGGCTGCGGTTGAGGAAAAGTCAACAAAATGCAGGCGGACGTTATAACCACCCAGCGGATTCAGACCGGGAATGGTCCATGCCGCTGCGCCCCAACGCTCCACGTTATAAATAGCCTGTGGGGCCGGATTGGTGACAAGGGAAGTATTGACTGTCGTAAGACCTGCCGGCGGTCCGGCGGCCCAGTGATAGTTTGTAGCGCCTCCGAGGACAAAGGGCGCTGGACCAGCGGATCCTGCAACTGCAGGCCCCGGCGGGTTGGCGTTCATATAAGTACCCACGGCATATCCACCCGCGCTCAACTGCATGCCGGTACTGTTCCCCGCGGCCTGAGTGGTAATTGTTGCGTTGGCTGCGCTGGACTCGCCGCCGAAGTTAGCCGCTTTAACGGTGTAGTAGTATGTCGTGTTCGGCATCAGGCCGGTATTTACGTAGGAGGTTGTAGATACGTTCTGCGCAACGAGATTGGCCAGAGCGGGCGCGGTCCCCGAAGTCGTTGTCGCATAGATGTCGTAGGTGACACCGGAGGTTGTGCTCGCCGTCCAGTCAAGAGTGACGGCGTTGCTGTTGGTCGCTGTAGCCGTGAGTCCAGTAACCGGAGCTGGGGCACCTGCAGACCATTGAGAGTAATTGACGTAGTTGATGACCATATTCGACGGGAAGCCGGTGCCATTCGGCGTTCCGCCGTTTCCGCCAACTCCCGAACTGAGGATAATGTTTAGCGGCTGGGTGAATTCCCATTGGTCGGTTGCTCCTATATTTGCCAGATTTACGCTGGCATATTCCACACCGTCAAGTAAGTAAGTGAACGAGTACGGGGCCCACTCCGCGCTAAAGATATGAAAGCCGTTGTCGAACGTTTCACTTCCCGTCAGGTTTACTGCCGAACTGATTCCACCGTACTCATAGTAGGTTTGTCCGTCGGTCTGTCCGCCGTGTACAGTGGAGCCATTATGTTGGTTGTTAGCGGCCTGGAGTTCCATTATGTCCAACTCACCGCACCATGGCCATGGTATGCCGTCTGCGGTGCTGGGTGCCGATGAACCAGGCCCAGCGCCTGGTCCGTAAGCATCGGAGCCCAAGGCCCAGACCGCCGCGCCCATGCCCACGGCGGATGGGTTCTGAACCCGCGCGTCTATTCGTCCGTAGGGTCCAGCATTGTATGTACTGGTCAACCGTGCCGAAGTGTACGGCACTGCGTTGCTCGGGTTATAGGTCATCGCGATTACGAGGTCGCCATTTCCATCTAAATAGACGTTTTGCAAACTGTCGCTCGTGTTTTGTATCGTGCCATCGCCCCATACCGCTGTGGCCTGAACATTATTCCACCAATCTGCGTGGTTGTAGGTGGTGCCTGCTGTGCCATTAAACGGGCCGCCCCACACTTGAGTCCATTGCGCATGCAGTGAAAATGGATGCAGAGAGCAAATGGCGGCGATGACAATGACTGTTCGTCTGGAAGTGTTAAGCAAACTGGAGATAGTGATCGACAGCCCGCGGACCGCTCGCTTCAAGCGATCAGCGGAACTGTTGCCGAAAAGATACTGGTTCACGATGGACTCCTTTTGGGGGTGAATTGTTGGAAATATGGTGTTGAGAGCGCTCTCTACACGGTGCGTTCAGGTTGAACTTTGACCGGCGGACTTTATGCCGCCGGCCAAGAGTGGTTGTGTTGCCTTTTTCTCCTGATACTAGTTAGTCCGCACTTCGATACCCATGATCAGCGGCTGGTCTGCCGTGCCATTGGTGAATGCGATCACGATTTGGCCGCTGCTGTTGGCAATGGTGTTGAATGTTTCCAGCAGAGCCGCGTCTTTGCCGACCTTGGAATAGATGTCAAGGTCGGAAAGCACGGTCGTGCCGTTGATGGCCACGTTGAATACCCGGTCTCCTGTCGCGCTGAAGTAAGTCTCGGCAAAGTGCAGCAGAACGGTGTAGGTGCTGCCCGCCGTCAGGGCGGGTATCGTGTAAGTGAAAGTTCCGGCCCGTCCGTGCTGATACACCGCCATTGGCGCCGCATTGGCTCCAGGTTGGGCAAGATTGATGGTGGCCGTCACTACTGCGTTATCTCCGCCGCCGACAAAATCTTCATCTGCGACAAAGGAGTAGTCGCCGCCGCCCGAGTTGCTCTCCGCCGGGCCGCCAGCCGCTATCGCTACCACTTCCGTGCTGGTTCCTCCGGGCGTGGTGGCGCTAGCCTGCGCCGAGGCTGCGGATGAGCCGTCCGCGTCAACGGCTTTGACCGTATAGTAGTAAGTCGTCGAAGCCGCGAGACCGGTGTTGGAGTACATTGTGCCCGTCACGCCACTGGCGATTACTGTAGTCGGATTGGCCGTCGTTCCACCGTAAACGGTGTACGAGCTGATCGAGCAGTTTGACGGGGGAGTTACCGCCGTCCAGCTCAGCCCAATGACACTGGAGGAGGACGCCGTTGCCGTCAGTCCCGTCGGCGCTGAAGGTACCGCGGAGCAGGATGCAGCCAAAGTCGTCCCGCTGGCTTGCGCTGAGGCCGGCGATGCGCCGTCCGCATCAACCGCTTCCACGACGTAGTAGTACTCCGTCGAAGACGCAAGACCGGTGTTGGAGTAACTCGTGCCCGTTACGCCGCTGGCGATCAGGTTGCTTGAGGACGGCGTAAACCCGCTGTTGGTGCTGCGGTAGACGCTGTAGGAGCCGATCGAGCAGTTAGCCGGTGGAGTTACCGCCGTCCAGCCAACATTGAGTGAGCTAGACGTTGCCCCTGAGGTTGCCACGCCCGTCGGTGCCGTGGGCGCCGTGCTGCAGTTCGTGGATGAACCAAGCACCTCGATGCCCTCGAACTCGGGTTGATTGACGGCGCCGTTGGTGAAGGCGATCACGATGTCGCCGCCGCTATTGGCCGTGGCCGTGAAGTTCTCAACCACTGCTGTGTACTGAGCGCCTGCCGTCGCGTACATGTCAAAGTTGGTCAGCACCGTTGTTCCGTTGATGGCTACATTGAATTCACGATCGCCGGCTGCCGAGAAATACAGCTCGGCAAAGTGCAGGCGCACCGTATAGCTGCTCCCAGCGGTAAGACCGGGAATCGTGTACGTCGTGGCTCCTTCCCGCGCCGTCTGGTAGACTGCCGCCGGAGCAGCTGTGGCAGCGACACTGGCGGGTATGGTGACGGCGTGAGTTACCGAGTAGGTAGTTCCGCCAACGTAGTCCTCATCCGCAACAAAGGAATTGTCGCCACCGCCCGAGTTACTCACCGCCGCACCGCCGGCATTGATGGATACTCCTGGGCCGGTTATCGGAGGCTGAGTTTCTGCGCTGGCCTGAGTCGAGGCCGCTGAGGTGCCGTCAGCATCTGACGCTTTTACTACGTAGTAGTAAGTCGTCGAGGCGGACAGACCCGTGTTGGAGTAACTCGTGCTGGTCACCGTGCTCGACAACAGGTTGCTCGACGACGGCGTAAAGCCGTTCGTCGTGCTGCCGTAGACACTGTAGGAGCTGATCGAGCAGTTCGCCGGTGGGGTAACAGCCGTCCAGGTCAAGCCGATTGAGGTCGAGGAGGACGCCGCTGCCACCAGCCCCGTCGGCGCCGAGGGTACCGTCGTGCAACTGCCTCCCGGCGTGGCGGCGCTGGCTTGGTTCGAGGCCGCCGATGTGCCGTACGAGTCGAGTGCTTCAACAAGATAGTAGTAAGTCGTCGAAGCCACCAGTCCGCTGTTCGTGTAACTGGTGCCGGTTACGCCGCTCGCAATCACTGTAGTTGGATTTGCCGTCGTGCCACCATAGATGGTGTAGGAACTGATCGAGCAGTTCGCCGGGGGAGTTGCTGCCATCCAGTTTAAGCCAATGGCGCTGGAAGAAATAGCCGCCGCCGTAAGCCCCGTTGGCGCCGAGGGTACCGCGCTACAGGTAGCGCCGCCGGTGGTGGTACCGCTTCCCTGCGCCGAGTTTGCCGACGTGCCGTCCGCGTCAACCGCTTGCGCCACATAGTAGTAGGTTGTCGCGGCAGCCAGTCCGGAATCAACAAACGACGCCGAGGTCAGGTCCGAAGCGATCTGATTGCTCGCGGAGGGCGTGAACCCCGAGGTCGTACCGCGGAAGAGGTTGTAGCTCAACGTGCAGTCCGATCCTTCACTGCTCGCGCCCCAGGTTACGCTGATGGTGCTGGGGGAAGTTCCTGACCCGGAAGGCTCCCCAGGAGTGCCTGGGACCGAACCGCAGCTGCCGTTTGAGCCCCCCCAATTGGTTACAAAGCTGATGTAGGATGCGGAATCCGCTTCCGTGCCGGCATTATCGACGGTGTCATTGTTGGAGGCGACTGTGTAAAGGATTCCGCCGCTTCCCGACAGGTACACAGAAACCGAATCGGTGATCTTGACTCCATCGGCGACCGGGGCGGCGATGCCGCTGTTGGCCAGGATAGTAACTCCCGATACATCGAAGTAAGAGTAGACGCCGAGGCCGTAGGCCTGGTGCGTGGCGACCGTGGGCGCGACATTGTAGGAGGCGTAACCGTCCAGGCTGCCATTCATCCATGCGGCCTGGTCGGGAACTTCATAAGGCATCTCGCTCTGGTAAAAGATGGTCTCGCCGCCTTCGCCGTTCCATACGACCTGCTCTTTCTCGAAGTGCTCGACAGCCAGACCGGTTGCCAGAACGTTGTCTCCGTTCACGACCAGGCCGTTATTGCAGACGTCGCCTGTGAATGTGCCAGCGCCAGCTCCATGATCGGCGCGCCATATCCAACTGTTGTCGATAATTACGTTGTCGCTATCGACTTCTTCGGCTTCGTTGCACGTTCCAGCCGTAGCTCCGCCAATGCGGAAGTTCACGTCGCTGATCGAGGTCGGATTGGTCGCGTGGCTGGTGCGCGGCGCGCCAGCTACGCCAATCTGGAGGAGCACCGGCGAGTTGACCGGGCCTGCATCAACCAGGAATCCAGCGAGCTGCACTCCGCCCACATCGGCCATTGTAAGCGCGGCCGTTCCCGACTGCGGAACCAGATCCGCGTAGCCGAGCCCCAGCACCACCGTGTTGGCGTTGACGACGTTGATCGCTCCGGAATACTGATAAATGCCAGGCGTCAGAATGAGGTTGTTGCCGGCTGTAGCCAGCCATGAGTTGATCGTGGAAAGTGAAGTCGATGGCGTCGCGATCATGAAGGAACTGATCGGCAACGAGGTACCGGCTTCTCCGCTGCCGACGCCGCCGCTGGCCCAGGTTGTGCCCGAGGTATTTGTCCCGTAGGCAGGCGAAAAGACCCAGTAGTTGCCGCCGCTATCTATATAAAGGAACGGTTTTTCACGGGTGACCGGGGTGGTGGCAAGCACGCAATAGTTGTTGCCACCCCCGCCCCATGCAGCCGCGGGTGCGCCGGTGACGCCGGAGAAGGTCATATTCCAGAGATTTCCATTCCAGCCGCCAATCACGCTATTGCGGGTATACCACTGCTGCTGGGAACAGGAATTAATATCGCCGGCGACCTCAGAGTTGGCTATGAATCCGCCGCTGGCCTCGCCGCAGTCGGTATTCGTCAGTTCCATGCCGCCGTTCGCCGCGTTATTCACATACATGCGCCTGAAGTCGGATCCCTGCGAGACGCCCCACTGCTCGACGTCGCCCGCCGGGTCGGTCATTTCCATGTTTTCGAGTGACATCCAGAAATTTTCCGTCAGATTGCCGCCGGAATTGGTCCAGTTGACCGTCAAGTAGCCGTCGTTGATGAACACCGCGCTGGGGGTCTGGCCCAGGCCGGCAACCTGCTCGTAGTAGCCCAGCTGGGATTCGACGCCCGTGTAGGTGCCGGGCGTGAAAAATACCGCATAGCGATTGGTGCTGAACTGCGTATTGCTGGCCAAGGTGGCCAAGGTCGAATTGATCGACGATATCGAATCGCTGGGGGTGAAGACGTAGACATTGGGGCCAAATACCGTGCTGTTTTGACCTATGGATGGACTGCCACAGCAGAGAAGCATCGCGAAAAGCAGGCAAGGAATTACCCTCTTCGCGGCAATGGACGGTAAACTGCATTTCATTCGGATAATCTCCAAGTGTCAATGTGTAGAACCGGTTGCGAAAAGAGTGTGCGGCCTTGCGACACAACTCACTATAGAAATGGTGACGCATATTAATCTCGTTAGGGCGGCCGGGAGGAGGGGAAGTATAATTCGGCTCCTAAACGATTTAAGCTCTGTCCTCTCGTCTTGCGAACTTACCTGCTTTGAACTTACTTGCAGGAGACTCGTTCACGTGGCTCACAAGTTGGGAGTGAATGTGCGTTCATTCACGGATAATGAGGCTCGTCTTGCGATGTTAACGGCCTTTCAGCCTCTGATTTGCACAACTTGTTCCAACGTTAACCTTGCTTATGTAATTGATTACAAATATGTTTCATGTAAGTACAGCCGTTTCGTGCCGGACCTCCGTTAACTGCGTTAGTTCGATCCCTGGCCGTTGCTGCCCAGCCACTTTCGCTGAATCTCTATTGCGGAGTACAATACTTCCCCAGGAGTAATAAAAGGAAGTCCATCCAATGTCAACATCCGAGCTTCCGATTGGCGTTCAACAAGATGAAGAGTGGCGAGAACTGCAAGCGGTATTGCAGTCGGGCATTCTGGACAAGGCGCCTAATCTTTTGAATCTCTTGAACTTTTTGGCGGAGAGACACTTTTCCAGATCCATCGATCAAATCAAGGAGTACAGCATCGCCGTTCAGGCGCTACATCGACCCCAGCAATTTGATCCTTTGACAGACACCATCGTGCGCGTATCAGCCCACACATTAAGGAAGAAGTTGGACCAGTACTATGCGACAGAGGGCGCTCAACATCCGGTCCAGATTCGACTTCCAGTTGGCAAATATGTTCTTCAATTCGACCGCAAGCAACAGCAGACTATAGCGCCAACCGCTACGCCCGCCATTCTGCCGCCGATTGAGGAGTCAGCAAAGGACGCATCACGTGTGACTCGCGCCAAGTGGCTGATCTTGGTGGCGTGGGTGGTCGTTGCAACACTGGTTCCAGCCTTGTTATGGATAGGCTTATCAAAACATAGAGAGGCGGAACTGGCTGTACATAGGGAAGCTGGATTAGCTGTGAAACAAGGAAGTACCGTTCCCGGCGGGAGGGTTGGAACCGGTTCAGAAGCCTCGGCGACGGCCGGAACGGCTCAGGACCGTTACATCCGCTTACGGTTTGGAGCAAACCAAGGCTCCTATACTGATGTCGCTGGCCAGATATGGCGCGCCGACCAGTACTGTAGCGGAGGATCCACCTTCTCCCATCCGAGCCGCGATATTCAGGGAACAGACGACTTCCCACTGTTTCTGAACGGACGCCAAGGAAGGTTTCAATGTAAGATACCCGCGCCGCCGGGGAGCTATCAGCTTATGTTGCTTTTCGCCGACACGGAGGTCGACAAAGAAGGAGCCAGAGCTGTAGATTTCTCCATTAATGACACCCTGACTGTGGCTTTGGATATCGTGGATGAGGCCGGCGGCGACGACATCGTACTGGGTAAGGTCTACCCGGGGATTCATCCCATGAGCGACGGTACTATCCACCTGGATTTCATTTCGGATACGTCTTTCGTGAATGCGATCGAGCTTATGCAGGCCGAATCGGATGCTATGCAACCGCTGCGGATGCTTGCCGGCCCTTCCGTCTTCCGCGACAGCCAGGGAAATATATGGCGTCCAGAGCGATTCTTTCAGGGCGGCAGAAGGACGGTTCATTCAACTAGCTTGCCCAAGGTCGCAGACTCGAAGCTCTTCGAATGGGAACGATACGGACACTCCCACTACAGCATACCGGTGGTAGCCGGCAAAGACTACCGAGTACGTCTGTACTTCTCCGAGGGGTGGTTTGGCAGCTACAATGGCGGACCCGGGGGGATAGACAGCCGCGTATTCGACGTGTACTGCAACGGAACAACACTGCTAAAGAATTTCGACATTATGAAAGATGGCAAGAACGGCACCGCAGTGGTTACATTTGATCACGTAATGCCCACGGCCCACGGCATACTCGAGCTATATTTCATGCCGGTTAAGAATTATCCGCTCATCAATGCTATCGAAGTAGAACCCGAGACTTAGCACTACGGTGTTGTCGGTAATGTTGGATGCGGTTTTCTCGATTCGTCGTACGCAGCAAGCTGATCATGCGCAGCGGTTCTTGTACCAGTATCTCTCACTGCAAGTATTTCTGGAAGCACCTGGCAATCCACAGAAGGGTCCAAAGCGACAAAGTTAATGGGGACAGAGTAAGCGTCTCGAGTTCCCCACTCGACCTGAATGGAGAGTCTTCCAACGACTTCGGCCCTTGCCAGGGTTACTTAACAAATGTCGAATCAGTATCAGCCTGTATTGAATGTTGAAATGCCTTCCATTCGCAGGAGGCATCAACCCGACTACAGCCCGGAACAAAAACAGGCACACGCTCCGGTGGATTGGCGAGGCTGAGCGGCGTGGCATTGCGCATCTGGTCGAGGGTCTGCGCCATGTAATAAGTCCGTACGGAATACTCCTCTATGCCGGGCGTCTTCCAAAGCTCAAAGACCAGCGCTCCTCCCGGCGGCGTATCATCGCGGCGGCCGTCAATGAGCCAGTTCAAGTTCAGTGCTCCGGCGATGGCCGCGAGGTTGGTGTCGTGGCCAACGAGGATGAGCAGACGGTCGCCAGACTTGCCTACTGCGCCTGTGACGGGCTGCCCTGATACTGCCTGTTGCATCGACTGAAGAATGTGGTTCAAAAGATTCGAGGACTGCGCACGGGCAATATAACTGGTGCGATCCGCGAGATCTTCATGAGCGACGTGAAGCTGCAACAGTTCGCGCAGCTTGCTGAGATCCACGCGGTCCCAACCCACGTTGGCAACGTCCATGCCTTCGGCATATTCGAGAAGCATGTCCTCGGCCATCGTGGACGCAAGGTCGAGAGAAGAGGCGCGCGAGCTCTCAGATGCGGACGCGACACTAAAGATGGACAGAGACGCCGCCCCTCCTGTGGGCGGGCACTTCGCGTCAGTCTTGCAACCGTGCAGGACCTCATCGAGCGCTTCGAGTTGCGGGCGGTAGGCTTCGGTCAATCCCCGCAGATTGTCACCGATGCGACCGGAGATTGCCGCTGAGGCTAAGGCTCGGTCCAAATGCCCGACTCCAGCGCCCAATGAATGGAAGAGTGGATCGTGCGTCCCTTCCGGCAGGGCCGTGACCTCCAGCGCGCAGCCTGGAGCAAGGCCTGCGGCCAGTGCCTTGCCTGTCTCGCGTGTGCGCTGGTCTGAGTCGGCAACGATCGTGATCCGCGGGGCATCCGCGCATCCGCTTGAAGCTAGCAACCCCTGCGAGGCCAGTAGCTCGCGATCGTAGGCACCGAAGAGAGTCATGAGGTGTGCGCCATGTTCGGTCAGGTAGCCGGGAGGAACGCTCCACTTGGGCCACGGCTCAGTCGAGTATTGATTCAGCAGGTCGGTCTTTCCTGTCGGCGAACGCACTCCATGACGGCTGACGATCACGGCGAACTTCAGTGCGCCGCGATCGTCGACGGCACTTTTCATCGGCGCGGCGCTTGGCGATTGCGCAGAAGGCGTAGAGTACACGCGTATCTCCGCGGAGTTTCCCCCCACTCCCGGCATGGCGATGTAAAGCAGATTCTGCGCCGGAACGAACAGACCCGTCTTCGCACCAGCAGCCGTGTGCACGACCTCGAGCGGATGCAGGTTCCTGGCTTCGTCCAACTGATACGAATCGACCTCGCCTACCCCGCTAATCACATACACGCGGCGCAGCGCCGGGTCATAGAAGAGATCGTCGGCCCCTGCCGCCGTCGGCTGGCTGGCTACTTCCTTGCCGGTTCCGGCGTCGAGAGCAATTACTGTTCCCGGCGTCCGGCAGGCGACGAAAAGCAAATGATCTTCGCTATCGAAGGCAATCGGCACATTGTCGGTTGCCTTGGTCAGCTTCCAATGTGCTGCGATCATCTTCGCGGAAGTATTGATCGACGCGACTTCGCTCGCCTCGGCGATATTTGCGAAAACACGCCCGCTCAGCGGATCGATCTCCAGCGCCTCCGGGTGGGTTGCTACCGGAATATTCGCAAGCAGACCGAACTTGACTGTATCTACCACAGCGACATTGGTTGGATTCGCAGCATCGCCTGTGCCATGGCCTACAAAAAGTAGTTGGCGGACCTCGTCGTAGACCATGTCATCGGTATCGTCCGAGAGCTTGATCTTCCCGGCCAGCGCAAGCGGAATCCCGTTGTAGACTCTGAGTTCACCGAGCGCGCCGTCCGCGACATAAAGACTGCCCGTTGCTGCAACCCACGCCAGGCCATGCGGCTTGCCGAGGCCTGAAATGCTTTGTTGGACCTTGTCTGTCCTGAGATCGATCACTTCCACTGTATGGTTGCCCGTCGCGGCAATGAAGAGCCGGTTGCCTGCCAAGTCGATCGCCAGATGGTCGAACTTGCCGGTGACTCCGGGGAGTGGAATGGTCCCGCTCGGCGAAAGCGGCGGCGTGGATTGCGCAAGTGAAAACGCGCAGCTTGCAAGAAGGGACAACGTAAAGAGATTTCGCATTTTCCTATCCGGGTTGAGGATGGTGAATTATGGGGCGTCCAGGGTTGCCGGGACGCCAAGAGTTACGGGGGCGAAGGCCGGTTTGTTATCTTCTTTCCGCCCCGAAGGTATAGCGTAAGCCACCGCTGTAAGTTGGCTTGTAGTATTCGCGTTGATTTACGAATTGTTTGCTTCCCGTGTAATAGCCGAACACTTCGTTATTGAGGTTGAGCCCAGAGACAAGCACGCTCAAGCCGCGCCAGGCACGATACGTAGCCTGCGCGTCCGCCTGCATGTGAGGCAGGGTCCACACGTCTCCGGACGGCCCGGCGGGGCCCAGTCCGCTAGGGTCTGTTCCGGCCCCCGGAGCAAGAGATGATGAGATCCAGTTGTAGGAGAAGAGGCTTGCTCCGTTGTAGGCCAGTCCCATGCGGCCAGAGAAGCGCTTGGTGTCGTAGGTCGGCATGAAATTCCACGTGTTGGTCGCCTGATCGATCATGCGGGGATGATCGGTACGCAGGGGAACTCCTTTCTCGCGCGAGCCGGTATAGCTGTAGTTGGCGGTGATGCCAATCCCACCCAGGACACCCGGAAGATAGTTGAGATGCTGCTGGAAACCCACCTCAAAGCCATAGAGATAGGCATTGTCTCCGTTAATGTACACGCTGACCGAGGGATATCCATATCCCTCCTGCTCCTGTTGCTGTTCGATCGCCTCAACGGTCGGCAGGACGGAAGCGGGAATCGTTCCTGCGGGAAGCGTTGCGACATTGATACCAATAGGAATACTGAAAGGAATTTGCGGGCCGGTCAATTGCTTTGCGAAGACACCGGCCTGGATCATGCCCAGAGGGCGAAGATAGCTCTCGTAGAGCAAGTCGTAGTTGTTGGCGTGCTCCGGCCGAAGGGCTGGATTGCCGATGGTTACAGCGCCGGGACTTGAAGAATCGTCCAATGTGGTATACGGAACCAATTGATAGGGATCGGGGCGAGCCACGCCGCGCGCGTAGACGGCGCGCAGGTTGGAATTCTGGGTGAGTCCGTACCGCAACTGCACGCTTGGCAGCACATCGAGATAAGAAGGATTGTTAGCAACTCCCGCAACCGTCCAGCAGTTTGTGGGCGCAGTTCCCGAGGAGCAGAGCTGGGTGGGAGTCGAGGGCCCATAGAGTGTCAGATTATAGCCGAAGGTATCCATCTGCGTATCTTCGAATCGTAATCCGGTTTGCAAGTGCCACCTGCCAAGGTCGATGGTGTTCATTGCATATTCGGCGGGAATGCGTTCGATTGTATGGAAGATATTCGGAGTGTTGTCCAGAGCGGTTTTGTATTGATCGACGGAACCCGCAAGAGCGGGGGTAGAGAGTGTTATATTCTCCACTTTATTGAAGTCAGAAACAGGCCCGAACTTTCCGCCAAAATAATCGCCTTTGAAATAGTCTGTGTTATCGAAGCCGCTTTCAAGCGTTGCCATAGTGTAGGGCGAGCTAGCGCTCGTGGACCATCCGTCGTAGACAGTTTCAGTCGAGTCCTGCGATTTGTGGGCGTTGCCAATCTTGAATCCGGCTTCGAAGGTTCCAAAGTGCCCATTGACAGTATAGTTGTGAGCATAGGAGGCCTGCGCGGTAAGATCGAGCTCAGCGACCAGCCCTTTTGAGATGGTGATGTCCTTGAACGACCAGTTGGCGGCGTTCTGCAAAGGTGAGTTGGGGCCGTCGCAATTCGCGAAGTGGGGCTCGTACTGATTTGTTTGCATCGCCGGGTTGTAGTTGCAATCGAGCTTAGTCGTGTTCCAAGCAAAGTCAGCCTTGGGGTTGCCCGCCGAATCGACCTCGTAAGAGCGCGAAGCCGAGACCACCCAAGTAAACCATGAGTTATTGTCGATATGTCTTCCGCCGAAATTCATGCTGCCGACGGAGGCGTTGGGACGCTTGCTTGAGGTGTAAAACTTGGGTGCCTGTAGCTTGGTGGCTGGAGTTCCGCCTGTCGAAGGGAGCGCGTTTGAAACCGGCTCATAGTACCACTTATCGCCCCAGTCCTTGAGGTCAGTGTAGATGCCGTGGGCGAAGAAGCTGGTGCTGTCACTGAGTTTGTAGTCGGCGCTGCCGGCGAAGCCTTCACGGTAGCGATAGTAGCGATACTGGCGAATAGTGTTGTTGTCATAGAACGGCTGCGCGAAGGTGGAGTAGGGGTCCAGGGCCGGCTGGATGTTGTCGATGCCGCGGCCGTTGTAATCGAAGGATCCGGTGAAGAGAAAGCCGAATCTCTTGGTCGCGCCGAATCGGTGCCCGACTGTTCCGCCCGTCTCCGCCGCAGCGCGGCCGTTCATGATCGGTGTATAGCCACCGGTTGTAAACAAATCGTAGATGGGTTGCTCGGTGGCTGTCTTGGTGCGCAAATTCACTGATCCGCCAATGCCGTTGGCATCCATATTTGCGGAGAGTGTCTTGTTAAGCTCGATCGAATCAACCAAGTCCGAGGGAATGACGTCGAGACGCACCTGTCGAACCAGCGGCTCGGGCGCGGGAACGGTGATTCCATCGACCGTGACATTGGTCAGGCGCGGCTCAGTGCCGCGAACCTGAATATATTCGCCCTCGCCCTCATCTCGAAAGAGCGTAACCGACGGGAGGCGGCCGATTGCATCGGCAACGTTGGCGTTGGGCAAGCTGACGATGACCTCGGCGGGAAGCACTTGCAAGATATTGTCCGCGGTGCGGATCTCATTGATGGCATCTGCCTCGCCGTGCACACGTTCGGCGGAAACCAGAATCTCCTCGCTAGCCGACGCGACGTTGAGTTCTATCTTCACATTCTTCGTTTGGCCCGCAGCCACCTCAATCTTGGTTTCCTCGGGCTTGAAACCGACGAATGAAACCGAAAGGGCATAGCTTCCTGCTGGAACTTCGGGAAGGACAAACTCGCCCTCGGCATCAGTCTCACTGACGAGTTTCAGAGGAAGAAGCTCAAGTCGCGCGCCCTTCAGAACGGCTCCCGACTTGTCTACTACAGTTCCGGTAATAATTCCTTTTGCCGCCTGGCTCAAGCAGGTTTGTCCGAAGATCAACAACACCATAGCGGATAAGAATGACAAGCGTCTCATTTGGTCTCCTCGCGCACACAGAGACACCTTTTCAGTACACGAGCAGAGCTGCTGTTTCGTGTCTCAAGTGGTGTGCTTCTGGCGGGCTCTACGTAGGACTGTAATCGAGTTTGTTAAAGGTTCGTTAACAATGCGATGAATCTTTCCTAAGGTTGGTGCGCATCAGGTTGGATAGCACCTTGCCCGATTATGAATCTGCGATGAATTTGCGGCCTTGGTGACGGCGTCTTCTTCCACTTCGCGATTACGCTTATAAATACGACACAAATGCGAATCTTGATTATCGAAGACGAGCCGCGCATGTTGGAGCTTTTGAGCAAGGGACTCTACGAGCGCGACTTCGCCGTGATGACTGCTCGCGATGGCGAGACGGGGCTAGAGATTGCCACGGCGCATGACTTCGACGCGATCGTGCTGGACATCGGGCTGCCGAAGCTGGACGGGTACGCGCTGATGAAGACGCTGCGAGAGAGATCACGCATGACGCCGGTGCTAATGTTGACAGCCCGTGACGCGGAAGACGAGATCATTCACGGTCTCGAGGTGGGCGCGGACGATTACATGACCAAGCCTTTCTCCTTTCCTGAGTTGGTTGCGCGCTTACAGTCCATCACCCGGCGTCAACGAGAAGAAGGTCACGCCACGATCCGGGCTGGGAATGTCGTCGTCGATCCGGCAGCGGGCACTGTTACGCGCAACGATGCGAGCATCGAACTCACGAGGCAAGAGTTCCTGCTGCTCACATGCCTTCTGCGCCGGGCCGGCGAGTGCGTGCCCAGGCAGGCGCTTATCGAGTGCATCTGGGGCGAGGATCATACTGTCGGACCGACGGCTCTCGACGTTCTGGTGAACGCATTGCGCGCGAAAATCGACGCGCCGTATCGAAAGAAGCTGATCGTCACGGTACGCGGCACGGGATATCTTTTCAAACAGGACGCAGACGCACAAAAGGAAACCCAATGAGATCTCTGCCCATCCGGGTCCGGCTTACGCTCTGGTACTTTGCAATGTTCGCCTCGGCCGCAGCGCTATTGAGTCTGACCAGTCTTTGGATGTTGCAGCGCAGCGTCGATGCAACCGAGTTCCACGAACTGCAGGAGCGCACTGACGATGTGCGCGAGCTTCTCTCTCACGAAGATCCCGCACGGACGCTCGACCAGATCGGTGAGGACTTTGCCGAGGTTTATAACTTCAAGGATGACGGCAAGTATCTGCAGGTGCAAGACGAGGAAGGCCACTGGATCTTCCGTTCCAAGCGAATGATCGCGGCGAATCCTGATCTACCCGCTCCGAATCGGATTCCAGAGGCCGGCAAGATTGCGGAGTTCATGCAGGGATTTCATCAGGTACGGGTTCTCGACTACCCGCTCGTGGTGCGGGGTAAGCGCTATTCGGTGCAGACGGGCATCTCGATGAACAAGTCGATAGCCCTTTTAGCCAGTTTCCGCACCAGACTCCTGCTGATGACGCCGCTGGTGATTCTTTTCGCCGCCGCAGGCGGCCACTTCATGAGCCGCAAGGCGCTGCGGCCCGTGGCCGCATTGACTGCTGAGGCGCGCCGGATCAACGATCGCAATCTGGACGTTCGGCTTCCCGTACCCGAGGCGAAAGATGAAGTCTCCGATCTCTCCCAGACTTTGAACCAGATGCTGGAACGCATCGACAAAGCCTTCAACTGCGTCCGTGCCTTCACAGGCAACGCCTCGCATGAGTTGCGGACTCCTATCTCGCTGTTGCGCGCCGAGATTGAGGTGGCACTCTACCACCCGCGGAAAGCCGAGGAGTATCGCGCTGTCCTAGGCCGACTGCATCAAGAGACTGTGCGGATGACGAGTCTGGTGGAAAATCTGCTTTCTTTGGCGCGGGCCGATGGAGGCGCAGAGATCATCGTCTTGAGCCCCATCCGGGTCAAAGCTCTTTTCAATCAGGTGACGAAGATATGGACGAGCGCAATGAACCAGGCGCTGCTCGACTTTCATGTGGAGTTGCCGCGAGATGACCTGGTGATGTTGGGTGACTTGCAAGGCATCCTGCGCTTGCTCTCGATTCTGCTTGAAAATGCGAGCAAGTACACGCCTCCTGGCGGTAAGGTAAGGTTGAACGCTCTGGCCGATGGGGAGCGCATCGCTCTGTCGGTACGCGACACCGGCATAGGTATCGCCCCCGAACACAGGTCACGGATTTTCGATCGTTTCTATCGCGCAGCGCCGGCGAGCGAGGCTGCCGCAGGTTCCGGTCTAGGCCTTGCCCTCGCCAAGTGGATTGCAGAACGTCATTGCACAGAGTTGTCTGTCGAGAGCGATACCGGATGCGGTAGCTGTTTTTCATTTTCGCTGCGAAGAACGGCTCCGGCTCTTACGGGCATTCATGTGTTCTGTATTCCCAGTACAGAAAGAGAAGTAGAGGTAAGCTCTCACTCAGTCAGTCCGGATTGACGCGAGTCAATCTTCTTCTCATTTGAAAGGCGTTTTCGAAAAAGCTTGTCCCTGTGGTCGAATTTGACCTCTTCCCTGCATTTGCGCACAACGCTTGTCTCAGAGATGATAACCGCAATAGGAGCCGAGAGAGGACAGAGCTGGTCCCGGTAGTTCGGGCAGTTTTTGCTTTTTCCTTAAGTGGAAGTTCTTGCTTTTGCTTTTAGGCTGCCGTGGATTCTGGCAGGCGGTTGAAGTATACCTGATCGGGCGTTTGCGCTTT
The DNA here is from genome assembly GCA_050015115.1 of Occallatibacter sp. GTDB lineage: Bacteria > Acidobacteriota > Terriglobia > Terriglobales > Acidobacteriaceae > Telmatobacter. The sequence continues at coordinate 17,228 of JBEKCA010000090.1, forward strand.
CAGGCTTGAGTGTGGCCGGGTGGTGTTGTAGAAGTCGATGTAGCGGCCGATCGACTGCCTGGCCTCGCAGACCGAGGCGTAGGCATGCAGGTAAACCTCTTCGTACTTGATCGAGCGCCAGATCCGTTCAACGAAGACGTTATCTCGCCAGCGGCCCTTGCCGTCCATGCTGATCCCGATGTCGCGGACAATTATGTCAACATCATCACGCGATGGCCTGGGAATTCGGCCGAAGACATCGAGAAGCAAATTACAGTCCCAACCGAGATTCAGATGGCCGGCATACCGGACATGAAGAATCTACGTTCCTTCAACGTGGCTCTCGCACCCGTAGGTGGCGCGCTGGCACTTTTAGTTACACGTACCAACATCAGCGTGTCGTCCAGCGTCGGCTTTCTTGCATTGTTTGGCGTCTCGGTGCAGACCGGCGTCACCATGCTGGAGTACATCAACCAATTGCGTGCCGGTGGGCACACGGTTGAAAGCGCAGCCATTGAAGGAGCAGTCTTGCGGCTCCGCCCTATCATGATGACCATGCTCGTGGCCACGCTCGGTCTATTGCCGGCCGCGCTCTCCCACGGCATAGGCTCCGACTCGCAGCGTCCTTTTGCAATCGTCCTTGTTGGCGGACTCATGGTCGATCTGGTCATGAGTATCTTCCTGCTGCCTACGCTCTACGTCTGGATTGCTCGGGAAGACGACGTTTTACCTTCAGCTGAGCCTGAGTGGGCTAGCGAGTAGATCACTCGGATGCGGTCCGACAAGAGTGCACTATGGTTCGTCGCTGACACAACACTTGAATCACACCCTCCTGGATCAATTTAGGCAAGACCACGTAGCTCTGTTGCATCGCTATCGTGTATCAGAAGTTGTGGCGGTTGGATTTCCTATTCAAGCCTGTAACGGAAAACAACAGGCGAGCTTCACGAACTACAGCAAAGTTATGGGAGAGGACATATATGGCCAAGTCTGCATCGAGAATTGGACAGACTCGAAAACGTCCCGACCATTTGTTGTTCCTTCGAGTATCAGCGATACACATTGATTACTTGCCAATCACAAGTATCTGGAAAGAGCCTGGGATCATCGGGGGACGGGGACCGCGCATCCAGGCCGGAGCGCCCGAGGGCAGTGCGGCGGACTGCGGGTCGGCAGCAGACGTCGTAACACTCGCAGCCTGGGTTGGAGCGGCCGGGGTAGCAGGGATCGGGCCATACTCGGCCGTGATCGTCAATAGTTGCTTGGTCTTCGTATCCAGGGTCAGTGTCTTCGCCCGAGCTGGCGTGGCGACCGTCAGCTCAACGCTGAAGCTGGTGGGCGAATCCTCTTTGATCACCGTAAGCGTGCCATCACCCTGCGAACTGAAGGCCTCCATCGTCGCCGGGTTAAATATCGCTCCATCCGACCCGTTGCCAATGGGAAGATCGGTGATGATATGCCCATCCGCAGCCCACAGAACGATCATGTTCATCTTGTCGCGGCACGAGGCGAAGAGGATATTGTTTTTCTGGTCCAGGGCAAGGCCGGCGCATCCTCCACCCTTGCTTGAGATGGCGTACCTGCCGATCATTTTTATCGTGTTCGCGTCGATGACCGCGATGGCGGCCTTATCTACGATCTCCACGTAGATCTTGCCATGGCGCAGAACCGAGCGTGCAGATTTCCCGCACTGGGCTCGTCAGAGGGTGAGCGCTACGTCATGTTATAACAGAAGTCGACCGGGCGAGACGGATGCTTCTCGCCCGGTCGCTTGTTATAGAGCCAGTTCGCTCGACCGGTCCGATTTACCAGCCCGGCATATTGGAGAGTGTGAGCACCTGCGAATCGCCGAACAGTTCGGGGACCAGGGTGGAGTTGTCCGTCTGGTAGGGCGAATAGAAGAAGTCCGGCCAAACAGCAACATAGACCCACTTGGGTTGTGAAGAGAGGGTTGAAGGAGTGGGCAGGAACTGGCATTCGGAAATGCCAACGAGCTTGCCGCCCGATGCGCCAGTGATATCGTCGTAAACCCCTGTGGTGTAGCCTGTGATGTAGACATCCACAGTGGCGACGTCAAAGTAGCTCGACCCTGGGCTATATGACACTACGTCCGATGCGAGCGTCGAGTAGTCCTCGGTGTTCCAAACCCAAATGATGTTCGTCAATCCCTTCGTATTGGTCAGGTAGTCGTGTGTGATCTGGTAGAGTTTTGCCGAGCCGTTCGCCCCGGTTTCTCCCTGCCACCAAGCCCAGTTTCCATTGATCTCGTGGAAGGGACGGAAGAGCGGCGCTACGCCGGCGGCCTGCAAGGTTTGGAAGTACGGAGCCAGCGTATTGAGACGAGCAATCCAGGTGTTGTAAAGTGCTGTGCCTGGGGTAGTAATTTCAACCCAGTCCGCAGCCGTCAGATCGCCGAAGCTTCCATCGACCGGATCCGTGCCGGTATCCCAGGCACAACCGGTTTCGTTACTGCCCCAGGACAGCGGGCAGGCATGATACATCAGTGCAACGAGCGACCCGCTGTTCCATTGCGTAATAGCCTCTTGCATCAACGCTGCGCGCGAACTTGCCGAAGCCGCCGTGCCAAAGCCAAAGTCGCCGCCCCAATAGCTCGGAGACTTGCCGTCGTCGGCCATGCCGGCCATGTAAACTGAGTCCGCATCCCCACCCGCTTTGTCCTCAACGCCGATCGCGGTATGGTTGCCGGATTCCTTGTCCAGGAAGTTGAGGACCAGCGTCTTATTGGCAAATGTTCCGCCGCCGCTACCCGAT
>JBEKCA010000091.1:0-19963 GCA_050015115.1 Occallatibacter sp.
CGTCGCGAGCTGGAGACGGTCATCGAGACGATTCCCTCGGGCGTCTTAACCTTGGACGGTGCGGGAACGATTCTGCAGTCCAATCACGCCTTTGCGGCGCTGATGGGCCGCCGTGTGGACCTCGGTTTGAGCGGGGAGAAGATCGAATCGCTCTTTCCGGCAGAATGCGCCGAAGATCTGGCCGGTGTCATTCGCCGCAGCCGCCGCATGGGCGCAGCTTTCACTGAAATCGAGATCCATACCGCCGGGCGCACCATGCATCTGGCCATCACAGGCGCGCGCTTTGAGCTGATGCGCGGCCGCCCGGGAACGGTGCTAGTGGTTGAAGACACCACGGAACTCTTGCGCGCGCAACGGCAGTTGGCTTGGAAAGAGGTGGCCCAGCGCGTGGCTCACGAGATCAAGAATCCGTTGACTCCCATCGCGCTTTCTGCCGAGCGGATCGGCAGGCACCTGGACCGCGGCCAGCCTGACTCGCCCGCCGTCATCCGAAAGTGTAGTGAGGTGATTTTGGGCTGCGTGGCCACGCTGCGCACGCTGGTCGATCAATTCTCAGCGCTGGCCGAGTTTCCCGCACCGCAGCCACGCGCCTGCGATATGAATCAAGTGGCGGAGGAGGCGTTGGCGCTCTTCGCCGGTCGCCTCGACGACATCACGATTCAGCGCGATCTTGAGGCGGAATTGCCGTTGGTGCTGGCCGATCCCGCAGCCATGCGGCGCGCTTTGGCCAACCTCATCGACAACGCCGCTGATGCCATGCAGGTCAGCTTGCTGCGCGTACTGGGCATCTCCAGTGCGCTCAGCGAAGACGGCGCCTCGGTTGAGGTCCAAATCTCCGACACGGGCCACGGCCTTACCGATGAGATTCGCGAACGGCTCTTTCTGCCCTTCTACTCGACCAAGCAGCGGGGCACCGGCTTGGGGCTCTCGATTGCAGCCAAGATCGTTCAAGAGCATGGCGGCTCGTTGAGCGCCGAGTCCAACAGCCCCAAGGGCGCACGGTTCCTGCTGCGCCTGCCCCTTATGGACCCGTTGCCGGATCCGCTGCATGAGAACGGCGCCGCCACGGTCTCGAACACTGACGCCTTGCCCGGAGGACCGCCTCAATGAATCACATCCTGGTTGTGGACGATGAGGCGGAGATTCGCACATCGCTCGAAGAGATCCTGCGCGAAGAAGGCTACGGCGTAGCCAGCGCGGCAACAGCGGGCGAGGCGCTCGTTCTGCTCGAAGATGCGCCCTATGATGTTGTGCTGCTCGATATCTGGCTGCCCGATCGCGACGGCCTCGACGTACTTGGCGACATTCACGGCCAGGGGGCCGCGACGCGCCCCGAGGTGGTCATCATCAGCGGCCACGGCTCGATCGAAACCGCCGTCAAGGCCACCAAACTCGGGGCCTACGATTTTCTAGAAAAGCCACTTTCGCTCGAACGCACCCTGATCGTCCTGAAGAACGCAGTTGAAGCGCGCCGCCTGCGTACCGAGAATCAGGAGTTCAAGCGCCAGTTCAGCGTGAGCTCGGCGCTCACCGGCGAGAGCGTGCCGGTCAAGGCGCTGCGCCAGCAGATTCGCCTCATGGCCCCAACCAACGGCCGCGTGCTCATCTATGGCGAATCGGGCACGGGCAAGGAATTGATCGCACGCGCCATTCACGCCGAGAGCCTGCGCAAAGATCAGATCTTTGTCGAACTGAACTGCGCCGCCATCCCCGAGGCGCACATCGAGGCTGAACTCTTCGGCTATCGGCACGGCGCTCAACCCGGCGGCCTGCCCGAGCAGCGCGGCACGCTGGAACGCGCCGACGGCGGGACGCTCTTTCTCGACGAAGTCGGCGACATGAGCCTCAAGACGCAGTCCAAGGTGCTCTCGGCGCTCGACGATCAGCAGTTCACTCCGGTCGGCGGGACACAGTCAATTCGAATCGATGCGCGCCTGATCGCCTCGACCAACAAGGACCTCGAAGAAGAGATCGCCAAAGGTAACTTTCGCGAGGACCTTTTCTACCGGCTCAATGTCGTTCCATTTTTTGTGCCGCCGTTGCGCGAGCGCAAACAGGATATTCCGCTGCTGGCGCGCGAGTTTCTCGCCGAGTTTGGCCGTCAGTATGGCCGCCCGCGTATGGAGATCGGCGACGAGGCGCTCGACGCTCTGGCTCAATACCACTGGCCCGGCAATGTTCGCGAACTGAAGAATGTCATCGAGCGGGTGCTCATCCTCAATCCCCGAACGCTGCGGATCGAGCGCAAGCATCTGCCTCCGCTGACCCACAAAGCCGGCACGCGCTCGACTGAAGAATTCTCGACGCTGCAACAGGCCCGCGACGCCTACGAGCGCGAGTTCATTCTGAAGAAGGTCGAGGAGGCCCGCAACAACGTAAGCCGCGCAGCAGAGTTATTGGGGTTAGAGCGCAGCCATCTCTACCGCAAGATGAAAGCGCTGGGCATCAGCGTGCGGGAGTGACCGGCTAGTGCCAAAGCCTTACCGGTCGGAGAAACGCGTCTTGGTGTCGGCGGTCGGGTGAAATGGCGTTGGCGATCCGGGGGCGATCAGATCCTGCCCGTCGTTCACGACCCATCTGACCGCGTCGGAAAAAGCCTGATCGCGATGCTTCTTGAGCAGGGCTCCATCAACCCGCTCGACAAAGCCCCAAAGTACAACATGCGTTTTTGCGTCGCTGATCACCATGCGAATCTGTGGCCACGTCAGTCCTCCGCCTTCCACAAATCGGACCGCGAAGATCAGGTCGGTGTCATGCGGATCGAGGACGAGTTCTGACTCCACTGATTCATGTCCATGTAGAACTCGCTGTAAGCGCGCTCCGGCCCTCCGCCGTAAATGACTATGACAATGCAGTTTAGTTTGCCTGATACACACAGGTCCATGAAGGTCCGTACCTTAATTAATGCAGGTCCGTATGTTGATGCATACAGTAGTCGATACAGTATCTTACCTGTTCAATGTTTGGTGTCATCGATACCTTGTTGTGAGTTTGAAAAAAGGAGTAGAACCAATGTGTAAACAAACAACTGCAAAGACAGCGATGCAACTTGCATTTGCTGCCGTTGCGGCCCTCGCTGTTGTGATGCCAATTAAGGCGGCAACCTGTGACGATGCGCAGTACAGTACGATAGCCCAGGGATCTTACACGCTTCAGAATGACGAATGGGGACTGTCGGCCGACCCCACCGGATGGCAGCAAATTTGCACCGGCAGTTCGTCCAACAACAGTTTTAGCTCAACTTGGTGGTGGGCGGCGGATGGCTCCACAATCAAAGCTTATCCGGGTATCTATCGCGGCTGGCAGGATGGCGGAAGCTGGTCACCCGACCATGGTGGCTTCCCGGTGCTCGTCTCAGAACAAAAGCCGCTGCCCACTGAAGTTACCTTTAACATGACCGGCAACAATCAGTATGACGATGCCTACGATCTCTTCTTCAGCCCGAGCACCAATCCCAGCACGCCCTCGGCCGAATTGATGGTCTGGCTCAACTATTCGGGAAATAACCCGGCAGGTACAAAGGTCGCCTCCGGTGTTGCACTGGGCGGCGTAAGTGGCACGTGGGACGTTTGGCAGGGCAATGTAGGATGGCCGGTGTGGTCCTTTGTTCGCGATTCTCAGGTCAGCACTTTCAGCAGCAACCTGCAGCCCTTCGTTTTCTATGTCGCCTACACCAAAAACTGGCTGAGTCCCAGCTGGTATGAGATGGATATCCAGTTTGGCACCGAGATCATTCAAAGCAACGGCGCCAATGGATCCATCACGGTAACAAACTTCAGTGCTTCAGCAGACTGATAAGGGCGTCCCACCCTTCCGCCCTCTTTCTTTCTATCGCAGGGGTGGGAAACTATAAACTACGCCGCCGCGCTCACGGCCAGCGGCTTCGTTCGGTACAAGAAACGCGCCAAGCTCCGCTCAGGATGACAGGTTTGAGGCAGGCGATAAGACTTCACTCTTTCTTCCAGACGAAGCAGCCCAACGCCAGGGTAGCCTGCTCCCTGACTAAGCCTTCGGATAAAAACTGTCCATGTTGATTTGTTAGAATTCAGGCGCACAAAAGCGAGGTGGATGTCCTCGCCGGATCATCCACCCCAAATTGCAGCAAAGTCTTTTTGCTTTTCCGCCGGCCCACCCTCAGCGCGAGGAGGTGGGATGCGTTCGTGCTCCCTTCTCGACATGGGCGTGGGCTTGCGACCCTGCTCCCTGGAACGCCTGCGTCAGTTGAATACCCACCGGCGATCCCAGCCCGGTGGTGGGATCCCAGCCCGTCCCGGCTGAAAATGCGCCGTTGCTGCCCGACGTGATGTCGTGGAAACACGTCGATTCGTTCAAGTTGTAGAGGGTCTGATTGATGAACCCGATCCGAGACTGGAGCTTCTGGCTGAGCAGGGCGATGAGCCCGGCCCAAAGCGGCGCGACCGCGCTGGTTCCGCCCACCACCATCTGCTGCCCGTCCACCAACACGTTGTATCCGGAGTCAGGATCGGCATTTCCGGCAACGTCAGGCACGCCGCGGTTGGGTGAGTGCACATCGTTGGACTGCCAGTCTGGCCGCGCAAAGAAGGTGCTGAAACCCCCGCCCGTCGCTCCACCCTGTTCGCCGTCGTTCCACACGGTTTCGCTGGTAATCACGCCATTGGCCGCAGTCAACCGCGTTCCACCGGCTGCCAGCACATGGGGACAGGACGCTGGGAAGTCCACGTGATTCTTGCCGTCGTTCACCCCATCGCTCGATCCGCTATCGCCGGCCGCCACGGTGATGGTGATGCCCAGCAGACCGGCCTCCTGGGCCACGTCGTCGAAGTTTTGCATCGACTGATCGGTCCAACCGGACTCAGGCCCACCCCAACTGATCGAAATCACAATGGGCTTTCGGAGTTGGTCGTGAACCGCCATGCTCAGCGCATCCTGGAATCCGCGGGTAGTGTTCGGTGCAAAGTAGGCGACGATCATCGCCCCCGGGGCCACTGCGCCTGCCACTTCAATATCCAGCATCACCTCGCCGTCGGCGCTCTGGGCCGTGCTGGGACGATTCTTCGCCTGATCCACTGATGAGGTTTTGACCCGCGGCGCGGGCATACCGATTGACTGGAAATAGTCCTCAATGTCCGCCGGGCGGTAGCCTCCGCCCAGTTCGATCAGCCCGATCACCTGCCCGGTCCCGTTCACATCCTGCGGAAAATCGTAGAGCTTCGCGACATCCGTTGGTGAGAACGACTTGTTGGAGGCACGAACGCCAAAGGCGCGATTTTCATTTCGGTAGCGGAAGTGCGGTTTGGCTACGGGACGGTCGTCCAAGCCGAAGACTCCCTTGACAAACGGCGCAATCTCCTCAGGCAGTTGAATCGCGCCTGTGCGTCCGCGGTAATACCCGTCCGGATGGTCGTAATCGATCAATTCAATTCCGAAGGCCTTCTCCATATTTGCGGCGGTCCCGGCCAGGGTGACGGTGCGGCGCATCACCTCGTCGCCGCGTTCAAGCATCTGTAGTTTGTTCTCCTGAGCAAACCTCTTGATCATGTCGATGTGGGCGGGCTCGGCGCCAAACTGCGCCGCAAACTCGCTGTGGCTCATGAATTTGCCAGTGGGGCGGAAAGTATCCAGAGGCTGGCGGTGCTTGAGGATCACCGAGATTTCGACGAGTTGATGCGGATCGGTCGGCCCGATCGCGCGCGCTCCAGCCAGCGGAACGCGCTCACTGCCGATGAGGGCAACTTTCTTGGAATTTGCCATAGTAGACTCCTTCTCCGATGGGGTTTCCGGGTGGATGACGCGCCAGACGACCTTTGAGCCGGCGGCAAAGGGGAACTGTTTCCGAGCGATAGTTCCTAATGTGTCAGCTGCGCGCCACGCCTGGGGGAGGGCATGGTTTGCGCCCCGCGCTTGGGCCTCGAAGTTGCCGGGGCCAGTTGCAGGCGAATCGAATCGCTGGTAGAGAGTTGGAGAAGTCTCTTGCAAGGGGAGTGCATTGGAGCTCCGCTTGCAAGCGCTGATTCCGGACAGGCACCTTCTGGCGCGAACCCGGTAGCTGTGTGCAACGCCTGATCGAGAGGGGGCACCGCACCGTCCGCAAACGAATATACTCCCGCATTCAGGAAAAGGAAATGGAAGTTTTTCAGGGAATCAAATGATCTTTAACGGGCCTTGGCGATAGTCGCGCCGGCGCCAATCTAACCTTCAGGTTTGGTTCAGATTGGCAAGATGAAACCGCGAGATCTCCTATTTGAAGATCGGTCCCAGCGATCCCTCGTTGTCGCCCAGTTGCGGGTCTACGCGGAAGTCCCACACCGACTGGTTGATGTCCGAGGAGGAGATGATCTCCACCAGCGCATATTCGCCGATGGCCAGCGGATCTTGTGGCACGATCTTGAGCCAGTGCTTGCCCGGCATGACTTCGGCCTTGGCCGGAATCACGTTTTCATCCTGAGTGACGGTGCCGCCGGGGCTCACGTGAACGGCACCGACGATGCGAACCGCCTTCCGCTCATCCACCCGGACGATAGCGAATCCGGAGGTCGGCGAATGGGCGCCGTGCTTGCGGTTGGCTTCCTCTTTCGCGCCCCTGGTCTCAACCGTCACTGCGTGCGAAAGCACCTTTTCGGTGTTGTCGCTTCCGGCCAGCGCCAGATAGATGGCCGGATCGTTCACGTGCAGATGAATTTTGGCGTGCTGACCCTCGAGTTCCAGGCTGGCCTTGGCTCCGGCCAGCGGATTCAGCGTGCTCAGCCCATGCCTGTTCTTCGCGTTGAGAGCCAGGTCCACAGGCAGCAGTTCGACCAGCTCCGGCGTACCCTGAAAAGTGTCCAGTGCAAAAACGCCGTCCTCATCGGGTAACTCGAGACCCTTGGCCACCTCGGGCCGGCGGGCTAATGCCTCGGCGCGTTCGGCGGCCTCCTCTTTGTCGATATTCTCAGCTTCAACCATTGCGGGCGACGCACCTTCAGCAGGTTGGTTCGCGTGGTCTCGCTCCCACTTCCGTGTGGCCTCCCAGTCCACCAGATCCACGGGCAATTCCTCCCAATCGCCGCCTCGCTCTACCGAGATATAGCGCACGCGGTCACCCACAATCTCGTACTTCCGCACTGCCTGATAAGTGCCGTCTTTGAGGATGAGGCGATGATTAGTCGCCATGCCGGGCAGGTCGGGCTTGAGCGGCAACGGTTTCTGATTGTCGGGCCGTCCCTGGGGCTCTTCTTGCGCCACGCAGATAGGGGAGATTGCCAGCAGGACTGCCAAGGCAGTCCCCTGCGCAACGCGAATTAGATTAAAACGGCTCATAGCTCAATAGTTTAGACGGGTCGCGCGGCTGTTGGCGGGCACGAATTTGGACAAATTCAGGCTAGAAAGCGCAACCCAGCTAAAAGCGTGCGCGTCCAATACTATGTATCCTTAAGGTTAGGGATGGCCGATTGACACAGTTCCAGACAAATCGAGCGAGCAGCCGGGAACCGTATGTTTCTAGCGCGGCTGCTTTGCTGTGTCTGGTCTTGCTTGCACTGCTCGCTTTGGTCCAGGTGGCGCACATTCATCCGCTCGACACCGATGCGGATCATTGCCAGCTCTGTATCGCCATGCACTCGGCAGCGCCAGTGGCCGCCGTGCCAACCGCGGTTGTTCTGGTCCGGCTCTGGAGGGCTGGGCAGGCCGACGAAGCGCGTGCGGAAGTCCGCCACTGGCATCCCAAACTCTTTACGCGCCCTCCGCCCACCGGTTGCTAGGGCCTCTTTTCGATCTCCCGTTTCAGCTTGGCTTCATCACTCATTGCGCCTCTTCCAGGCGCAGTCGAGGTGCTTCCTCCTATTCAGCTGAATCTGGAGTCGATTGGTTGCCCTTCACTCCAAGAGGCCGCGGCCAGGTGGACCACGGCATGTCTTCCGCAGATGCAGAACTGCCCCTGGAGGTACCCGATGCCATTCAAACCTGGCGCGATTCGTATCATGTTTTCCGTTGCCGCCTTCATCGCGATGGCGCTTTGTGCACCTGCTGAAGGTAATAACACAGGCGCGGTGCGCGGCACCGTGACAGACCCTTCAGGCGCGGTGATTCCCGGAGCGACAGTGCACCTGACCAACGAGGTCAGTGGTTTCGACCGTACGGCCTCAACCGACACGACCGGCCAGTTTAGCTTTGCGAACGTTCCCTTCAACCCTTATCGCATCAATGTGACGGCCAATGGGTTTGCTTCCTTGAGCCAGAGTGTTGAGATTCGCTCGGTTGTGGGTGTGAGCCTGAATCTGGTTCTCGAGGTCGCCGGTGGCTCTCAAAGCGTGACGGTCGAGGCTTCGGGAGACCTGGTCGAGACCGATTCAACTTTCCACACCGATGTCGATCGGGAGCTTTTTACCAAAGTGCCGCTGGAAAGCGAGTCGTCAGGGCTGAGTTCGCTGGTGACGCTCTCAACACCTGGAGTTGCGGCCGATTCCAATGGGTTATTTCATGGCCTGGGCGACCACGCATCAAACTCGTTTTCCGTGGACGGCCAATCGATCACCGATCAGCAGAGCAAGGTCTTCTCTAATCAGATTCCCGCGGATTCGATCCAATCCATCGAGGTCATCAGCGGCGCGCCGCCCGCCGAGTATGGCGGCAAGACCAGCCTGGTCATTGTGGCCACCACACGCTCCGGACAAGGCGTCACCAAGCCCACCGGCAGCATCAACACATCTTACGGAGCATTCGGATCGGCGACGGCCGGCTTTGACCTTGCCTATGGTCGCGCGAAATGGGGCAATTTCATCGAGGCTGACGGCCTTAACTCCGGCCGATTCCTCGATCCGCCTGAGCTTTCGGTATTCCACGACAAAGGCAACGAGCAAAACGTTTTTGACCGCGTCGATTGGAGCATCGCGCCAAAAGATTCGATCCATCTGGATTTGAATTACTCACGCTCCTGGTTCCAAACGCCTAACTCCTACGACAATCTCAATGTGCAGAATGTCGTCAGCGGCGGCACGACGGCCACCCCAGTCTTTGACAATGTCGGCGACGCCGATCAGCATTCGAAGATATTGACTTATAACGTCGCTCCCACCTACACGCGAGTTATCAGCAATAATGCGGTTTTAAACATTGGCATGTTTGTGCGGAGGGATGAGTTTAACTACTATCCCAGCGGCAATCCTCTGGCTGACCGAGGACCGGCCAATCTGCAAACCTCGTCCATCGCGCAATATCGTACGCTTACTAACGCGGCCGTCCATTCGGATTACTCGTATGTCAAAGGGATTCATAACATCAAAGCGGGCGCGCAGTACGGCCAGACTTTCCTGCACGAAAACGACAGTCTCGGCATTGTCGATCCAACCTATGCTTTCAGTGCACCCTGTCTGGACGTGAACGGCAACCCGGCCGCCGGATACTCCGGTACTTCAGTCTGCCCCAATGGCGCGAACCCGAGTTATCTGCCGGTTCTTGCTCGCTACGATCTGACGCGCAGTGGTATCCTCTTTGGTTTTCTCGGCCATGCGGACGTGAAGGAGCTAGGCCTCTTTATCGAAGACCAGATCAAGGCCGGTAACTGGAACTTCAGCCTGGGATTGCGCGAGGACGTCTACAACGGCCTCGCCGATGCCAACCAGACGCAGCCGCGCGTGGGCGTCGCGTATAACATCAAGCCGTCTTCGACTGTTCTTCGCGTCTCTTATGCGCGTACGCTGGAGACACCCTTCAATGAAAACCTCGTGCTCTCAAGCCAGGGATGCCAGAATGACGTTCTTTCGCCGCTGCTGGGCTGCACTTCAGGTGTATCGGGAACGCTTGAGCCGGGCTTCCGCAACGAGTTTCACGCCGGTTTGCAGCAGGCCTTTGGCAAACGGGTCGTCTTCAGCGGTGAATATATTTGGAAGTACACTCACAATGCATTCGACTTCAGCGTGCTTGGCAATACCCCCATCACCTTCCCAATCGATTGGCATAGTTCAAAGATTCCGGGTTATGCTCTGCATGTCGATGTGCCGCAGTTCCATAACATCAGTGCATATCTCATTGCTTCTTCCGTAGCAGCGCGCTTCTTCCCGCCGCAGGTGGCCGGAGCGGGAGCAACCGTAGGCCAAACCGGCCTTCCCTTCCGCATCGATCATGACGAGAAATTCAATCAAACCACCCATCTGCAATATCAGATTGGCAAGCGAGGCCCGTGGGCTGGATGGAACTGGCGCTATGACTCGGGCCTGGTAGCAGGCAACGCGCCCTGTTACGGCACCTTGGCTGTAGATCCCAATACGCCGTGCGCAGCCACCTCCACAACGCTCAATGGGCAACCGGCGATCGCGATGTTGAACTCGGTCGGCATCCCGCTGACTGCCGATGAGGAGTTTCAAGCCGGGTTTACCTGCAACGGCGCAATGGCGACTCCAACGAGCCCGCTGCCAAGCGTTTGCCCTGCCTCTCAGTTCTCGTCGAGCCTGATCAATATCCCCTCTCCAAACATGGGAGACAACGACCACAACCCGCAGCGCATCGCGCCCCGCAACCTCTTTGACGTGACCGTTGGCCAGGAGAATATCTTCCACAAAGACCATTACAAGGTGAATTTCGATCTGACAGCCATCAATGTTACGAATAAGTACGCGCTGTATAACTTTCTCTCCACATTCAGCGGGACGCACTATGTAACTCCCCGCGCGCTGACGGCGAAGTTCACGTTGAATTTCTAGCAGGGAGAGTTATTTGCCGCAGCCGCAACTGCGTGCAAGAACCTCCGCGAAGTGCATTGCCTCGCGATGGCCTAACTGAGTTATCTGTTCGCGGCAACTGAAGCCGTCGGCAACAATGATCGTCATCGGTCCGGCTCGCTCGACGGCAGGAAGCAGGCCGTCTTCCGCGATCTTCTTTGAAACCTCGAACTTGTCTGCTTCAAATCCAAAGGGGCCGGCCATCCCGCAGCAGCCCGCCTGAATCGGCTCGACTGTAGCGCCGGCCTTGCGCAGGAGTGCGATTTCATTGGCCGGGCCGCCGAATAACGCTTTGTGATGGCAGTGGCCGTGAAGTAGAATCTGCGCACCCTCAAGCCGCCCGGCAAAAAACTCGGGAACCGTCGCAGCGAGCCAGTCGGCCAGCAGCCACACCTGCCTGCTCATGCGCTGGGCTCGCGCATCGTTCGGAAAAAACTGTAGCAGTTCATCTTTGAAGACGCTGGCGCAACTTGGTTCAAGAAAGATGAATGGCAGCCCGGTTTCGATCTGCGGAGCCATGCGATCAAGAACTTTTGCAAGGTACGAACGCGCGGCATCGAGCAGGCCGAAGTCATAGAGAGGTCGTCCGCAGCAGATATGTCCGCGTGGGACTTCGACCGTGAAACCTGCCTCGGTGAGCAGCGACTCCGCTGCGGCCAGCGTCTGCGGGTGGTAATAGTTATTCCAAGTGTCGGGCCAAAGAAGGACTGGTGGCGCGGCCGACGTTCCCTCAGGGCCTAAAGCCCCGGAATTTTCAGGAGCGCCAGCGGCGCTGCTGAAGCCGCGCCCTTTCAAAGCAGCGTTACGACTCTGCTTGTAGTTTCTCGCCGCCAGCCGCGGCAATTGCCGTTTCTGCGCCACACCGACGATGTGCTTTATGAGCGGGCTCGTGATCGGACCAGTCAAAATTGCATTCGCCAGCGCGGGAGTCAGCGAGCCCAACCGCGCAAGCCGATCCGCAAAGCCAAAGATGTAGTGATGCAGCGGATGCAGCCGTCCTTTGTAACGCTGCGCGAGAAACTCCGACTTATAAGCGGCCATATCCACCTGCACCGGACACTCGCTCTTGCAGGCCTTGCAACTGAGGCAGAGGCCGAGCGCATCGTGTACCGCTTTGCTCTTGAAGCCTTCGTCGCGTAGCGCTCCGGCGAGCATCTCCCAGAGCAGGCGCGCGCGCCCACGCGTTGAGTGCTGTTCCTCGCCGGTGGCTCGATAGCTCGGACACATCACGCCGCCCTCGGCCTTGCGGCACGCGCCCACGCCCACACAGCGTTCGCTGGCGCGCTCCAGCGAACCCCCGTCGGCGGCAAAGACAAAATGCGTCTCAAGCTTGGTATGAGAGTGTGCATTGTTTGACGCGTCAGGCAAGCCGTGCAGCAGATTCTCTACAGGGTCATAGACGCGCACAGCGTCCACCAGCTTGCCGGGATTCATGCGGTTGTCCGGATCCCACAGGGCTTTGAACTCGCGGAAGGCCTGCATCAACTCCGGCCCGAACATCTTTGGCAAGAGAGCCGCGCGCGATTGCCCGTCGCCGTGTTCACCCGAGAGCGATCCGCCAAAACTCAAGACCAGATCGGCGGCTCTCTCGATGAACTCGCGGTATTTGCGCAGGCCTTCCTCGGTGCGGAAGTCGAAGTTGATGCGCATGTGAACGCAACCCTGTCCATAATGGCCGTAGAGGGGGCTGCGATAGCCGTACTCTTTCATCAGCGCGACCAACTTGCGCAGATACGCGCCTAACTGCGCAGGCGGAACACCCGCATCCTCCCAGCCCTCCCAGCCATCTGGCTCGCCGGGGACAAAGACCGTTGTGCCCAGCGCCGATTCGCGCACATGCCAGATGCGCTCGGCATCGGCTGCGTTGTAGGTTCGGGCCTCGGGCGCGACCGTCCAACTCTTCGCCGCGTTGGCTAGGGCTTCGGCCTTGGCCTGCGCTTCCGCCGCATTCCACGCGCCCATCTCGACGAGCAAGAAGCCGCCGCCATCGGGAAGCAGCGCGATATCCGCGAGCTCCATGCTCTTGCGGCGCATGAAGTCGAGCAGCATTCCGTCGAAGCCTTCAAGGCCTATGGGGCCGAATTCAAGCACGCGCGGCACAGCGTCGGCGGCGAGGAATGCGTCGGCAAAGGTTAGAACTGAGAGCACGCGGTAAGGTGGACTCGCAGTGAGATTCAACGTCGCAGAGACTACAGTCGCGCAGGTGCCCTCCGAACCGACCAACGCGCGCGCAACATTGAAGCCATTCTCATTGAGCAGTTCATCGAGGTTGTAGCCGGAGACACGCCGAGGAATGTGCGGAAATCTCGCGCGAATCAGCGTAGCGTAGCTGTCGCGCAATCGTGCGAGGCCTTGGTAAATTTGGCCCACGCGGCCGCCCGAATGTCTTAAGACCTCAAGCTGGGCGGGGCTGGTGCGCCCAACGGTCATGCGGGTGCCGTCGTAGAGAATCAGGTCGAGCGACTCCACGTTGTCCACGACCTTGCCGCCCAGCAACCCATGAACGCCGCAACTGTTGTTGCCGATCATGCCGCCCAGCGTACAGCGCGAATGAGTGGCCGGGTCGGGGGCATAGGTCAAGTGATGCTGTTCGGCGGCCTCGCGCAAACGGTCCAGCACGATTCCCGGCTCGACCGTGGCGAGTCTCGCTTCGGCGTCGATCGAGGTCAGGCCGCGCATGTAGCGCGAAAAGTCGAAGACCACGGCCACATTTGCGCACTGGCCGGCGAGGCTTGTTCCCGCGCCGCGCGGCAAGACGGCTGCGCCCGTTGCGCGGCATGCGGCTAGTGCGGTCTCAACATCGGCGGCGTTGCGTGGCAGTACCACTCCTACCGGAAGCTGGCGATAATTTGAGGAGTCGGCAGCATAAAGCGCCCGCGAACCAAGGTCAAAACGCACATCGCCGCGCAAGGTCTTCTGGAGTCGCGCTTCCAGCTCACGATGAGCAGCAAAGCGTTCATGTTCCAGCGGTGGCTGGTTCATCAGCACGGAAAGAGGCGGAATGGCCACGGGGAAATGGTAGCGCGTTTGGATCAGACGCGTGCAATCCAAGGAGGATTATGTAAAGGCCATTTCGGGGCCCGGTTGTTGAACCATGCTCCAATCCACTAAGATTGGCCGTGGTATTGGGTGGGAAATCGCCGCCCGAGGAGCTCGACTGATGCGCCCAACCAAGCTTGTAATTTTTGCTGTAATTCTGGAGGTTGCCATGATGCTTCCCACCGCCATTCTGGCCCAAAATGCGGTTTCGGCTGCGGTTCCGGGCAATGCACCGTATAAGGATACCAAGCTTCCTGCCGAGAAGCGGGCGGCCGACCTGCTGAAGCGGATGACTCTCGATGAGAAGGCGTCGATGGTTGCCGGCTCGGGCTGGATGGAGTCGACGCCGATTCCGCGGCTGGGGATTCCTGCGATCAAGATGGCTGACGGGCCGCTGGGCGTGCGCTCTTGGGCGGGCAGTTCCGCAATTACCGGTCTGCCGGGGTCGCCGCACAAGGTGCTTGCCACGTCGTTCCCCGCGGGCGTCGCCATGGCCGCAACCTGGAATACGGAGTTGGTTCATCGCGAGGGGCAGGCCATTGCGCAGGAGGTGAAGGCGCTGGGCCGCGACATGATCCTCGGGCCTACGGTCAACATCAACCGCGTGCCGCTGTGGGGGCGCAACTTCGAGGGCTATGGCGAGGACCCCTACCTCTCCGCGCGGCTTGGGGTGGCTTACGTGAAGGGCGTGCAGGGCGAGGGCGTCATTCCGTCAGTGAAACACTTTGCCGCCAATAATGAGGAATTCGAACGTCACCGCATTGATGCGTTCATCGGCGCGCGCACGCTGCACGAGATCTATCTGCCCGCCTTCAAGGCCGCTGTCCAGGAGGGCGGCGCATGGAACGTCATGTCGGCGTACAACATGGTGAACGGCGTGCATTGCGGTGAGAACAAGGATCTGCTCACGGGGATTCTCAAGGGCGAGTTCGGCTTCAAGGGCTTTGTGGTTTCCGATTGGGGCAGCACCTATTCGACGGCTGGTACAGTGAACGCCGGCATGGATCTGGAGATGCCGGGCGGCGAGCCGGCGCAAAACTGGAAGACGGTACCGGAGACGACGATTGTAGGCAACGGGATCGCCTGGCTTACGCCAGACAAGGTGCTGGCCGAGGTTAAAGCCGGCAAGATTACTGAAGCCACGCTGGACGATAATGTGGGCCGCATTCTGCGCGTGATCTTTCTAAGCGGCATCTTCGACCATCCCCATGCGGGCGGCGGCGAGGTGAATACACCGGCGCAGGCGGCGGTGGCTCTTGAGGCGGCGAAACAGAGCATTGTCCTGTTAAAGAATTCCGGCTCTCTGCTTCCGCTGGACGCAAAGAAGATTCGCTCAATCGCGGTGATCGGACCGAATGCCGCTGTGGCGCGCACTGGCGGAGGCGGCAGCTCACTGGTGGCTCCTAAGTACGCGATCGCACCGCTTGATGGAATCAAGAAGCTGGCTGGCAGCGGAGTGGAAGTGAAGTTCGCGTTGGGCGTGGGGATGGAAGGCGAAAATCCCGCACAGGACACTCCTGAATCCCGCGCCGCTCTGCTGAGAGAGGCTGTCGATGTCGCGGCTCATGCGGACGTGGTGGTGGTCGTGGTGGGACGGTACGAAAAGATCGAGCGGGAGGATTTCGACTTGAAGACGATGGATCTTCCCGCCGGTCAGGATGAACTGATCGAGGCCGTCGAACAGGCCAATCCGCATACGATCGTGGTGCTCAACACTGGCAACCCTGTGACCATGACGAAGTGGCTCGACAAGACAACGGCGCTGCTGGATATGTGGTACGGAGGCCAGGAGGCGGGCACGGCGCTGGCTTCGGTTCTCTTTGGAGAGACGAACCCATCGGGCAAGCTGCCGGTTTCGCTGCCGAAGGAGTTTAAGGACTCGCCGGCAGCCGCGAACTATCCGGTCTCGGGACCGCGCGAGAATCTGAAGGTCACTTATGCCGAGGGAATTTACGTCGGCTATCGCTACTACGACACGAAGAATGTTGAGCCGCAGTTTCCGTTTGGATTTGGGCTGAGTTATACGACGTTCGAGTACAGCGATCTGAAGGTGACGCCGTTCAAGACAAACGGCAGCGAGCAAGTCGTGGCGAGCGTTGTTGTGACAAATGCGGGCAAGCGCGCCGGTGCGGATGTGGTGCAACTCTACGTTCATGATGGCCACTCAAATATCGATCGGCCTGCGCATGAACTGAAGGGCTTCCGCCGCGTGGAACTCAACCCGGGGGAGACCAAGACTGTCGAGTTTACGCTCAACCGCTTGGCGCTCTCCTACTGGAGCCCGGAGAAGAAGGACTGGGTCGCTGAAGCGGGGACCTTCGAGGTCCAGGTGGGTGCGTCGTCGAGAGACATTCGGCTGAAAGCGCCGCTGGAGCTGGTGCGGTAAATTTGGGTTTGGCTCCTGGATGGATCCCAGGTCCAAAAATCGGGACCTGGGCACGCGAAAAGCAACCGCGGGTCCTTCGACTCCGCTATGCTCCGCTCAGGATGACAGTTTTAAGTCTAAGGTGCATCCTTACCGCGCCGGTTCGTAGGGTTCGACGCGCAGCATGTCGGAAAGGACACCTCGCTCATCGGGGCTGAATACGCCCTGATAGCGGCTGGAGTTGAGCACGATCGCGCGCTGGTCGGGCGGCACAGAGCGCAGGTCGCGGAAGGCGCCGTGCATCAGAGCCCTACGATCGGGCGGCATGTCGGCAAGACGGCGCGCGGATTGGGCGACCTGCATTCGGTCCTGCGGCGAAAGGCGCTCGATCAATTCGTTGCGGGCCAGGCGGCGTTCCCGCTGTTCCTCTGATAACTGGTTGACCTGGTGCAATTGTTGCACCGCCCGCTGCTGTTGTTCGGGCGGCAGACGGCGGAAACTTGGATCGCTGCGCAAGCTCCGCTCCTGTTCCTGAATGGGGTGCTGATTGAGCCAGGCCCCGAGGTGGCCGGGCGGAGGCTGAGCTGTTTGCGAATACCCGGGGTTCATCGGACGCGAGAGATTGGAGCCAGGATTCACCGATCCGGGATAGGCCGGAGCGTGATAGGCCGATCCCGGATAGCCCTCAGAAGGATGGTTCGGATTTGCATTGGCCGGTCGCTGCTGGTTGCGCATCTCGGTGCGGCGATTCGCTTGAGCCGCCCTGCGCTGCGCAGCAGCCGGTCGGGGTGCATGAGCACCGGGGCGCTGGCCGAAGGCCCAAAGCGAGGGCACGCTGAAAATAGCCAACGCCACTGCACCAGTCAAGACCGCGCATCGAACCCCTCTCGCATTGTTGTTTCCGCCCGACATCCCTCAACCCCGCTTGCCTTCCACCCCTCTCAAGACCAAAGGATGGCGTCCCGCACTCAATTCAAAATGACACTGCCCTAATTCCCGTCATCGTTGCTGTTGTCATTGCTTGACAGCGCTTCCAACTGATCCAGCACCTGTGCATTGCTGTCCATGATTTGCAGGTCATGCACCACCGCAGTCTCTGGAGGAGCCGGCTGCTGCACCCAATTGGTCACGCCCAGATAAGTTCCGCCGCCGATCAGCAGCATGACGGTCATCGCCATTGCCGCCAGCGGACGAACATGAGACTGCGAACCGTAGGCGAAGCCGGCGCTGACCCGCCCAAGCCACTTTGCCAGCCAGCCGGTTGGCTCGGCCTCGCGCACTTCGCGCTGGCGCGCCTCCAGCCGGGTCAGGAAATATGGGCTAGGCTCCGGGGTCTCCCAGGCATCCATCAGGGCCATGGTCGCGCGCAACTCATCGATCTCCCGGCTGCACCGCTCGCACCCTTCGACATGCGCCAGATCTTTTTGAGAGACCGCGCCTGGATCGAGCAACAGGTTTGCCAGCTTCGCATCCATTCCGTCGCATTTGTTCATCTTCGTTTCCATCGGTTCCCCCCTCGATTCCACGCCGGCCGCACCCGGATCCACTCCATCCATATCAAAATCAAACGAAATCTTTCAACTTCTCCCGCAGCGTCTGGTAAGCGCGGAAGAGCAGCGACTTGGTCGCCGACTCGCTCAGCTTCAGCACCTCACCGATCTCGCGATAGTCCATCCCCTGATACTTGTGCATCAGCACGGCCATCCGCTGCCGCTCGGGCAACGCCATCACATGCGCCCGAATTGCCGCCATCCGCTCCTGGCGCAGCAGGTGCTGTTCCGCCGACGGGTCATCATCAGCTACGTCCGGCGTCGTGCCGGTCTGCTCGTCGGGCGCGTCGAGATAAACCGCCTGCACCGACCGCTCGTTCTTCGTGTCCCGCGCGTGATTTACCGCCAGGTTGGTGGCGATCCGGTAGAGCCAGGTGCTGAACTTGGCCTCAGCCCTGTAGCTCTCCCTGGAACGATAAACGCGCAAGAACACTTCCTGCGCCAGTTCCTCGGCGATTGCCTGGTTGCGCACCATCCGAAAAAGGAAGCGGATGATGGCGCGGTGATACTTCTCCGCCAGATAATTAAACCCCGAATCGTCGCCCGCGGCCACGCGCAACATGATCGCCGCATCGCTCGATGGGTCCAGACCGGCAAGGTCAAGTCCGGTGGCCGCAGCTGGCCAATTGCCCGGCTCCGTTGCACTGCCGGCCGCCATCGACGGATTGTCCAGCACCAAGGTCGCCATATCTTGTGGAACCCCATCTTTGACGGAAGGTTGCGGCAAAAAAGAGCTTCCAGCGCTGCAATCTTGGTCTGCGGGCGGCTTTGGGCTCGCACCGGGTCTGCGCGAGCCCCCTTTTGTCCCAAAAAGCGCCAAACCTGTCCCCGAGAGTGCAGCTTTGGGCGCGCCGGAAGCGCCTACACCCTGCCCCTGCAATCCGGCGCTCCCCAAGCCCGAAACCGGACACAGGGCAGCCTCCCCATCGGGGGCAGGGCTGGCTGTTCGACGGATGGGTAGATCTCTCCAGCGCATTGGCACTTGTACGCGGACGACAGACGGCCGGAATTGATCGCAGGGTTGGCCGTAAAGCCCCGCTGGTGTTACTCTAACGCATGGGATGCCCCGCTGGCGCGCCGATTGCCAGCCCATGCCGGAATCGATAAGTTAGGGGGCGCTTAACTCAGCGGTAGAGTGCCACCTTCACACGGTGGAAGTCGCAGGTTCGAATCCTGCAGCGCCCACCATAGAATCAATAATTCACAGATGGTTACTGAATAAAAACTGTGGGCTTCTTCGCCTCCTCTCCTTTGGCTAACATCTGGTAGACAGATCCGACCATGTCCCGCACACTTTCCGGCAGTGCCTGCGCATAATTCGTTGGCCGTGGTGTCGGCTTTGGCGTTCCGCAGGTGCGCCTGAACGTCCTTGATCTAGCCCAGCCCTGCGCCTGAGTGGCCATCTGGAAGTCCAGTCTTTCGATTCTCAGCTTCTCCGCAAGCGGCCTCAGAACCCTGAACCGGTAGTTGCTGATGTCCAGGCACCCTCCACCGCGTTGGAGAAGATGAAGGCCTCGGGCGAGGAGTCTTTGCACTCAGTCTCCCAACGCCGGAGTTCATTCGCTAGGCCATCGGGAAGCTAGACCTTGGTGAGACTCCCCGGCGTCTTTCCAAAGAGCCGAATCTGCCTCCGTTAGACGGTTTCGGTAATGGACAAGGGGTTGAGATTGTCGAAAGAGCGCCAGCGCACAGCAAACAACTCGCTCGGGCGAAGCACCTCGGTCATATCCAACATGAATAAAATCCGGTCTCTCCTGGCCGTCTGGACCCGATGCGGCCGCGCCCCGTAGCGAAGTACTACCGGTACCACCGGACGAGCTCTGCCTTTGCAGGCAGTTGGCCTCTTGTTGGCTTCTGGGCTGCCAATCAAATATCCACTCACAGAGACGATGGCATTGCAACGTTCCGGCCTGAGTTCGCTCATCTGATTTGGCCCACTTCGCTCATCTAAATTGGCCCACCTGTACAAGCCCGGATGTAAGGATTCGGGGATGGACAGGAGGCATAAGGTGGAACTATTTGAAGTGATCCGGCGGGGGTACGCAGCCGGGGAGACGATTCAGGGACTATCCAAGAAGCATGGTGTGCACCGGCGGATGGTGCGGCAGGCGATCGGGAACGCGATTCCTCCCGAGCGAAAAGCAGTGGTACGGGATGCGCCGCGGTTGGGACCGGTCAAGGAACACATCGAACAGATGCTGGCCTCGGACGTAAAAGCGCCGCGCAAACAGCGGCATACGGCTCATCGGATCTGGATGCGTCTGCGCCATGAGCATCCGGATCACCCGGTCGGGGAAGCCACGGTGCGGCGCTATGTGCAGGCGCGGAAGCGCGAG
>JBEKCA010000092.1:0-19945 GCA_050015115.1 Occallatibacter sp.
GTTGGGTGGTCGCCTATTCGGAAACCGCATTACCGACTGGCGCGTGCGGATGGCCCATCTTGGGGTAGACCCAACATTGCTGTTACCAGGGGCAATCTGTTTCCATCTTGCTATATTCAACGGAATGAGGCCATCTGGGCGCACCCCAGTCCTCTGATAATCTCCCGCCAAGGATAGCGTGCCTCCGCTGGTTCGATGCTATTTTCTGATGAGTAACTGACGCGTATCGGTAACGCTCCCGCGATGATGAAATGGAATTCGCAGAAGGCTTTTTGAACCGAGTGGACGCTGCCTTTGGCTGCCACATTGCATGAGGTTTCCACGTTTCCTACTCAGAGAGACCACTGACGGAACAGCGGAGCACTTTGTTGTCAGGCAAGACTAAATCGTACGTGTTCCCGATTTGTATGAGTATGAGATTGGTTCCGGAACTCCCCATCGTGGATCGTGCATGGTAGTCCCCCAGTGGCAGGGCCAAGGGGTGAAACGGGTCCTGATTAATGCCACTGTCACTTCTCAATTCAAACTTCTTCCCATCTGTTGTGACATCAATATAGATGACATCCATGCATTGATCCCACGAAGGTTTCGAAGGTTGAGGTTGGCAGTAAGATCGGACATGCGTGCCGTAAACATGCACTATGATCGGGTAATCAACGCCGGGACTCACGGTCGGCAATCCTTGCCCATAACGAGTCTTCTGGCCAGATAAGGTTACTGAACAGAACAGAACTGCCAAAACGACAAAGAGCCTTTTCATCGTTCACCTCGTCCAAAATACTCCGGTTGGGCCATCCGCGATTACTCGCCCGGACCTGCCGGTCTCACCAACACGGACACACAAAGTCTATCAATGTTTCTCTCGGACGCGTTTTCGGCCCAACCTCGGTATCTGATTGCCGCTGGTCTGCCGCCGAATCCGCGTCGCAGCGTCACCGTGCGAGCGTGCGAAGTGATGCACCTCACATTGCGCCCGCACTGGCAGTGTGTCGGCCATAGATTTCAAGGCAGGTGGCCCGCTCATCAGCCCCGAAGAATCGTGACGAGCCTTGAGAAGCTGTGCCCTGTTCATCGCGACAATATCGCGATGAGCGGGTCATCGGGTCAGACCGTGGTCACGGCTATGTTTGAACTCAGGCATACTGTATCGAAATCTGTAGGTTGGCCTCTAACTGAATCGATTTTGCTCATCCTGGACGAACGACCGGCCATCCGGAGACTGCACCACACCCGGCGTCTGCCCATGGCCCATCGAATTGAGAATGCCGTTCAGCGGGTTTCACTGGCTACGAACAGGCTGCGGAAAAGGGACTGCTTGATGGGAAAATCCGCGAAAAGCATCCCTCAGCGGCTAAAGCCGACGTTGATTTTTCTGCACTTGCGGCACGACTGAAGTCGTGCCCTTTCAAGGAAGCGCTGTTTATGGAGTTTTTTCGCAGGCAGGACGAAGCCTTGCAAGCCCCTGCCGCGCGAGATCCGCAATCGTCTTGGCCAGAGTGATCGAGGCATTCAGCGACTCTGGCCGCTCAAGGCGCATCTTCAGTTTTGCCGCTGCCTCGCGGAAGTGAATATCCACGTCGTAGAGAATCTCGACGTGGTCGCAGAGGAAGCCGATGGGCTGCAGCATCAGCGTCCGAACGCCTGAGGCTGCGAGCGATTCGAGCGTGGCTTCGACGGTGGGGCCGAGCCAAGGCCCTCCGCTCGCTCCCTGGCTCTGGAAGGCGAAGTACCACTGCGGAATCCCCGGCACGCTGGCCGCGACAAGAGCCGCCGTGCGCTTGGCCTCCTCCGCATAGGGGTCACCGCCCTCGCCGGCTGAGCTCTCCGCCGGGGCCTGGATCGTCCGGCAGGGCACGCTGTGCGCGGTGAAGAGCACCGGGACCGGCGCGCCTGCGTCCGCGCTAAGTCTCTGCCATGCGGGGCGCAGGCGCTCGGCAAAGGCCTCGATGAGCAGCGGATGCTGCGCCCAGGCATCGGTAAAGTCGATGCGCAAGCTGCCAGATTCAGATTCAACGGCGCGACGATAGAGGCCCACGCTGGTGCGGGAGTTCTGCGGCGCAAGACAGATGACGGCGGCCTGCTCGACGCCGTCGTCGCGCATCTTGCGTACGACTTCCGCGACATACGGGCTCCAGTTTCTCATCGCCACATAGACCGGCACAGGCGCGCCCGAGGTGGCCAACTCGGCAGCCACCGCGCGGCCTTGCTCCTGCGTGATCTCAGTCAGCGGGCTGTGGCCGATGAGCGTGTAGCGGCGCTGAATCTCCTCGACGACTTCCTGCGGCAGCGGCCGCCCTCCGGTCACGTTGCGCAGGTACTCGGGGATCTGCTCGACGGTCTCGGGAGTGCCATGGGCCAGCAGAAGTACGGCTTGTTTGGAGATCATTTGATCGTTTGCCTGCACCGGCACTCCTTACCATGAGGGCGTCTGCGGAGCCGCAGCGTCCGGAAGGATAGATTACCAGTGAAAGCTCGGCTGTTTACATAGGGAACGGCTGGCGGGGGGTGGCCGAGTCGGAGGCAACTGGCCCGGCGGAACAGAGATGTACCCCCCCGGTATTTTGGGAACAAAATCTCTGTTTTCTGTATGTTGCGGGCTGTGTGACGCTGCAAAATCTTGAAAACAATCATGTTATCCGCAGAATCCTGATAGATAAGGAGTTACGGGAAGGTCAAGCCGATTCTGGCTGGCTTGAGACGCATGACTGTCTCTATTCTGCACGGGGGATGGAAATAATCTGCAAAGGTCCAGTCTGGGGGCGCTCCGCTTGCTTAGCCATTTGCCTTCTCCAAGCGGAATTCCTTGACCACCTTCACCACGGCCTGCACATTTTCGACAGGTGTGCCGGGAACGATGCCGTGGCCGAGGTTGAAGATGTGGCCTGGGCGTCCGTTGGCGGTGCGCAAAATCTCCTTGACGCGAAGCTCCAGCACCTCAAGTGGCGCAAACAGCGTGATGGGGTCGAGATTGCCTTGCACGGCGTGGCCGTGGCCGACAGCGCGCCAGCCCTCATCGAGCGGCTGCCGCCAGTCGAGGCCGATCACGTCCGCTCCTGTTGCGGCCATCTGCGCGAGCAGCCCTGCGGTTTCGACGCCAAAGTAGATCACCGGGACGCCCATCTGCTGCACGGCGCGCACCAGCCGCTTCGACGCTTCAAAGGCGTAGTCGTTGTAGTCGGCCAGGGCAAGCGATCCCACCCAGCTATCGAAGATCTGGATGACGTCGGCCCCGGCCTGCACCTGCAACCGGCAAAACTCCGTCAGGACCACCACGATCTTGTCCAAAAGGCTGCGCCACGCAGTGGAATCGCCGTACATCATTGTCTTGGTGTTGATGTAAGTCTGCGAGCCGCCACCCTCGATCATATAACTGGCCAGCGTATAGGGCGCGCCGCAGAAGCCGATGATGCCGAGCCGGTCGCGGAAGTGGGCAGCAACTTTTTCGATGGCGCGGGCTACATAAGCCAGATCGTCAGTGCGATCCGTTCGAATCGCGCGCACATCTTCGGCGGTCCGAACCGGATGGTGAACCACTGGCCCTTCGCCTGCCTGAAATTCGAAGTCCAGGCCCATCGGCTCGAGCGGCAGCAGCAGGTCGGCAAAGATAATGGCCGCATCGACGCCTAGCTTTTCGGCAGCGGTGATGGTGACTTCAGAGGCCAGCTCCGGCTGCTTGCAGATTTCGACCAGCGTGTGATGCTTGCGCACCTCGCGATACTCCTGCATATAGCGGCCGGCCTGGCGCAGAAACCACACGGGCGTGCGATCGACGGGGCGGCGCAGGCACGCGCGGATGAAACGGCTGCCGTCGAGAATTGTGTCGGAAATGGCATCGGCGACAGGGATGGGGTCGATTGGCATCATACAAGGATGATTTTACCGGGCCTGAGAGAGTTTGCCAGAGTGTTCGCCAGAATCCAATGGCGGCATTTGGCTTCGGCATAAGCCGCACAGTCTTTCTGTAGACAGTAGAAGAATAAGTAAGAGTTGATATGAATTACTTCTGGATGACAGGAAGACAGGAAGAAAAAGGAGCAGAGAACCCTCTGCTGTGGGTTGACGCATAAGGTGGGATGCGGCGCTCGGTGGCGCGGCGGTCGCGATCGAGCAGTTCTAGTTCGGTGAGCCGCAGCAGATAGTGCGGGAAGTCGGCCTTCTCAGCCGCACAGGTGCGGGCCAGCTTGTCATACTCGCGCAGGATGGTGGGCAGCCGCAGAGCCTTCAGGTGATGTTCGAGTAGAACCTGCGGGGTGTCGGTAGTGGTTGCGCTCATAGCGTTGCCTCCAGTGTGGGAGGCTCAGCCGCGGGCATCGTCGCGAACGAACTTCTCGTTGAGCGCCTCCCAGCTCGCCGCGCGCGGAATCGGCACCATGAAGTTGCGCCGCGCGTAGCCCACCAGGTTCTCCACCTTGCCCTTGTCGTTGCCCTTGGCCGGTCGACCGAACTTCACAGCGAACAGATAGTGGCTCAGTAACTCGGAGAAGGCCCGTGTCTTCTACCGTTGGCCGTCACCAAGGATCCTGGCCACTGCCAACGTCATGTTGTCGTAGAGAATCCGCGTCGGCACGCCACCAAAGTACTCGAAAGCGCGGACATGATCTTCGAGAAAGGGCTCGGTCGTCTCGGCCGGAAAGGCCTGCACAAAGCAGTCATCCGAATGCGGCAGATCGAAGACCATGAAGTGCGCCTTCTGCTCAACGCCGGCAATCACCACTTGGGCTTCACCGAAGTCCGCCTGTGCCTCACCCGGCGCGTGGGTCAGCGGCACAAACATCTCCTGACCACCGATCTTCGACGAGCGCACGTAGTCCTTCACGATCGTGTAGCCGCCGGTATAGCCGTGCTCGGTTCGAAGCCGCTCGAAGATCCGCTTGGCCGTGTGGCGTTGCTTGCGTGACCCACTACCCGCGAATGGGGTGTGCTCCGCTGCCGACTTGCCGGCTCTCACTTCTGATCCGGGACAACGACTTCCTTCGGCCCAAACAGAAACTGAACTCCCAGATAAGCGATCCAGCTTGGCTCGCTGTTCTCGCGCGTCACCGCCTGGATCGCGCGCCCGCCCATGAAGAGCAGGCGCAGATGGCCGGCGCGGTCCAGCGTCTGCCTCCCGCCCAGGTCAAGCGTCAGCGAACGCTGCTTGGGTACTATGCCGATGCGGTTGGCGTCCTGCAGGTCGTAGATTTCGCCGTAGAGCTCCAGCCGCTCGCTGAAGTCGTGGCCCGCGATCAGTCCGCGCCCCCAACGGCTGGGGACCAGCTTGTTCCCGAACCAGCGCCCCACCTCGCCGTCAAAGCTTATAGCGCCCAATTTCGCAGTGAACTCAACCGGCAGATAATATTGCGGCCCATTTTCGACGATTCCCCGGCTCACAGCGCTGGTGGGATTATTAATGGAAGCCTGGGGATAGGTTCCGAGCGAGAAGTTCATATTCTCGTCGGACTTAGGTTCGCCCGCGCGATGATGCTCGTAGGGCCGCCACTTCACACCCAGTAACGACTCGCCCAACCCGGCGCGCGTGGTGTTATGTTCGTCCGTTGCCGCAGCTAACGGCAACTCGTATTTGAGCTGGACGCGGTCGCCCCAGCCGTAGTTCATGTCGATATCCGGCAATTGGTAATAAGATTGGCCCGGGTTGTGGTTCGCGATCCAGCCCAGATTGATCTCCCATTGCCGGTTGCCGGGCGTGCCTGGGTCGTCGGTGATAAACGGCGGCCCGCCCTGCGCATTTGCCAGAATCGTGCCTGCAATTGCAATCGGCAGGAAGAGGAGTTGAATGATTTTATGCACTCGAATGACAAGGCGCTCCAAGAAAAGAGTTTGCGTTCGCAAGAGGCTGAACTCAAGGTAGCACCTTCTGGTCTGAGCGATCGTCAACATCAAGAAGCCCCGACGCGCCGGCTCCGGGAAGAGCAGCCATTTGCCGCGTGATTTTTGGGAGATACGGCCAGCCTCCCTAATTCATCTCTCGCGCTCAAGCCCCGCTCTGCGATACTGTTTTGTTATGCCCATAGACGACTTGCAGCAGGCTGCCCAGAAGATTGCCGGATTCCTCGCCACCCTCAACAAGCTGGGCGGCCTACGCCTCAAATACCGCATCACCGCGCCGGACGCCGCGTCAGACTCGGAAGAGCTGGCTCCCGCCCTCTGCATCGAACTGGCCGGGCCTGACGAGCCTCTGGTCACGCAACACAATGGCGAGCTGCTGATGGCTCTTGAAACCCTCTCCGCGCAGATCCTCCGACTCGATCAGCGCGAGGGCGGCCTCATCAGCTTTGACGCCGGAAACTTTAAGGCCCTGCGCGCCCAAGAGCTCCGCCTGACTGCCGAGACTGCCGCGGAGAAGGTCATCCGGTCCGGCGTCCCCTACGCCTTCCCGCCCATGAACAGCCGCGAACGCCGCCTGCTGCACATGGCCTTTCGCGGCATCGAGGGCGTCGAGACGGCCAGCAACGGCGAGGGCCAGGAGCGCTTTCTTGCGGTTTATCCCGCGGGCAAGACCGACCTGCCCGTAGCCGCACCGGCCAAGCCGCGCAGCTTTGGCGACCGCGGACGAGGCTCTGGTGACCGTGGCCGAGGCCATGGGGATCGGGGTCGCTCACGGCGCTAGCTAGAACAGCCTGCATCAGGCAGGCTTTGCGAGGGCGAAGCTTTCTGCATAGCGTGACTAACTAATAGACTCAATTCTTTAGCTTGCCACTAGGCTCAGGATCGTCTGAGCCCCCGTGGCACCGGGTACGGTGCTTTGCCGCCTCCAGCGCAACGCTATGCCGCCACCTGGTTCCGATCCGTACACTGCAAGCCTGCCAATTGGTACAGGGGAGCTTTGTCGGCTGGATGCAAATTAACAGTTCACTGGTCAACGTTGTACTGCATGACTAACCGGCGTCCTCGCACCGAGGTGCTTGCATGACAAGCGGCAAGATGGAAGGACGCACCAAAATGAGCGGTCGGTCAACAGCCCTATTCTGTTTGCGCAGTATGCAACGTAATCCAGTAGTACCGTCGCCAACAAAACATACAGCGAACAGGGCGTAAGGCAAACATGGCCAACAGACCATCGAACGAACGCAACTCTGCTTGCTTGAATTTAACAGAATTACAGCACGGACATTTTCGCCGGATCCAGAGTGGATGTGGCAGCCAATCTGGCCAGTTTCGGATTGCACCGCTCATGCTGCCCATCCCTCCCCAGCCACACCGCCGTTTGTGTTAGAGTGTGCGTCTCTCTGATTGAGTACCATTCGAATCCAACCAGGAAAGAAGAAGGCGGATGCTTCCTGTGGCTAGCGCAATGCAGGAATCGGCGGCGCCATAATACAAGTTGATAGTGTCTCCATCCGTTCCAATCGTCTGTCCGCAAGGAAAAACAACATCATTTACATCTCCATTGCGTTCATAGCTCGCCTCAGGTCCGAAGACCCAGGAATTCCCGCGCTGTAGGCAAACTTCCGGCCTCTCCAGATCGAAGAGCGCCAAGCCCAGGCGATAGATGCTTCCCGATGCGGTTTGCCGTACGCCGTGATAGATCGCCAACCAACCCTTCGCGGTCTCGATCGGAGGAGAACACAGCCCAATCTTGTTTGCATCCCACCACCCGCCGCGCCGCGCTTCCAGAATGATCTTGTGGCTTCCCCAATGCCGCAAATCCGGCGAATAGGAAATCCACATATGGGCGCCTAGAGCAGTCATAGGCCGGTGAATCAGTGCCCAGCGTCCGCCAATCCTCCGCGGCAACAGCGCTGCGTCTTTGTCCTCTGGCGGCATGATGACGCCGAACCGCTCAAAGCTGCGAAAGTCCTTGGTCAACGCCAGCGAGACGCCGGGGCCTCCGCGTGCAAACGATGTGTATGCTACGGCGTATTGTCCGAGCTCCGGGACGTATGTGATGCGCGGATCTTCAATTCCCCAGATCTCCTCCGGAAATTCCTGAGGATTTGCCACTAACGTCGGTTGAGGATCGATCCGCCAGTTATCGACACCATTCGCGGAACGTGCCGCACAAAGATGCGACAAACCGCTTCGGTCCTCAACACGGCACAGGAGCAGTGTATCTCCATCCGCCAGTAATACGGCGCCTGCGTTCAAAACACTATTAATTGGGTATGGCCAATCCTTACGGCTGAGAAGCGGATTGCCGGCATGTCTTGTAAACAGGGGAGAATCAGCGCACGCCTTTGCTTCTTCCAGAGCGACAGATCTCGGCGACTCAATTGGTGTTGAAACTGGATTCAATAGGAAGCACTCATTCCTTGGTGCAGTTCGTCTGCGATTACTGTTTTAGCTGCCTGCATTTCGAGCAAAGCCATGAGAAAAGAGAGCGTAGATTCAGCTCCCTGATTCTCGTTGACGCGGTCGGGATGTAGTCCGTCTCTGCAACCTCCTGTGACTGGGTCATAAAGAGGCGTTTGCAAATCGTTCTTACCAAGAAACCAACGGAAGACCCGTTGACCTTCCTCGCGCCACTGTCTTTCTTCCGTCAGCCTATAGACCTCAAGGCAGGCGGATATTGTCGCGCAAGCCTCGACAGGCTGCTGATCGAATCGCGCTCTTTCATTTCCTTCGATAAAAAATCCACTGGACCCGATCGGCACAAAGATCTCTTTATCGTCTAAGTGCTGCTCGGCGACAAGCCACTTCAGCGAATCCATCCCCGCCTCGATCATTCTCTGGTTGTCGCTCCGCCATCCAGCCAGAATGAGGGCCTGCGATAGCCTTGCATTCGAATAGGAAAGGCCTTTCTCGAACCACTTCCATGTTTCGGAATGAGTTCTTTCATAGATGTCGAGAAGTTTATTCGCCAAGGCATTGCGCACTCCCTGAATCGCTCTGTCTCCGGGAAACCAGTCCAAATAGGCTTGCAGACCCAGAATGGAGAATGCCCAGGCGCGCGGACTGGTGAACTTGAGTGTCGCTGGCACCGCGACCTCAAACAACCTGCCCGCAGCCCCTCTCAATCCAGCGTTTCGCGAAGCCCCGAGCACCATTCCGAGCGACCACAAGGCTCGGCCATGGCTGTCGTCTGACCCGACGTCTTCGAGCCATTTGCGGTCATAACCGAGGAAGTTTCTAAACCTCCCTGTGTCGGAATGGAAGGCGAGCCACAAAAATGACAGATAACGATTTGAAAGGTCAAGATAGTCGCGCTCTCCTGCCTGCTTCTCGTCTCTATCCAGAAGAACTGACGTAATCAGCGCGCGAGCGTTGTCGTCCGTCGTGTAGCCTTCACGCGTGTTCGGCACGGAGAAGATGGCGTGCTGCAACATCCCCGTGTCATCTGTCATGTTCAATAGATGGCTGGGATTCAGCGTGGGCAGAAAGTCCACCGGCGCCACGATAGGGTCGCCTTGTTGAGCAGCCCTTGGATGCAAAGAGCGTTCAAACCTTGCACGCTGGAAACTCGTCATGTAGGCCCGCGCTGTATTTGGCCAGGTTGTGCCACGGGAGTAAAGATAGGCTCGCTTGCGCATGGCATGTCGCGCCGCTTCGTTTTCCAGCAATTCGATCACCGCCTCAGCAATGGCATCGGGGGCGGCAAAGGGAACGATCACGCCCCTCTTCTCCGCTAGCAGTTCCTTGGCGTGCCAGTACGGCGTCGAAATAACGGCCTTGCCGGCTCCGAGGGCAATAGCGAGCGTCCCCGAAACAATCTGAGCCTCCTGAAGGTAAGGTGTGATGTAAATGTCCGCCGCACCTACATGCTCTATCAACTCCTCGGTGCTCACAAAGCGGTTGTTGAGAATCAGGTGCGCCGAAACGCCCAGGTGCTCCGCCAACGATTGCAATTCTTCGCGATAGTGCTCGCCTTCGCGGCGACGGATATGCGGGTGGGTCACACCCGAGACGATATAGACTACGTCCGGATGTTTTGTAAGAATCGCAGGCAACGCCTGAATGACATTCTCGATCCCCTTGTTTGGAGACAGCAAACCGAAGGTAAGCAGAACCGACTTACCCTCCGTGCCGAATTTGTCCTTGAAGTAGTTCGGATCCATGAAAGGGAGATCCGGCACGCCATGGGGAATGATGTCGATCTTTCCGTTCGGAACCGCATACACCTCGCGCAAAAGCTTCGCCGCCAATTCGCTCATGACAACAAGGCGATCGGAGAGCCGCCCAATTTCCTCGAGCACGGCTCGCTGATCTGCGTCAGGCTCTCTCAAAACCGTATGCAGCGTGGTGACAAGCGGCATTTTCAGCTTTCGCAGCATAACCAAAATGTGGCGGCCGGCCGGTCCGCCATAGATGCCATATTCATGCTGCAGGCAAACAAGATCGTTTCCATTGAAGTTAAGAAACTCGGCGGCCCGTTCGTAGGAGCCTAAATCTTCCTGTTCAAGCTCCAGGCGCACCTGCTCCGGGTATTCGTAGTGCGACTCCGGATCATTGACCGGTATGGCGAACAAGCGTCCGTTGCCGTATTCCACCGCAAGTGCGGCACACAAATCAGTTGTGAACGTAGCGATTCCACACTGTCGCGGAAGGAAGTTGCCGACAAACGCAACCCTTGTGGGCAATGGAAGACTGCAGACCTTCGCGGTAACAGGATTCGAAACTGTCTGAGATACACCGCCAGCCTGATCTTCAGGTTGAGCCCCCTCAATGAATGACATATTGCCCTGCTTTCTCTTGTATCGACCCTACGCCCGAGGTGTGCAGTAGGCCGCCTGTTTCTGTAGCTCCCTCGAATTGCAAAAGTTCACGACGGCTGACACTGTTCCACCAGGCGAAGAATGTTCAAGTGAGAAATCGTCTTCAAAGACAGATACATTTGATTCGATTGCAATCGCCCCTACCGGCAACACCTGAGTGCCAGGCTTGTTAGCCTGTCGAAGCAGATGCGAGCGCTTGATCCGGCGCGCAGCGAAGTGCATTTTAACATCGCATTTCTTGATAAGAGTCATCTCAGCTCCATACGTTCCGTTGCGTGCTTGAACGGTGCTCGTCTGGAGCGAAGCCTGAATGGCTGAAGGCGAGAAGGGGAATCTTCAACAGATATCTCAACTATACACAAAATACAGCCAACTCACCTGCAATAGATGCACATGATGGCTCACTTTTCGCTTATAACTTGTTATTAGGCGATGAGAGCATGAGGTCTTAGCTTTACCACAGAAGATATCCGCTGCGCGGAAATCAAATCTGGCCAAGAAGCAAGAGAATAAGAACAATGGCGAACACAAGTCCCATCCCGCCTTTCGGATATATTCCCAACTGCGGCTGTGCGGCCACCGGGGCAATGCGCCGAAAAGTTCCCGGAGCTAAAGTGTAATTGGAATTGCTCCGGGCATCCTAATCTTTTTTTGCGCTTTGTCTAAATTTGTTCCTGTTTACAATGAGATGCGGTCTCTTTCGAGACCGCATCAGTCGGGTTATGAGTAACCACAAAGATTCCGGAATGCCGCATTAGTTCAGGCTTCCAATCGTTGAGCTTGCCGTGTCGCCGATTAGATCTCCGGATACAACCAGTTCAACTCTCCGGTTTTCCTGCCGGCCGCTGGAGTTTTCATTTGAAGCTACAGGCGCTGTATTGCCGAATCCTTTCGCGCTTACCGAGTTTGTCGCGACTCCCTCTCCCACCAGGTAGTCTCTGACCGCGCCCGCTCTATTTTCCGATAGCTTCTGATTCATGTCATCGCCGCCGACGTTATCCGTATAGCCGCCAACTTCGATGTTAAGCCCTGGGTACGCAATTAGAATGCCTGCAACCTTGGCGAGTTTCTCGCGTGCGCCTGGTTTCAGAGAATACTTTCCGGTGTCAAATAATACATCGGACATGCTGACAATCAGTCCGCGCGCGCTGTCGCGAGTGGCGAGGACTTTGTTCAGTTGCTCGGACAATTGAGCGCGCATTGTGGCCTTGTCACTCACCGCTTGATTCTCACTCTGCTGAGCATTCTGTTCAGCAATGCGAGCCTGCTTTGCATCCGCCTGTGCCGCGGAAATCGCAGCCGCCGATGCTGTCTGGTTGGCGGCCGTCTCAGCTTGCGCCTTTGCCGAATTGGCCTGCGCATTAGCGGCCTCAGTTTGTGCGCTTGCCGCGTCTGCTTGTGCCTTTTCCTTCAAACGTGTTGCTTCGTCAGCCTGAGCCTGTGACATTGTCAACGCGTCGCTTGATGCTTGCCGTTCGGCAACGCGTCGATCTTCTTCAATCCGTTTGACCGCGATCTCGCGTGCGTCTTCAGCCGCTTCTACCGCATCGCGGGAGGCGGCAATGAGTGGCTTTCTATCGATGTGCTTGTCGATTGCGTACGCGTCTGCGCTATTCATCAGTTGGACGGCGTGCTCGTAGCTGGGGCCTGCATAGTTCTCAGCCCCTTCGGATTGGGCGATACGCAGCGCATTGCGCGCCTCATAGAACTCCAATGGCAGACTGGCGCCGAGAACGACTGGATCGAACTTGTATCCACTCGGGATGTAACCGCCACGCTCCATCAGCTCGTACTTTGCCTGCACCGCCTCGGTGGTTCCCCTCGTGTCTGCGCGAACCACGTTTTCGAGAATGACGACGTTGCTGGGCTGACGGACTGCGTAGTACGGTTCTGCCGTAACAACCAGCGCGAAGGACTGAAGGTCGGTGGTCACTGTCAGCTTGCTTCGGTCGTTGTCCCCAACCAGTACCTCTCCAAGGTTTACCGCCCGGCCTTCGGGTGAGATCGCCCATAGAACATAAGTGAGATATTCGCCGCCAAATGACGTGGGGCTTTGCAAGTTTCCGAATTCGGCTTCGACTTCCATGGTTCCACGCTTGCTTCGCACCTTCGCTTTACCATCCGCCGAAGGCAGCAAAGACGTGCCGACAAAGTCTACGCTCGTAGCCCCACTGCGATGCCGATAGTTGACCGCTTCAACCGAGCGATTGATTACGATTACGCGGTATGTGGCCGCAGTGCCCACAGGAACGAGCACTGTGGCCGCTTGCGGATTGACTTGAGCAAACGCGCTCAAGCTGAGTGCACTGCCAATTGCGAGTAGTACGATCCGTTTCAAGATTCCTCCTGCCGGCAGGACTCTGCCGCCTTGCGTTGAACTTGCGTTGTGTTCACAGATAAAACTATTCGGGCTCAGTCGTTCGACTCTCAATGCCCAACACGGAATTGGTTAAGATAGGGGAAAAGCCCAAATACTCGTATGAGCCAAAGAACTACCGCAATCACCACGACGGCATTCAAGATTCCCTTGATCTGGCTTTGCATAGGAATGAAGCGGTTGACAAGCCAAAGTAGCAGGCCTACCACGCATAAAGCGAGGACAACAGTGACGAGGGGCATTGAGCGTTCTCCAATCGAGTTTCTTAAGCCTGAGGACCCGGGCCTATCGATCGGCTCGGTCTTATTCTGAGTTGTGTGGTCCGCCCGGATTCAGCTTGTGTCGCGGATAAGACTGTCTTTTCGCGATGCTGCAACCAAAACGTTCGGACATCAGATGGGCCGGCTTAGATCAGGAGCCATGAGGGAGACGAGAAAGGAATCTCTTCTTCAATATGATCATTGCAAACTGCCAATCGAATTGCTGAGCTACATTGATCGCATGGATTGACCGTGAATACGCCTCACGTTGAATGGTCATAAACATATGCTTGTTCCAACCCCCGTTCGAGTTTGATCTCGCCTGCTTACCCATTCCCGATGTCTTCAGCTGTCTGCCTCACAACACGATCCTGGAGGCAGAGGAAAACGGACCAGACAAGAGTCTGAGCAAATGACGCGTAATGGAAAGTGCTTGGCTGTCGTTACCCTTAAGTACAGGCGGTCTGCCCCAAACGCCAAGCCTCTCTAAAACACCGCCTAGGACTGTGTCGCCGTTGCCAATTTGCGAGTTGAGTCTTGATATTTCTGTCTATAGTTCCTCTTCCCGCAGTGGACGACACAATGCCGGGTTGAATCTTGGAAGAAGACCGGCCACTATTGTCTGTGCGCTCGAACAACAAATCGCTCCGGAGCAGCGCCGATATAGTGGAAGGGATAACAAGTTACGAGAGTTAGAGCGGAGTCAGCTGTGGGCGATACAATGGCAACGTCGCTCGGGACGGTGATCTGTATCCAGTCCACCTCGTATCGAGTTATGCCTTCAATAGTTTGAATTTCGATCTTATCGCTTGCCTGAATATCCTTCAGTCCGCGAAAGTAAGTATCGCGGTGCCCTGCGATTCCGATGTTTCCTGACTCTCCTGGGAGTGCCGTTCCTTCGATATGCCCTACGCCATGCTGAAGAGTTTGAGATGTAGTCCCTTCTAGAAGTACGACCGACAATTTGATCCGTGGAATCTCAATGCGGCCTAGGATATCTCCCTCCTTTACAGCTAGTTTGGGAAGCGCCGTTTCATGCACTTCTTGCGCCTTAATCTCTTTTTCCAGAGTCAGTTCGGCGTCCTGCTGATAGATTCTCGCATTGAACAATGTAAGCCCAACATAGGCAAGAGCCAGAACACCGGTCATCAGCAAAACACGTCGCGTCCAACGTATAAACCGCCGGCCGCGCTCTGCGAAGATCTCGTTAGTGATGATCGTCATGGCCCATCTCCCCTGACAGTGGTGGCGCCGATGGCAGGAAGTAACCAGTTCGCGTACGAACAATTAAGTGCCCGCGGGCCGGCGCGCTAGCCCGCACATCGACGACCCGATATCCGCTATCCTGTTTTGCAATCGTTGGGATATAGGCCAGAGTGTACTGATTTCGGATATCCCGCGCGATCCCGTCGCAAATCGATGATATCTCCTTCGACGTCCCGGGAAAGAATGCTTCGCCGCCTGTCTCCTTCGCAAATCGCTTGAGAACGCCTGGATTCTGATCGCCGTCCTGCTCATCGAAGATGCCGATCGTGTAGATAATTGCGGTGGAATGCTTGGCCATTTCAACCACCTGTGCCAGACTGTGCTTACTCGCGTTGTCGCCACCGTCGCTGATCAGTATGAGAACCTTTTTGTCGCATTCGCTCTGCTTAAGATGATCGAGCGCCGTGGCGATGGCATCGTAGAGCGCAGTCTCGCCGGCCGTCTTGATTGTGGACAGAGCCAGTTGCAACCGATCTCGCCGATCCGTGAAGAGTATTTCGGGCGGCAAGCCAAAAGTCACATGCTCATTAAAGTTGACAACAAACATCTGATCCCGTGGATTGCTAGATTGAGCAAACGACAAAGCAGCGGCGATTACGTCTGAACGCTTTTGTCCCATGCTCCCGCTGTTGTCGATGACGAGGCCGACAGCGACGGGCACATCTTCATGGCTGAAGTCTTTGATCTGCTGAAGAACGTGATTCTCATACACCTGGAAATCATCCTTTTCCAGCCCCGAAACCAGCGCATTGTGCCGGTCGACAACGGTCGCGCTCAAGATAACCAGATTCGCATTCATCCGAATTGTGAAGCTGTCGCTTGATGTGTTTTGCGAGGAAGAAATGTCTTGAGATAAGACTGCGCGAGACAAGCAAATCGAAACCGCAAAAGCCAATAAGAACAGGAGTGAGAATCGCGATCCCAATCTAATGCAACCCTTAGTCCAGAAATGCCATGGGGCTAAGATGCCGGTTGCTCTCTTGAGATATTTTTCGAACGCAGTCCTCTTCGTCATCTAAACGGTCCTTTGCCGTGGCCTGAAACGTCCAACGTGAATTCTCTTTTATGCTCCAGCGAGCGAGAACGAGGCGGCGCTTGTGCACCGCCTCGTTCATCGTCAGATCCCGGTCAACCCGAATGGCCGGAAGTGTCACCTCAAGCTATCGCGTTTCGCGGTCAGACGGATCTTTTGAACTGTACGAAAAGCAAGGAACCGGCGCCTAACAACATCATCCCGCACAGCCCAATCAAGCCCAAATTGCCGGCTGTCTTCGGCAAAGATGCAACTTCTACAGGGGCTGGCAGAGCAGCAACCGCAACCGGCGCAGGAGGCGCTTCAACAACCTGTGCGACATCCATGGTTTCGCCATTTGGGTTGACCGCCTCGACGGGAGCCGCAGTCAGAGCTTCAACGGGTGCGGCAGTCAGTACGGCAGGCGTCGAGAGCACAGCATGATTGGTTTCTTTTGCCAGTTGGATAGCCCTTGGTCTTTCATAGACAAATTCTTCGCCCCATTCGTGACCTGGATAGAACCATGCCCTCAGAGCCTCAGGCTCTCCGGCAGGCCGCTCACTAAAGGTAATGACTGTCTTATCGGTTGCTTTCAAGCGATAATTTGGAATTGCCAGAATGGTGGTGAATACATGAGTTTCGTCCTGATTGAATATCTGCACGATATGGCGATCAGAGCTCGAGTTAAGAACCTTGAAAACGTAGGTGCCGGCCGGCAGGATCTGAGCGCCGACGCCGGGAACCTCGATTGGCCCGCTGAATGTCATGACAGTCTTTCTATTCCAATCGTCCGCGTTAGCTTTCGGTGCGGCGAGTACACAAAGCACGGTAAGGCATAGTCCTGTTCCAATTCCCTTGAGCATTGTCATTGCTTCTCCAAATTTTCTCCGACTCACCGCACGGCGGTTGTTATGCAACCTCTTTATGTTGTCGGATTCACAAGAGATTGCACGCCGGAGACTCCGGCAGCCTTCTATCCGTGGCGTGTACTGATTGTCAGTATTCTCCATCAAACATTCATTAGCTGACCAATATTGACCTCATGAGGATAAGCGGCACTACGATCGATGAGCAGAAATACACAGACACAAGACTGCACTTCCTGAGCAATAGTATTCGTGTAGTACATATGATGTCGGCATTCAGATCAGATAGCTCTGGCCAGGATGGTTGCTCCGATTCCAGAGCGTACGAGATAGTGACTTGTATTGCTCAGACGGCCATAGTTCGGAGGCCTAGTGTGAAGAGCGTAAGGGTAGGCCGAGGTCACGCTCGAAACACACACCGGGAACTGACACACGGACTTGCAACCCCTTATGGTAGCTGCTGTTGCTGGACTGTCCTTTACGGCTGCACACAGCATCCAACGCAATTTCAGCCATCGCAGAAACCTTTAAGGAGGTTATTTATGCGCGGACTCAAAGCATTCTTCGGTACGACGGCATTGCTGGCAGGCTTGGCCTTGGCGCCAGCAGCCAAATCCCAGATCGTGGTCGGCATCGGCGTTCAACCGGTTTGTTCCTACGGCTATTATGGGTATGCACCTTATGCCTGTGCGCCGATGGGTTATTACGGCCCCGGCTACTTCTATAACGGCATCTTCCTGGGGATGGGACCCTGGGGCGGTTGGGGCTATAGTCACGGTTGGGGCGGGCACCGCTTCGTCAGTGAAGGCGGCGGAAGCTATCACGGCGGGCCTGGCCGCGTGTCCTATCACGGTAACGCTGGCGGCGCAGTGCGCGGAGGTGGTGCTGGATACCACAGCAATGCAGTTGGAGTTCATCCGGCAGCACGTGGCGGGACAACCCATGCGGCGTCAGCTAGGCCGGCCGCATCTCATACTGGAAGCGCGCGGACCGCTCCATCGCATGCCGCGACTCCGCATAGCAGCGGCGAGGCAGCGCATAGCGGCGGCGGACATGTAGGCGGCGGCGAACACCGGTAGGTTCTGACTGAAAGCGGGCAGCTAATAGATCAGGGAGCGGCGAAGCGAAACGGCTTCGCCGCTTTGCCTTTGGTTCCAATTGAGACTATTTCCGCCCAATTGAGGTGTCTTCTCTACGAAGTGAAATTGTGCTTGACCAGTCATGTATTGAAGGGTGCATCTCGACAGGGGCCAGCCAGTAGCGATTCATCCTGTCAAGCAGTTCAGGCGAAAGCGGCCCTTTGGGAACCATCTCACGTACCTCTGTTTTGCCATTTGCCGCAATCGCGGTGGATAAAGACGCATCGAAGATGAACTCGGAAGATTTCGCAGATGGGTCAGTGCCTAGAGGGAGTTCTGTAGCGGCCATATTGTTGTTCCTTTTCTACTTCTCCGCGGCGGTGCGAGAGAAGGGGTGTTTGTGAGGATGATTCCCGTTGCGCCCACGGATGCTGTCTGACGTTATTTCGTTAACTGCTTCTTAATCGCCTGCAGTTCAAGGCGGCGCTTCGCGGTGGTCTTGGGGTACGCCATCTTAAGTCCTCCAAGTGCGTCAAGGACGATTTGGGAGACAACCAGTCGCGCATTCTCCTTGTCGTCGGCAGGAACTACGTACCACGGCGCATGGTGAGTGCTTGTCGAATTCATGCAGTCTTCGTAGGCGCTCATGTAGTGCTTCCAATACTTCCTCTCGTGAATGTCGGCCGTGCTGAACTTCCAGTTCTTGTCCGGCTCCTCGATGCGCGCCAGAAATCGCTTTCGTTGCTCTTTGTACGACAGATGCAGAAAGATCTTGACGGTCTGTGTCCCGTTTCGATGGAGATGCTTCTCCAGATCGCGGATGGATTCGTACCTTTGGGACCAGATGTTTTTCTCATCACGCAACTCTTCGGGCAATCCCTGGCTTTGCAACAGCTCCGGATGAACCCGAACGACCAGCACGTCCTCATAATAAGAGCGGTTGAAGATGCCGATTCGGCCGCGTTCGGGAAGCCGGCACGTAGTGCGCCAGAGAAAATCATGTTCGAGCTCTTCGGCGCTCGGCTGCTTAAAGCTGAATACCTCGCAACCTTCCGGATTGACTCCGGACATGACATGCCGAATGGCTCCGTCTTTGCCGGCGCCATCCATCCCCTGGAAGATCAACAGCAACGCATGCCGATTGGAGGCGTAGTGAAGATCCTGCAGCGAACTCAGCTTCTCCATGTGCTGCTGCAGTAGGTTTTTATACTGCTTTTTTGACTCGTAATAGGGATCGACAATCGTCGGCCACTTGCTGAGGTCAATTTTTTTGTCTGGCGGTACTCGATAGCTTTTCGAATCGATCTTCATCCTGCCCCTCCGTCGGCATACGGACTTCTAAGCAATCTTCTTCTTGGATGCCGCTTCGCCGAGTGTTTCGCGCTCCGCTTCTAGCCAGTCCTGGTCCTGCTGACTCTCGCCATGGACTCGCTGCTGATAAAGGTCGTAGGCGCGGGCTGCGATCTCGGAAGTGCGATTGACAGGCTTCCGGGAGAGCAGTGCAGGAGTGGCCGGATCAAAGATGCGGTAAGCCAGCAGCTTCACGCGGTCATTGATGAGCGCCCAGATCAGAGCGTAAGCCCAAACGAAACCTGCCCACTTCCAGCCTAGGGGCGCCATGAACAGGCCATAGACCGCAATCAGAGTGGCTACTGTCTGAGTGCCCACCACGGCAAGCAACAGAATCCGCGCGGGCCGTATGGACCAGAAAGGACCGCGCGTACGGGTGAGGAAGATGGTTAAGTGACCGGCCACTGAGAGCTTCAGGTACATCAGCGTCTGGATGTGCAAGCGGTCCATGTGAAAGACGCGCTCTCCCAGGTAGAACAGACCGAACGCAGAGACTACCCCGATCACTCCCAACACCGTGGAGATCGAAAGAACAAGCCGCATGTTCCAGGACTCCGGCTTGTTCTTGTAGAGAACTTTGTCGTAGGCGATGGACAGGATTGCCCCATCGTTGAGCAGCGCCAGCATGACGATCATTACGGCGGTGAGAGGATAGAAGTTGAACACCAGAATTGCGAGCGTCATGAAGAACAGCACACGCAGCGTCTCCGCGATGCGGTAGATGGCGTAGCTGTTCATCCGCTGGAAGATGCGGCGGCTTTCCTTGATGGCGTCAATGATCACCGACAGGCCGGAGGTCAGCAACACAATGGATGCAGCAGCACGCGCCGCATCTGTCGCACCGGAGACGGCGATTCCGCAGTCGGCCTTCTTGAGCGCGGGCGCGTCGTTGACACCATCGCCAGTCATGCCGACTATGTGGCCGCGCTTTTGAAGAATATCGACAATGTGGTACTTGTGTTCTGGAAATACCTGGGCAAAACCGTCGGCTTTTTCGATCGCTTCCTGAGTCTGCGAAGACTCTTGCTTCTTCGTATCGCCCAGCGCGCTGGCATCCAGGATGTTTGTGCCTAACCCGAGCTGTTT
>JBEKCA010000093.1:0-19943 GCA_050015115.1 Occallatibacter sp.
CGGCGTGCGCCTAACCGAGAGTTTTTTGTTGGAGCCGGAACAGAGTACCAACTGCATCGTTGTCCATCATCCACAGGCCAAATATTTTGTGGCGTAGA
This sequence comes from Occallatibacter sp., assembly GCA_050015115.1. Taxonomy (GTDB): domain Bacteria; phylum Acidobacteriota; class Terriglobia; order Terriglobales; family Acidobacteriaceae; genus Telmatobacter. The sequence goes on from JBEKCA010000093.1 coordinate 99, forward strand.
GTGCCAAACTTGCACCCCGAATGAGACACGCTAAGCGAGCCTGCCTGATACGGAACTTCCACAGGCGGATTTGCGTAGAATTATCGTCGGATATGCGACAGTGAAGTCAGAGCAAACAGAGACGTGGTTATCCATCCTCCGCGAACGGCTGGGGCGCAACCTCAGAGCGGGTCTGCGCTCCCGGCCGTTCGTCTTTTCTGCTGATTTCATAGCGGACGCAGCAAGAACTTAGCGCGCCGCATCCCTGTAGCGGCCCAGTTCCTTCACCATGTCACAATGGGGCATCAGCGCCTCAATCGCACGCGAGCCCTCATCAGCGGCCTCGATCTGGCAATCCACATAGAACATGTACTCCCACGGCTTGCCATGCACTGGACGCGACTCGATCTTGGTCATATTCGCGCCAATCCCGGCCAGGCCAACCAGGGCCGCCACCAGCGATCCAGGACGATTCTCGACTGAAAATGCGAGGCTGATTTTGTTCGCCTTTGGATCGGCGACAGCATCTGCGGCCCGCCGCACTAAAAAGAAGCGCGTGTAGTTCTCCGGGTTGTCTTCCACGTCTGCCTGCAAAATCTCCGCACCATAGTAGCGCGCCGCCGCCTCGCTTCCGATGCCTGCCGCATGCCGGTCGCCCGACTTCACCAGTTGCTTCACACTGCCTGCCGTGTCGTAGGCGGCCTGTGCCTGCATCGCGGGGTGCTCGGCCAGAAACCGGCGGCACTGCGCCAGCGCCACCGGGTGTGATGAGACGCGCTCGATCTCGCCGATCTTCACGCCGGGCAGGGCAATGAGATTATGCCGGATGCGCACCATCGTCTCCTGATCGACGCGCACATCGTGAGTCAGCAGCAGGTCAAAGTGCTCCAGAACGGAACCGGCCAGGCTGTTCTCGATGGGGATGACAGCCACATCGACTGCGCCGCCACTGAGCGCGGCAAAGACCTCCGCCGAAAGCGGGCAGGGAACGATCTCGCCCTCGGGGACCAGCTTCATCGCGGCCTCATGGCTAAATGACCCCGGCTCGCCCTGAATTGCAATCTTCATTTTTCTCTGGTTCTCCTTGCCAACCACAAATCGACCACTCCCATTGCCCGATGGTATTTTGGCGAGGCACTGGGCGAGAAGTCAAACCTATCGAGTCGGCGCTTGTATTTCGAACTGCGCTGTGTTTGTGCGTAGCCACTTCCCCGACAAGGGATCCTTGATATCCACATATACTCTGTATTTACCAGGTGCACTCAAATCGTAGAAATATTCGACTTCGAACTTCTGGATTCTCGATTTCCCGGCTGGAATAAACTTTTCCGCGTCCTCATCTTCGCGCAGTCGGGCCTCACCGGGAAGAAGTTTATCCGTTGTCATGCGCTGACGCAACGTCGTCGTCGGCTCACCATTTTCCCCCTCGATGTGGACTCGGTACCAATTGCCATTCAAATACAGGTCACGGTCTGTTCGGTTGATCATCGTTACAGGGACCAATGGTGATTGACCAACCGGAAAGTGATCCTTGTCGAGAGAGATACTCACGGTGATCGAATCGGTTTGGCTTGCAGGTGCAACGGTCTGGGCGCCAAGAGCAGCGCTGCTGGCAGCAATCACCACCGCGGCCGCTAGGCGGATTTTAAAACGGTGGAATGCGTTCATTTCAAACCCTTCCTCAATGTAAGTGTGGGCAATCGGCCACCTGCCCCGCCGCAGGTGGCTATCTTAACCACAAATCCCCGGCCACAAATCCCAAAAAGACCATAGCGATCACACCATTCATCGTGAAGAAAGCCGCGTTCAGCCGCCGCAAGTCCCTCGGTGAAACCAGTGAGTGCTCATAGGCCAGCAGCAACCCCACGGCCCCAACCCCCAGCCAGCCGACTGTCCTAAATTGAAACAGTTCTCCAAACCACACCAGCAGCCCCAGCATAGCCAGATGCATCGCCCGCGCCGTCCAGAATGCTGCCGGAATCCCTGCCGCTTGAGGCAGGCTGAGCAGCCCCGCTTCGCGGTCGTGCTCACAATCCTGGCAGGCGTAGAGCACATCGAAGCCACCTGCCCACAGTGTCACCGCCGCGGTCAGCACCAAAATCCTCGCATCGAGAGATCCGCGTACCGCAATCCATGCAGCCGTCGGAGCGAGCCCCAGCGCCAGCCCGAGTCCCAGATGCGACCAGCGCGTCACGCGCTTCAGGTAGCTATAGCCCAGCAGCACTGCGAGTGCAATCGGAGCGAGCCACAGCGTCAGCCGGTTCAGCTCGGCGCAGGCCAGCATAAAGACGGCCACCGCCAGCACGGTAAAGCCCATCACAAACTGCCGCGTCAGCAGGCCTGCGGGAATGGCGCGTGTTTTGGTTCGCGGATTGGCCGCGTCCAGGTCGGAATCCGCCCAGCGGTTAAAGGCCATCGCCGCCGAGCGCGCCGAGACCATGGCCACCAGAATCCACACCAGCATCCGCCAGCCAGGCAGCCCATTCGCTGCCAGCAGCACAGCAGTCAGCGCAAACGGCAGCGCGAAGATCGAGTGCTCCCACTTGATCATCTCCAGCGTCGTTCGCGTCTTAGCCCATAAGCCCGGCATGGTCAACTCCAACCCCAGTGTACTTGAGGGGCGGTGGTGCAACTCGCCTGAACCAGGCCGGCCGGTTGTACGACAATAGCCTCATGGACTCCGTTCGCATCGACAAGTGGCTCTGGGCGGCGCGCTTCTTCAAGACGCGGGCGCTGGCATCGAAGGCCTGCGATCTGGGCCGCATCCTCTCGAATGGAATTGCAGCCAAGCCCGCTCGCGAGGTCCGCCTCGGCGACAAACTCGAAGTAAAGAACGAGGGCGGCGAGTTTCAGATCGAGGTCCTCGCGCTCAGCCAGATGCGCGGTCCGGCAGCGGTGGCGCAGACGCTCTATCGCGAATTCGAGGCCAGCAAGGCAGCCCGGGCACAACTGGAAGCCGTGCGCAAGGAGATGCAGGAGTTCGCACCCCTGCCTGAGCACCGCCCCACCAAGCGCGACCGCCGCAGAATCATCCAATTTCGCGGCAGGGGATAGTTGCGGCGCCCTTGCCCGAGCTGTTGAATAGATTCTCCATAGATATCGAGGGCTTCCGTCAGGGGTTAAAGCCCTTTGTTTCCTTGTCCTTTTCGGCACGACTAAAGTCGCGCCCTGACACAAGGCCTAACCTTGCAGCCTGTTCGAACCCCTTTTCCCTGTTCCTGCTTTTCTCACGCTTCATGCGCCGTAGCCAGATGCGGCTGTGGCATCAGCTCGGTCAGAGCGATTCCGAAGAGAATCAGCAGAGCGCCGCTTGCCGGGCGTAGTCCCAGCCGTTCGCCGGTCACCAGGAACGAAGTAATCCATGCAAAGACCGGTTCCAGCGTCAGCAACAGCGCTGTATGCGTGGGAGGCAGCACAGACTGCGCCCAACTCTGAATGGAGAATGCAATGGCGGTAGAGAAGACGGCGCAGACGACCAACGCCGCAAGCAGACGAGGCGTCCATGAGATCCGAGGATGTTCGATCAGCGGCAGGCTGAGCGCCATGAAGAGCGCGCAGAAGCCGACTTGCAACAGAGCCAGCGGCTGGAAGCCGATGCGCGGCGAGACACGGCTCAGCGCCAGGCAGTGGAAGGCAAAGCCGATGGCGCAGCCCAAGGTGAGCACATCGCCTAGGTTGATCGAGGCCATGTCCGGCAGCAAGCGCGCCGCCTGGCCGAGCAACGACGACGAGGTCTGAATGGCGGCAGGCGCGGTCAGCAGCACAATCCCAACGAAGGCCAGAGCGGCGCCTAAGAAAGCATTCCAGCGAGGCGGCCGGCTTGCCGGAGGCCGCAATCCAGGAATCGTCGAGAGGAGCGGCACCAAAACCACCATCAGCCCAGTGATGAAGGCCGACTTCGAAGGCGTGGTACGGGCCAAACCCGTGGTCTGGAACTGGTAGCCGAAGGCCAGGCACAAACCCACCAGCGCACCGGCAGCGACTTGCCATCTGTGAATCTCGCGCCAATGGCGGTGATAGGCCACGGCAAGGACAGTGAAGGCCAGCGTCATTCTCGCCAGGTTAAACGCCGCGGGTGTGGCATTGGCCAGCGCGCCTTTGACCACTACAAACGTTGAACCCCACACGGCAACCACGAATAACATCAGCAAGTAGGCGCGCAGCTTCATTTCTTTCGATTATTGCAGCCGGTCCTGGCCGATCCGCCGACGAGCCTACTGGTCGAGCTTACTGCTCTGCGGCCCACTCGGTCATGGCCAGCGCGAGCAGCAGAACCCGCTTCAGGCCTGTCTCACGATCCTTCGCTGAATACCACTCGGCCATCGTGTGTGCCCCGCCGCCCTCGCCTCCCGCGCCCATCGAGAGTGCCGGCACGCCGAGTGAAAGCGGAATGTTGGCGTCGGTCGAGCCCAGGCGGCGGTCGGTACGCAGACCCAAATGGCGGTCAACGGCGCTGAGAGCTTCGATTAGCGGTGAATCGGCGGGCAGTTGCGCGGCGGGCCGGTCGCCGATCTTGTCGATCTTGAAGGTCAACAAGCCCCGGGCGTTACGAGTGGCCAAGGTTGCCTGAGCATTCCAATGTTCCACGGCATCTTCAACGGCGCGATGCAGGGCCACCTCAAGCAGCAAGAGCTGTTCAGGACTAGTCGAACGGAAATCGACGGAGGCTTGCGAACTCTCCGGGATGGAGTTGACGCTGGTGCCGCCCTGAATCGTGCCGAGATTCAGTGTCGTCCGCGGCTCTTGTGGTAGCGGCGTCGTGGCCAGGACCGCCAGGGCCGAAGCCAGCGCCGCGATGGGGTTGGGTGTGCCCGCATCGGTGAAGCTGTGTCCGCCTGGGCCGGTGACGGTGACGCGGAAGCGACGGCTGCCCAGCGCCTGCGTTACGGCCGAGTCAGCGCCAGCACCATCCAAGACGATGTGCGCCGCGATGCGGCCAGCCAGTGCGCTCTGACTGTAGAAGTGGCGCGCACCGCGCAGGTCGCCCTCGCCCTCTTCGCCGACATTGCCTAGAAAGAGTAGCGGCGACGCCAACTGGGCCCCGCTCGCAGTGAGCGCGTGGACGATCGCCAACATCCCCACGACACCGGCAGCGTTGTCGCAGGAGCCGGGAGCATCGAGCCGATCACCGTTCACCTGAGGATTCAAGGGCGTTCCGGCAGGGAAGACCGTATCCAGGTGTGCTGAAAGAACGACGACGGGGCCGGTACTCTCCGCTGGTAGTGCAGTGGCCTTCAGCCAGCCCATGACGTTGCCGATTGCATCGGTTCTAACATCGCTCAGACCGGCTTCGGTGAAGCGTGCCGCCAGCCACTCAGACCGCGCCTGTTCGCCAAAGGGCGGCGCGGGAATGGCCACCATCTGTGCCTGCCAGTCCATGATGGTTTTGGGATTGCCGTGCAGCCAGGCGAATGCTGCATGAACTGGCCGTTGTGCAGCCAGCGTCGTCACACGCGAAAAGGCCGGGTTGTGGGTCGCGGAAGCCATGCTGCTGGCTTCAGGGTAACAGGGGAAACGACTCGGGGCGGACTCGGGTTGGTTGAACAGGGCCAATGCAGCCTATTCGCTGGACTCGTCATACTCGACGGAATGCAGAAACAGCCCTCGGGCCGGGGCGGTGGGTCCGGCGGCGGCGCGATTGCGGGCGGCGAGGATTTCGGGGATCTGGTCGCAACGGAGGCGTCCGCGGCCCACATCCAGCATCGTTCCCACCAGATTGCGCACCATGTGATGCAGAAATCCGCTGCCGCGGACCCGATAGACGAGCAGCCTGCCCGCCTCGGTTGTTTGCTCGTCCCAGGTTGAGGAAAAGATCCTCTTCACTGTCGGGGCGGTCGGCGGTTTGACCAAAAAACCCTCTCGCGGAATGGGCCGTTGGTCTGGCTCTGCATCCCGATCGTTGTCGCGGTTTGCCAACTCCGGATCGGTGGCGGCGAAGCTGAGAAAATCGTGCTCACCTTCAAAGATCCGCGCAGAGCTTTGCAGCGCACAGAGGTCCATCGGCCAGGAGCAGGCGCAGACGTAACGGGCCAGGGATGGAGGGCAAATGGCCTCGCGGAAGATCCGGTACTCATAGCTCTTGGCTACGGCCGAGTGTCGCGCATGAAATGCACTTCGTGCTGTTCTCGACTCGAGAATACGAATTGACTCAGGCAAGGTCCGGTTCAGGGCGCGTTGCAGGTTCTCGGCTGGAATCGGAGCGGCCAATGGGAAACTGGCCACCTGGCCGAGGGCGTGGACACCGGCATCGGTGCGGCCAGAGCCCTGAGGCAAAGGCGATTCACCGGTAATGCGACCCAATGCGGCTTGCAGTTCGCCTTGAATGGTGCGCTGGCCTGGCTGCACCTGCCAGCCCCGGAACTCCGTCCCGTCGTAGGCCAGGATCAGCTTCCAGGTTTGAAATATCGGCGAGGTTTGGACGTCTTCAGTCATGGGTACAATGTTGACTCAAGCGTACATGACCGCTGCGCTCGGACGGGATCTAGCTGGAGGTATTTAACTTAGATCTTAACCGAAGATTTGGGAAATAGTGCTTCACCTCCAAAACCGGCTGTACTGGCTGCGTCCTCGCTGCCCGATGCGGCCGGCGGGTCTGGAGACCCACCGGACAGCCGACCTGGAGGTCGGCGTACCAAGTTAGGGGTGGGCCCTACGAACAGAGGGGATCGGGTAGTGGGATATACTCAGCTTTCCGATTGCAATGGCGTTTTGGCGGCGAGGAACGGTGGGAGACCAACGAATTGGGCAGTCTGGAACGAATTCTGGGCTGTGCGCGTATTGACCATTGAGCGGAAGTTTTATTTGAGGCAAGCCGACGGTTTAGTCCACGAGAAATCAGAAATTTGCGTCCGGAGAGGCCTTCCGGGCGTCATTGAGAATGGCGCCCCAGATGCCTCAGCAGCAGTTTCCAAAGAAGAATCCTGTCTTGGAGAGGAACCATGCAATTGTTCGGTACAAGTGTGATTGAGCAGCGGGAGAAGAGTGCGCGGATCAACTCCGCAAGAGATAGCAGGACCCAATCGGGCACGCGGTTGCGCGCCGTGGCAGCTGTGATGCTGGCATTGGCGGCGGGAAGCCCTTCGGGATTTGCGCAGCAAATGCCGGGCGCGGGACAGAAGACTCCAGAGAATGAAGCATCCGAATTGCCCGCAGCTCCGGCACCGGCTCTGACGCAGCCGTTGAATCTTCGTTCGACCGCGCGAGACTTCTCAAAGCCCGCGGGCAGGCTGCTGGGCAACCCAATGAACATGTACCGCCCGACTACACTCCCAAAGGCGAGCTTTGTCAATTCCGTGCGCCTCACGAACCTGGTCAAGGACGGCAAGATCTACCTGAGTCTCTCTGACGCCATTGCTCTGGCCCTCGAGAATAACTACGACATCGCCATTGCCCGCTACGATCTGGATATTGCGGACACGGACATTCTGCGCACGCGCACCGGTGCATCGGCGCTCGGCGCGCCCTCGGGTCTGATTACCGGCACTCTGGGCGGCTCGGCCTCGACATTGACTACAGGCGGTGGCCCCGGTGGTTCGACGGTGGGCTCGGGCGGCGCGGGTTCCGGAACGAATGGATTGACCCTCACGACGGCGGGCGCGGGCCCAGCGCCGGAAGCGCTGGAACCATCGGTGAGCAGCGCGATTCAGTTGGAGAGGTCCGAGCTACCGGTGACCAACGCGTTCACTCCCCGCTCTTTCCAAAACACCAATGTGTACAATTTCACGTACAACCAGGGTTTTGTCACCGGCACTTCACTTGCCGTGGCCTTTGATAACTCCCGCATCACTTCCAGAGGATTCAATTCTTACAGCCCGGAGCTGGATTCCAACTTCAAGGCTACAGTGACTCAGCATCTGTTGCAGGGCGCGGGAATCTGGGTGAATAAGCGCTTCATCTATCAGGCGATCAACGACCGGCGGATTGCCGATGCCGGGTTCCGTCAGCAGATTCTCTACACGGTCAATCAAGTTGAGTCCATCTACTGGGGATTGGTGCAGGCCTATGAGGACGTACAGGCAAAGCAACGTGCGCTTGAGCAGAGCACCAAGCTGGCAGGCGACGATCGCAAGCAGTTGGAGATAGGAACGGTGGCTCCGCTGCAGGTGGTGCAGGATGATTCGGCAGTATCGAGCGACAAACAATTGCTCATCAGTTCGCAGAGCTCTTTGAATTATCAGCAGCAGATCATCAAGCAGGCCATCGCCCGCAACTTGAACGATCCGGCGCTTTCGACAGCCCCGGTGATTCCCACCGATCGTGTGACCATCGAGGAGATTCCCGAGGAGAAGGCATCGCCTGAGGCGTTGGTGCAGCAGGCATTCCAGCAAAGGCCGGAGTTGGAGCAGGCTGCGCTGACACTGCGTAACGACGAGATCACGCTGAAAGGCGCGCGCAATGGATTGCTGCCGGTTCTTGATGTCTTTGGATTCTATAGCGGAACTGGTGTAGGCGGCGCTCCAAATACTTTTTGCTCATTTTTCGGCGTTCCGTGCGCAGCGACTTCCACAGTTGGATATGGAAGTGTCCTGAATATGATGGTCAATAGCAGCTCTCCTGATAAGGGGGTTGGCTTCAACTTGAACATTCCTATCGGCAACAAGCTTGCGCAATCGGTGCAGGCGCGTTCGCTGATGGAGTATCGCCAGGCCGAATTGCGCCTGGAACAGTTGTACACGCAGATCCGAATGCAGGTCGTTAATTCTCAGTTTGCGCTGATCAACGATCGGGCGCAGGTGCAGGCCTCGACCGCAGCCAGGGACTTTCAACAGCAGAGCGTGGATGCCGAAATCAAGAAGCTGCATCTGGGCGCTTCAACCTCGGCCAATGTGCTGCTGCAGCAACGCAATCTCGCGAGTGCGGATGACAACCTGATCGCGGCCAACGCACAGTATGCAAAGGACCGCGCATCGCTCTATCAGACCCTGGCTTCGACGTTGCAGCACTATGGTATCAACCTGAATGAGGCGGCTTCGGGCCAGGTGAATACGACGCCGGTCGTTCCCGGAGTGGCGCCATCCAAGGACACGAGCGAGCCAATAATGACTCCGCCCGTCAGCAGATAGCTTGGGCTAAAGCTCAAAGCGTCTTTGCAAATTATGTAGACAGGGATTTTGCCTGTGCCCCATCCATTCCGCTGAAAAACGCGGAATGGATGGGGCACGGAACTCCACAGTAAAATCGAAAATGCTATAGAAAAGGCGCGGCCCGGCGCTATCGCTCTGCCACCAGATCCAGCAGATCAAAGAACTCCGGAAAGCTGATCGCGGCTGACTCTGCGCCCTCAATCAGCGTCGGGCCATCGGCATGGAGCGCGGCTACGCTAAAGGCCATGGCGATGCGGTGGTCGTCTCCCGAGTCGATGGTCGCGCCGTGCAAGCGTTGACCGCCGGGCACGTCCAGACCATCCTCGAATTCGGTGACCTCGGCACCCATGGCGCGCAGATTCTTCGCTACCAGCGCGATGCGGTCGGACTCTTTGACGCGCAATTCTTTGGCGTCGCGGATGCGGATGCCGCCTCTGGTGTACGGGCCGATTGCGGCCAGCACCGGCAACTCATCGATCAGTCGCGCGGCCAATGCACCGCAGATTTCTGTCGTGCCCAGGCCTTCTTCGGACGCTGTGATCTGCACCGTGCCCACCAGTTCCGCGTTCTTCTCTTCGAGATTCAAAACGCTGATGCGGGCTCCCAGCGCAGTCAACACGTCGAGCAGCGCGGCGCGCGTGGGGTTCATTCCAAGCGAGTCCAGCACCAGGCTGGAACCTGGAAAGAGTGCCGCCGCGCAGAGAAAGAACGCTGCTGACGAGATGTCGCCAGGGACGGCGGCCTCGATGGAATGGAGGGTCTGCGGTCCGGAGATCGAGACGGAGTCGGTCGTGCGGGTGAGGGTTGCACCGAAGGCGCGGAGGGCCAGTTCGCTGTGGTCGCGCGTGCGAACTGCCTCGCGAATCGTGGTGGTTCCGGCGGTCTGCAATCCGGCGAGCAGAATGCAGGTCTTCACCTGCGCGCTGGGCACTGGCGTTGTGTAGTCGATGGCATTGAGCGAGCAGCCTTGAATGGTGAGAGGCGCATGACCTTCGGTCAGAGTCAATTGCGCGCCCATGGCTGCCAAAGGCTTGCGGATCCGCTCCATGGGCCGGCGCGTGAGCGATGCGTCGCCAACCAGCGTGAAGCTGCCGCGCTGCGGAGCCAACAAACCGCTGATCATCCGCATCGTCGAGCCGGAGTTGCCGCAATCGAGGGGCTTGTCGCTTGGCGTCACGCTTCCGCCGACGCCGGTCACTTCTACGGAGCCGTCGTCGAGGCGACGTACCTGCGCGCCTAGCGCCTCCATGCATGCGAGCGTCGAGGCGCAGTCGGCCCCGGTTGAGAAGTTGGTGAACCGCGAAGCGCCTTCGGCAAATGCGGCAAGCATTCCGTAGCGGTGGCTGATCGACTTGTCGCCGGGCAGTCGAAGGCTGCCGTAGACGTTCTTTGCGGGACGGATGATGCGTTCTTCGGTCATAGATAGTTCAGTCTACAGTTGACAGTTTACAGTTGGATACATGAGATGTTGGCAGCTTTTCCTGGAAGTCAAGCGATCCTCTCGCTAGTCCTGGGTCTGCTCGTTGCGCCGGCGAAAAAACTGCCCACTGTTCACTGTCTTTCACCGCACCTTCAGCACAATGATTGTCTCATCGTCGAAGCGGTCATGGCTTCCCTGGAAACGGCTGACGTCGGCCAGGATGGCGTCGGCGATTTCGTGCGCTGAGTTTTCCCGCTGGCTGCACAGAAGACCGGAGAGGCGCTCCGAGCCATACATCTCCTCTTCTGCGTTTTCTGCGTCGAGGATTCCGTCCGAGACGAAGATTACGACATCTCCAGGATCGGCGGTCACGGTGAGTTCGTCGTAGGTGACGTCGGGAAAGAGGCCGAGCGGAAAGCCCTCGGCGCGCACCGTCTCCGACGTTCCAGCACGGCAGAAGACAGGCTGCACCGCGCCGGAGTTCGACACTTTGAGGGTGCGGCTGTCGTCGTTCCACACGGCAAAGAGCATGGTCACGTATTGCGATTCCAGCTTGCGTTCCTGAATTGCATCGTTGAGCAGGGCCAGCATCTCGGCGGGTTGCGGCTCCTGTTGCGCAGCCGATCGCATGATGCCGCTGACCAGCGCCGCAAACAGGGCCGCGGGCGCAGCCTTGCCGCTTACATCGCCGAGCACGATGGCGGTCTGGCCGTTACCGTAGTCGAGGAAGTCGTAGAGGTCGCCGCCGATGGCGCGCGCGGGCAGGAAGCGCACGGCCATTTCGGCATTGGTCATCAGTGGTGCCGCCGGCGGCAGCAGGCGCAGTTGCACCTCGCGTGCCATGGCGATGTCGCGCTCCAATTGGCGCTCCTGGCGGCGCACAGCCTGGTAGAGGCGCGCGTTTTCGATGGCGATGGCCACTTGCGCGGCCAGCGTGGTCAACATGCGTTCGTGCTCTTCGTTAAAGAAGGCTGTGCGCGTGTGTTCGAGATCGAGTACGCCTATGATGCGGCCTTTGTGGAAGAGCGGGACAATCAGCTCCGAGCGGGTCTCGGGGTTCATTGGAACGTAGCGCGGATCGTTGGTAACATCGCGGACATTGACCAGCCGCCACTCGCGCACAGCAGCGCCGACCAGGCCAGTGGTGATGGGCAGACGGCGCAAGGGCGCGTGCGCATAGCCGAAGCGCCATGCGTAGCGCGTGATCAGCGTCTCGCCCTTCTCGTCGAGCAGCATGATGGTGAACATCTGGTAGTCGATGAGGCGGCGCAGCAGTTGACCGACGCGTTCAAGCAGCGGGTCGAGATCGAGGATTGAAGTCAGCTCGGTGGCGATCTCGTTCATCACGGTCAGCGTCTGGGCCTGGCGAGAGACGCGCGCATAGAGGCGTGCGTTTTCGATGGCCTGAGCGATGCGCGAGGCGGTTAACGTGAGCAGGCGCAGGTGTTCGGGACGGAAATAATCCGGCTGCTCGCTCTCGATGTCCATGACGCCGATCAGCCGGTTTTTCACGATCAGCGGCACGGCGAGTTCAGAGCGGACATCGGGGTTGACTTCGAAGTACGCATCCGACTTGGTGACGTCGTTCAGCAAGACCGGTTGGCGGGTGATCGCCACTTGGCCCACGACGCCCCGTCCTGAGGGAATGTGCATCCGCTCCACTTGTATTGTGTGGCCGATCTGGAAGCGCACGCGCAGTTCGTGGGTGCGGTCGTTTTCGAGCAGGATGGCGAAGATGCTGTAGGGAATGACGGCCCGAACAAGATCAGCGGTGCGGCGCAGGAGGGTCTCCAGGTCGAGTGTTGTGTTCAGCGCGTCGGTGAGCTGCATCAGGTAGGCCACGTCCGCCGGTTCGACGCGAATGTTGGCCGGATCAAGATGTGCCCCCGCGGCGGCCGGATCGGCCGGGCGGTAGTCGCCCTCAAGCTCGGGTTCTTCGCGCGGAGATGGTGAAAATTCGGACATCGCTGTAGAAGAAAATCATAGCAGTGCAGGGAATAGGGAACAGGAACCAAAGCGCTAACCCCGGGCTGGGTTGGCTTCCCACCTATTCCGCAGAAAGATGCGGAATAGGTGGGGCACTGTGGTCCCTTGCGGTCCCTATTCCCTAGTTTCAATTCCCTGTCTTTTCATTCCGCTCCGAGCTCGCGCACAATGGCCACCGAGGCTGAAGCGCCGATGCGGTTGGCGCCGGCTTCGAGGAGCGCCTTCACGTCTGCTAGTGTGCGAATGCCACCCGAGGCCTTCACGCCGCACCGGCCACCGGCCACGCCGCGCATCAGAGCCACATCGGCTGCGGTCGCGCCACCCGAGGCAAAGCCAGTTGAAGTCTTGATGAAGTTCGCGCCGGCATGAATGGCAATTTCCGACGCGCGCAGCTTTTCAGCCACACTGAGGAGCGAAGTCTCCAAAATCACTTTGAGCAGCGCTCCGTGCCCGTGCGCCACCTTGGCAACCGTGCGAATTGTGCTCTCGACCGCTATGTAGTTGCTGCTCTTGAGCGGGCCGATGGGAATGACCATATCCAATTCGCGCACGCCTAGACGAATCAGGGCTGTCGCCTCGTGGCGCAACGTGGAAACCAGTGACGCGCCTAGCGGAAACCCGATCACCGCGCCGACTGGAATTTTTGTGCCTGTTAGAACGCCGACAGCCGTTGAAGCCCAGACCGGGTTCACCATGGCGCAAGCGAAGCGGTAGCGGACCGCCTCTTCGCAGAGATGCTCCACCTGAGTGCGGGTCGCTTCCGGCCTCAGCAGTGTGTGGTCGATCACGGCGGCCAAGGCCTGCCAACTCGCCAGGGTCTCCGCGGCGAATGCTGTTGAATCGAAAGTTCCGTTGTCGAACTCCAGATCCACTTCCGGAGTGGGGGTGGTTGTGGCCATGCGGTCATGCTCCTGAAGGGCCCAGTGTCGCCGTCACTTGCGGCCCACCGGGCGCTCTACCGCAGATGAGTATAGTGCCTGCGGAAGCTTGGGTCCAAAACAATCGATTATGTTCACGCGTTCATCAGATTTTAATCGGCGTGCCATCAATAAAATACCTGTTTCAGACTCCCATTCTCTGGAAGCATCGTCTCTGGGTCAAACTGCAGCGAGTTAGCCCCGCTGCATGGGATTGGAAGTTAGCAAGTTCGCATCGGCATAAGTGGGTCGAGTTCTCGTGCATGCGCAGGCAGACGGCGGGTGCAATCGACTAAGAACAAACTACTCGCATCGTTTATCGTTTGGGTCAATAACTCGCCGAAGTTTGTAAAAAGATCGATGAGTCGAGTATCGTAAGTTAGAGCAAGCGGCTGACCAAGCGGCTTTTTTGACTTATTGACGCGAAGGCAGGACCGGTTGACTGAATTAATCATGGGGGAAAACATGGGAATATCGGATATTCTGGCAGCGATCGATCAGGAGATTGCCCAGTTGCAGCAGGCGCGTGCCTTGCTGAGTGGCGGTGTGGCGCCGGTGGCGAAGAGGAAGGCCGGCAGGCCTCGGAAGACAGCGGCAGTTGTGGCTCCTGCTGTGAAGCCGGTCAAGAAAAGGAAGAGAAAGCTCAGTGCCGAGGGACGCAAGCGCATCGCCGAGGCCGTCAAGAAGCGCTGGGCGGCACAGAAGGCCGCGGCAGCGAAGTAACCGCTAGCCCTCCGCACGGATCAGGACTGACGCAGGTCCCCCGCGTGCGTCAGTTCGTTCCCTTGCCGATCCCGGTGGGCGTTTATTCCGGATGGTCCGGAGTCATCAGGCAGATGTCGGGCAGGTTTCTGTAGCGCTCAGCATAATCCATTCCGTACCCGATGACAAAGAGGTTGGGGATGGAGAATCCAACATAATCGGGCTCGATTTTTTCGATTCGCCGCGACGGCTTGTCGAGCAGCGTGGCGATGCGCAGCGTCTTGGGGCGTTGCTGCAGGAATAGCTTGCGCAGGTAACTGAGAGTTAGCCCGGTATCCAGGATATCCTCGACCAGGAGCACATTCTTGCCTTCGATCGGCTCGTCAAGATCTTTAATGAGCTTGACCGCGCCCGACGAACGGAGCCCCTTGCCGTAACTCGAAGTGGCCACAAAATCGAAGGTTGCATCCACCTGCACGGCACGGGCGAGATCGGCCAGGAATGGCGCCGCCCCTTTCAACACACCCACCATCACCAGCTTTTCGCCGCTCAGGTCGTGAGTGATCTGGGCGCCCATCTCGGCGACGCGTTCGGCAATCTGCTGGCGGGAATAGAGAACCTCAAGGGCCTGATAGTGGACGGTATCCATGTAATCAGTATCGCCTGAAGCGGGGGCGGTTGCGCAAGCGGCTGCGAAAAAAACAACCCCTGTTTCCTCGGGTACGGAACACGAGCCAGAGCCGGGGCACGCGCGTCTATACTTAAAGAGTATGTACCCGTACCTTCACATCCATTTGTTTTTCCTACACCGCGAACAGCCGACCTTCGGCATCATGATGTGGCTAGCCGCGGTTGTGGCGGCCTTCATCATGCACCGCAGTTTCCAGCGGGCGCGGCTATCAGCCGATGCAATTGGCATGGTGGCCGTGGCCGTGGTGGCCGGCATTATCGGCGCCAAACTGTGGCATGTCGTCGATACGCCGATTGAGTTTCACCAGGCAGGCTGGAGCGTACTGTGGGATACGGACGGTTTTGCATGGTTTGGCGGGCTTGTCTTCGGCATTTCCGCGCTGCTGGTGCAAGGCTGGCAGGCCAAAATCGGCGGGTTGAGAACCCTTGATCTTGCCGCCCCCGCCGCCGCCATCGGCTACGGCATTGGACGCATCGGCTGTTTTCTCTCAGGCGACGGCTGCTACGGAATTCCGATCACGCCTGTGCATCTGTTTTCCTTTTCGTTCAGGCCCTGGGGCATGGCCTTTCCCAACGGACTCGAACCGGTGCTTGTGCCGGTTTATCCGACTCCGCTCTATGAGCTCGCGGCCGGTTTGCTGATCGGCGGGTGGCTATGGTGGAGGCTGGGCAAGCCGCACGCCAACGGAGCCATCCTCGGCCAGTATCTGCTCCTGAGCGGGAGCGCCCGGTTTCTGGTCGAATTCATCCGCCGGAACCCCAGAGTTTTATGGGGCTGCTCGAATGCCCAACTGGCCGCTGCGGGTTCCGCGATCGCAGGACTCGCGCTGATCGCCTGGGTTGCGTGGCATCCGGCGAATGCGCCGGACGAGGCCGCTGAGGTGGTTGAGAAGGCGGCGTGAGCTTGCTGGCCGAACGGAACCTACAACCGCTTGATGAAGGCCATTGCTTCTTTCAATTGCGGAAAAAGAGCCTCTTCGGCCTTGAACTCTCTTGAATGCACGCATCGGCGCATGTTGCGCACCTTTACCGGATGCTTCAGGTGCAGCATCTCGTGGTAAAGCAGATACTCGATGGCATAGCGCGGGCTTGACGGGCGGTCGAAGACGCGGCTCACGACAATGGTGTTGTGGGCAGCGTCATAGTGGCCCAGTGATCGCTTGGCCATGCCCTCGCTCCAAGTGAGTTCTGGGCGGCCAAGCATGCCACCGAAGAAACGCGTGTTGAGCGAGTCGAAAACTTCTTCGAGATGGTAGAAGCGACCTTCGGGGCCGAAGTAACGCTTGCTGCCCCGCGCCCCCCGAATCAGTTCGGTCTGCCGGGTGACGGCAGCGCTGGATGAGAAACGCTTGTAGCGAAGGTTTTGCGAGGCGTCGACGGGTTTCTTATAGAGCTTGGCCAGCAGGATGTGCGCAATGGCGCGGAGCACGGACTCCGGTGCGCCTTCGAGAAGATCAGACAGGCTGACGAGAAGCTGTCCTTCGCGCAGGCGAATCCTGGTGTTCAGCGACGTGAAGCGCCGAAAACGAACCACGATGGGCGGCATCGGCGCTCTGGGGCGCAAAGCCCGATATTCATCCTGGAAGATTGAGACAAGTTCGGCAGCCACTAGTTACAGCTTACAAGAACAGAGATCAGGGAGCAGAGGACAGGGAATAGGTTTTCCGCTCTATGAGTCGCTGGAAGCCCCAACTGACGCTGGCTCCTGGCTTTTCTTTTCCCTATTCCCTAATCCCTGTTTCCTGCTTCTTTCACTTCGGCTCGGCGCGTTGCTGGCCCTGCTCGTCCTTGTGCAGGTTGAAGTACTGAATCTGCTCGTTTTCGAGACGAGTTGCCTCGTCGGCCAGATCTTCGGCGCTCTCGATCGCTTCCTTGCGCGAGAGCTCGAAGCCGGGCTCTCCGGCAAGGGCGCGCAGCAAGCCCAGCCAGTGCTGGCTGGCCTCGCTGAGCGACTTCAGAGCCTTGCGCATATCGGCCTTGCGGTCTGAGTAGACGTCAAGGTTTGAGCCGAGTTCATCCATCAGCGCGGTAAAATCCTGCAACTCTCCGTCGAGCCGTCGGGCACGCGCGTCCGATTCAGATCGCTTGGTCAGTCCCTTGATTGTTTCGGCGTGTTCGTTGAGGATTCTGGTGTAAATAGAGATACGTTGGTTCGGATCGATTCCCGCCTCGCGGATCTCCTCGATCTGAGGCCCGGTGAGCGGCTCGCGTTTTTCTTTCTGCGGATGTGCCGGCAGGGCCAAGAGGAGGGAGGCGAGAATCGCGGCTGACAAACCCATCGAACGATCGTTCATTTGCGGAAGACCTGCATCATGGCTTCGTTCTGCACCTGGTTTACGTCGGCCAGCGTCTCGGCTACCAGCGGCTGATCTTCAAAGCTGGTGGAGTGCAGCAACCCGGTGAGCCGGAAGGCGGTGTGGCGCAATAGAATCTCGGTATTTCTCAGTCGCTTGTTATCGTCGGCCACCGCGAGGTGAATCTTTTGTGTCAACCCCTGGATCTGCCTGAGCAGTTCGGCGGTCTTCTCGACATCGCCGGCAGCGTACTCGCGCAGGCTGAACTCGGTCATCTCATGCACCAATTCGGCATAGAGAAAACACTGCTCGCGGGGCTGGGCGAGTCTGGCTTTGGCTGCCAACGCGTCGATGCTCTGCTGATCGGGGACTCTCTCATCGATGTTGGATGCACACACCGGGATTGCAGTCATTGAGAGGAAGACGAGGACGGCGGGAATCGCGAGCCGCATGAGGAACCTCCTCCGCTGCGGAAACTACCCCAGGCCGTGACTATAGGAGCATTCGATGAGAAATTGCAAGGGAAAAGATTTGCAATTTCAGTTTCGTCGCACGCATTGTACCGTTCCTGGGGGAAATACCATTCTGAGTTTCGCACCATCAAGCGGTTCACTTCTTGCCTTCGAGCAAGTTGAGACGCTGGCGCGCTTGCCACTCCTGATTCGGGTACTTTCCCGCTGCCGAGTCAAGAAAGTGATGATAGTAGGTTGCGGCTGCGGCTTTGTCGTGAAGCGTGTCGTAGGCCGTCGCCCAAAGAAAATAGGTGGACGGGACCTCCGGCAGGAACCTTGATCTCATACTTAGAGCATGGAGTGTGACGGATGGTTGTCCCGTTTTCGATGCGGCAAAGGCAAGCCCGCTCCAGGCGTCGGCGTTGGCCGGGGCCAAGCGGGTGGCCCTATCAAAAGCCGCGAAGGCCTCGGCGTTTTTGAGTTGACGGGTTAGATTCTGACCATGCGCAACCAGCAAATCGGGATCTTCGGGGCTGGCTGCGAGCAGTTCGGTGTATAACCGATCCGACCCGGCGGCGTCGCCTGCTTCGGCGAGGACCTGCGCCAACATGCGCGTAATCGCAGCGTCCTTCGGATGGTCTGCGTGCAGTTTTTGAAACAAAGGCAGGGCCTCGGCATTATCTTGCGCGGCCAGCACGGTCGCCAGTTGCGCCGTCAGCGCCGTGTCATTTGGAGACTGTTCGAGGGCCGCGCGAAGGAACGACTCGGCTTCAGGGTATTGTTTTCGCGCAATGAGAAGGTGAGCCAGACCCGAGTTGGCTGCTGCCGATTTCGGGTCCGCGGCCAGAACGCGACGGTAGGCCTTTTCGGCGGCTTCGTACTCGCCCGCATGGTCGGCGAGGTTCGCGGCAAGCAGCGTGTCCTCGGTGGTCTCGGGCGAGAGCTTGAGGGCTTCCAAAAGATCGTTTGATGCCTCAACCGGATCGTCCTGGCGGTCGATCTGGGCCAAGGCACGCCATGTCTTTGCTTTGGCGGCGGCTCCGGCGACACCTGGATCGAGCTCTGTTGCTGCGGCTAATTCTTCCCGTGCCTCGTCGGGTTTGTTTAGCCGGGCAAGCAGCATTCCCAGCTCTACATGTGCCTCAAACGACTGCGGATTCGCCGTCACGGCCCGCCTGTAAAGCGCGGCGGCATCGTCGATGCGATTTTGTTCGTCGGCCACGTAACCGGCGTCGAAGAGAGCGCGCGCATCGGTGGGATGGGCGGCCAGCCAGGCTGCGAGCTTCGTCTCCGCTGTTTTCCAGTCGGATTGTGCAATCGCCGCCTCAGCCGCGGCGACCTCTTCGGAGACGGAGCTGGTTCCGGATTTCTGCTGTTCCGGGGCTTGCGCGAAATCCTGGCCAGCACCGGCATTCGAAGCCGAGACAAGCAGCAACAATAGGAGACCAAAACGGAGCACGAGGTACCTCTTACAACAGTTTACCGGCTTGAGCTTTTGTGCTGCGACGGGCTGGCGGATGCCTGAGAAACCCGCTGCCTAAAAAATCAGCTCTCTGTTTGCTTAAAAAAATCAACTGTAACGAATTGAATTGCATCTACCCTATATAGGAAGAAGCAAACGGTGGCAAGATGCTACGAACCGTATGCCAGGTAACTGACACTCGGGGGTCAATCTATGACACACGCTTCAATGCTGCACATTCCTCTCTCCTCCGCATATCTCTGCCAGGACTGTAGCTGCGTTGGGAACTGCTCAAGGCAGTGTCCGGCGTGCGCTTCGTCGGTTCTTTTGAACCTTGCCGGGGTTCTAGATCGGGGAGTGAACGAGGTTCTGGTCGGGGAAGTGGAAGAAGTACACCAGCCGGTTCTTGCCTTTCGTTCCGCTCGTGCTGCCATAGCTGCATGAGATCTTCGCGCCTTTCTGAGATCGTGCTTGAGCGCCTTTTTACGGGCTCGGCGGCAATCGGATTTGATGGTGGCGCGAGGAACTGAGCAGAAGAAGAATGTGTCCGAATGCCTAGAGCGTGCGTTTTGCGCTAATTCGGACTGGCAAATCCACAGGCGTTCAGCGCCTGTCGGGGGTGGTGTGAATTCAGGTCCCTTGCGACCTTTACAACGGAAGGCAATTGCAGTGAGATTCCGCAATGGTGAGCATTCCGCAATTATGAGCGCCGGGAGCAAAAGTGAACGGACGTCACTGCCAGGGCCGACGCATATCAAACGCCCAGTAGTTTCAGCAGGTAGGCGTGGTTCCATGCGGCTTTGAGGCGTTTTCCTTTGACTCCGCGTTTGAGCGATTGTTCTTGTTTGAGCAAGTTAAGG
>JBEKCA010000094.1:0-19452 GCA_050015115.1 Occallatibacter sp.
CTGCTCCTCGCTCAGTTGCAACTCCGGCAATCGGCGTCCTCGTCTCATGACATCGCTCCTGTCATGTTAGACACCGCGCGCGACTATTTGTTTAGTTAATTAATGACTCATGACACTAGAGGACTTTCTGACTGCGTCAAACGTCAGGTCCTGCGCCGCGGAGCCGTGTTGCTCGCGCCATTGGTCGAAGAGACGGCCGTAGCTCAGGGTGATGTACTGAGCCGGAGCGACACCCAGGCGGGCGGCGGTGCGGTCGATCCACTCCGGGGAGCCTTCGAGCTCCGCGTAGTTGCCGATGGGGGTCTCATCGACCACGCAATGACCTTCGCCGTCGGTCCACTCGGCGCGCCACTTTTCGTAGCGGAAGGCGGGAACGAGGCCGATCGAGAGAAAGACCTGAGCCAGTGCCTCGCCGTCGCCGACCTCGGTTTCGGTCTCGATGCGATGTTTGTGGGTGTCTTCGCCGGGGCCGACGTCGGGCAGTCGCTTGTGGGTGACGGTCCAACGTCCGGCATAGCCGCGGATGCGCAAAATCTCAGTGCGGGCGCGCATCGAGCGGTCGGGAGTGTCATAGAGGACATTGCTCTCGAAGGCGCGCGGGGTCTGCAGAGTAAAGCCTGCGGCCTCGAGCCGCTGCGACAGGCCAGCCGGGTCATCTACGCGAAATTTGATTTCAGTCTCGATCGGCATCGTAAAAGGCGAGTATACGGCAGCGGGCGGGGAGCGAGTCGAAACTCACTTGCCGGTTTCATCGTTTCGTTTTTGACGCTTAGTGTTGCTGATCGACGACCCAAGGTTGCCCCCAGGTGAGCCGGGGCAGATTCGTTGGACGCATTTCACGACCGGGAACCGGAATCCATATGCGCGCAGCTTCCATCAGTTTCTTGTTTCCGGATCCCAAGAAGGCGCGAGCCATCCCCTCATCTCCGCCCTTATTCATTGCTTCGATCAATGCTCCCTCCGATTCCGGTTCTCCTCGCTCCAGAAAGAAGCGGGAGGCTCCGACGATCACTTCTGCGTCACGCTCTTTCAGCGCATTTAGCAGAGCGCTTTCCGCTCGCGGGTCTTTGATCCCACCGAGAGCTTGTGCGGCAAAAAAACGCACGCCACCATCAGGGTTCTTTAGTGCCGCGATTAGCAGGTCGACGCCTGGCGTTCCAATCACGCCCAATGAGAAGATTGCACGCTCCCGCACATGTTGATCGGCGTCCTTGAGAGCGATGCTGAGGGGACCAACTGCGCGAGGGTCTTTGAGCCAGCCCAAGGCATTCGTCGCAGCTGCTCGGATGATGGGATCCCTATCCTTCGTTGCCCTGGTCAAAATATCGACTGCTTTCGGGTCTTCGGTACAATGCAATGCTGACTCTGCCAACTTACGGCGGGTTGCCGAGGGTTGGCTCTTGATGAGGGTGAGCAACGATTTGCACGTCCGGTCTTCAATCTTGCCGATTGCAACGGCCGCACGCCTCGGCACTCGATCGTTGCTATCCTCTAACGCCACGATCAGAGGAGCAACGGCCCGACGGTCTCCCAGTTCGCCCAAGGCATAAGCCGCCTCTCCCCGAACCTTCCAATCAGAAGCCTTGAGCGCGGCGATCAGAGGCTCAAATGCGCGAGGATCTCTCGTTTGTCCAAGTATAGCGATCGCGTTCATATGCAACAGCGGTGACTCAAATCGCGCGTGCGCGATATCATCCTGCATGGACGCAATCAGAAGCGGCACGGCGTGAGGATCCTTCATGTCGATCAGGGCCCACATCGCACCCTTTGAAATGGTGGAATTGCGATCATCGAGTTCAGCAACCAGCGGGCCGATCGCTCGGTGGTCTCCGATGGAGCCTAAAGCACGCGTGGCGCTCGCTCGGACGTTCTCATTTTCGTCTTTCAGAGCAGCGATCAACGGCTCGACAGCACGGGGGTCCTTCAGAACACCCAGCGCTGAAGCAGCCTCCTCACGAACCTCAGGATCCGCATCTTTCAGGACATCAATGAGTGGTTCGACTGCGCGCGGGTCTCTAATCGCCCAAAAGGCGGCGGCTGCATTTCTTCGAACACCAGCATCCGAATCCTTGAGCACGGCAATTAGGGGCTCTGTCGCTCGTGGATCCTGGGTGGATCGCAACGCATCGGAAGCAATCTCCCGAATCCGAGCATCCGAGTCATTGAGGGCAGTAATCAGGGGCTCGAGAGCTTCCGGTAGAGGCTTTAAAGAATTCGGGCTTTTGAATTCACTCAATACCTGTACGGCACCCAGCCGGAGATCAGCGTCTGTATCTTTTAGAGCCGCAGCCAGAGGTTCGATTGCTGGAGCTCCTATCTCAGCCAAGGCTCGAACAGCGTCTCGGTAGTATGGACCGTTCCCCGGACTCTTGAGGATTGCAATCAGAGGTTCGACAGCGGAAGCATTCTTAGTCCCGCCCAGCGCGCGGACTACATATCCTCTGGTGTACTTGTCCGGGTCATTTAGCAGGGCAGTTAGGAGTTCAACCACAGGTGGAGTGGCATGATCCTGGCCCAGCGCACTGATCGCCGATTGCCGGACGCCTTTGTCTGAGTCCCTCAACAGGGCGACTAGAGGTTCAACCGCACGCGGGTCTTTGGTCAAGCCTAACGCTTCAATTACATCTTTTCGCACATTGACATCGGGATCGTTCAACGCCGCGATCAAAGGCTCGACTGCGGGAGCTCCAATGTTTCCAAGCGTATCGGCTACACCCGGCCAGGCATTGTATTGATCGACAGGTCTTTCTTTGAGTACCGCGAGCAGAGGTTCAATTGCGCGCGGATCTTTGTACGGAAACAACCCCGAGACCGCCAACTCGCTCGATTGAACATCTGGGTCACGTAATTGACCGATCAGTTGGGTCACACGGTCTGTTTGCCCGTGCGCAGGCGGTGCGAGCCAGATCGCGCTGAAGCATAGCAGCAGGGTTGCGGTATACCGAGGTCCAGAGTGCAGAAAACGATGACTTGCTGACGAACTCATACGATTTCCTCAAGGTCGATGGAACTACGACAGAGATCTGCGTTTTGCTCGACGCAGCAGAATAGGCACGCGATCCTGGAGATCTTCTTACCCGCACTAACTATACCGGCAGATGGCAGATGCGAGGTGCAGAGGCGACAATAGAGATGTGAAAACACTTCGATTGGCGGTGGACGTGGCGCATCTGGAGACTGCCCAGGCTCAGGAGGCGCTGGAGCGGGCGGCAGCGATCCTGCGTGGTGGCGGGCTGGTGGCCTTTCCTACCGAGACCGTCTATGGGCTGGGAGCGAATGCGCTCGATGCGGCGGCAGTGGCGCGGATCTTTGCAGCCAAAGAGCGGCCCAACTGGGATCCGGTGATTGTGCACATTGCCAACGACGCCGATCTGTCCAACCTCACGTTGGGCGTGCCGGAGTCGGCGTCGAAGCTGATCAGCCTTTACTGGCCCGGTCCGCTGACGCTGCTGCTTCCGCGATCGAATGCCGTGCCGGAGATCGTGACGGCGGGACGCCCGCTGGTAGGCGTGCGAATGCCGAGGCACAATGTTGCTCTTGAACTGATCCGGCGGGCCGGTGTGCCGGTAGCCGCGCCCAGTGCCAATCGCTTTGGCCACATCAGTCCGACATCTGCCGAGCACGTGCTCACTGATCTGGACGGGCGAATTGACGCAATCCTAGACGCCGGGCCGACCGACTGCGGAGTCGAGTCGACGGTGCTTGATCCGTGCTCAGATCCGATGATCGTCTACCGTCCGGGAGTGGTGACAATCGACCGGATTGGCCAGATTGCCGGCCCTGTGGAACTCTACCGCGAAAATGGAGCGGCAAAAAGCGAGCCTCTAGAGGCGCTGCCCTCGCCGGGGGTGGGGTTGCGCCACTATGCGCCCCGTGCGCGGCTGGTGCTGATTGAGGGGGAACTGCACGAGTTGGCTGCGCGGCTGGCCGCGGCGGCGCGAGGCTTGGCAGGAGAGCGAGTTGGTGTAATGCTACCGGCTGAGGTAGCAGCGCCTGTGGGAGTTGCGGCAGTTTTTGCCTGGGGACGGTGGGCCGATCCGGAGGAGATGGCACACGCGCTCTACGCGGGGCTGCGCGAGCTGGACGCAATTGGTTGCACGGTGATTCTCTGTCCGCTGCCGCCGGCGGAGGGCATTGGCGCGGCGATCAGGGACAGGCTGATAAAAGCGGGGGTCAGGGATTAGGGATTAGGGGTCAGGGAACCGCCGATCGGTGAGCTGGCAGGCCAGCGGAATTCCAGGGATTGCGCTATGTGATCCCCGCACTCTGATCTCTATTCCCTAACCCCTAATCCCTATTCCCTGCTCTTATCACTGTCCCGCGTCGCCCAGCTTGTACAGGTACTTGATGGCGTCCTTATAAATCAGCGTCTTGCTGCGGCCGCGGACCTTGAGCACGTTGCGGTCGTACCACTCGATGCAGCCTTCAACCGCCTCCCCATCCTCGAGAACGATGACCATCGGCGTCTGCGACTGAATCTGTTTCTGCATGTAGAAGAGCTCGGCCTGCCGCTGCGGTATTTCCTGGCCCTGACTCTGCCCAAAGGGATAGGCCGGCGGGCGAAGGTTGGAGACAGCACCCTGCCGGCTCTGCGTGCGAGCAGTCCGAACCGCCGGTTGCTTGCTAGCGCTAGAGAGCTTGGTTTCAAGGCTCATAAAAAGTGATCCTCCTTGGGAAAAATTCAAGTAGCGGAACAGTTTGATAGTAAAAGGGTGAAGAAGTGAAAGAGAGAAGCAAGAGCGGCGCGGGTATTTCACTCATTCGCTTTTTCACTTATTCGCTCCTGTTTGTTTCGCAATTCAATTGTCACCGTACTAACTGCGTTCGAGGCTGACGGCCATGGCATCGAGCGAGAGTGAGCGGAGCAGGTTGCGCCTCATGCCTTGCTCGACCTGCACGACGGCGTATGCGGCGGAGTCGATCCAATCGACGTTGATGCCCTGGGCCAGGCGGGCTAGTTCGGCCTCGATGTCCAGGTTGCGGATGAGCTGCGGCGTGCCGGCGACGATGAGCAGCAGATCTTCGATGAGGCTGCCCAGTGCGCGGAGCAGATTAATCGTCTTCTCCTGGCCGTCGGCGCCGGCGCGGTAGCTCTCTGTCGCGTGGAAGAGTGCAGAATAGTCTGGCTCGCGCAGCGCCGTGCGAAGCAGGATAAGAGCATCCTGGCGGCTGGCGAGATAGACTGCCAGATCGAGAGTCAGAGCGCGGCCAACGGCTCCTTCGGCCAGGCGCGCGGCCAAGGCCCGCTCCTGCGCCTTGAGCTGAGGGCGGCGCTGGGCAAGAAGAGATTCAAGATCGGCGGTGGGAATCGCGCCCAGCCTGTGCACCACGGCGCGCGAACGAATCGTGGGCAGCAACTCCTGGGGGTTTTCAGTCAGCAGAATCAGCGAAGTGTGCTGCGGCGGCTCTTCGAGGACCTTGAGCAGTGAGTTGGCCGCCTCTTTCATAAAAGCCGACGAGGTAAAAATCGTAAACGTGCGGCGCGACTCGGCCGGCGGGCGGTAGTAGGCCACGTGGATCACCTGGCGCACCTGGCCCAGCTTGATGAGCAGTTGCGGAGGATCGGGCGGTACAACGAGCAGGTCCGGGTGCGTCTGAATGAGGATGCGGGTCTCGCGCTTGTCGGTATCGCGCATCTCGTCGCGAGCGGCGACAGCCTCAGCTACGAGCGTCTCGAGGTCGGCCGAGAGGGCGATACGCGTGCAGTTGGCGCAGACTCCGCAGAAGTCGGGCAAGCCGTCCGATTCCGTGGGTTGGAGGCAGTTGACGGCCTGCGCCAGCATCAGTGCCAGAGTGTATTTCCCAGCCCCGCGCGGCCCGGCCAGAATCAGAGACTGGGGGAATCGCTCCGCGCGAATGCTCTCGCGCAGATGGGTGACGGTCGCCGAATTGCCTAAGAATTGCTGGAAACCCATGGGTTGAGCCTAGAGCATCTCCCGTTGCGTGTCGAGCCGACGGCCCGGCTGGCCCCCCAAAAACCGCCGTTGACGCGGCAGGCACTCTCGAGTAGCCTACATCCATGTTGGCTGCCGCTATTTGCTGTTGTTGTCGCTCCCACGCTTACGCCCACGTTTAAGCTGGTCGAGCAACAACGCTTTTTTCGAAGAGAACCCGGTAAATTCCGCTCCATTCCCTTGTCCATGTTCTCGGGCCAACCGGCAGGGCTCTGCCGTGAATCTCTTCAACTGTCCAACATCCAATCCACCCTACGGGAGAATCCGATGAGCAATATTCTCAGCGACGACACCATCCGCTCGCTGGTCATCAGCTACAATCTGCTCGGCACGCGCGAATTCTTCGTCATCCATCACACCAATTGCGGCATGGAGTTTTTCACCAGCCATCCGCTGGTTCCGCGCTCGATCCCCGTCTACGGCTACATCTATGACGTGAAGAGCGGCAAGCTGATCGAAGTAGAAGCGGCCACAAAAGCCGGCGCGGCAAGCTAACTCATTTTGGTTGGCGCCGCCTTCTCACCTGGGATGGCGGCACGGCTCCCAGGGGTCATCGGCTTCGAGATCTTAAGCGCCTCCAAAAAATTATTGTCAATATTACTTGACATGTATCGCGAAATTATGTAAAGTTACATTGTCTTTTAGTAAAGGATACAAAGCATGATCTGTTCGACCAACAACCCCGCTCAACAACGTCTCCTCTACCGATTTGCAGCGGTCACATTGCTCTACGCCGCTTTGCTTGTTCCCACGGTCGTGATATTCGTCCGCTATCGGCCCGCTGGCCTGATGGCCTATGGGCTGGCCGTTCTTCCGGCACTGCCCATTCTTGGGATGCTGCTGATCGTCGCAATGTATCTGGTCGAGGAGAAGGACGAGTTCATTCGCAGCCTGCAAATCCAGTCTCTGCTCGGAGGAATGGGCGGAACCCTCGCCCTCGTGAGCGTCTGGGGATTCCTGGAGAACTTTACCAACGTTCGGCATCTGGATCTTTTTTGGGTCTACCCGATTTTTTGGGGCTTTGTCGGCATTTCAGCTTTTGTGGTCCGGATGAGGAACCGATGAAAAACCGCCTGCGAGTCCTGCGTGCCGAACGGGAGTGGTCGCAGGCCGATCTTGCCCAGCGGCTGGAAGTTTCGCGCCAGTCGGTCAATGCCATCGAGACAGGCAAGTTCGATCCCAGCCTTCCGCTGGCCTTCAAATTGGCACGTCTTTTTGAGACCACTATCGAGGCCATCTTCAGCGATACGATTGAATAATCCACCTGTGTTTGGAGATCGAAAGGAATCCGTTCATGAAAGCACTTTGCGTTATCGCAGCCTTTGGGTTTGTTTTTGCGGCGGCCGCACCGTTGGCCGCGCAGACCCATGCGGCCCAGTCGTTTCCAACTGGAGCCTATATCCCGTCGCGCTTCGTCTCAATCGAAGAGGGCACGCTGGGCAAGCCCGACGTAGTGCTGATTCCGGGCCTGTCGTGCTCGCGCGCTGTTTGGGAGGCGGAGGCGAAGTTGCTGGCTCCGAATTACAGGCTGCACCTCTTGCAGGTGAATGGCTTCGCGGGCTCACAGCCGGGGCCGAACGCCAACGGGCAGGTGTTGGGTCCGGTCGTCGATGAGTTGCACGGATACATCCTTGCGAAGAGGATCCACCCGGTGGTGATTGGCCACTCGATGGGCGGGCTGATGACGCTGATGCTGGCCAGCCGGCACCCGGAGGACGTGCGGAAGATTGTGATCGTCGACGCGCTGCCCTTTGCATCGGTGCTGATGGATCCATCGGCGACACCGGAGAGCATGATGCCCCAGGTGGAGGGGATCAAGCAGCAGATGATGGCCATGCCCGCGGACCAGTATGCAGCGATGCAGCCGGCGATGGCGGCTCGCATGGTGAAGAATTCCGACGCGCAAAAGCTGATCGCGGCCAGCTTCGTCAAGAGCGACCGCAGCGTTGCCGTGGAGGCAATGGCGGAGGATCTGGAGACCGATCTGCGTGCGGACGTTGCCTCGATCAAGGCCCCCGCATTGGTGCTCTACGCCTACGATCCGACGGCGCAGCAGCCTGACGCGGCCACCTATGAGGCTGCCGTTCAGGTGGCCTACAAAAAGATGCCCAACGTAACGCTGAAGCGGATCGACGACTCGCGCCACTTCATCATGTACGACCAGCCGGAGAGGTTAGATGCCGCGGTCGAGGAGTTTCTAAAGTAGGGCTTGCGGTTAATCGTTGTCTCAATTAGCAGACTCGGCGGCGGCAACGGCCGGCATGCGGCGCAACAGAGCGGTCAACGCCGCTGTCATCAGCAGAACCGCGGGAACGGCAATGACCAGCCACCCCAGCACCGCCTGACCGGCCAGCCAGCCAAAGGTCGAAATCATTTTGAAGGTAGGCGCATGCAGCAGCGTTCCTATCGAGACGGCATGGCCTGAGCCGAATCCGAAGAGCCGCCCGCCCAGCCGGACGAATGGAACAATGAGCGCCACCTGGAAGGGCATAGCAGCCCAGTTTGCCGCCTGAATGGCAGGGAAGTTCAACCTGAGACATGTGGCGACGAGCAGGCAGATGGCGGAGGTGACGCCGACCACAGGAATGCAGCCGATAGCAAAACCAAGCGCGAGCGTGAGCGCCAACCTCTGTGGCGAAATGCCCTGGCGCAGCCAGAGTGCCGCCTTCCGCTTGAGGTCATTCATTGTCACGATACTCATATTATCGGTGACGTATCACAGCTTGATAGAGTTCAAATGAAAGTTAGGTAAAGAGACCAAAGTGGGCAACAGAAGAATGAACCCTCTCCAATCTGGACCGGCCAACGGACTTTTGACGACGAATTTGGTTGCGGCTGATTTTGCGCCGGTTACGGCTCACAGAGCCCGGCGATCCTGGGAGCGAGCCTTGCCAGCAGGCTGGCTAACTGGCGCTCGACCTGGCGGCCGGTCTCGAAGACCTCCTCGTGGCTCAAAGGAGTCGAGCCGAGTCCCGCAGCCAGATTGGAGACGCAACTGAGGCCCAGCACCTCGATTCCCATGTGGCGTGCGACGATCGTCTCAGGTACGGTCGACATGCCCACCAGCGTCGCGCCCATGGTGCGAAAGGCGCGGATCTCGGCCGGGGTCTCGAAGCTCGGCCCACTGACCGCCAAATAGATGCCCTCATCGAGCGCAAAGCCCTCCTCGGCGGCGGCCTCTCTGGCCAGCAGGCGCAGCCGCTTCGAGTAGGCTTCGGTCATGTCAAAAAACCTCTGCCCTGCGCCGCCGCGAACCGCGAATCGCGGCTCGTTCGGACCAGCCAAGGGGTTCCAGCCCATCAGGTTGATGTGATCGGCGAGCGAGACCAGTTGGCCTCGCTTGTAACCTTCCGCAATGCCCCCGGCGGCATTGGTGAGAATGACCGAACGGATGCCTAGCGCCCCCAGCACGCGCAGCGGAAAGGTGACCTGAACGGGCGTGTAGCCCTCATAGAAGTGGACGCGGCCTTGCATGACGGCAACCGGCGTTCCGCCTAGCATTCCCGCGACAATGCGGCCCGTATGACCCTCGACGGTTGAGCGGGGAAAGTGCGGAATCTCGGCGTAAGGGACGATGATCCGCTCGGTGAGCGAGTCTGCGACCGCGCCCATTCCGGAGCCGAGAACGACGCCGAGTTTCGGGCTGAACGCGCCCACCATGGCCCGCAAAAATGCGGCTGCTTCAGAGACCTGATCGAAATAGTTCATCTTTTTGTGCCTGCCGGTGTGCTTCGGGCATTCTACAGGGATGGAAAGAGTATTGAACAGGTGACCGTTGGGTTGCCGAACTCAATTTGCAGGAGGCGCTAGAAAATGTGCAGGAGTATCAAGATGCTTTTCAACTTCGATCCTCCAGTGACGGAGGAGGAAATCCGTGCGGCGTCGCTGCAGTTCGTGCGCAAGGTCAGCGGATTCAACAAGCCCTCGAAGGCCAACAAAGCGGCGTTTCAGACGGCGGTCGAGGAGATCACCTCGGCCTCGGCACGGCTACTCACAGCGCTCGAAACGAATGCACCAACCAGGAATCGCGCGGAAGAGGCGGCCAAGGCACGGGCTCGCGGGGCGCAGAGATTTCGCGATGCGCGCGAAGCGCAAGGGCTTCCCGATGGGAGGAACGCGGCATGAAAGAGATTGTCGCAGTAATCTTTGGGCTGGGCTTGGGGTGTAATGCGTTGCTCTTCGTGCCGCAGGTATTGGCCGTCTGGCGGAAAAAGAGCGATGAGGGAATCTCGCTGATCACCTTCGGCGGCTTCAGCCTGCTGCAGATCGTTGGCATCGTGCATGGGATCTACCAGCACGATCTCTCGCTGATTCTTGGCATGGCGGCGAGCCTGCTGACTTGCGGAAGCGTGACGATGTTGACAGTCGTTTATCGGGTGAGACGGACATGCGCGAATTGACTGGAATGTCGCCAGTCCTCATTGAATCAGAAACGGTGCCTGCGCATATTGGGTGGCTGCGTCTTGAAACCCGCCGTTTTCAGTCTTTGCAATGTCCCAAAATCTTTGATTCAGCCTGTCGAATGGAAGAGCTAAACATGCTTCATGGAAGCCGAGATAGAAGTTTTGAGCTCTCTCGAATATTTGCTCTATTTCCTCAGCATTCTTCCCTGAAGCGGCAAGCAAAGCATCCCAGCGTTCGTCGCGATCTCGCGGGTAGGGTTTACCTAATGGTTGAGCGGCCTCTTGAAGAATGGCTGCCATAGTCGGCATTCCAATTGTGGTGAAACCCTCGATGGCCTCGGGAACGAGGACGCCAGCGCTATTCCAGAAGAGCTGCAGAAATCCCCCGTTGTGAACCTCCGCCAGGGCCGTGTGAGCAGAGAACAGGAGGACTGAGGAACGAGGAATTGAGGTGATCGCCGCGGCAAATGCCTCGGGACCGTTGCCCATATCGATCCTATTGAATAAAGGTTCGATTGCTTCCCAATAAGATTGCAAAGAGTTACACCTTCCCCATCCGATTGCTTCTACCCCAAAAAAATTCCTGCAATCGACGCGGAGATCAAGTTAGCCATTGTCCCGGCTAACATGGCTCGCACGCCTAACCTGGCTAACTCGTTGCGCCGTTCGGGAATCAGAGCGCCAATGCCGCCGATCTGAATTCCAATCGAACTTAGATTGGCAAAGCCGCAGAGCGCAAAGGTCGCGATGGTGAAGGAGCGCGGCAGCAGCGCAGCCTTTTGCGCACCGAGATTAATGTAGGCGATGACTTCATTGAGAGCCATGCGTGTGCCCAACAAATTACCAATCGCTCCGCAATCGCGCCACGGGACGCCGATGAGCCAGGCGACGGGCGCGAAGACGAAGCCGAGGATTTGGCCAAGCGATCCGGGAACCCAGTGCATGTAGGCAAGCGAGTGCGTCCATCCGAGCATGCCGTCGAGCAGCGCGACAAGCGCGAGAAAGCTGATGAGCATGATGGCCACGTTAAAGGCCAGTTTGCCGCCATCGATGGTGCCGCGGGCGATGGCTCCAATGAGGTTCTCTTCCTTGTGCAACTCGTCTTTGGGCATTACGACGCGGCCCTCGGTGGCGGGCGTCTCGGTCTCGGGAACCAGCATTTTGGCGATGAGTATCGTTCCCGGCGAGGTCATGATGACGGCGGCCAGCAAGTGCTCGGGCGCAACGCCCTGGGCGATGTACATGGCCATGATGCCGCCGGAAACGTGCGCCATGCCGCTGGTCATGATCGTCATTAATTCGCTGCGCGTCGCGCCGGATAGGAAAGGCCGTATCGTCAGCGGCGCTTCGGTCTGGCCCATGAAGATCGAGGCCGCCACGTTCATGCTCTCCGCGCCGGAGATGCGCATGGTCTTGAGCATGACCCACGCCAGCGCGCGAATCACGATCTGCATCACACCGATGTGATAGAGCACCGCGAAAAAGGCTGAGATGAAGATGATGGTCGGTAGCACCTGAAACGCGAAAATGGATCCCATCGAGCCTGTTGGAACGCCCAGCGGGCCAAATAGAACTTTGGTGCCGGCGTAGGTAGTGGCCAGCATGGTTTTAACCACGCCGCCGGCCCACTGCAGCGCCTGCTGCCCATAGGTGAAGCGCAGCACGAGGAGGGCGAAGACGAGTTGCAGGCCCAGTCCCCAGGCGACGGTGCGCCAGCGGATGCGCTTGCGGTCGGTCGAACCCAGCCAAGCCGCAACGAGCACGGCCAGAATTCCCAGCACTCCGGTAAATCGATCCAAAGTCGGCGCTCCTTAGGGGAGAAAAAACTTGTGCAAGGCTTTCGATAACCTTATAGCATCTCATCTGCGGCAGTCCGCTTTTTGCGTGCAGCGGGTCAGCGAAGGCCGGGAGAGCGGTTGCTCAGTCGCGCATTTCATCATCAGCGCCAATGCTCGGGAGGTCATCATGGACAAGGCATCGATCCACGCCTTCATGGCCCGGTTTCGCTATGGAGTTGTGTCGAGCATCTCGAGCGACGGCACTCCGCAATCGGCGCTGGTGGGCATTGCGACGACCCCTGAGTTGAACATCATCTTCGACACCGTGAAGTCGTCGAGAAAATATCCGAATCTGATTGCGCGGCCTGCTTGTTCCTTTGTCGTGGGTTGGGGCGGGGAACAGACGGTTCAATTTGAAGGCCGCGCCGAGGAGCCAACAGGTGCGGAGTTGAAACGCTGCCAGGAGGCGTACTTTGCTGTCTGGCCCGATGGACCGGCGCGTCTGAACTGGCCGGGGATTGCATACTTTATCGTGCGGCCGCGGTGGATTCGATATTGCGACTTCGATCAGTCTCCCCCGCAGATCGAGGAGATGTCTTTTCCCGCTGACTCTTGGAGATCGTGAGTTGCCCAACTATTGCCTGGGCGCCATTCCAAGGTAAGCTTCCGCCGTCTCGCGGATGAATGTGCGGCTGACGAGGGGAACGTGGTCCGGCTGGCTTTTAGAGAAATGAATGGCCTGCCTCAGCAGCGCGATTGGCTCGGCGAGACGACCAGCATCGGTCGCGTAGAGCGTCGCCAGGGGCTGGCCCTTCTCGACGTGAGCGCCGCGCCGGGCATGGAACTCGATTCCAGCATGAGGGTCAACGGGCTCGCCCACCTTCTCAGGGCCCGCGCCTAGCCGCTGCACGGCCCAGCCGAGTGCGGTCGTGTCCATCTCAGAGATGAATCCGCTCTTCCAGGCCTTGAGCAACTGCGTCGCACCCGGTTTGTGGAAGCTCACCGGATGGTCGAAGGCGGAGACATCGCCGCCGTGCGCCTCGACCATCGCAAAAAAGACGCGCAGCGCAGAGCCGCTTGCCAGTGCCGCCCCGGCGCGCTGATAGCCTGCCTCCGGCGACTCCGCCTGGCCACCTAAATAGATCATCCAGCCGGCTAGGATAAGAGAGAGTTCGCGAAGATCCTCGCTCACCGGATGCCGTTCGCCGCGCAGCAGTTCGACAGCCTCGGCCAGCTCGATCCAGTTGCCGGCCGAGCGGCCGAGCGGCTGGGACATGTCGGTCAGCAGGGCCACGGTGCGGGTTCCGGCGGCCTCTGCGGTGGCCACCATCAGCGCAGCCAGATACTCGGAATCTTCGCGCTTGCGGAGGAATGCGCCCGAACCGGTCTTCACGTCGAGAACCAGTGCGTCGAGGCCCGCCGCAAGCTTTTTGCTCAAAATGGACGCGCAGATCAGGCCGGGGCTTTCGACTGTGCCGGTGCGGTCCCTGAGCGCATAAAGCGCACGGTCGGCGGGAACCAGCGCCGGGGTTTGGCTGACGATCGACGCACCGCACTTCTCCAGAACTGTCTCAAATTCGGACAGTGTCAGCGCCGTTCGGTAGCCGGGAATAGACTCCAATTTATCCAGGGTGCCGCCGGTGTGGCCCAGAGCACGGCCGCTGATCATAGGCACCGCGAGTCCGCATGCCGCGGCGATCGGCGCGACCAGGAAGCTGGTTTTGTCGCCCACGCCGCCTGTCGAGTGCTTGTCGACGGCGACTTTGCCGAGGCGGGCGGGTGAGAACTTTTCGCCGGAGTCGCGCATGGCGAGGGTCAGCGCGCGGATTTCGTCGAGCGAGAGGCCGCGCAGATAGGCGGCCATTAGCCAGGCGGAGAGCTGCTCGGAAGGGATGGAGCCGTCGGCAGCGCCGGAGGCGAGGAAGGCAATCTCGCGCGGGTCGATCGCTCCGCCGTCGCGCTTCTTGCGGATCAGGTCGATGATGTGGAGCGGGACGGGAACATAAGAGGACATAAGCGAGCCGGACCTCGAAATGCTAGCTCCTGAGATTATCGCAAGTGGCGGCGAGACGCGATGAAACTGAAGGACGAGAATCACCGCAGGAATTTACACCGGTATACAGCAGAAGGCGCTCGGGCTTCGCGTGCGGTGGCTGGGAAATCTGATTGAGGTTGCCGGGGTTCCCGGATTGCCCCAGGTACTGGACTGGATTGCCCATCGTATCACCGGCGCAGCCATTACAAGCAGCGCTCCGCCGGCCGTCTGCGTCTTCGCGGCTTTTTCGGCGCTCTTTCATCTGCATGTAATGCGCAATGGAGTCTTCCCCGCCGGAACCGGTCGTTATCCGACGGCTTCCGCCGTATGCCGAGACTCATTGCAGAATTTGCTGTCCGACCGGTGGTCTTCCTGGGTGCATTGACCTCGCGAACGGTCCGTACTGTTGAATCGCCGGAGGCGGCGCTGTAGAACTGTTTCGGCGTGAGCTTCTCCGTTGGAGTCATTGGTCCGGTTAAGGCGGGTTTGCAATTCTGTAGCCATTTGGGTATGATTCATAGATGTGTCCGGGGGAGATCTCTGGACTGTCAATTGCACCACGGTTTCTGGGCCTGTTCGAAGCTAACGCACACTGGGCAAAAATGAACATTGCCCGTGCGGCAAGCACCAGGCACTCCGCAAAGCGGGGCTGGCAGAGACGGTGGGAGACGAGGGAAGAATGGAAAGAGCCAGCAAAAACATTACGAAGGCGCGCGCGGCTGTGTCCAAGCCCGCCTATGCACTGCCCGAGGCCGTCACTCTGCTCAAGCAGGTGAAGTTCGCCAAGTTCGACGAGACCGTCGATCTGACGATGCGTCTGGGCGTTGACACTCGTCACGCGGACCAGATGGTGCGCGGGACCGTCGTCCTGCCGCACGGGCTGGGCAAGACCAAGACCGTGGCCGTGATCGCTTCAGGCGACCGCCAGAAGGAAGCCACCGATGCTGGTGCGGACTTTGTGGGCGGCGAAGAAATGGTCGAGAAGATCCAGAAAGAGAGCTGGACTGCCTTTGACGCGCTGATCGCGACTCCCGACATGATGAAAGTGGTCGGCCGGCTGGGCAAGATCCTGGGTCCCAAGGGCCTGATGCCGAACCCCAAAACCGGCACGGTCACTATGGATGTGGCTGCGGCGGTAAAAGAAATCAAGGCCGGCAAGGTGGAGTATCGCGCCGACAAAACGAGCCTGGTGCATGTGCCGGTGGGCAAGCTGAGCTTCGACTCGCAAAAACTGATCGACAACGCGACGACGGTGATCGGCGCGATTGTGCGCAGCAAGCCTTCGGCGGCCAAGGGCAAGTACATCAAGAGCGTCACGCTGAGCTCGACGATGGGCCCCGGAGTGCCGCTGGATTCGGCGGTCGCGGACGCGGTCGGCAAGCACTAGAAAGCCAGTGGTCAGTGAACAGTTTTCAGTGGTCAGTTGGTGCTGTGGTTTGACTGGCTATAGACCCGTCCTGAAGAGTTCGGGAACCGAATTTTAGAAAAGTGCCCGTACGGGCAAAGACAGGGATCGGCTTAAGGGGACGTTGATCAGGTTGGCGAGGTAACTGACAACTGACCACTGACCACTGTCGCAGCGGAGCGAAGACAATGGCGATTTCAAGAGCAAAGAAGACAGAGAAGGTTCAGTTGCTGGCCAAGGAGCTGGAAGGCTCGACGACGGCGATTATCGGCACATTCAGCAAGCTGACCGTGGCCAAGGATTTTGCGTTGCGCAAGGTGATCCGCGAGTCGGGCGGCAAATACCGCGTGGTGAAGAACAAGCTCGCAGCCGTGTCTGGCAAGGGCACGCAGGTTGAGGCCGCGCTCAAGGGGCTCAAGGGCGTCACTTCCGTGGCGTTTACATCGGGCGATCCGGTGGCTCTGGCCAAGGTTTTTGCCAAGTGGGCGGGCGAGAACGCTGAGTTCCAGTTCAAACTGGGCATTGTAGACGGCAAGCTGCTGTCGGTGGACGAAGTCAAGGCGCTGGCAACGATGCCAGGCAAGGAAGAACTCTTCTCGAAGCTGCTCTTCCTCATCAATGCTCCCGCGCAGCGGTTGGCCACTGTGCTCAATGCCACGGGCCGCGATTTGGCGGTGGTTCTGGGCCAGGGCGTCGAGAAGGAAAAGTTTGCGAGCGAAGCGGCAGCATAAAAATGCCGCCAGTTGTCAGTTTCCAGAAGTCAGTTGTCACCACGGAAGAACTGATCGCTGTTCACTGACTGCTGACCACTGCTTTAAAGAGATTTGGCTGTCGAATCGGGCGGGAAGGGCGCGGGTCTGGCGCATCGGAAACTTCCAATTTGGGTTTGCAGCCGGGAACACAAATTTCAAACGGTTTTGAATGGAGAAAATCATGGCGGATCTAGCGCAGTTGGAAGAACAGATCGTATCGTTGAGCCTGCTCGAAGCAGCGGCTCTGGTCAAGAAGCTGGAAGAGCGGCTTGGTGTTTCAGCGGCGGCAGCGGCTCCGGTCGCGGTGGCGGCGGCGGGCGCGGCGGCTCCTGCAGTTGAAGAGAAGACCGAGTTCCAGGTGATCCTGAAGGACTTTGGCGCGAACAAAATCAACACCATCAAGGCCGTACGCGAAGTTACCTCGCTGGGCCTGAAGGAAGCCAAGGACTTGGTCGATGGCGCTCCCAAGGCGCTCAAAGAGAACGCGACCAAGGACGAAGCCGAAGCAATCAAGAAGAAATTTGAAGGTATCGCAACCGTCGAGATCAAGTAATTTTCGATCGAGCCGCCCGGCCTTCATGGCCGGGTGCCTTGCAAGACAGGCCGGGACGCGCTACGATAAGCATTGCGCGTCTTTTCGGCTCATTCCGTTTTTTCTAGGGAGTGGGAGTAGTTTTCGGCCGACGCGATATCTGAAGTTCTGGATAGGCACAGTAACCTTCACCGGGTAGGGTAGAGCCAAGCCCTTACTTGAAGAGGTTGAGATTTAATTTAAGTGCCTTATAGTCAACAGTTTACCTGGGAGGAAGACCGGGTTTCCGTTGACGGTGGCGAGGGATTGGCGAGCGAGCGGCAGAAGCGAGCTTTGGGATCGGCGAGAGCAACACAGCAAAATTCGGATGGGAGCACAGGCTTAGAGCTGCGCTCGTGAGGCATCGTGTCCTCGCGAGCTTTTTGTGTCTCCGGCAGTGGCAGAGTGATTCCCTGGGGAGAAATTACCCCAAGTGCA
This sequence comes from Occallatibacter sp., assembly GCA_050015115.1. Classification (GTDB taxonomy): domain Bacteria; phylum Acidobacteriota; class Terriglobia; order Terriglobales; family Acidobacteriaceae; genus Telmatobacter. The sequence continues at coordinate 17,337 of JBEKCA010000094.1, forward strand.
CCAAGTTTGTAAACGCACCAGAATCGTAAACAGGTTCAACCGATGCGGTTGCTTCCTCGATATGTGCGCAGTCTAGCGCACTCACCGGATGTGCGGCAATGCCCAACTTTCGTTTTTGACTGAACTATCACGGGAGATCGATGGCCCTGGGAGAACTCCCGGTGTGTTTGCGCGGCGCGACTCCGGTGGTGAGATAAGGGTTTGCCGAGAGATTTAGGGATTAGGACTGGAGATTTCGAGAGCCAGTCCGGTTTTTTTGAATTACTTACCGTAATCAGCCGTCGCCGACAAGACTCGGGCGCCGGCCCGGCACGCAGCCAGTTTGGTTGGATTGTGCGCCGGAGCGACCAGGGTCAGGAGTGAACATGCCCAACGAGAAGCGCGCGATCCGCAGCCGGCTCGATTTTTCAAAGATTCCCACCGCAACCCAGATTCCCAACCTGATTGAAGTGCAGCGGCGCTCCTATGAGCGCTTCCTGCAGATGGACAAACTGCCCAACGAGCGCGACGACGCTGGTTTACAGTCGGTTTTTGTCTCGGTCTTTCCGATTACGGACTTCCGTGGAATCTCGCAACTGGACTTTGTCGATTTCTCCATCGGCAACTGGGAGTGCAAGTGCGGCCACCTCAAAGGGCTGCATCACTTGCGCACGGCCTGTGTTCATTGCGGAGCGATGGTGATCACGGATCCCTTCCATCCCGGCGATGTGCTCTGCCAGAAGTGCGGCACCTACAACAAGAACACACCCGACTTCTGTAACAAGTGCGGCGATCCGGTCAGCTTGCAGTTGAAGTACGACCAGCAGGAGTGCGAAGAGCGCGGCATGACATTCTCTGCTCCGCTGCGCGTGACCGTGCGCCTGACCATCTACGACAAGGACCCTGAGACCGGCAACAAGTCGATTCGCGACATTAAAGAGCAGGAAGTTTTCTTCGGCGATATTCCGCTGATGACGCCGAACGGTACGTTCATTGTGAACGGCACCGAGCGCGTGATTGTTTCGCAGTTGCACCGTTCGCCCGGCGTCTTTTTTGAGACGGCCAACAACCGCACCTACTTTCTGGGCAAGATCATTCCCTATCGCGGCTCGTGGGTCGAGTTCGAATACGACCAGAAGAATACGCTCTATGTGCGCATCGACCGCAAGCGCAAGTTCCTCGGAACGATCTTCTTGCGCGCGCTGGGACTGCGTTCGGACGAGGAGATTCTGAAGACCTTCTATACCGTCGACCGGGTGCACATCGCCGATGGCAAGCTGCTCTGGGCCGTTCCCGAGAACGTGGCGGCCAACACGCACCTGGTGGGCGCGAAGCCCGCGCACGCAGTTGTGGTCGGCGGCCAGGAGATTGCATTCTCCGGGCGCAAAATCACCGGGCACTCGCTGAAGGCGATCCGTGCGGCGAATATCGACAAGATCGAAGTTGAAGTGGCCGAGATGGATGGTGCGCTGACCGCAGCCGACGTCGTCGATCTGAACACCGGCGAAGTGGTGGTCGAGGCCAACGTCGAGCTGACCGCCGATCGTCTGCATAAGATCATGGCCAGCGGCGCGTCGAGCTTCGAGGTCTTCTTCCCTGAGCGCGACGACGTGGGCAATATCATCACCAACACCTTGAAGCGCGATTCGATCCGCAAGCCTGAAGAAGCCCTGATCGAGATCTACCGCAAGCTGCGTCCCGGTGATCCGCCGACACTCGACACGGCAACCGCGCTCTTCGAGGGCATGTTCTTCGACGCCCGCAAGTATGACTTCTCGCGCGTGGGCCGGTTGAAGTTCAACATCAAGTTGTATGAGAGCCAGGACGCGACGAAGCTGGATCACCGCACGCTGACGCCTGAGGATTTCTACGCTACCATTCGCTATCTGCTCAAACTGCGCAAGAACATCGGCATGGTGGACGACATCGATCACCTGGGCAACCGCCGTGTGCGCGCCGTCGGCGAGTTGATGGAGAATCAGTTCCGCATCGGCCTAGTTCGCATGGAACGTGCCATCAAGGAAAAGATGAGCGTCTATCAGGAGCTTTCGACGGCTATGCCGCACGACCTGATCAACGCCAAGCCGGTGATGGCGGCGATTCGCGAGTTCTTCGGCTCGTCGCAGCTCTCGCAGTT
>JBEKCA010000095.1:0-18820 GCA_050015115.1 Occallatibacter sp.
GCGAGGCGGTATTCGTTGACGGCACGGTCGCGCTGGCCAGTGATGTCGAAGATCTTGCCCAAGGCGATGTGGCTCCAGACCTCGGTCCAGCGGGGCTCGCCGTCGCCGCGCAGGGCGTCGCGGTAAGAGTTGACACTCGCCTGGAAGTTGCGCTGGGTAAAGAGCAATTCGCCAATGCGGTAGCTGGCCAGCGAACTCTGCGAGTTGGCTTCGAGAGCCTTTTGGTACTCGGCCAGCGCGCCATTCAGGTCGCCTTCGGCCACTAGTTGCTGGCCTTTGAGAATGCTGATGCGCACCTGCAGGTCGGGGGTGGATTTGAGCACCCAATCCTGCGGATCGATGTTGATGCGGCGGGGGCGGCCAAAGGTGTCGACGACGAATTGGGTGTCGGTGCCCACCACTTCAACTTTCTTGGTTTCGGTCTTGCCGTCGGTGTCGATGCGCAGCTCGACTGGCATGCGGAAGAGGTCAAGGTCCTGGCCGATTTCGCCGATGGTGCGAAAGCCTTTATTGTTGCCCAGCCTGTAGACCGCGTATTTATTAGTGAACTGTGGCGCGCCGGTGCCGTCGACCCATTGCGCGAAGAAAGAGGTCAACTGCTGATCGCTCTGCGCCTCGGCAACTTTGATGAAGTCGGCAGCGCGGAGGGAGCCGTCGGCATACTGGCTCAGGGTGCCTTTGAGCGTGGCCAGAAAGGCCTTGTCGCCGATCTCGCCGCGCAGCATGTGGAAGATCATCGCGCCCTTGTCGAAGGTCATCGACTGAAACTCGGGAGAAAACGGGTTCTGGCGGCCAATACTCGACAGGGGAACTGTATCGTAGGCCAATGCGCTGGCAGCGATGTCGGGCAGGGCGGCTTTAAGAGCATTCCGGCCGCTTTCGTCCTCGATATACATCAGCTCGCCATAGCGCGACATGCCATTGGTGATCCAGGCATCGTTGAGGGTGCGCGGGCTGACCTCGGAGCCCCACCACTGGTGAGAGATGGTGTTGGCCAGCAGTCGTATGCCGGATTTGTCGCCGACCCGCGAGCCGGGAATTGCGGCCAGTTCGGGAGCCCAAACGGCAGGCAGGGTGTCGTCGGGAAGTTCTACGACATTGATGTGCGGGGTCTCTGCCGCGCCGAAGCTGTCGGTAAAGAAGTCGTACTCCTTGGCCGCTGTCTGGGCAAGGTCGTTGGCCGACTGCTGGTGGCTGATGGTCAGCCAGACCTTCACGTTGCCGGGACCCGCAGTGACCGGGCCGGTAAAGCGTCCTGCGATTACAGTGCCGGGAAAGCCGGGCTTATCCCAGTTGAAGTCATACTCGTCGCCGGGCTTGCCGCTGGCCAGAGTTACAGACCTCGACCCACCCTGCGCGCCGCTGGCAAAGACGCGCATTCCCTGCGGAACGCGGATGTGCATCTGGGCGGTGAAGCGGTCGGTCATGTAGCCGGTCATCGGGAACCAGCGCGCAGGATAAAGCAGATAGGTGATCGGCTCCTGAATAGCGGCGAGTTTGAAGCCCTCAACCGGACCATCCTCGCTGCCGGTGATTGCGCCTTCATATTCAAAGGTCCAGTGGGAGACCTGGCCCTGAGTGAAAGGGGTCGCGGGAGTTACACGAACCGTGCCGTCGGCGGAGCGCTCACCGGTGAGTACATTGCCTGCGTCGTCGGTGATTTTGGTGATTTTAAGCGCGGGATGGAAGCCGAAGCTGACCAGTTCGGAGTTCTCGGGAGCCGTAAAGCTGACGACCGCCTTGGCTGCGAGATGGTGGGTGGCCGTGTCGATCTCGGCGTCGATGGTGTAGGCGGAGATGGCCAGCGCGGGCCGCTCGGCCCGCTGAGCGGCGAGCGGAGCAATGGCGAGCAAACCGCAGATGAGAGCGCCGGTCAGGGGGAGCCATTTCTTTTGCGTGGGGATCGCAGACCGTGTCGGCATTTTATTTCGCCTCGAATCCTTGTATTAAGAGAATGGGATGCTCTCCAGGGTGACCTCGGCGACCCGTTCGATCGCGCCAATCTGTGACGGCTTGGCGAGCAAGAGACGGATCTTCGCCAACTCCTGCATCATGGACTTGCGCGGCGGGCCATCGGGTAGCAAACTCTCGATCTCTTGGACGATATTTTCTGCCTTGAAGTCGCCTTGAATCAGCTCCGGGACCACCCGTTTGCCGGCGATCAAATTGACCATGGCCACGTGGGGCACTTTGACCATGACCTTGGCGATGGCGTAGGTGACCGGCGAGACGTGGTAGACGACGACGAATGGATTGCCGACCAGGGCTGCCTCGACGGTGGCCGTGCCGCTGGCGACGATCGATGCGCGAGCGTGAAAGAGGGCTGCGCGGGCGTCGTCGACAAAGCGGATGGTGAGGCCCTCACCGCGTTTTTCCACGATTCGCTCTACCGCCCGGCGCTGGCTTTCGCTGAGCGTTGGGGCCAGGGGGAGGATGTATTCCAGGCTGTGGGAGAGTTCCTGCGCCGCCCGCAGGATGGTCGGCAGGTGGTCGCGAACCTCACGGGGTCGGCTGCCGGGCAGCAGGCCGATCCATGTGCTCGCGGGGTCGAGGTCATTTTCGTCGGCAAACTGCTGGCGGCTGACCGACTGGGCAGGCAAATCGGCCAGGGGGTGGCCGACGAATTCAGCCTCAACGCCGTGGCCGAGATAGAAGGATTCCTCAAAGGGAAAGATCACCAGCATCTTGTCGACGAATTGCTTGACCAGCTTGATGCGGTGCTTTTTCCAGGCCCAAAGCTGCGGACTGACGAAAAAGATGACCGGAACACCTAGGTTGTGCAGTTCCCGGGCCAGGCGGAAGTGGATCTCTGGAAAATCAATCAGCACGGCGACGCTGGGCGGATAGCGGCGGATGGCTCGTTTAAGCTTTTGGAACTCGCCGTAGATGCGGGGAAGATGCGCGACAACTTCAGTCAGGCCCATTACGGCCATGTCCTCCGAGCGCACGATGCACCGGAGGCCCTCGTCGGCCATGCGCTGGCCGCCCATGCCATAGAAGGTGGCCGCCTCGCCAAGGTCGGCGAGGCGCTCTTTAAGCGCGGCAACGAGCAGCGCACCGTAGTGTTCGCCGCTGGCTTCACCTGCCGAGATGAAGATCGTAGGGGACATACATTCTTGAGACTGCTCGGCCCGATTCTGTTCCGGTAACAATGATAAACGGGTTGACCGCCTGGGTTGCCGAGTAGATTCCTCATGGGGTTACAGTCCTGCGTCCATGCAGTGATTGCATATTTACCATAATGATCATAATGGATACGATGATAATAGTAGCTGGAGGTCATCATGGTTACTGAGGTCAATGCAGTCCAGTTTCGCCAGAATCTGGGAGAAATGCTCAATCAGGTTCAATACCGGAACGACAGCATCTTAGTGAACAAAGATGGAAAGCCGGTGGCCGCTTTGGTCCGAGCCGACCTTTTTGCGCGGATCCGTGCACTGCGCGATCGATTTGAGCAGTTGAGCGGACGGGTTGCCGAGGCTTATGCGGATGTATCCACCGACACGGGCCTGGCGGAGATCGATGCGGCGGTCGCGCTCGAACGGCACCGCTGATGGCGGGAGTGCGCGTTGTCCTGGACACGAACGTTCTGGTTTCGGGACTGGCTTATCCGGACAGCATTCCGGGACGCATTTTGGGCGTTTGGCGGAGGGGTGGACTGGATGTCGTGCTCTCGCGGTTCATTCTGGATGAGATGGTTCGCGTGCTCCCGCGGCTGACGCGCATAACTCTCAACTCGGCGGAGATCCGCGATCTTGCCGACAGCTTCATGTTTCTGGCTGAGATCGTGGAGCCCGACGGGCAGTTGGACGAGAGGCTTCGTGACGATTCGGATCAAATGATTTTGGGAACGCTGCGGGCAGCGAAGGCTGACTACCTGGTTACCAGGGATAAAGACCTGCTTGCGCTCGGAGAGCGATACCCGATTGTGACTCCTGCGGCATTCTGGAAGCGGCATGGGGATTAGGATCGTTGTCATGCGGCGTTAAGGTGTGCCGCAGCAGTTATTGCCTTATGAAACAGCTTGTTGCAATTTCCAGTTAATCCTAGTGCACTGGCCGACCGAATTCGCCGTGCGGTCCATCTGGTCGCGCACCTGTTTCATTGCCGTGCAAGAGCCAGCCTCTGCCGCATGAAGGAATCCTCTGGGAAATCCCGCAGGTAGCGCTCCATGGCAGCCTGCGCCTTTTGATACTCCTTCGCTTGCAGAAGCTGGTCGATGAGCGTCTTATGCACGATTGGATTGTACGGATCCTGTTCTACGGCCTTCTCCGAGGCTGCAATTGCATCGCCCATCTGCCCGGTCTGCGCCAGTGTGCGAGAGAGATAGTTGTAGGCCATCGCCTGCCGAGGGTCGAGCGCCAATGATCGCCGCAGATGTTCGCTGGCCTTCTCCAAGTCGCCATCATCCAGATTTCTGTGCCCAAGCTGCAATTGAACCGAGGCATCGCTGGGCAGCGCGCTTGCCGACTCATCCAAAACCGACTGATAGGCTTCGAGATACTCCGGCCTGAGCGTTGAAAGCTGGCGCAATGCATCGAGTTGAGTTAGTAAAGGAAGATCGTTGCCTCGCCCCGGAACGCGATCCACATGTATCAATCCTGGCAGAGATTTGATCGTCTCTTCCGGCGGAGTCTCGGGCCATGGTTCTCCGGGGCGCGCGAGAATGCGATGGTTAGTGAGACTGGTATGCGCTATCTTCTGCAGATCCCGCCTGGGCATATGGCATTCAATGCAGTTATCCGGGGGTGTTGTTTTTTTGCGAGACGACTCCGCTAAGGTGCATGTGCGGTCGGCATGGCAGCCCATGCATTTTGCGTTGAAATATGCCGGAGCCTCTTGCCTCGTGGGCTCAACGTGCGGGTCGTGGCAAGTTGCGCACCGCAGTTGTCCCGCGCTCTTCTGAAAACACTGGCTCATCGACATCTCATCGTAGTGCTGAATATGATCGCCGTCGTCCCTATCTCCGGGCATGCGCGCAATGGTCAGAATCGTGAGGGTGTCATCCAGCGGAGTCCCGGGCCGAAAATCCTGATAGGTCTTCCCGTCGCGCAGAACCCGGCTGTCGCCGCCTTCGTGGCAGGAGATGCAGATATCGTTCCCCAGCGACGCGCTCAAACGGCTGGGATTCACAATCTGCGTTCCACTGTGAGCCGACCTCGGCGTGAGCATCGCGCTGATATGCGATCTTCCCGGACCATGACAGTTTTCGCAGCCGATGGACAGTTGTGGAAAGGCCACTGCGTCGAATTTTCCCGTGGTTTGGTTTTGCAGCCTTGGCCGTCCGCTGTGGCAGGAGATGCATGGTCCTCGGATAGGGCGATTGAATCCCAGATCGAGCGACTCATAGCCCGGCGAGAGATCCCATCTGCCGAGCTGTGAATAGTACGACAGCGGCGCTTCAAAGAGATATTCGCCGCGCCGGGTCAGCGCCCCAAATCCATTTGCCCCGCCTCCCATGATCCACTCGATCTCATGCGTATCTCGGAAGATACCCTTGCCATCCGCGTCGGTCTGATATTCGCTCTGAAAGAGCTTGCCATTTTGACTGAAGACTTCGAAATGCCGGTCGAGGCTCTGGCTGTAGAGCTTGGCGGGGACGGACAGGGTCTTGATGAGTTCGGGCGTTACACGGCTCATAGAACGGCCCATTTTCGTGCGGGAAAAATCCTTGTAAATATTCAAATGGCAGTTGGAACACGCGGAGGAGCCCACGTAGCCATCGGGATCGCCGAGCGCAACTTTGTGCGCGGCGGTGGTATCTGTTGACCGATTTTGCGCCGCTTCAACGATCACCTGCCAGTGCGCTGACGATCCCCAGAGTACCCCCCCGAAGACGACGAGCGTGATTAGAAAAATAGGGACAGGGAAGATCAGCGCCCGACAGCAAATTTGTCGGGACCTCATGGCGCTCATTATACATAGAAAGCTACCGCCGTCCGGTAAGACTGAGCCAGCGAACCAATCGCGAATTCCCCCGGCTGCCGAGGGGTACTGGGGCTCTGCGCTCAGGGCACGACTTGTGTCGTGCCGTGGAGCCAAAGAAGAATGCTGGTCTTAGACCCTGCCGGAGACGTGCTGTGCTCAGAGACGGATGGTGAAAAGCAGCCCCGGGGGTTAAAGCCCAAGACTCAGCTTGCACCGTGTGCGGCACGACTGAAGTCGTGCCCTGACCTTTCAAGTGAAGCAGTTGTTTACTACGGCGCCCGACCCCCTTTTCACGGAACACAGAGAGGGTTTTTCCCGTAGCCCTTCTCAACCGGATTAATAATTGTCCAGTTGGACCGTCATCTCTATGAACAGTCAAGAAGGTGAACCAATGGCTGCCGCAAGCCAAGCGATGCGGTCAACAGAAAGCCGCGAGATGCTCTCGCTGTTATTTGCCGAGCATCATCGGCGAGTTTTGCTTGCAGCCCGCCGCATCACCGGCAGCATGGCCGATGCGGAGGACGTTGCCCAGACGGTATTTCTGCGCCTGGCCAGCGGCCAGATGCCGCCCATGGCGAATGCCGGCAGCTACCTTTACCGGGCTGCGATCAACGGTGCGCTCGATCTGCTGCGGAGACAAAAGACTGCCGCGACAGAGCCGTTGGAAGAGGCCGTTGACGAGGTCACTGCCCGACGAGCAAGCTCGCCCGAGGCTAGCGCCTCAAACAGAGAACTTGGGGGCTGGCTCAGGATTACGATCGGCGAATTGGCTCCGCGGGCGGCTGAGATGTTCACCTTGCGCTACCTGGAAGAGCTGGGAAATCGAGAGATCGCCGCACTGATGGGAACTTCGCAGGCGGTTGTTGCCGTGACCCTTCATCATGCGCGATCGAGACTGAAGAAGCGACTCAGAGAATTGGAGCAGGGAAGACAATGAGACGAGATGACGAAGTTCGTTTGAATGCTGCCGTGAATGCGGTGAAGGCTGGCGAGCCAGATGCCGCGCAGTTTGATGAGTCCGCCGCGCGAGTGGCCAGCCGCCTTAATATTGACTTCAGCGCCATCGAGGGTTGCGGCGACATTGCCGAGTTGCTGCCTTTTTACCGCGCGGGAACTCTGCCTGCCGCGCGTTCGCTGTTGATCGAGGCTCATCTGCGCGAGTGCGGCGTTTGCCGGGGCAAGTTCCGCAACGCATCACGTCCTATGCTAGTGAATTGGTCCGCGCCGGGGGTCGAGCGCGCACATGTGTGGCGCCCTCAGCAATTCGGCTGGGCGATGGCCGCGAGCTTCGTGCTCGTGGTCTGCACCTTCTTCCTCTACAAGGCTTATTGGCAGGTCCCGCAGGGAGTTCGCGCCGAGGTGCAATCGATTGACGGCTCGGCTTATCTCCTCTCGAATGCGGGCGACCGACAGCTCGCTGCCGGTGACAAATTAACAGAAGGCCAACAACTGCGCACCAGCGGCGGAGCTCATGCCGTTCTTCGGCTCAGCGACGGATCGACCGTTGAAGTGAATGAGCGAAGCGTTCTCGGCGTTGGCGCAAGAGGCCGCAGCATGACCGTTACGCTCGATAACGGAGCCGTAATTGTGCAGGCAGCCAAGCGCGAGTATGGACACTTGTATGTGAAGACGTCTGATTGCCGCGTCGCTGTCACGGGCACGGTCTTCTCCGTCAACTCTGGAATCAAAGGCTCGCGCGTTGCTGTTTTGCAGGGTTCGGTCCACGTCGCTCACTCGGGCGTCGACACGCTCATCGAGGCGGGCGATCAGCTTGCGACCAGCGACAATCTTGATCCTGCGCCGGTCGATCAGCAGATCTCCTGGAGCCATGACCGCGAAAAGTACCTGCCCTTGCTGGCGCAGTTTGCCGTGCTTCAGCACCGCATCTCGCAGATCCCGTTTCCCGAGCCTCGCTATTCGAGCGATCTGCTGGCCCGTGTTCCCGCCGGCACCTTACTTTACATCAGCATTCCCAATCTCGGCGAGTTTCTCAACGAGGCAAACAATATTTTTTATGACCAGTTGAGCAAGAGCACTGCGTTGCAACAGTGGTGGTCGCACGGGCACGACAACAACACTGCGCAACTGGATGAGCTGGTCGGTAAGGTTCACCAGATGAGCCAGTATCTCGGCGAAGAGATTGTCATCATTGGCGTCAATCAGCCCAACAGCCCAGGCTTTGCGGTGATTGCCGACGTAAAGCAGAGCGGCCTTGACGGTTTTCTCAATAATCAATTTCCCTCTTCAGATGCAACCCATCGGCTGATCGTATTCGATGAGAATGCGCTCAACGCTACTGCAGCCTCGACCCCGGCAAAGGGCGCAGGCTACGCACTTATTCGTCAACATGAAGCGGTGTTTTCAAACAGCATCGCATTGCTGAAGCAGGTCGATACACAGTTGAATGCGGGCGGGAGCGGCTTCGCAACCGGCGACTTCGGCCAACAGATCACCGCCGCCTATAGCCGCGGAGCGGGAATCATTCTTGCCGCCGATCTGCATCAGATGATGGCAAGCGCAGCGATCTCGAATCACGGCGGCGATAAAGGCGAAAAGGCTCTCGCAAACAGCGGGATAGGAGACCTTAGCTATCTGATCGCCGAGCACCGCGAATTAAATGGGCAGCCCCAGAATCATCTGAACTTGCAATTCGCGGGGACACGGCAGCGTGTCGCTTCATGGCTCGCCGCGCCTGCCCCAATGGGCTCGCTTGAATTCATTACCCCCAACGCGGCGGTTGCGATGGCCGTGCTTTCAAAGGAACCGAAAGACATTGCCGACGACATTCTGAGCATGATCGGGCCCGATAAGGACGCACAACAAAGGTTGAGCGAGGTTGAGGCGAAGCTCAACGTCAACTTCCGCGATGATCTGGCTGCGAGCCTGGGAGGCGAATTCCTCTTGTCTCTTGACGGGCCGGTGCTGCCAACTCCATCCTGGAAGGCCGTCATTGAGGTTCACGACTCAGCGCATCTTGAGCAGACCCTCGAAACTCTGACTGCGTCGATTCGCAACCTGACGCAAGGCAACGGAGCCCATCAGATTGCCATCGAGTCGAGCGACTCGGGCGGCCAGCGCTACTATTCGGTTCACGATCTGACGTCTGGAAATGTAGTGGCGCAGTATACCTTCGCAAACGGCTACATGATTCTCGCGCCCAGCCGCGCTCTTCTGATGCAGGCTTTGCAGACTCAGTCGAGCGGCGATTCGCTGGCACGGTCGGCGGTCTTCAGAGCGCTGCTGCCAAAGGACGACAACGACAACTACTCGGCCGTCGCGTACCAGAACCTGAGCCCAGTGCTGTCTCCGCTGCTTTCAAACTTCAGCGGCGAAACGGCGCAAGCGCTCAATCAGTTGGCTGCCGATGCCAAGCCCACAGCAATCTGCGCGTGGGGCAAAGACAGCCGCATCGAAGTGGCAAGCGACAGCCGCCTCTTCGGATTTGATCTGCTGACTCTCGGAGCTTTGGTGAATTCCGGGAACAAACAAGCCGTCGCGGGCGTAAAACAGTGATATGGGCGTCATCGATCTTAAAGGTCTAGAAGTCCGGCTCGGGAATCGCATCGTACTCGATGGACTCAAAGGGTCGTTGGAGGGCCAGGCAATTGGTTTGCTTGGCCCCAACGGCGCAGGAAAATCTACACTGATCAATACGCTGCTCGGCTTTCATTCACCCTCCAAGGGAACGGCCACCGTCTTCGGGCTCGATAGCCAGCGGGACAGGGCGCAGGTTCGCAGCGGCATCGGCTACATGCCTGAGAACGACTCATTCATCGGAAATATGAGCGGCGTGCGATTTGTCCGCTACATGGCCGAACTCGCGGGCCTGCCTGCCGGTGAAGCGCTGGAACGTGCGCACGAGGCGCTCTTCTACGTTGGGCTGGGCGAAGTTCGTTATCGCAGAGTCAACACCTATTCGCTGGGGATGAAGCAGCTTATCAAGCTGGCCCAGGCTCTCGCGCAGGGGCCTAAACTTCTCATCCTCGATGAGCCGACCAACGGCCTCGATCCGATGGCGCGCCAGCGCATGATTCAACTCATCAAAGAAATTCGCAAGCAGGGCAGCGTGCGGCTGCTCATCTCCTCTCACTTACTTCGCGACATCGACGAGACCTGCGATGAAGTGCTAATCCTAAAAAACGGGCGCATCGCTGCTCTCTGCAACATCGAAGAGGAGCGCCGCTCCAACCGCAGCTTCATGGAACTCGAGACCGTTGGCGTTACAGAGAAGTTCACCGTGAGCATTCAAGGGCTCGGTTGCGAATGCGCATGTTTCCCCGGCGGGCGCATCAAGCTCGTGATTCCAGACAACGTTGAGGTGCGGGATCTTTACGTCATTGCATCCGAGCAGGGAGTGCAGATCCGGCGCATGAACCGGCGGCGCGACTCGCTTGAGGATATCTTCCTCAGGGCAATGGACAACGAAATGGCGCGGGGGGCAAATGTCAGTCTATAAACACATCTATCGCGCCTACGACGGCAAGGTGACTCCGGTGTGGACCCGCGTCTTTGTGCTCGCGCGGTATGGCTTTGCTGAGGCATGGTCGTCGAAGATCACGATCGGACTCTTCGTGCTTTGCCTTTTGCCTCCCATCGTTTTTTTGATCGGAATCTATCTCGTGAACAATCCGCTCGCAAGAGCTTTGATGGGGTTCCGTGGCCCACAAGCTCTGGCCGTCGATGCGAAATTCTTTCTGACGCTCCTCGAGGTTCAGTCCTGGTTTGCGCTGCCGTTGGCAACATGGATCGCGCCCCGATTGATCAGCTTCGATCTTGCCGATAACGCGCTGCCCATTTTGCTCAGCCATCCCATCTCGCGTTTCGGGTATGTGCTGGGCAAATTCATCGCGCTCTTCGCATCGCTCTCATTCGTCACCTGGGTGCCGTGCCTTCTGCTCTTTGTAGATCAGAGCTACTCCTCTCCAGTGCCGTGGTTCGCCGCCAATCTCCAGATTGGGGTCGGTCTTCTGGTGGGAGAGCTGATCTGGATCGCGTTCCTTTCCGTCCTTGGTCTCGCTATCTCTTCGTGGGTCAAGTGGAGGGTCATGGCAACGGGTGCGATTTTTGCGGCGACATTTGTACCGGCAGGCGTGGGCGGCATCGTGACCGGGGTGCTGCGAACAAAGTGGGGCTTCCTGCTCAACATTCCGTATATGATGACGACCCTCTGGCACAGATTGCTTGGAGCGCCTGAATCCACCGGCGGAGATCGCTGGTTGCCGACGACAGCAATTGCGATCACGCTCGTCGTCGCCTGCCTGATCTGCGCGGCCATGCTCAATGCACGCATCCGTGCCCGCGAGGTGGTCCGCGGATGAACGACCAGATCATCTTCGAGGATGTTTCCAAGTTTTACGGCGAAGTGCTCGGTGTCAACCGCATCTCGCTGACCATTCCGCCAGGAATCACGACGCTGGTCGGTCCCAACGGATCGGGCAAGACAACGCTGATGAATCTGATGACCGGGCTCGTTCAGCCGTCGAATGGACGCATTTCGGTGCTGGGGTTTTCTCCCTCGAATTCGCCCGACCTCTTTCGCATCCTTGGCTATTGCGCGCAGTTCGATTCCTTCCCACGCGGAATCAACGGATGGGATTTTGTCTTCGATAGCCTGATGCTGCACGGAATGAATGAGGCTCAGGCCTTTGAGATGGCGGCTGAGGCTCTCGACCGCGTCGAGCTTGGCAATGCCGCCGGGCGGAAGATCGCCGGATACAGCAAAGGCATGAGGCAGAAGGTCAGGCTCGCACAGGCGATTGCGCATCATCCGCGAGTTCTGGTCCTCGACGAACCGCTCAACGGCCTTGACCCGATGGCCCGCGCCGAATCGATTGCGCTCTTTCAGGAGCTTGGCCGGCAGGGAATGCATCTGCTGATCTCCAGCCACATACTCGACGAGGTTGACCGCATCTCCGATCGTGTTGTCCTCATCACCGGCGGTTATCTAGTCGCGGAGGGGAGCATCCGCCAGGTCAGGCAGGAGGTGCGCGAGAAACCGATGCAGGTTCTTATCCGCTGCGACCATCCTGAGTTGCTGGCGGCGCGAATGTTCTCTGTGAACCATTGCGTCGAGGCGAGATTGCACACGGATGGCCGAGGCGTCTTTCTGCGCACCGGCGACATAGACCAGTTTTACTCGATGCTGAATGGAGTCGCTGCCAAAGGGCTGGTCAAGATCGAGTCCGTGGCTCCGGCCGACGACGACGCCAGCGCTATCTACCAATATCTGATCGGCTCGGATGGAGGCGCGTCATGATGATGGATGCAGTGAGCACATTCCTGAAAAATCTGGCGCAAAAGCCATGGGGCTTGTGGTGGATTCAGGCGCGCCGCCTCATTCGCATCGAGGTGAGGCGCAACCTCTTCTCGTGGAAGGCGGGCTGGGTCTACTTTCTGGCTTTCGTCCCCACATTCATCATGCTCATCCATTTTGTCTTTGAATCTCACGATGCATCCTTCAGGAGCGACGACACCAATGTCCTGGCCGGCGTTATCCAGCTTTACTACATCCGGCTTGGCGTCTTCTTCGGCTGCCTGGGCATCTTCTCGCGCCTGATTCGCGGCGAGATGATCGAGCGCAGCCTGCACTTTTATCTGCTGTCTCCCGTGCCGCGTGAACTGCTGCTGTTGTGCAAATTTGTGGCGGGCTCGTTCAGCGCCGTGCTCTTGTTTGGAAGCGCAACCGTTGCCGACTTCGCGCTGATCTATGCCGGCTTCGGCGCTGCCGGAAAAGATTATGTCTTCAATGGCCCCGGCCTCGGCCAGTTGGAGGCGTATCTTGCCATCATCGTTCTCGCATGTCTCGGCTACGGGGCGATTTTCCTGCTTTTCAGCATGATCTTCAGGAACCCCACTCCGGCCGCGATGATCCTGCTCGGCTGGGAGGCGATCAACCCGGTCCTGCCTGCGCTGCTGCAAAAGCTCAGCGTTGCCTCTTACCTGCGCCACCTCATGCCGGTCAGCGTCTCTGCGCAGGGCATTTTCGCGCTTCTAACGGTCGAAACGGAACCGGTCTCCGCCTGGGCTGCGACTCTGGGGCTGCTGGCGCTGATCGCAGTGGTGCTCTTCTACTCCTGCTATCGGATTCGCACACTGGAGATCAGATACACATCTGAATAGTTCGCGTTGCGTGATGGACTCTGAGACAAGCTGCGAACTCGCTTGGGGTTTTATGAATTGTCGGCAGGTTCGCGCTCTTGAGCCTCGGGCTGATTTGCCGGCCAGCATGAGAGAGCCGGACCTGGCAAAGAAGACCACGAACAATTCATTGTTGCAATTAAACAATCCCCCGGGGGCTAAAGCCCGGAGCGATATTGCCGCATTTGCGGCGCGGCTGAAGCCGTGCCCTTTCAAAACATCGACCTAATCAGGACTTCCGACACACTGTCTGCCGCGAAGCGCATATGCAGTCCCACCGGCAACAACAATGGCCTCTAGAAAACAATCGGCCACGAGGGAAAACCTCCCGCGAGGCCGATAACTGCTACAGAGAGGAAATCTGGATGCTGTACCAAGGCATCTTGATGTGTGATCAGGGTCGCTCGCCCCGGATTGCCGCCTCTGGCGTCTGTCAAATCGCCCGATGCAACATCCATCCCGGCCTTGAATGCGACCGGGATGGTTCACGTTCACAGCATACAGCGCTTCATCTTGCTGTCAATCTGGAAATCCTGTACTTAACGGTAAAAATGGAAGACAGCCGAGCCTGTAACGAGGTCTGTTTTACGTGCTTCGCAGGCCCAGCAGCGCACTGTTATGCGTGCTGGACGGCTGGTGGCTCCCCGGACGTTGGATGAAGGACAAGACAGCGGCGATTCGTCACATGGTTGCGAGCAGAAACCCCGAGGACTGCTTCGTGCCCCCATCCATTCGCCTTCTTCCTGGCGAATGGGTGGAATACCACGAACCCCACCTGCCCACAGACCACCTTCCGATAAACTGCCAATGAGGCCCCAATTCTTGAGCGGCACCGACCCAGCAGAGACGATCGAACCAGCCAAGATCTCCGCCGAGCCTGCGTCAGGCCGATCCCCAGGCATCTCTCATGCCTGGCGCGCGCTGCGTCATCGCAATTTCCGTCTCTTCTTTGGCGGCCAGACCATCTCGCTCATCGGCACGTGGATGACCCGTGTCGCCACTGGCTGGCTGGTCTACCGGCTCACCGGCTCGGCTCTCTTGCTGGGCACGGTCAGCTTTGCCGGCCAGATTCCCACTTTTCTAGTCGCGCCTTTTGCAGGAGTCTGGGTCGACCGGCTCGACCGCCGTTTGGTGCTGGTCTGGACACAGACCCTCTCCATGGTCCAGTCGCTCACCCTGGCCGCGCTTACGCTCACCGGCCACATCACCATCCCACTGCTGCTCGTTTTAAGCGTGATGCAGGGCACCATAAACGCCTTCGACATGCCTGGCCGCCAGTCCTTCATGATCAAGATGGTCGACGACAAGCGCGATCTTCAGAACGCCATTGCCATCAACTCATCGATGGTCAATCTGGCGCGCCTCATCGGCCCATCGCTGGCGGGGATGCTGATTGCCGTCAGCAGCGAAGGCTGGTGCTTTCTGATTGACGGCATCAGCTACATCGCCGTCATCATCTCCCTGCTGGCGATGCGCCTGCACGATGCCGAGGTCGAACGCAAGATTGCATCGATGGTTTCAGAGTTGAAGGCGGGATGGACCTACGTCTCAGAATTCCTGCCCATCCGGACCATCCTGTTGCTCTTTGCCGTGGTCAGCCTGATGGGCATGCCCTTTGTCGTGCTTATGCCGATCTTTGCCAAGGATGTCCTGCGCGGCGGCCCGCATACGCTCGGATTCTTGATGGGCTCGATGGGCCTCGGAGCGCTGGTCTCGGCGCTGTCGCTGGCGGCACGCAAAAATGTGCGAGGTCTGGTGAGGATAATCCCCATCTCCGCCGCCGTTTTCGGCGCGGGACTGATCGGCTTCGGCCTCTCGCATGTCTTCTGGCTCTCGATGATTATGGTTTTTGTCGCGGGCATGGGAATGATGCAGGGCATGGCCGCCAGCAACACCGTCATCCAGACCATCGTCACTGACGACAAGCGCGGCCGCGTGATGAGCTACTATACCATGGCGTTCATGGGCATGGCGCCCTTTGGCAGTCTGCTGGCCGGGACGATGGCGCACAAGGTTGGCGCGCCCTGGACGGTGATCCTGAATGGCGCAGTAGTTGTGCTGGGAGCGGCCTGGTTCACCACGCGGCTGCCGTCTCTGCGACGCCAGATTCGGCCAATCTACAAAGAAATGGGAATCATTCCCTCTCAGGAAGGAATCCAGCAATGAGCGATGAGAAAACGTTACACGATGCAGCAGAGGAAACCCAAGACGATCTTGACGATCTCATTTCGGAGATAGCCTTGAAAGGCTTGGAGCCTGGATCTGCAATAAAACAACAAAAGCTGGATCCAAAACCCACTCCGGCGACAGCGTTGACCCTCGACCCCCGCCGAACGTCTATCGTGGTCATCGATCTGCAAAAAGGCATCGCACTGATCCCTGGCGGCGCGCCTCACTCGAAGCCTTCAGTCATCGCCAACTGCGCACGCCTGCTCGCCGCGGCCCGGGCAGCCGGCGCACAGCCTGTGTTGGTCCATGTGGGCGGTGCCCTCGACGGCGCTGACCGGCTGCACACACCAACCGACCAGCCGATGCGCTCACCTGGCGCGCTGCCGCCGGATTGGACTGAACTGCTTCCCGAACTCGACCAGCAGCCGAGCGACGTTGTGATCCTCAAGCGGCAATGGGGCGCCTTCTATGGCACCGATCTCGATCTGCAACTGCGCCGCCGTGGCCTCACGACCATTATCCTCTGCGGCATCGCCACCGAGGCGGGCGTCGAGAGCACGGCGCGCGACGCTTACGAGAGAGGATACGAACTGATCCTCGCCGAGGATGCGATGACCGGCCTCAACGCCGAAAGCCATGCGAACAGCGTTGAGCGCATCTTTCGCCGCCTGGGCCGGGTGCGCTCGACCGCGGAGATCCTAGCGGCCTTCCATGCCTGAGCGCGCTCGGGCCATTCCAAAAAATATCGCTGTTGCATCCTGGCCGAAGGCGCTATAAGATGCGTCAAACGACAAGATGACTGCTTCCGGCCCCACTTCGCCCGTCTCCGCGCCCGCACTCCCGGCCCGCCTCCGCCTGGAAAGCATGGGAAAGCTCTGCGTAGCCATTCAGGCTAGCTCGCCGGCGGAACTGATCGAGCGCGCCGAGGCTGCGCTGCTCGAGTCGCAATCCGACGCCAGATTTATCGAACTCCGCCTCGATTCGCTTCCTAAGCCAGCCTTGGCGCTGCCCAAAATCAAGGAGCTGATGGCCGCCCACCGCGCGGTGGCGGCCATCGCCACCTGCCGGCGCAAGGAGTTTGGCGGCAACTTCGATGGGGCACTGGCTACAGAATTGGATCTGCTGGCCAAGGCCGCCCAGGCCGGTTGCCAGATCGTCGATCTCGAGGTTGAGTCCGCCGAAGAGGCTTCGTCGCGCCAGTTCGACCAGTTCCGCGAAAAGCTTCGGGCTGCGGGCACGGCGCTGCTGGTCAGCTTCCACGACTTCACGCGCACCAAAAATCTCGAACAAGCCGCCCAGCGCATTGAGGCCTTCCGACCCGAGTTTGTGAAAGTCGTCTCGACGGCCCGCAACCTCTCCGACAATCTCGCTGTCCTCAAGCTCATCGGCAACGTCTCTCCCTCCTTCGAGGTCGTCGGCATCGCCATGGGCGAGGAGGGACTGGTCAGCCGCATCCTGGGCCTGCGCTTTGGCGCGGCTTTCACCTTCGCCTCTTATTCTGAAGGCTCGGAAGACCCCAAGCTGGCGACTGCTCCTGGCCAGATCAGCGCGCGCACTCTGCGCGACCTCTACCGCGCCGATCATCTTGACCGGGCCACGCGCATTTTCGGCGTCGCCGGCAACCCTATTGCTCACTCGCTTTCGCCGCTGATGCAAAACACCGCCTTCCGCCGCGAAAACATCAATGCAGTTCTGGTTCCGCTAAAAACGCGTTCAGTCGATGACCTGTTCAAACTGGTGCGCGAGCTGCCGATGGCTGGCGTCGCCGTGACCATGCCTCTCAAACAGGAGGTCCTGCCTCACCTGTCCAACCCCGTCGTTGCCGGCTCTGTTCCGCTCACTCAGCGCATCGGAGCCTGCAACACGCTACGTGTAGGCCCGGACGGCAAGATCGTCGGCTTCAACACTGACGTCGACGGGGTCATTCGCCCGCTCGAACGCCGTCTCCGGCTCAAGGGCGCGCGTATCGCGGTTCTTGGCGCAGGGGGTGCGGCCCGGGCTGCTGTCTTTGGACTCGTCGATCAGGGCGCTGAGGTCTTCATCGTCAATCGCACCCACGAGAACGCCGTCGCACTGGCCAAGGAATCCAAAGCCAAGGCGCTCAAGCGAGAGAGGTTCGCCGACAGCCACTTCGACGTGCTTATCAACTCCACTCCTTGCGGAATGGCCGGCAACAAGCAGGCGCTGCCTCCGCCCTTCGACAACGGAGAAGAGGAGTTGAACGCCAGCCTGGTTTTCGACATGGTCTATAACCCGATGGAGACTCCGCTCATCAAGCTGGCAAAAGAGCAAGGCATTCCGGTCGTCACCGGCCTGGAGATGTTTGTCCAGCAAGGCGCACGCCAGTTCGAGATCTGGACCGGCAAGCCCGCCCCCGAAGCCGAGATGATGCGCGTGGTGGAGCTGGAACTGCACCGGCGGGGATAAGCGCTTGCCTCCTCTACCATTGAATTCGATCAAATAGTATATACAATAAACCAATTGGAATCTCGTACGATCCCGTCAAGAATGACCGCAACATCCGGGAGCGTGGACTTTCCTTCGAGCGGGCTGCTGATTTCGATTTCGAAACAGCGTTATTCGCGGACTATCCACGAAATGGAGAAATGCGGCGCATTGCAGTTGGGTATCTGGACAAGCGGCTACACCTGCTCTGCTACATCCCAAAACCGGACGGAATCCGCGCCATCAGTTTTCGCAAGACCAATAAAAGGGAGGCTAAACTCTATGACAAACCGCAAACCATTAATTGACAACGACGGAGAAATCAGAGAGATCGCCGCTGAAGATGTTGCGGCCTTTGGGCCCTTCTCCGCCCTCCCGGGGTCGGAGCAGAAGATGCTGCAAAAGCTGCGCAGGCGCGGGTCGCAGAAGACTCCCAAAAAGGTTCCTATCTCGATTCGACTCTCTCCCGACGTGGCGGAAGGCCTGCGCGCAACCGGTAGCGGCTGGCAGGGCCGCGCGGATGAAGTGCTGAGGTCCTGGCTGCTGGAATCGAGCAAATAAGGAGCGAGCCGCGCCGTGTCGAACAGCTGAAAGGCGTCAGCCGATCAGTTCGTCTCCCCTGCAGACATCTCCGATAGTTCGCCAACCACCCGCTTAAACTCTTCGACGATCCGGTTCGTTCCAGCGGCCTTGAATATCTTTATCAACTCCTCAAGATACCAAAGCTGGTCATTCCGTTTACGTTGAAAGCGTTCCCAGATTCGCGGCCCAATCACTCGAAAGTCTTCGAGGATCGCTCTGGCGTTGTAGAGCTTGTCGGCCGCTGAGATGAGTTGGGTGCCGGGCTCTTCTCCGGGAAGTCGCGCGAGATAAGCCTTCTTGCGCTCCAGCCACGGTTGCTTGTTTTCGGCATCCTCGGAAAGGCTGTCCGACAGCCCCTCGACCATCTGCGCCACCTTCGAGCCGAAGTTGTGCTCGATGTCCCGGAGCCGCATCGCCCCACCGTGATCTTCGGCGGCATCATGGAGAATCGCGGCGATCACCATCTCTTCGGTGACTGCGAATGGAACCTGTCCAGCCTCGCCCATGACCAGCGACGCCACTCCAAGCAGGTGCGCCATATAGGGAATCTCGGTACCCA
>JBEKCA010000096.1:0-18735 GCA_050015115.1 Occallatibacter sp.
CTGATGTCAATGCTTCTCAATGCCGATAGATTGATCATGAGTGGCCGACGCCATTTTGATCGGATTCGCTTTATGAATAGACTGCTTCCGGCGATTGCGATTATTGCAGGATGGGCCTCGATTGCCTGGGGCGCTCCACCTGTGGCGCTGACCACGTTGAGCCAGATTGAAGCCCTCTCGAATGGCGAAAGCAACAAGGGATATCCGGTAACCTTCGAGGCGACAGTGACTTTCTTCCGCGGCGATGAGAGAATTCTCTTTGTCCAGGATCAAGGCGCTGCCATTTTCGTACTATCTCCGGCGGATGCCATGCAGATCCAACTAAGGCCCGGAGATCGGATTCGTATCCAAGGAAAAACCGTGGGCAGCTTCAACCCCATGGTCGACAGCAACAACATCGCAGTGCTTCATCACGGCGATTTGCCAACAGCGATCCCTGCCAGCTTCAAACAATTAATCAAAGGGAAATTCGACTGCCGGCTGGTTTCAGTGCGGGGTATCATCCGATCCGCCGACCTAGCACCGAAACATTCTTGGATTCGAGAATCTGTCAGCGAGATCCAGTTTCAGACCAAGTCCGGACCCATTTCCGTGCATCTGGATACCGACGATTTGGACACGCTGAGGGGTTTTTTGGACGCCACAGTCGAGATCACAGGTGTCTCAGCCGGAAAGTTCGACGACAAGATGCAGTTGACCGGAACGGAGCTCTTTGTCCCCAGTCTTGCGAGCATTAAGGTCATTGCTCGTTCCAAAACCAGCCCATGGTTGGCGCCTGTCACTTCGATGGACAAGATTCTTTCCGTTTACGATAAGCTCGATTTAACTCCCAGGATTCGCGTTTCGGGGATCATTACCTATTATCAGCCTGGTCACGCCATTGTGCTTCAGGACGGCTCCAAAAGCCTGTGGATCACGACCAATAGCAGCGATCCGCTGAGGATCGGCGATCGCGCAGAGGCAATTGGCTTTAGCGATGCTCATGACCGCTTCTTGTCTCTGATCGATGCGGAAGTCCAGGATAGCCATGTTTATGCGCCAGTCGCCCCGCAACAAGCGACCTGGCTGCAACTTGCTCACTGGAGCAACAATACAGCCGATGGCCACCAGAACGATCTGGTTTCGATCGAAGGAAAGGTGGTTGAAGCGGTCCGCGAGGCCACCCAGGACGAATTTGTTCTGAACGCCGACGGTGAATTGTTCACGGCGATCTACCATCATCCACCCACGATCAGCGAAGTGCCGCGAATGATGGAGATTCCGCTAGGTACCAGAATTCGTCTCACAGGCATTTGCACTAGAACGGAAACCAAGTCGGTTATAGCGGGCGCGGAGGTGCCCTTCAATATCCTTCTGCGCTCCTTCGACGACATAACAATCATTGCCAGGCCTTCGCTGCTGAACATTCGCAATCTGCTTCTAGCCCTCGGCCTGTCACAGATCGTAGTGTTCGTCGTCATCGCAAGGGGTTGGGCGCTGGAACGCAAAGTGAGGCGACAAGCCGTCGCCATGTCGACGCGTACTGAGTCAGAGGCCGAACTTGAACGTCAGCGCAGCCGCATTCTCGAAGCCATTAACGAGTCGAAGCCGCTCCCCGAAATCCTCGTACAGATTGCGGCAATGGTCTCCTCGGCACTAGAGGGAGCCCCATGCTGGTGTGAGACTGCAGACGGAGAGAGGCTTGGCGATTGCCCGCCGATGCAGGAGTGCCGCTTGCGCATCGTACGTACGAGCATCAATGCCCGCGTCGGGCAAGCCCTGGGCACGCTCTTTGCAGGACTCAATCCGGAGACGCCGCCGGCCGACCGTGAAGTAGTAGCCCTCAGCAACGGTGCGCGGCTGGCCACGCTCGCCATCGAGACCCTTCGGCTCTACTCCGATCTACGCCGTCGTTCGGAATATGATCTGCTCACCGATATTCCCAACCGCTTCACATTAGAAACGTTCACCAAATTGAAAATCGAAGAGGCGCGCCAGTCCGGCTCAATGCTCGGACTTATCTACATCGATCTTGACAAATTCAAGATGATCAACGACACATATGGACACCATGTGGGAGATCTTTTTCTCAAGGAAGCAGCTCTGCGCATGGATCGCCAGTTGCTGGGCGGCGATATGTTGGCGCGGCTGGGCGGTGACGAGTTCGCGGCGCTTGTCTCGTTGCAAAACGGCATCAGCGACCTGGATAAGATCGTTATAAGGCTGGAACACTGCTTCGACCATCCATTCGCTGTGGAGGGGTACCTGCTGAACGGTGGGGCGAGCATCGGCATTGCTCTTTACCCGAAGGACGGAAGCACGAAGGACAGCCTTCTGAGCGCCGCGGACGCTGCCATGTACGTGATCAAAAGTAGAAAGCGCCAAAGCGAAAAGTGCGTGGTTCAAAATTCGTCCCAGGAACCCGCTAATAAGAATGGCGGATAGTAGCTAAGGCTCGACGAAAGGAAATCCGGTCAATCCGCCTAGGGCAGCATTTACCCCCTGGAAGGCATATTCTGCGGTTTCGGATGTTTAGCCGGCTACCGTTCCCCAAGGCCGTTTTCGGTTTTTCTGGATGGGTCTACGAAGAACGAATCTGGGTCGCCAAACGATCGAGCCTATCGCTGAAAACATAAGAGCCAGAGGTCGATAACCTCGGGCCCTTATGCGTTTGAGTGAGAGTGGATTACTTAGTTGCGGAGGCTACCAGAGCGGCTTTAGCCGCCTTCTTCTTTGCCCGCCTAACCTTGGCCCAGCGTTTTTGCTGAGCAGCAGCAATCTTGGCTCGACCCTCATCGCTCATGGCGCGCTTTGCGACCTTTTTAGCCTGCCCCTTTATTGCCTTGGCTGTCTTAGCTGCGGTAACCTTGGTCTTTGGTGCAACAGCCTCACCTTTCAAACACAAGGCATGCGCCTTCTGCAAAGCGTTGATGCCGCGCTCGATTTCAGCTAGTAGTTGTTTCGTGCTCATTCAAAATCCTCCCTGATAAGTTTACACGAAGTTGAAAAGAGGCTATCAGTGTTGTAGACCGTCGCCGCGCCGTGACCACGGGTGACTGCATCCTTTCAGTCTTTAGCGTTTGCATGCGGCGCAAGTGAAAGGAAACCCTGCACGTTGACCCGCGCTTACTCCGAGATTGCAACTTTGAAGTACGTCGATGACGGCCAGCTTAGCACCAAGCAGTGATCATGATCGACGTTCTCATCCCATCTGTGCGAAGACAACGCCACAAACGGGACTATCTCCCTATTGGTGATTCAACCGGAACTCGAAAATAGAGCTTCGGCTACAATTGCGAGTGGGTCGAATCGATTGTGCGATGGCGGTTGATACCCAGCAGTTCGAGTTCCTTCTAAATTCCGTCGAGGAAAAGTGCGCGCCGAAGAATTCTGAGGATTCGTGTATGCCGTTCATGCTTGAGTGTGCGACGGTGACTGAACACTGCATGCGCACCCTTGCAGTCGATGGACCTTGAACCGCAATTGGGCATTTCGCTCAACAAATGGGCTCATCGGTCAGTCAGCAAGGCGATGGTGAAGTGCTGGAGAGAACTTGATCGAGTCCGCCGAGCATTGTCGCGATAAATTTTCTTGTAAAGGGAGAAGTCATGCGCGCTACGAGATTCGTAGTTCTGATTGCAGTCGTTACGTATTGCGTGAGTGCGGTGGTTTGGGCCCAGGGAGCGAATCCAAGGCACCTGACTGGAACTACGGGTGCCGCTCCCGCCGCCAACGATATTCTGCTCGACGGCAACGACTGGCGCATGAGTTCCTTTGACTTCGACGCGGGTATCAAAGCCGGTGCGGATAAAGAGACCTTCGATGACAGCTCTTTTAAGGCCGTAACCGTTCCCGGCGACACGCAGTTGCAAGCTGGCTTTACCGGCGTCGACCGCTGGCTTGAGACCAAAGATCTCATCGCCATCAATCAAAAGGAATGGTGGTATCGCAAGCACTTCCATGCTGGTCCCAGAATCCCCGGCACCGTTACCCAGATCGCCTTTGACGGCGCCGACTACTTTGTCACTGTCTGGCTCAACGGCCAGCTACTCGGCTCCCACGAAGGCACCTATACCGCCTTCGTCTTCGACGTGACGGACAAGCTTCGCTACACCGCCGACAATGTTCTGTCTGTCGTCGTCACCCACCCCTGGGTGCCCAAGGGCCGCGGCCTGCTCGAGTACATGAATGGCGACTTCAGCATGGCCTATGCCTCTCCCGATGGCCCAGCACAGCTCAAGAAGCCGCCTTACTTCATCGATGTAGCCTGGGATGCGCTTCCCGCGCAGGGCAACGCCGCCTTTGACATGGGCATTTGGCGCAGCGTTCACCTTCGCACCATGAGCCCGATCACTATCGACGATGTGCACGTCGAAACCCAATCCATCAACCCCGATGGCAGCGCAACACTGCATCTGGGAGTGATTCTCAAGAACGCCAGTCAAGAGACGGCCACGCGCACTGTCTCGCTCAAGATCTCGCCTGACAACTTCACTGGTTTACCGCAGGATTGTCCTCCGCTCAATTTCACTGCCGCTCCCGGACTCACCAAGGCAGAAGCCACCATCCATGTTCCCAACGCGCAACTCTGGTGGACTTGGGACCACGGTCCGCAAAACCTCTACAAACTTGAAGCGGTGATCGTCCCCGTGCAAGGCCAATGGGGCGATCAGCGGTCCGTCACTTTCGGCATCCGCACCGTCACCCGCGACGCCAATATGGCCTACTGGCTTAATGGCAAGAAGGTCTTCATCAAGGCCTCGTGGTTTGCCATTGAAGACTTCTATCGCTCCACGCCAACAGCAGCGAGTTACGATCGCGACCTCCGCCTCTTTCGTGACGGCAATTTCAACCTCGTAGTTAACTTCACCGTTGTTGAGAAACCGGAGTTCTACGATCTATGCGATCGTCTGGGAATCCTGGTAGTCGAAGAGCTTCCGTTCCTTCAGTTCGGCCCGCAGCACATCATCGACCGCGATGGCCCGCGCCGCAAGCCCTACATGCAGCAAGCTCGCCTGCAAGTCTCAGAGATTGTCACTGCCCTCCGCAATCACGCCTCTATTATCGAATGGGCGCCGTTGGCTGAAGCGCATGAGAAGGCCGGCGAGTGGAGCATGGGAGTCGACCAGCATAGCTACGACGATTTTATGGCTCAGATGAAATCCATCATTACCGAGCTCGCCCCCGGCTCCATTTTCCATCCCAGCCTCTGCGACCTCGGAGAGCAACATTACTGGACCGCCGCTGCAGGCATGATCTGGCAACAGGATCCCTACCAATTGCTCTTTGACGCCAAGACCGGCTTCGTCTCTGAGTACGGCGGCATCTCGCTCTCGTCGTATGAGAACCTCGACAAATATCTCACGCCCGCCCAGCAATGGGGCGGCGTGCCCAACCAGCCCCGCTGGTTCAATCTGCCCATTGACACCGCAGCCTACAGCTACCTCACCAGCTTCGATGAGCACGGCCTCTACAGCATGTTCTATCGCACAGAGCATTGGGTCGACCGCAATCCCCGCTCGCTGCCTGAACTGGTGAGCGACACCCAGCTTTACCAAGGCCTCATTCTCAACTACGCGGCCCAGGCCTTCCGCCGCAAAAAGTACGATCCCGTCAACGGCATCCGCTCATGGGACTTTCTCGAGCTTGGCCCCGGCTTCCGCTTCGGAATTGTCGACTACGACCGAGTTCCAAAAACTGCCTATTGGCTCATGAAGCGCTCGCAGGCGCCCGTCGCGCTCAGTTTTGCCTACAAGGATGTTCTCGATTCGCAGCTCGCGGGAAGCCAATGGTCGGCGCCTGTCTGGCTCATCAACGACTCGGACAACGAGATCAAGGGATCGGTGCACGCCGAGCTGGTTGCGCCCAATGGTGAAAAGGTCGCCTCAACCGATTTCCCCGCCACCATCCCAGCTGACGGCAAAGGCTCGGTCGGCGATTTCTCGCTCACACTGCCCAAAGCCGCTGGCGTTTACATTTTGCGCGCCACGCTCACTGGCTCTGACTCGGCGACTGAAACCAGCTTCATCAAGGTCGTCACGCCCGCCTTCACAGCTCCGCACCGCGTGCTTCTCATCGCACAATCCAAAACTGCGGCGCCCATCGCCAAGCTGCTCAACTCCATCGGCCTTACGGTCGACGTCTACGACGAGAACGCGCTCGACGAGATGGCTAGCGACCTTACCGACGGCAACGTGCTCCACGGCAAGTACGATGTCATCTGGGTCGGCTGCTTTGAAGCACTCGCGAAAGTCCTCCCGCAATCATCCGCCAAGGCCATCGCAGATGCCGTCAAGGCCGGAACCGGTTTCATCATCAGCGGCGGCGAAGGCAGCTTCCACGGCGGCCTTGGCCGAGCCGCCATTATTGAAAGCACAGCTCTCAACGATATTCTCCCCGTCGAAATCTCCGGCCGTCCCGATCTGATCTATGGCCCGCACGGAATGGACGACGCCCTCTCCACCAGTAATCCGATCGACGAGATTGCCTCCGGGGCCGATGCTACCGAGAACGGCGCCTCGGCTGAAGGCTACGAGCTGCTGCGACACTACGGCCTCACCGCCTTCAACGCAGTCAGCCCGCGCACCGGCGCCCATGTAGAACTGACCATTGCAAACCAACCGCTTCTCGTCACCGGCCTCTACGGCGCCGGCCACACCGCCGCTTTTACCGGCTACACACCCGTGGTCGACCAGTTTTCAACCCAGCCCACCGACGATTACTTGATTGCCGAGCCGCAGACGCGTGCCTACCTCGTCCTCTTCGCTGATCTCCTCGCCGACGTCATGCCCGGCACGCCGCATCGCGCGCCTGATCTTCTCGCCGAGCACGAAAAGCCCGCCTTCCAGTTGCTCAAGGAGCAGCCCCAAACCAACCTCGTCGTCACCAACATTCAACCCACAAAAGCCGCCGGCGATGGTAGCTTCCGCAGTCGCGTACGCATCATCAACTCAGGCGGCTACGCTCACCTCGTCCACATGCGCTTCACCTGGCCGCAAGCTCGGCCCGCTCCCTACCTGGCCGAGTTGAGCGACAATGACTTCGAGATGCTGCCCAACGAAACCCGCGAGATCGACCTCACCTGGCGCACCTCCGATGAGAAAACTGCGGCAGGAACCCTCATCGTCAACGCCGCCAACGCACCAATAATGAGCCTCGCCTTCTGAGTAGATGTTCAGGAAGATCGGGAAGTCGACTGTTTTCGTGAGCTTGGCAGACTATCGCGCCAACTATAGAGAAATGTGCGCCAACTCACAGTGGGGAAGAGTCGCCGCCAACCATTCGGAACTTGGATATCAAGGTGAGTCGGCCGCATTTACCTGCTGTTATTGGACTAGGAGCGTCATCAGCAGCAACTCCTTGCCCCGAATTGAAACCCAACGCGACGGACGGCCCCGACCATGCCTCCCTTCCCAAATAATAGGGCTTGGCTCGATCCGGTGGGCCGCACAGTCTCGGGTCATCTTGCTAAGGTCGGGGTTGACGATACAGCATTCAAACGGGAAGGGGAAGCTCGTTGGACGATCTGCCACCCATACACCGAGCGTATGTGTCGTGGAATCAACAGCCTGTTATCCATCGGAAGAACATCGGAAGTTCCTCGGAATTATCTCAGGACAATCGTATCTTGACGGGCCTATTTCTGCCCGCATATGGGAAATATAGCTGAGAGGGTCTTCAAGACTCCAAGGAGACTAGGATCCACCGGGCCACAAGCCACGTCACCCTGCTCCCTTTGTCGGGTGCAGGCCCCACCAGCCGAAGGCGATCTCGCAAGACTTCAACCCGCATTCCACATTCGACAAACGAATCCTCAGCCACGGTGCCGGCACAGCATCTCATCTTTGATTGCGGCTGGCTGGCCTTGACCTCGCGATGCGAATGGATCTCCGCTCCAAATCACTTGCACCGTTCTCGATTTCTGACGACAGTGCCGACGAAAACTGACCGCAATAGAAAGTAGATGTGGTCCAAAACGAAAGACGCGTCGCCCAAGGCGGCACAGTCCGTTCGTACACTGTGCCGAAATTCGCGGATGCGCTCATGAGGTCGTAGGTATGAACTTGATTGCAGTATCAGTTACGCATCGCCAGTCCTTCCGGCTGGCCGTTCGCTCTGTGGTCTTCCTTTTCGCCCTTGCCGCCAGCTCGTATGCCGCCGTGGCTGAGCTCAGCGCGTTGCACACCAGCGGCCGCAGTATCGTCAACGCCAGCGGCTCAACGGTTATTCTGAAGGGCGTGAACTTGGGCGGATATATGGTTATGGAGCCCTGGATGTGCCCATGCGACTCCGGCGGCCTACCCGACAGCCATAGCATCATATCAGAACTCGACACCCGCTTTGGGGTAGCCACTGAGCAGGCGCTCATCAAGGACTACGAACAGGACTGGATCACCACCCAGGATTTTGCCAACATCAAGGCGATGGGATTCAACGCCATTCGCGTTCCGGTTTGGTGGGGAAATTTCTGGCCCATGGCCAGCCAGGCCGAATCTTCGTGGCGCTCGGACGCGTTCACGCAGCTTGACTGGATTGTCAGCAATGCCGCTGCGGCGGGGCTGTACACCATCATCGACATGCATGGAGTGGTGGGCGGACAGAGCACCTCGGACGATACCGGCTGGGAGAATCAAAACCAGTATTGGACCAACGGCACCGACCAGGGAGAAACGGCCTGGATGTGGTGGCAGATCGCCAACCACTACAATGGCAACACAAACGTCGCCGGCTACGACCTGATCAATGAACCTGACGGCGCACCCAGCAATGCCGACGTGATCAGCGCCTACGCCGGCTTGTATACCTCCGTCCGCTCCGCGGATTCCGCGCACATGATCTTCATGGAAGGAACCTGGGGCAGTTGGGACTGGAGCATGCTGCCCAGCCCTTCGTCAGAAGGCTGGACCAACGTTGTCTATGAAATGCACGAGTATCAGTATGGTGGCAGTGTGTCTACAGTCGAGCAGGGCTCCGTCAACCAGGTAACCGACTTCAATAATCACTCGAGCTACGATTGCCCTGACTACATTGGCGAATGGAATGACATGGGGCTTGGCGCGTCAGTATACGAGTATTCCTACAACGAGTACGTCAACAACGGAATCAGCAACACGATCTGGGCGTACAAGGCCACGGCCGGGCTGACTCCGAACGGTTGGGGAGTGTACGACCCCAGCTCCTGGAAAACCACGCCCAACGTCTCCACAAGTTCAGAGGCCACAATCATCTCTGATTGGGCTGAGTGGACAACATCCAATGCCTTTGTGAAGAACTCCGGAATCGCCTTCTAATAGGACACGGTTACTTTAGCTCGAATCCCAAGCGAAGCGAACGCCTAACAATCAAGGGGGCACATTGAGCACAATGCGCCCCCTTGAACGATCCGGCAGCCCCCTTTTGCCCCCTGAAACACGCCTGAAACATTGAGTTCAGTTCCTCTTGGAGGTTAACTTCATTTCTTGATCGGTCAGCATTGGATAATCTCGACCTGCGCATTCAACACCGCAATCCGTACATGTGGTTGAACATGGTAGTAGGCGTCAGTCTATCTATCTTTGGTGTGTTCAGTCCCGAAACAGTGGTGTACGCCTGCAGGCGTCGGCTACTAATATTTTGAGAGCAGGTACCTCGAAC
The DNA here is from genome assembly GCA_050015115.1 of Occallatibacter sp. Taxonomy (GTDB): domain Bacteria; phylum Acidobacteriota; class Terriglobia; order Terriglobales; family Acidobacteriaceae; genus Telmatobacter. Next base: position 9,613 of record JBEKCA010000096.1, read on the forward strand.
GCCTGGAAGATTTTGTGCCAGCGTATCAACTCAACCGCAAAGTACTTCGAACGTGCTGCTTGAGCAAAAAATGCTGAAAACAAGGATCCTTCATGCATACCAGCGACCGTCCCATTCTCAAATTTGGAACTTGGATTTTCATGCTTCTCGTGGCTCTCTGTAAGTGCCATTCGGCAGCCGCTCAGCGCCAGGACATTCAATACTACCGGCTCGTCAAGGGATTCACTGGGGAGGCGAAGAACTCTTATGGATGGAACGTAGGGACCGGCTTCGCCGCCGACAATCCTTGGGGCCAGTACACTGCCTACCTGATGGCCACCAATGCTCTGGGCCAGCGCACCTTCCGCATCGAACACGAGCTTCCGCAACAGGGAGGGACGGCGCAAGGCTCGACGATGTACCTGCTTGAAGGCTCAACGCGTGCACTGCTGATCGACACCGCGAATCCAGCCAAGTTTGTGCTCGGCGTCAACGACCTTAAGACGGTAGTCCGATTTCTGCTGGGGCACAATGACGATGGCAGTCCGCGGGCACACCCGCTTGATTTTGTAGTGGCCAACACGCATAACCATGGCGATCACATTGGAGAGAACTCTCTCATGACCGACCGGACCGTCTACTACATGGATCTCGATTGGCCGACCAAGGGGGATTATCCAAACTATGTTCCCATCCGTGAAGGCGGCGGACCAACGAATCATGGCAATGGCATGGCAGTCAGCCAGATAGATTTGGGCAACCGCCTGGTCAGCGCGATTGCCATGCCGCCTCATACCACCGGATCCACGGGGTATCTCGATGCAGAGAGCCGCATGATTTTCACTGGAGACGCGATTGGTTCTGGCTGGCCGTATCTGCAAAGAGGTCCGCTATCGCAATTTGATCAGACCGCGCACCATATCGAAGAAGTAACCCGGCCCTATCCCGACATCGCTGTCTTTCCTGCACACTTCTACCAGATTGCGGCCTGGGGCCGCGGTAGGGCGCCACTGAATGGAAGGCCGCTGGACCGCCAATATATTAGCGACATGGCCGCTCTGGCCGACGGGGTGCTTGCAGGGTCCATCATCGGCGAGCCGTTTGGATTCGGAACGGATAACTATTGGGCAACCAGAAACACGGCGCAGTTGGTCTACACGCTACCTAACCTCTATCGCGGGGGAGAAAACGGATTCCCTTACCATGCTGTGCGTTTACCCGGCAACTTCAAGAACGAATCAGCTGGCGCTCCGCTGAGCGCGCCGATGGAAACCATCTCCAAATTTGGGGCTGAGGTTTATCTCATTCGCGACCAGGCCGGCGAATCGCTTTATCTGCTCCGTGGATCCAAATCGGCGCTGCTGGTCGGCACGGGCGCCGGAGAGAACGGTCTCGCCAACTTTATTCATTCGCTCATTAGTGACTTGCCGCTGGATGTAGCGATACTCGATAAGGAACCGGGCCAGACTGGAGGAATCGCGCAGCTCAGCCCGCGCCATGTGTACGTGGCGGCCTCGGATATTCTGAATGGCGTGCCGGCTTCAGTAATTGCGGACGGGGCAACCATTGACCTCGGACTCGATCAGGCAGGAAAGCCGTTGCTGCTTGAGGCTGCATCTTTTCAATCCGACGGCGCGGCCAACCTGAGCCTCCTGAATGCGGCGGATCGAGTACTTTTCGCGGGAAATGCCTTTGAGAAATACAAAGCGCTTGCATTAAGAATACGCGATGAGTCAGCTCCCACTCCGAAACAGGATAGTGAGACCCGAATGGCCTGGATGGAAAAATTGAAAGGCCGGTTCGACACCGTTTATCTCGCGAGCAGCACGAGTTGGTTCACGAGTCCGGAAACATTAGAAGCGACCCTGGCTGCCCTGGCGCACAACCGGAGCAGTGCGGGCGAGGCGCCATAGCAAAACGTGCCGTTGTGAATCTGCCGTCAGCCGAGGTGCGAATTGAGAGCCTGGCTTGTAAATTCATGGGTCCCAAACGTCGGAGGAGCCTGCCACGAATGCAAGTTCCTCTGACGCTCGGTCACGCCGATCAGGGCAACAGTTGGGGATTGGCTTTCTGCGCCAGATTCAGAGCCTGCTGCGAAAACCAGCCTCCTGCAATCGGATCGTCCAGCCCCCAAAGGGGATCGAAGACCGCCTGGTCCGCGGCATCCGTCGGCCATCCCGGTTGCGTGTAGGCCGTGTAATCCCATGCCCTAACTCCACCCGCCGCATCGCACGTTCCATCCGATTGGCCTGGTGTCTTCACCCAAAGATAAGCATCCAGCAACGCAACTCCTGTATTGGCAGTGGGATGCGTCCCTAGTCCTCGTTCTGGAGGGTTGCACCAGCTACCGTTTGTGAGAGTCTGGATGACCGACGCCGGCTGGTTATAAGGAGCATTGGCGTAGATACTGGCATCGAGCGGGCCCTGGCCGTTGCGGCTCGTGTCAATCACGAAGTGCGTCGTAGGTACGGCCGTTCCCATGTTCTGCTGAAACCACTCGTCGGTGTACACCCAGGTCGCAATATTGTCAGGGTCGACCGTTCCCAAAGGTGAGTAGTATTGGCTGGCGCAATACGAATAGTTGCCCAACCGCCAGCCGCCCTGCTCGGGATCGTTGGCGAAGGCGATGCAGTCGGAGACCCAGGTATCATACGTCGTCTCGTAGGTGTTCAGGTTGTAGTTCGATACGTTCGTGAAGAATCCCTGCGCCTGCTGAATACCGGCCTGCGCGAGTCGCGCCGCCATAATCGGGACCGCCTGCCAATGACTGTTACCGGCATCCAAATAGACCAGTGTCTGCGACCCGGTCTCCAATGTGGTCAACGCATAGTTTATCTGCGTATATCGGTCCGCCGTGGCTTGCGGAATGTTCACCTGCGTCGGGTCGTATCCGCAATCGCTGGGCAGGTCGGCCAGGGCATCCGGTTCGAGTATGATGACTACTTTCTGATCGCCGATGGCCGCTGCGATGGCATCGATCCACGTCTCATAGTCCGCCGTGTTTTCTGCGCCACCCGCCGAATAGCTACCGCAATCCCGACCAGGAATGTTGTAGAGCACCAGCACTGGAACCGCCCTCTCCCACTTCGCTTCCTGAATCGCGGGTGTTACGGTGGCGCTTATCTGCGTGGGCGTGCCGCTGGTCAGCCACACCGCCTGCGGTACTGATTCCATAAAGGCGATGAGGAGCGCATTTCTGATCTGACCTTGCTTCAGCAGGCCTTCGACCTGTTGCACCGCCCCATTTGGCGGCGCCGGTAAAAAGAATCGAGTATCGGGCGGCAGCGTCTTCAACTGCCCAAGCGCTCCAAAGGATGAAATCAGCAGGGCTGCCCCCGCGGCGAGTTTGCGCAGAATGCGCCAATCGGTGGTTGTGTTGTGCATCGTGAGACCTCCTGGGGATTTCGTGCGGGCTATATCATTCGCCAATCTTTCTATTCCAGTCGGTAAGCCCGTGTCAAGCCTTTCAATTACCCCCAAATCTGACTGAAAGGTCCGCAAGCACTGACGAATCATATTCCGCCTCAAGTCAGGCACTTACGATGTGTTGAAGAAGCATGGCGAAATGGTTGCCATGAGGAATCGACGACAGGTGAGAACCGTCAAATAGACGATCCATTTGCATACTTCGTGTCTGAAATTCCGCGGCAAACTCCGTCTTGTTTTGTGGAATCTTGTTTATGAAGCGATCTCTTTTCTTGACCAAGATTGCGCAACTCCCTCAACCGGATTGAAGGATCGGATCTGACGGTCACAATATTCGAGTGAGAATAAGTGCCGCCGAAATTAGCGCACTAGGTTAATAACGTGTCTATCGAGGCCTGACGAAGGTTAGCTTGATGTGAAGATGGATAGCTTGGTAAAGAAATTATTCTTATGTGTTTATCGGTTGCCAGAGCGCCGCGTTAGAGGCCCGTAAGAATGGAAAATGGGATCGATGCATTGAATGCACGAAGTTGCTTGCTCCGTTTTGTCCGCGGCGCTTTTCTTTGATATAGTCAAAGCACCCGAGGCGTACTGTGGCTGGACGAATTGATGAAGGAAAACATGAGGCCGCTTTAATCAGTTTGTCCGATGCGAGCATTCATGCGGATGAGTTTCGTCGTCTCCTTGAAAAGATCCTTTCGAGTTCTGCATTTCGCGGCAGCCACCGGGGCCAGGAAATGCTTCGTTATGTGGTCGAGATGGCACTCCAAGGAGACACCGAAGGTCTCAAGGAGCGGATACTCGGCATCGAAATCTTCAAACGTGATGCGAATTATGATACTGCGGTGGACGCCATTGTGCGCGTCAGCGCCAGCGACGTGCGTAGGCGACTGACTCAGTACTATGCCGAACATCCGTCAGAGGATTTTCGCATCAACCTGATTTCGGGTTCATATATCCCCGAGTTTCTTCAAATTCACCATCCAGATCCTCTCGCGGTAGAGACTCTACCTGCCAATGCGAGAAGCGTTGAATTTCCAATTGCTGGCGACCAACGTTCGACCACCGGCGTTGAAGAAGCGAAGCAGACAGTGACTTCCGGGGCTGCGCTAGGGCACGACGCGAATATGGGATCCCTCGTCCGAAATGCTGCAGCTTGGTATATGGCAAACAAGCTGGGGGTCGTTGGAATTTGTATGGGCGTGGTTCTCTTTTTGTCCGGCTGGCTGGCGAAAAGCTACACTATGCGCAACGAGCCTGGGCGAATTGAAAAGTCGATTGAACTCCAGAAGTACTCTTTCTATAAGGAGTTGATGGGCCCCATGGTCACCGATCCGCAGATGGCAACCGAGATTGTGCTTAGCAATCCGAAGATTTTCCTCTTCCGTGGCAGCAACGAGCCAAACCCTGATGAAGGCGTCGGTGAAATGAAGATTCCTCTGCCGCCAGCAATGGCGGAGGAACTTGCTCAGGGCGCCAACGACACACAGGCGGATTTTCCGTACCGCCGATTGGTTTTGGATACCAACGATTACACTGGTCTTGGCGAAGCCAAGGCCTCTTTTGGTTTGGGAACCTTGATGGAAGCGGTGGGACGTCCGGCGCATTTGACTGAGGCACGGTTTCTGAATTGGGATGTTGCGCGCTCCGAGCACCTGATCGTGCTAGGAGCGCCCCATATGAGCAAATGGACTCAGAGCACTTTGGCACATGCCGACTTCACGATGGAACACGATTCCATACGGAACAGCCACCCGCATCCAGGGGAGCAGAGCGTTTACGAGCGCACAGTCAGTGGTGATGCGCTCGTGGACTATGGCCTGATTTGGATGTCGCAGTCGCCTTCCGGGGCACGGATCCTTGTATTGGCTGGCATCACAAGTACAGGGACGGCTGGCGTAGGCTCTTTTTTTGCCGACCCCGACTCCATGCGCCCGGTGTATGAACAACTTAAAAAGAGTTCGAATCACGGCGCGTTCCCGGGCAATTGGCAGGTTCTGCTTCGGATAAGCGCACGCGAGAATATACCGATCAAGGTCGAGCCCGTAACAATACGGATTACACCAGAGAACAACTAGGACTTATACTTGTCGCGCTGCCAATTTCAACAGTTTAGGACTCCTGCAAAAGGTTAGAAACATCCCTAACGTTCCTGCTCTTTCCCTCCACTTACACTTCTGTCTCTTCAACCGGATGAAATGCTGAACGCCGCCGACGCCTCAATGTACGCGGTGAAGAACAGCAAGCGGCGAAGCGAGAGTGTGCCGGAGATGGTATGAAATCATAGCCTAACCCATTCCTTTGCTCTATCCGGCGTGAATGGTGGCCTATCTTCACTCCGTCCAGCGTGAGTTCCTCTCCGCAAGCTTTTTCTCCAGGATAGGCAGCGCACATTTCTTCCATAATTTGATCCAATGGAGCTTTTTGCCGATAAGAACATCAGGGGAATAAAATACTCGCTTGGGTACGAGGATCTCGATCGTGAGGAAGCTGGTTGCGGCCATTGCGATGCTTCTTGGCTGTGCTTCAGTTGCCTGGGCAGCAGCGCCCGGCACGCTGACAACGCTGCGCGCTATCCACGACCTCAGCAAGGACGAGGCCGCCCAAGCGCTGCCAGTCGCCTTCGAGGCGACCGTCACTTATCTACGCGCCTATGAGAACTCGCTGTTTGTGCAGGATGACGACATCGCCATCTGGGTCAAGGTTCCGCTCAGCACCACACTTCAGCCTGGCGATCGAGTCCTGATTCAAGGCAGAACGCACGCCGACTTCAAGCCCGATGTGCGCAGCGAGACGATTACGGTTCTGCACCACGGTCCCCTTCCCAGACCCGCGGTGGTCACGTACGACGATATGATCCACGCAAGAGTCGACTCCATTCTGGTCGCCGTGCGTGGTGTGATCCGCGCCGCCGATCAGCAACCGAGCCGGATGTCCTCGGTGATCGCCACTCGCCTGAATATCCTTGCCGATGGGGGAGACATCGACGCCTACGTCGATAGCGACGATCCTAGGGCCCTTACCGAATTCCTTGACTCCGAAGTGGAAGTCACCGGCGTTGTCTGGGGAAGATTCGATGGCAAGTACCAATTGACGGGCACAAATCTCTTCGTTTCCTCGCTCTCGCAGGTCAAGACTCTCAGGCCCGGCAATACAAACCCATGGGCGATCCCAGCTATGCCCATGGATCAGATATTCTCCAGCAATAACATCAACGGCCGTACGCAGAGAATCGGTGTGCAAGGGACGATCACCTACTACCAGCCGGGTTCGGCCCTTGTTCTTCAAAGTGGTGCCGCAAGCCTTTGGATCACGACCCAGACTCGCATCCCCTTGCAGATTGGAGACCTGGCCTACGCAACCGGCTTCCCCGATGTGCATGACGGTTTTTTGACCCTCACCCAGGCGGAAGTTCAGGACCGCCATTTGCAGGGGCTCGCCGCGCCGCTGCCTACTACCTGGAAGCAACTGACTACCAACAAGCACATCTTCGATCTTGTCTCCATCGAGGGAAAGGTGGTGTCGGCAATTCGCGAGCCCTCGCAGGATGAATACGTCCTGATCGCTGACGGCTACATGTTTTCCGCCATTTACCGCCATCCAGATACCTTCAATGCCCTCTCACTTCCACCCATGCGGCTTATCGAAGCGGGAACCACAGTCCGTGTCACCGGAATCTGCGTCACCAATACTTCCACACCCTTCGATCAGAATGTGCCCTTCGACATTCTTCTGCGCAATTTCGACGATATTGCGGTAGTCGCCGACCCTCCCTGGCTGAACATTCGCAACCTGATCATGCTCGTTGGTCTGCTGCTGGCGATCGTTGCCATTATCGGCGTGCGGGGCTGGACCCTGGAGCACAAGGTACGCCAGAAGACGGCCGCTTTGGCCCGCAGTGTCGAGGCGGAAGCGGCGCTGCAGCGGCGCTCGGCTCTGCTGGAACAGAAACGCAGCCGTATCCTGGAAGACATCAATGGCTCGCGACCCCTCTCCGAGGTTTTACTGCAGACCCTCGATATGATCTCATTTATGCTCTACAGCGCACCCTGCTGGTACCTTGGTCAAGATGGAGCGACGCTCGGCAAGCGTCCTCCAAACCTGGAGCAAATGCGCGTCATCCATGAAGAGATACCGTCTCGCTCCGGTCCCGCGCTGGGCGAGCTCTTTGCCGCCTTCGATCCGGCGACAACTGCCACTGTCACCGAGATCCAGGCTCTCACCGTCGGCGTCCGGCTGGCCACTTTGGCCATCGAAACAAGGCGGCTCTACTCCGATCTTCGCCGCCGTTCGGAGTTCGATCTGCTCACCGACGTTCCCAACCGTTTCGCCATGGAAAAGTTCATTGACCTACGTATCGAAGAGGCGCGCGGCTCCGGAGGGATCCTGGGCCTGATCTACATCGACCTGGATAAGTTCAAGCCCATCAACGATAAATACGGGCATCATGTTGGCGACCTCTACCTGCAGGCAGTCGCGGGGCGCATGAGCAAGCAGTTGCTCGGCAGCGACATGCTGGCCCGCCTGGGAGGTGATGAGTTCGCTGCTCTGGTCACACTGCAGCATGGCCGTCCCGACCTCGATCGGATTCTTGCCCGGTTGGAACAGTGCTTCGTAACCCCATTCCTCATTGATGGAATCACGTTGCATGGCGAAGCCAGCTTTGGCGTAGCGATCTTCCCGCGCGACGCCGAGACGCGGGACAGACTGCTGATCGCCGCCGACACAGCCATGTACGAGGTCAAGAAACAAAAGGGAAGTCACGGAAAACGGAATCAATAGCGTCGGTGCTCGCGTGCTCGGCTACCCGCCGCACTATCTCCCCAATGCGCCCGATGAAGACATCGAGCCGAATGCCCACCCCGTCGATCTCATTGCGTCCCTGCACGGCAATGCGGCGCGTCAGATCGCCTTCGACCTCGACAATATCCTGTGCCAAGCAGGCTCCCCTGCGCAAGATGAGATCCGTTTCACAGGACTGTGTAGCTGTTCGATTTAGAAACCTCTAAAGAAATTCTTGATCCTTATAGATTCAGCGTGAAGCTATACTTTGGATGCGGATCAGGGATGCAAAAACTTTTTTCCGGTCTGGCCGAGTTTCAGCGCTACACGAAGAAGACACAGCGGGAGCAGCTTCTCGATGACATGAAAGCTGTGATGCCCCTTGGCCGCCACCGGCGCGGTGGCGTGCACGGAGGCGATCACACTCGGGGGGATCAGCCGGGCGATCTCCAACTCGACGTGCGCCACATCGCTGCTTCCGTGGTCGGTCTGGATCGAGAAGATCTCGGCGCCGGTGGAGTCCAGACCCGAGCGAGCCAGTACCTCTTTGGCGAGGGCCGGCGTCAAAATGATGAGGCTCGGCACCCGATCGATATCGTCCTCAATGATCTCAGAGCTCAATGAGGCAAAGCCGACGAGCTTGGCCCTAAAGGCGATCGTCGGCCGCACGGCGGACGTGCCGAAACCGGGTAGCTCCTCCTGCTGCTGCGAATAGATGCCGTAGGGGATGGACTCCCCGAGGTGGTAGCCGAGTTGGTGCGCCGCCAGCGCGGTCATCATGATCTGGTCCGGCCGGCTGGGGTCGGCCATGCGGCCCCGCGTCACGGCCACCCGATCCTGGGTGAAGAAGAGGCCATCGATGCTGGCGACCGGATAGGCCAATGCAACGGTCTTGACCCGAGGCGCGCCGGACCGGCCCAAAGGAGCGGCGGTGAG
>JBEKCA010000097.1:0-18339 GCA_050015115.1 Occallatibacter sp.
CCAAAAACGGAAATCTCCGACCCTGACAGATCACCCATCCGGTGAAACCCCCATGGCAATGAAAAACCGCTACCAGTCTATCCTTCCAGGCGATTTCAACAGATCAACTGCCGGATAGGGGACTACTGCGCGAAGTGCCAGACAGGCGGAAAGGTGCTTGCCGACCGTGGATTGTCCCGGCTGTTGGGTGCGGATTGGCCACGAACGCTGGAAGAGTTGGAGAATTTGAAGCGACGGTGATCTACAGCAAAACCAGAGTGCCGCTTTGATTTCGTCCCATGTCTGCAAGCATCTGAAAATAAATGGTCGGGACGGGCAGATTTGAACTGCCGACCCCTCGCACCCCAAGCGAGTGCTCTACCAGGCTGAGCCACGTCCCGACACAATCGAGCCGGCTCGGGTGAGCCGGCCTCTGGGGTCTCAATTAGTTTACACGAGGCCGTGCCTTGTGCGCGTGCATCGAACCGAATTACGCAAAGAGACTAGCGTCGCGAAATCGTAAGCACCACGACAAGCCTGCCATGAAACGGATCCTCATGCTGCCTACCGAACTGGTTGTTTATTGCGATGGCGGGACGAACTCGTTGGGCAGGGCCGAGCCCTCGCTGAAGAAGAACTGCTCCATCTGCTCGACCAGGAACTGTTGCGCCTGCGGGGTCCATGGCTGCAGCCGGTACTCGTTCAGCAGCATCTTTTGCCGGTCAACCCACTCGCCCCAGGCTGCTTTGGAGACGTTCTTGTAGATCTTCTGGCCAAACTCCGAGTCGAAGGGCGGCTCTTCCAAGCCCTCCATTTCCTTCTTGTACCGAACGCAAAACACTGTATGTGCCATCCAATAAGCTCCTTGCCCCATTGTATTGGATGGGATGGCCTTCTCCGCAGGGAGGCATGAACGAGTCGAGGTTGCCGGTGCCGAAAAAGCTGGGAGCTATTCAACCAGCGAAAGCATCGGGCTTCACCGAAATCCGGGGCACGGATCACGCAGGGGTGGATCAGGATGGCGCCGCTGTTCTTTTCAAATAAATTCCGCTTGACAATGGCGCGCCCCCGCGCTTTCCTTATCTCGTCTCAAATCCACGTCTTTTTTGCGGCATCAGTATGGGATTGCTCCGAATCCGCTGGCCTCAATAGGGAGTGGGACCGTCATTAGCACGAACTGAAATCAATCGAGAAGGAGCTACCGTGCCCGAAGAAACTCCAAGCAATCCGATTCAACCCCCAGTGGCGGCCCAGTCAGGCCTGTCTGACAACGCAGCTGGTGCGCTCGCCTACTTCACCTTTATTCCGGCGATCATCTTTCTCCTTGTGGCCCCCTACAACCAGAAAGTCTCTATACGATTCCACGCGTGGCAATCGATTCTGTTAACGGTTGCGGCAGTCGTCATTAATATCGGTCTCGGAATCGTCCTCGGATTCACGCTTTTCATCTTTGGTTTCTTCCTATACGGGCTGGTCTGGAAGCTGATCGACTTATGCTGGTTCGCCATTTGGCTGGTTTGCGTACTCAATGCCTTCAATGGGAAAAAGTTCAAGCTGCCCGTCATTGGCGACTTTGCCGAGAAACAGGCGGGCGTCTAGAGCATTCTTTGATTGCACAAGGCGCTGAGGACCAAAATCTCAGCGCCGCCTGCCCTTTTTACCCAGCTTCTTTCTGGCCTTGAAGGACCGCCCCGGCGCACTGGTCGCCTTTTTCTTCTTCGCTTTCGGTTTGGACCTGGCAACCTTCTTGCTGGTCAGCGGCAGACCCTCCTCCACAATTGAGAACTGCAGCTTGCGCTCCTGAGCGAGGATACGGTCCAGGATCACCTGCACTTTGTCGCCTGCACGGAAACGGCGTCCGTTCCGTTCGCCGATGATCTCGTGGGTGTTTTCGCGCCAGGTGTAGCGGTCGTCGCGCAGAGAATCGATAGGAACCAGCCCCTCGACAAACAGATCGGTCAACTCGACGAAGAGACCGTATTTTGCGGGGTTCAACACCAGCGCGGCAAACTCCTCGCCGACGCGGTCCTCCATGAAGCGAACCTTCTTCCATTCGACCAGTTCTCGTTCTGCCTCCGCGGCGCGGCGCTCGGTCTGGCTGGTCTCCTCGGCGATCTGCGCCAGCTCGGCCTCGGGAATTGGAGGCTCGATCACTTCCACCCTAGGCGCGATAAAGCTGCGCCGAAGGTGGGGCGCCCGATTCATTTGAAGCCCCTCATTCGGATGCGTCCAAGGCGAGCTTTGCCGTCCTTCCGCAACAACTCCTTTGCCGATCACGCCCTCCGCTAGCAGCGCCTTCGTGATGCGATGCACGATTAGATCGGGATAGCGCCGAATGGGTGAAGTAAAGTGCGTGTAGGTCGGCGCGGCCAGCGCAAAGTGGCCTTCGTTGATCTCTGAGTAACGGGCCTGCTTGAGCGAGCGCAGCATCAGGTAGCTCAGAATCCGCTCTTCCGGCTTGCCCTCGATCTTCGCGGCAAGTTTTTGATACATTCGCGGAGTTACCGGAATATCCTCCGGTACCTCGTGTGTGCGAACGTTGCGCCCTGTGCGTTGCGCATCGCGGCGGTCGCCACGTGTCTGGATGCGCTTGACCGGCAGCGCTCCCAGGCCCAGCGAGTAGCCGAAGCTGGCGGCTAGCTCTTCAAACTGAACGACGCGGCGCGGCTCTGGCTTCTCGTGAATGCGATAGAGCGAGGGCACGCCGAGGTCTTCGAGCCACGTAGCCACGCATTCATTGGCCGCCAGCATGAACTCCTCTATGAGGCGGTTGGCCCAGGTGCGTTCGGATTTGGTGACGCCGCGCATTTGGCCCTGCTCATCGAACTCGATCACAGGCTCAGGCAGATCAAAGTCGATCGAGCCCCGCTCTTCGCGGCGTTTGTTCATCAGGCCAGCCAGCTTGCGCATTCGCTCGAAGTCAGGAACGAGCGCGGAATATCGGGCGCGCGTCTCCGGGTCGCCCTCGAGAATCGCGTGAACCGCCGTATAAGTCATGCGCGCCGCCGAGCGAATGACACCCTCAACGATGTCATAGCTCTCGATGCGCCCGCCGGAGTCGAGTTGCATGATGCAGCTCAGGACGAGGCGGTCTTCCCCAGGGCGCAGACTGCAAATATCTGTTGACAACTCCTGCGGCAGCATCGGTATGGCGCGATCGGGAAAGTAGACGCTGGTCCCCCTGAGTCGCGCCTCAAGATCGAGGTCGGTCGCGGCGCGCACATACTCGGCCACGTCGGCGATATGGACCTGCAACTCGTAGCCGCCGTCGCTAAGCTCGGTCACCAAAACCGCATCGTCAAAGTCGCGAGCCGTCTCGCCGTCGATGGTGACAATTGATAGCGCGCGAAAATCTTGCCTGGTCAGAACCGCGGAGCGGTCGAGATGCGCCACGGCGCGGGCTTCGGCGAGCACATTTTCAGGGAAAATCCGTGGCAACTGGTGCTTGCGGATCATCATTTCAACATCGACGCCAAAGTCGTCGGGCGAGCCAAGGATCTCGATCACCCGGCCCACCGGCGGCCGCGTGGGCGTGGGCCAACTGGTAATCTCCACATCGACGACCACGCCTTCCAGATCGTCGTAGGATGTAAAAATTCCTGCCGGACCCCGTGATCCGCCGGACTCTTCGCTTTGAAAGGGCACGGCTTCAGCCGTGCCGCTCGACGGGCCAAACGGAGCCTTGGGCCTTAGCCCGTGAGGAACTGCATTTTCAATTGCGTTCATTACCTCAGCGGCTAAAGCCGAGTCACCTATTTGCGCTTGGGTGGCACGTCTAAAGCCATGCCCTTTCAAAGCAAAGCTTGCTTTTGCAGCCTGCGCGCCAAGAACTCGATGCGGCGTCGATAATTCGCTTGCCGGCGGATTCTCGAGCCCCTCGGGAATCAGAATGTGCTGCGTCATTCGCTCGTCAAACGGAACGACAGTGTTTCCCGTCCCGCGATCCGACCTAGCGTAATGAAAAACACCAACCACAGTCGGATTGTGCCTCTCGAGCACTCGAACAATGCGACCCATCCGACGCCCGTCGGCCTTGGGCAGCTGGACCTCGACGAGCACCTGATCGCCCTGCATTGCCCCGTTGATCTCATTGGGAGGAATGAAGATGTCTTCTTCACCAATAGCTTGCTTTGCATTGGGACGCACAAACCCATAGCCGTCGCGGTGCAGGTCCAGGCGTCCAGCTGCCAGGTTGTCGCGCGAGCCGCTTGTGCCGAGCGACCGCGGAATACTCCAATGCTCCCGGTCCACCTTTGTCAGTTGGGCGCGCACGGTCAACCGGGCAAGTTGTTCCAGAAGCAGCCGCCGCTCCCGCCCGCCGCCCAGCGAGAGTTCGCGCACCAGTTGCTTGTATCCGGCCTTCTGTCCGGCAGAGCGCGCAATCCGCGTCAGCAGTTCCTTGTCGGTCATAGATCAAGAGTAGGGTATTCACATACCTTTTGCGACGTTTGCAGACAAGATGGAACGGAGGCAACACGGAGTTCCTTCAAAACTCTAGCTTTGTATCAGTCGTCCACCGGCTTCCCGCCGACCCGCAGTAGATGAAACCAGCCAGCGCATTTTCTCCCGGAGGGAGAATCGATAATAGCCCAGGACAAGCGCAGCGCAGTCCTGGGCTAGAGTTCAACAAAAGCCCCCGTCCCATAGGGACGGTGCGAAATTCGCTCAGAAATGCGACTTTCAATGAAACCTCTCTGAAGGGTGGCTTCGTTTTAGGGCGCAAATTCAGTTGTGCCGAATCTGCCGCAAAATGAGCTAGCCCCAGAGGAATGTTAAACAGCAAGCCGGAATTATGCGGAGCTTCTTTCGAGCGAGGATGCGGCTCTTCGTGGTTTTCTAACCAACTTTGCCGGACCGTAAATGGTAACTACGATGAATGCGTTAGCTTCCGAAGCTGCTTTGATCACCCTTGGAGCAATGGAGAACCAATAGAATCTCGTAACTATGGGTGACTCGATTCCGATGTCAAATTCACGGGTCCGGGCAGCGTCCCATAATTCCCTTGCCGCTTGTGGAAGTTCCTGAATCAACTTGCAATACCCGCGTACAGCCGATTCCGGACTCTTTGGCTGCGCTGCCAGCTCAAGCTGCGCCTTGAACATCCGCCTCTCGCGCCCCACATAAAGCCTTATGATCTTGTCGCCCATTGCGTCTACCAAAGGCTTGAGATCCGATTTCGAGTAGATGCGAAGGTCAACATTCAAAAACGTTGTCTTGTCCAGAACAGACTGAGTCATCGCCACCTGCTATTTGGAGACGACTATACCATCCAAGCCCGCCCCCATTTCGCAGCTCGAATCGTGGCTTTCCTAATTTGGTTCGAAGCCGTCCAATGTTGATCAGGTTGGCTCCTGTTCATCAACCTGATTCGCTGCTCTCGCCAATTGGAGGCCAGCAGGCATAGAATAGCGCCATCGCAATTTTCCAAGCGGACCGCAAAGAGATAACATCCTAATTGTGGCCGCGCTTGGATTGCCCAGGCAAAAGCCCGGCAGTCCATTCAATCAGTTTTGGGCCCTCGGCAATGGCCCTTGCCTTGGAAAGCCCAGTCCTTTCAGGACAGAAAAGGAAGCTCGTGAGCGCTATGTGGAAACCCACTCAAACAGGCCCCGGCAGTCCCAATATCACCCCAGAGCCCGCACGTCCGCTGCCGCCTGCTCCTGCGGCTGAGCCCGTCAACCGCGCCCCGGTCTCGGCCGGCGACCAGGCCACCATCGGCAAAGGCCTCTTTATCAAGGGAGAGATTACCGGCTCCGAATCGCTGTTTATCGACGGCAAGGTCGAGGGCAGCATCAGCCTGCCCGGCAACCGCGTCACCATCGGCCGCAACGGACAGGTCGCAGCCAGCGTCACCGCTCGCGAAATCGTGATTCTTGGCAAGGTGCGCGGCAATGTCTCCGCCACTGACCGAGTCGATATCCGCGCCGAGGGCGCGCTGACGGGCGATGTGGCCGCAGCCCGCATAAGCATCGAGGACGGCGCATTCTTCAAGGGCGGCATCGACATTCGCAAGCCTGATGCCAAGCCGGCGGCCGCCGCACCAGCAGTTCCAGAAGTCCCAAAGCCAGTTCAGGCGTAGCCGCAGTTCATCCCCCGCTTCACACAAGCGCCCCTGCGTGTAGGGGGCGTTTGTGTTTTTAAGGATGAATAACGGTGCAATCTTCTAACCAATCCCGAGCCTCTTCATCGCAACTCTGGGCAACGCCGACCCGGTCTTTTCGAGCACCCATTTAGCGATGGCCAGCCACATCACAGTCCCGGCCAGGAGCACGGCCAGATCGATCCATCGAGTGTGACCGGCAATCGCTCTGTGCAGTTCGCCGCCCAGCCAGCCGAAGACTACGCTAACCCCCACACCACTCACCGCCGCGGCCAACAAGCACCGGCCCAGCTCCGCGTAGTCCAAGCTCGCAAGTGAGACCATGCGCCGCCGGTGCAGCAGCACAGCGATGGCCACGGTCTGGATTGCAATGCCAATGTCGGAGGCGACGGACAGGCCCATTGCACCCCAAATCCGGTAGAGCCCCCCGTACATTGGATAGGAGACGACGGTGACGATAGTGCCTGCCATCATTGGAGCGAAGGTATTACCCGCCGCGTAGAACGCGCGCGAATAGATCGACTGCGCAGACCAAAGGAAGAGCGAGACGGAGAAGACGGCGAAGTACGCCGCGCATTCAGAGGCGTCGGCAGTGGAGAATCGGCCGCCGATAAAGATGGAGTCGATCAGCGGACGAGCAAGAGCGATCATGGCCGAAGCGGCAAGTAGTCCCATGCAGGCCACGCGCGAAACCGAGTCGGCCACCGTGGTGGCGAACTCGTAACGCCTTTCTTGTGTCCACAAGCTGGCAAAGAACGGCATTGACGCCGCCCCCGCCGCCTGGGCCAAAACGGCCATGGGCGCCGTAAATAGCCGCTTGGCATACGTCATCAGCGCGATTGCGCCACTCGATGCGGACGCGAAGTGGGCCAGGATCCAACTGTCGGCCGTGACCAGCGAGACGCCAATTATGAGCGGCAGAGAGAGCCGCACCCATTCGCGCAGTCCCTCGTCGCGCCAATCGAGCAGCGGGCGGTAACGCACTCCGGCGCGGCGCGCAAAAACGGCATTGAGCAGAAATGGGCCGAGCACCGCTCCACCCACCGTGCCCAGCGCCAGCGAACTGATGCCCAGCCGCTTGACCAGCAACAGACCGCCAACAATCGTACCCAGGTTGTAGATGAGCGGTGTAACGGCTTGGATGTTGAACTGCTTGCGGACGATTAGCACCGAGCCGAAGACTCCGCCTGCGAAGAAAAACAGTTGCGCCGGCAGCAGGATCCGCGTCAGCTTGATGCATAGCGCGGCCTTTTTTGCATCAAAACCGTTGAACCAGAGATGCACATACCAGGGCGCGCAGATCTCGGCGAGCACGACGGCCGAGCCCAGCACCAGGTACATGGTAGTAAGAATGATCGAGAGCGACCGCTCACCTTCGTCCTCGCGGCCGGAGTCTCGATAGCGCGTAAGGATCGTGACAAATGTGATCGAGGCCGCGCCGCCAACCAGGAAGTACGTAATCATGTCCGGCAGCGTAAAGGCGGCGAGGAAGGCATCGGCTTCCATGCCACTGCCAAAAAGCCGCGCGATGTAGAGATTGCGGACTAGGCCAAAGACGCCCGACAGCAATGTCGAGACCATCAGCAGTACGGTGGCCGAGAAGGCCGTGTGCGCGTGCGATGGCCGCAGCAATCCCAGGCCGCGCGCCCATCTCGAGCGCACCGGCGGAGATGTTTCGATTGCAGGTTGTTCCGCCACTGGATTCGATTCTAATGGGACGCGCTCGACCCGGCCGTTTTGGACACTTGTTCTGCCCCGCGCCAAGCCGGGCGTCTTGAAGAAGTCAAGGCCGCCACTTGACCTATTTCAGCGGCTCGTAATTGCTCTGAAATTCGTCAATTCCCCTGGAAGCCTGCCCAGCAATTCCAAGGTGAAAATGCTTGCTTTCATCTCGAATGACGGTCACTGCTACCTTCTCGTCCTTTTTCAATGAACGCTTGGCCAGAGCAAATTGTTGAGAAAAGAATCCCTGTGGAATCACGAAGTCGTGGAGCCACTTGTTTTCGCGTCGCCAGCAGAGCAGTGTCCAGACCTCATACGATCTGGCGGGAATCTCAAAATTCCAATTATCCGCTGTGCTTGTATCCCTTGAAGTTGTAACAAATACCCGCTTCTTTTTTGCGCTGAGAAAGGGCTCTTCTAGTTCGCGGGCAAGCGAGGCAAAAACTCGATTGCTCTCCTGCGAAAGCTGTACTTCGCGCGGCAGCAGGTTGGACTTCCAATAGTCGCGCAGCAGCTTGGCGCGCTGATCTTGCGGCAAATCCCACCAGGAACCATTCTGGCTAAGGTCGTGAGCCTTGATAAGGTCATCGTCGGTAGCCATGAAATGTCGCCTGACCGAGCCGAGATCATGCGAAAGATCGAAGATATCGCGCACTGCAAGCATGGTTTGCTCGGCGCGCGCCGCGGCTTTGACTGACTGTTCTCGAAGCATCTCCCAAGTCTCATCGATCCGAGATTCAAGCCGCATTCGTTTGCTGTGAATTGGATCGGTGACGGCGCAGACGGAGTTGGCGGCATCGATTTTGCAAAACTCGCACCGAAACGAGGCCGTCCTGCAACCGTCTTGTATTGCCGCCAACATCTCCTGTGAGCTGAAGACCTTGTGTAGATCGCCAACAGGGCAAAGATCGGGATTGCCAGGATCGGTCTGCCGGATGCGCTGGCCGTTGGTTGACATGGAGCCAATCTTCTCGGCTATAGAGGCCGGCGCTTCCGTTAGCCCAATCGTGTTGCCATAGCTCTTCGACATCTTGCGGCCATCGGTTCCGGTCAGCTTGGGCGAGGGCGTAAGCAAAGCGCCGGGTTCGGGGAAAACATTTGTCTTGTACAGCGAGTTGAAGCGGCGGGCCGTTTCGCGGGTCAGCTCGACGTGAGCGCTCTGATCCTGCCCTACGGGAACATACTGCGCCTGATAAAGCAGAATGTCAGAGGCCATCAGTACCGGGTAACCGAGAAAGCCGAAGTTGGTCAGGTCTTTGGTGGAGAGGTTTTCCTGCTGCTCTTTGTAGGTGGGCACCCGCTCCAGCCACCCGAGAGGGGTAATCATGCCCAGCAGCAGGTTGAGCTCGGCGTGCTGCGGAACATGACTCTGAATGAAAATTGTAGATTTTTCGGGATCGAGACCGGCCGCCAGCCAATCGAGCGCCACGTCAAGGCTATTGAGCTTGATGCGGCTCGGATCGGCATAATCGGTCGTCAGCGCGTGCCAGTCGGCGATGAAAAAGTAGCACTCGTACTCGTCTTGCAGCTTGACCCAGTTGGCCAGGGCTCCCATGTAGTTGCCGAGGTGGAGCTTGCCGGTGGGGCGCATGCCGCTCAAAACGCGCGGACGGCCACCTGCGGTGGGGCCAACTGCGCCTGCGGCGCTCAAAGTGATGTCCGATGGGAAGGGAAAGGATGAGGTTACGGATTCAGGCATGAGGCGTATCGATTCCGGAATGCTGCCGAGAGAATGTCGCCGCTAATCGGAAGATGAGAGAAACGGCTCATTCCATTGTAGCGGGAGTGGTGGACGGTTCGATCGATTTACAGAAAATGCCAGGTCCCACGCATCTTCCCCATTGCCTTCTTTGCGCTCAGCGCGGTGACGCCGTCAGGTGAAAGCGCAACTGCCTGATCAAACTCAGTCCTTGCCTTGGCGGTGTTGCCCAATGACCGCCACGCCTCGCCTACAAAATAATGCACTCCGGCCTGGTCGCTGCGCTTGAGCCCTTCAGCCTGGAAGATGGCCTCCTGAATCCGTGCCTCCGCCTCTTTCTGCCGCCCACAGGCAGCTAGTGCGTATGCGTATCTTCCGGTCCTTCGCGCCTGATCCGCTCGAGAGACCGCCCTTGAGGTTGCGAACGCCTGCTCAAGCAGAGAGCAGGCCCGCTCCGGTTCCTTGTTTTGTGTCAGAAGACAAGTAGCCAAAGCCACCTGCATCGTTTCTGGATTCTCTCTCGCGCGCACCGCGGCTTCCAACAGCTCTTGCGCCTCGGCCTCGTGTTCGCTGTTCACCAAAGCCAAGGCGTACGTATAGAGCGCAGTGGTTGTCAGTCGCGGCTGACCATTCCCGTCAAAAGCCAGTGGTTTGAGGTAGGCCAACGCTTCACTGTATCGTCCTGCATTGAATAGGATCGATCCTCCAAGCGAATTGCCATAGAAGGGCAGGAACCATAGGCGCCTGTCGAGCCGCAGTGCGCGGTCGAATTCGCCCCCGTTTCCCACCTGATAAACCCATTGCTTCAGCCGGGAAACCAGGACGATGACAAGAAAAATGGCAAGAAACTGCCCATAGAAGAGGGCCGTCTTGATCTCCCGCCGGAGTGGAGATACTAACATCAGTGCGAAGACGGTGCAGTAAAGTAGAAGTCCCGCATTTCTCCACAGTTTCCGCTTTCGGCCCGTTTCGTCGTTTACGCGGGGATCTCTGGCCATTGCATTGATAGGCTGAGTCCGGTCTTCCGAATCATGCGACATCTGGGCGTACGCGAAAACCGCCGAGAGCAGAACAGCACTTACAACAAGAATTGCGTGTACGTGCAGGGGCCAGCGTATCGCAGCTCGTTTATCTATGTAGACGAGAAGTGCAATCCCCACGATAAGCATCAGGATCAGTTTTATCTGTCTGCCACTAATCCAAGATTCTTCTGTCGTGGTGCTTCCAGCTTCCGGCTTTGGGGCGTTCCTCTTCTTCTTGCCAAAGATTACCTCATAGAGCAGACCCGTAGAAGTGAGCAGGTCGAAACTACCGCGCGACGATTGTTCAACCCAATGCGGGCATGAAGGCCAGAGAAACCTGATCGTATCGGCGCCGAAGTGGAGTGACGCCACCACGATATAAATGGCCAGCAGCATCCATTTGACCATGTCTCGCTTTTTTTGAGCCCCATCCGCTTCCTGGTAAGAATTTGCGACCGCTTTTCGGGCGGAACTGTTCTTGTACTTTCGTATCAGGAACAGCATCCAAACGACGAAGACTACACCTGCCGCGCCCTCGATCAGGGTCGGCGCAACCTGCACGAGACGTTCATTGAAAGTCGGCAGAGGATGCAGATTGTGGACGTTATGCCGGCTCGCCAGCCAAAAGGAAGCGACAGCCCCCGCAGCCGCTGTAATGAATTGAGTCACCCAGCTCACTGGCAGCCGGGAAGTCTCGCTGTCGCTCTTCTTACTTGCTTCAGTTGCCAAGGGCATTGTCTTTCGCCTCAGAGACGAAATTATAGATGGGAACATTGGCGTTGTAAGGAGGCGGGATCACACAACGCAACGAAATCCTCTTTGCGGCGGGCTTTTAGATATGCGCCAAAAGAGAGTAAGCGAGTCCGAGCACTGGATGCATCACGGCGCCCAGGACAAAGCGGGCCACGAGGATCAGGAGAATGTAGCTGGCGATGCCGGTGATCCGGTCGTAGACCTGCACGGCATTGTAGGGCAGAAACTGGCGCATCACATGGCTGCCGTCCAGCGGCGGAACGGGAATCAGGTTGAAGATGCAGAGAACGAGATTGAGTTGCAGGCCTATGTTACAGAGCATCCCAAAAGCTTGCTGGGCTACAGAGGGGTCGGCTCCCTCGGGCAGATGGGTCTCGGTAAAGAGGACGGCAGCCAGGCCGAAGAACGCGACCACAGCCAGCAGCAGATTCGAGACTGGACCGGCCATGCTGACCAATATATCGTCGCGCCGGTAGTTCTTGAAGTTGCGGCTGATGATCGGAACCGGCTTGGCCCATCCGAAGATGAAGCCGCCGAGAAAACCCAACCCGATCAGCGGCCCAAAGATTGCGATTCCCGGAATGAGCAGGGTGCCAATGGGATCGATATGGTCCATGGGGTTGAGCGAGATGCGGCCCATCATGCGGGCGGTCTGGTCGCCCAGGCGCGAGGCCGTCCATGCGTGCGCGCATTCATGCACGGTGAGCGAGAGCAGCAGAATGACGAACTCAAAGACCCCGACGAGAATGGCGTTCGATTCCAATAGAAATCTCCACAGACTGAAAGCTCAGGTTAGCATGGAGGGTCGCGGAGATTCCCGCCGGAAACGGGACCACCCTGACCTCTGCTCAATCTCTAATCCCTGCTTGACTGAGTTACCCTAAGGAACTATGGGCCGCATCCGCGTACTTCCAGACCAAGTTGCCAACCAGATCGCCGCCGGCGAGGTGGTGGACAGGCCTGCCTCGGTGGTTAAGGAGTTGCTGGAAAACTCCCTGGATGCTGGAGCCAACCGCATTCGCGTCGAGGTCGAGGCGGGCGGGCGCAAGCTGATCCGGATCACGGACGATGGTCAGGGGATGAACCGCGACGATGCCCTGCTGGCCTTTGAGCGGCACGCTACATCGAAGCTCCGCACGGCCGACGATCTACTTTCCATCGCGACTCTGGGCTTTCGTGGCGAGGCGCTGCCCTCCATCGCCTCCGTGGCCCGCGTGACACTGGAGACGGCGACGGGCGACGAGTCGGCTGGAACGTATCTGGAGATCGCGGGCGGAAAGATTCTGCATGTCGACGAGGTGGCTCTGCCCCGCGGCACGACACTCGCTGTCGCCGACCTCTTCTTCAACACGCCTGCACGACGCAAGTTTCTCCGCGCAGAAAGCACTGAATTAGCTAATGTTACGGCGTTAGTTACGCATTACGCTCTGGCCCATCCAGAGAAGCATTTCGAGCTGCTCTCGGCCACCCATACGATCGTCTCCGCGCCGCCAGTTGCCCGGACCGCCGAGCGGATCTATCAGATCTTTGGCAAAGATACGCTGGCCCAGTTGCTCCCCGTGGCCGCAGAAATCCCGCTGGAGCGGACCGGCCTACCCGAGCCTCCGCCCTGGAAAAAAGACCCCACCGAACCGGTCCGCAACCCCGGCGCACTGCGGCTGACCGGCTTCTATTCCAAGCCGGAACTGCAAAAGCTCAACCGCAACTCGATTTATATATTTGTTAATAAAAGGCTTATTCGCGACAGGCTGCTGCTGCACGCCATCACCGAGGCCTACCGCAACGTGATTCCGCCGACCAGCTTTCCGGTGGTGCTGCTCTTTTTGGAGATACCCCCCGAAGAGGTAGATGTTAATGTCCACCCGGCCAAGACCGAGGTTCGTTTCCGCCAGCAGAGCCTGATTCACGATTTTGTACGGGACAGTCTGAGGACTGCTCTTATCAAGGCGCGTCCCGCCGCAGGCTTCCTGGGAGCGATGGACTCGGCTCCCGCAGCCAGCCCTTCGCTGATGCCACCAGCCATCTCGCCCTACCCAGGCGCGCCGGATTCCGACCCAGTACCGCACCCTGACGCCTTTCAGTCCGTCGAGGCAAATGCCGGGCCCTTTGAGCTAACGCCACGCCAGCCTTCGCCTTTTCCTGGCAAGTTGCCTTTTGCTGCCAATGATTTCGCGGTCGGAGGATGGTCCGGCGGTTTACGGGACCAAACCGCATGGGGCGAGGCTGCGGCGGCGCTCTTTGAGCCACCCGCCCTGCCGTCGACCGACTGTTCGCCTGGTATCGGTGACGCTCATGGTCTGAGCGCGGCCGCGGAGACGACCAAGGTGGAGGTTGAACAGGCTGCCGCCAACCTCAACCAGTTGGGCTCGCTCCGCCCGCTGGGGCAGTTGCGCGAATCGTTCATTTTGGCCACCGGCGAGGGTGGACTTTGGATTATTGACCAGCACGTGGCCCATGAAAGAGTTCTTTTTGAAAAAATTCTTCGTGACCGCGATGTGGAAAAAGTGCAACGACAGAGGTTACTGATGCCTTTGCTCGTGGAACTAAAGGCATCGCAGATGGTGGTCTTCGCGCGCATTGCCGAGGAGCTCGAGCGCAACGGATTCGAGGTTGAGCCCTTTGGCCCTCAAACACTTGCGGTCAAATCCGCCCCGGTGGGGCTCGAAGGAGCGGCTCTGGAGCGAATGTTAACCGAAGTGATCGAGCAATCCAGCGCGGACTCAGATGAACCAACGCAGAATCATGACCTTACAGATCTGCGCACGCGAATTGCGGCCTCGATCGCCTGTCACTCTGCGATCAAGGTCAATACTCCACTTGACCCGGCACGTATGGAATGGTTACTGTTGGAGTTGGCAAGAACCAGTCACCCAACCAACTGCCCCCATGGACGTCCAATAGCTTTGATGTATTCTTGGAAGGAGATCCAGCGGGCCTTCCATCGAATCTGAACTGCTGGAAGGTGGCCGCCTTCCCCTTAGGGGAAAAGGCAGCCCGGCCTTTATGCCAGCCTGGAAGCGAGGTTCTTCTTTGACATTAGAGCAACTGGAAGCGTCGCGCATCGAACGGATGCGCCTGAACGGAAACGGGGCCCTCACTTTTGAGGATGCCCGGACGTGGATTGAGGAGACCGGATTGTGTCTCTTCCTGCCCAAGCGGCAATTCTCCTCCTCGATTGCGCCGTCGTTTATTGAAGCTGTAATCGGCAAACGAGAGACCACGCCAAACCCTGAGCAAATTGCCTTAGCCGAGGGATTATTGGTCCGTCTGGAAACAGACGGCGTAGCGGTGCGCCTGAACCTGTTGGGCCTGCCGGGCGAAAAACCTGACTTTGTCGTCGCTAGCTGGGTGCTTCCATACGTCTACGCTCTGCGCGGAGACCGCGATTGGCGCCGCATTCCGCAGCTGACCGGCTCACGCCAGGTTTCGCAGTTGGCCGTCGAGGCTTACAAACTGCTCGAGGCGGGCGACACGACCATCCCAAAGCTGACGCATGCTCTGGGCAGAGAGGTCACCGAGACCGCCGTTCTGCGCGCCATCACCGAGCTCTGGCAGCAGCTTCGCATCATTCCTGTCGTCTCCGCTCCCGCCCAGGTTCCTCAGTGGCAACTGCTCCGGCTGCGCTTTCAAAAGGCGATTGCCGAGGGCGCTTCTACCTCGCAGGTGACGGCCATTTCGGTGCTCGCTTCGATCTATCTGCAAGCTGTGATCGCCGCCACGATGGAAGAGGTCGAGATCTTCCTGGCTCCGCTGACTGCCCGCAGCAAGGTGCGCGAGGTGTTGCGCGGCCTTGTCGCAACTCGACAGGTGCATACAATCTCGCTTGGACACGCGCCTCTCTACTATGTAGCCGGCACATTGCCGGAGTTCGCAACGCCAGCCACAATTTACGCCAGCGCATCGATACCAGCCTCCGCATATTTTATGCGCCTGGACGACCACGAGGAGGAGCTGCCGGAGCCCGTGGCCGAGCAGTCGAACCTCGTTGCCGAGCCAATCCCGTCGGCTCCGCGCAAGGCTTCCGAAGCCCACCCGCCCCGCACCGCTGCTGCTCATAAACCGGTTGCGAGCGCAAAACCGGGTGCCGCGCGGCCCCACTTTAGCCGTCCCGCTACCCATTCCCGGGATCGCAAGCCTGCGCAATCCTCATCTGGTAACCGTCCGGTGCGGCGTGCGGGCAGTGAGTCCAGGGCTATCAGCTCCCGCACGGCTACCGGCGCGCGGCCTGCTTCGGCTGCTCGCTGGAGCCCCAAGACTACAACCGGCACAAACGGCAAGCGCTCGAACCATGATGCGCCCAATGGAACCGGTGCGAACGGAAACGGCAGGCTGGTGAGTCGCTCCTCCAATGGCGCCAAATCCGCGCACAAGCCAGGGGCATCAGCCCGCGCGGGTAGCAGTCCCGCTCGCGGCGCCGGCCCTTCACGCAATGGCAGCGGCCACAAACCCACACTCACTGCCGGAGCAAAGGCGGGGAACAGCAAGCGGTTCGACTTTACCGCCCGACCAAAGCAAGGGAAGAAAAAGCGCGGATGAGCGTGGACGAAAGCTCTCTTGGTTCCCTCGACCCGGCACAGAAGATCATCGTCGCCATCGACGGCCCAGCCGGAGCGGGAAAAAGTACGATCGCACGCCACCTGGCACGCCACTTTGGCCTGCTGAACCTCGAGACCGGAGCGATGTACCGCGCCTTTGCCCTTAAGGCGTTACGGATGGGTTTCCCTTTGGACGAGAGCGCCACCCTGGAGGCTCTAGCCGCCGAAACCTCAATCAGTCTTGAGCCGACGGAAGGTGACAACCGCGTCCTGCTCGACGGCGAGGAGGTGACGGGCCTGATCCGTAATCAAGAGGTGACCGACGCCGCCTCCCGGGTCAGCGTCTTTCCCACCATTCGAGCCTGGATGGTGCGCCTGCAGCAGCAGATGGGCGCAGAGGGCGGAGTGGTAATGGAGGGTCGTGACATAGGCACAGTCGTTTTTCCCCAGGCTCAGGTCAAGATCTTTTTGGACGCCGCTCCCGAGGTGCGGGGCATGAGGCGCTACGATCAGCTAGGCACAGCGCCCGCTCAGCAGCCGGAAGAGGTAATCCGCGACCTGCGCGCCCGCGATGAGCGCGACCGCAATCGCGCCGACTCTCCGCTCAAGCCTGCCGCGGATGCCGTCCTGCTGGATTCGACCCACTTGACGCTAGACGAGGTTGTCGCCGCGGCGGAAAAGATCGTGGACGCAAAACTGACCCACGCCTGAGACAAACGAGTTCCCCAAGGCGATTAGTGGGTGTTCACAGAATCAGAAGCTTCTTTAAGATTTGGGCCTCGTTGCCGCAGGCACCGGTGTCTTTGGCGCGGTCGCGGTCTTGAGATAGACGATCTTCTTCGACCCGGCTTCACAACTGCCGACCACCTTGCCTTCCGCGTCCTTGTCCTTGGCGACGATATCCAGCGTGTATGCTCTTGCGCCGTTCGCTTCAAGCTTCTTTTCAATCTCGGTCTTCAGCTCTTCACAGGGCTTGGGCCCTTCCGCGTAAATCAAGGCCGATGCGAATAATAGTGCTGCAACAGACGCCACAACTTTCATGGTGCGATCTCCTTTGATCTTGAAACCAGGGTGATTTGGGGCTAAGGGTAGCGTCTTCAAGTGGCCAGCGTCAATCTCTCTTGAGTTAATTTCGCTAGCCCCGTTTCTTTTCTCTGCGTGGTGCAGAATTGGAACAGACTTTACTGAATCTCGTGAGCCGGACGCCGATCCTTGGCGCGCACGTTAAGGCCGCCGGAGGCATGTTGCTGTTCCCGGTTCTCGGCAGGCTCCAGAGCAGAGGACCCGTTACTCGATCACCACGTCACCGGTGTACACTTTTCCTTCGCGCTCAATCTTTCACTGTACCGCGCGAATCAGGAAGACACCATGCGTAGACCGATGATCGCATTCTCTCTCGCTCTTGCCTCAGTCCTTGCGGCTCCGAGCCCCGCCCAGACAGGCACCGTAGACGCCAAGCGTCCAATGACCTTCGAGGACATGATGCAGATGAAGAGGCTGGGCGAGATGTCCGTCTCCCCTGATAGCAAATGGCTGGCCTACACCGTCACAACCGTCAACCTTGAACGGAACACCAAGACACCGGAGCTGCGTTATCAGTTCTTGGCTGGTGGGGAGTCCAAGCCGTTTCCCGTGGGTCAACCGGGTGACCATGATCCTCAGTTCGCCCCCGACGGCAAGCACATCCTTTTTTTGAGCGGCCGCTCAGGCTCCGAGCAGGTCTGGGTAGCCGAGTTCAACGACTTCAACGGCGAGATGAGCAACCCAAAGAAGCTGACCTCGATCTCGACCGAAGCCGACAACGCGATCTGGTCCCCTGACAGCCGGGCCATAGTTTTTACCTCCTCGGTGTATCCGGACTGTCAGGCAATCACCACCGCAGACGCGGCCACCGGTAATAAGTGCAACGCAGACCGCGATGCAGCCCTGGCTTCAAGCGCGGTGAAAGCGCAGATCTTCACCCACCTTCTCTATCGCCATTGGGACCACTACACCGGCGCAAAGCGCAGCCATTTGTTCCTGGTCTCGGTGGAGAGCGGCGCGATGCGCGACCTCACGCCCCAGGATCCCCGCGACGTACCACCCTTCTCTCTTGAGGGCGGCGGTTGCGGATGCGCTTTTGCGCCCGACTCAAAGGAACTGGCCTTTACCGAAAATCTCGACGAGGAGCCGGCGACGAGCGTCAACGCCGACATCTTTACCCTCAACCTCGCCGACCCGGCGGCCAAGCCCGTGAAGGTTAGCACATCGGCAGGCGGCGACTTCAATCCCGCCTATTCGCCCGACGGCAGCTATCTCGCCTGGCGCTCCCAGGCACGCGCCAGCTATGAGAGCGACCGCCTCCGGCTGGTGCTCTACGACCGGAAGGCGAAAAGAATCAAAGACCTGCTGCCCGCGACACTCGATAACTGGGTCGAGGAGTTCGCCTGGACGCCGGACTCTAAAAATCTGCTTTTCACCGAAGGCAAGAAGGGCGAAACGCCGGTCTTCATTACGAACCTCAGCGGCGTCTATCATGAGTTCGCCAAT
>JBEKCA010000098.1:0-18161 GCA_050015115.1 Occallatibacter sp.
TCTCTGCCGAGGATTGCCTCATGCAGCACCTGCAATGCGGTGAGCGTGAATTTCTTTGGCAAAAGTTCAAAGCCGACCGTTGTGTATTCCAGTTTGTTCCTGAGCCGGTTGACAGCATAGTCAATGATCTTGTGATGATCGAATGCTATTGGAGGCAACTCATCGACCGGAAACCATCCGGCCGCCGCGGCATCCCTTCCCGCGCGAAGTGGGGATTGATCCGAAGGCACAAGAGCATAGAACGCGACTGTTACGACTCTTCCGCGCGGGTCACGCTTCGGGTCGCCGAAGGTGAAAAGCTGTTCCAGATACACATTCTCTGTACCGGTCTCTTCTTTCAACTCGCGAAACGCTGCCGCCTCCAGCGTCTCGTTGGCCAGTACAAATCCCCCAGGTAATGCATATTGACCTTTGAACGGAGGAATCCCGCGCTGAATCAGGAGCACATTGAGACGCTGCTGGTGAATGGTGAACACGACGATATCAACGGTGACCTGGATTTCATGCTTGTTCATGCTGACACCAATCTGGCCCTTTCTGCGGCGCGATGTACCCGCACGGTAGCTCCTGCGTTGAACGGGATCGAATCTGCTTCAATCCCGTCACTGAAGACGCATCCGCCCGCCGGCATTGTGGATTCAAGCACAAGATCTTCACCATCGGAGACCCAGCCTGCCACCAGGTCTGCGCTGGAATGCTTGCTAATGAATGGCTCCCTAGCGACGAAGAACAGCCGCGGATCTTCCCAGTTCATTCGGACCGCTTGGGGTGGTTTGCCGCCCATAGCGTTGGCCATTCCCTTGGCCATGTTGAATACCGATGAAATCCAGCCAGTGCTGCCTGCCCCAGTTGAAACCAGCACGCCGCTTGAGGACTGAAATTCTGTCTGAGGGCCGAGCGTGATCTTGTAGCGAGCAGAGACGTGACTACTTGCGCCGAGAAAGAGGTCGTTGAAGGCGAGAATGCGCTGGCCATCGTTAAACCTGGCCTCAGCCATCGTCACTTCGTGAATCGAAGCCTTTCCGTTGAGCACTGCCCCCGTTGATCTCAAGCAGCTTTGTGCACTGACGGACGGAAACCTGAGCAGGCATTTAAGCGTTCTGGAATCGGCAAAGATGGTTGTGATCGTCAAGGGCCACGATCGTAATCGCCCGCAGACAATCTGCAGGATCACGGCATCCGGCCGCAAGCGCTATCTTGAATACTTATCAACGCTCGAACAAGTGGTCAAGGATGCCGCAAAGGGTTCTCAAGAGGAGATCGCCACAGGCCCGGTTGGCGATCTGCTCCCATCACGGGCCTGACTATTTTTTTGTGTAATAACTTTGCGATGCAAAGTAAGTTTCAGAAAGGAAGATCTACGTGAACGACTCTTCGATGTTGCAGACCGGTTTGCAAGTTAAACTGAAGTCCCGCTCCATGGGCATGAAACTCATCGTCGTCTGCGGTTTAGCCCTGCTCATGACCATTCCGGCGTTCTTTGTGGAAGGGTTGGTTGACGACAGAACCAGCAGAGCAGCGGACGTCATCAAAGAGATCTGCGGTCACGTGGGCGGCCAGCAAACCTTCCTTGGACCAACCCTCGCGATCCCTTACAACATTCCACCGCAATCGCAGAGCGATGTTGCAAGGCATGGCGTGTACCTGGTGTTTCCCGCGCGAGCCTCGGCGGTTTTGAAGACGGCAACAGAAGAGCGGCACCGCTCGCTCTTCAAGGTGCCGGTCTTCCAGGCAGATTTAAAGTTCGATGCGACGTTTGATCTGACGGGAGTACCCGGCTCCGCCCCGCAAGGCGCTGAACTTGATTGGAGCCATGCAGAGATTGTTGTCGGAGTCAGCGACGCACGTGGAGCGCTGGCCGACGCGTTGCTGACCGCAGATGGAAAGACCTCGACGCTTGTTCCCGCCGGGGTGTCTCCGAATCTGACTATCGGTGGAGATCAGAACCAGCAGTCGAAGCTGACCCTCTTTGGAGCGAAGGCCGACGCGGTCGCAGAGCCAAATGCGCAGTTCAATGTAACGTCTTCTCTAAGATTCTCGGGCGCGCAGCGGGTGGCTGTACTCGCCTACGGTAAGACGACTCACCTTGCCGTTCAGGGCGATTGGGCAAGTCCCGGCTTTGATGGAGGCTTTCTGCCGATCAATCGGACGATTTCAAGCAACGGCTTCAGTGCGGAGTGGTCTGTACCCTTCATTGCACGCGGTGTGCGTGCCGAAGGACAAAGCGATTCGATCTCCGGGCTTGACGCCACGGCACTCGGCGTTTCGTTCATCGAAGTGGCCGATCCTTATCAATCCGTCAACCGCTCACTCAAGTATGTTGCCTTGTTTTTGGGATTGATCTTCCTCTCCTACTTCGTCTTTGAGGTTACGACTGGCAAGCGGGTTCACCCCGCACAGTACGTTCTAGTCGGAATCGCACAGATCATCTTCTATTTGCTTCTGTTGTCGCTCGCAGAAAGGATCGGCTTCGATTTCGGTTTTCTATTTGCCGGTGCTGCCACGGTGGTGCTGCTTTCCGTCAGTGCAGGATGGGTCTTCGCAAGTCGTCTGCAAAGCTTGAGAGCTTTGGCCGTCTTCAGTTTGTTATATGTGCTGATCTATTTGATGCTGCGACTGGAAGATAACGCATTGCTGGTGGGCGCGATTGCCAGTTTCCTCGCGTTGACGGCCGCCATGTACTTCACGCGTGGAATCGACTGGTACAGCTCTCTTCCAGGATCAAGCTCGAACGAAGACCAGAGCGCGCCATCAGTTCCATAGCCCGCGGTGAAGGGCCGCAATTCTGTCCAGCAGATCGCAAGCGTCAGACCAAATGCATGGATGACGTGTTTGCATCCCATACTGCAGGAGTGAGGTCTGCGATGCGCTGAAGCGGCACGTTCGCAAGCCCAGGCAGGATGTCGGCGAGGTAATCGCGCACTGGGATTTTCAAACGGCGGCAGCTTTCGATCACTGAGATGATAGCGGCCACGCGCGGTCCGGCGGTTTCGCTCCCGATGTGGATCCAGTTGCCTCTGCCCAGGGCGATAGGCCGCATTGAATTTTCCGCAAGGTTGTTGCTGAGCTCCAGTTCGGGATAATCGAGGAAGCGGGTCAGCTTTTTCCAAATGGCAAGAGCGTATCTGCAGGCTTGGCCGGCAGCACTGCTGGTCAGCACCGACTTGCTCATCTCGATGATGTGAGTGCGGATTTCATCGAGCAGCGGCGGAGCCTTCTCGTGGCGCAGAGCGTGGCGTCTAGCACGATCCATCTTTTCGTTCCGCGCCTGAACATCGATGGCGACCGTAGAAGCCATTGAAATTTTTCCTCATATCGTCGCGCCGGCTGCAACATAGATCCGCGTCGCCGGTCCAAACCCGAACACCGGTTACATCCTGTCCAATACAGTCAGCAGGCACTCCAATGTTCCCGCATCAAATCCACGGCAAACTTCGATTCGACGTCCGCTTCGCGACTCAAGTACCAGAACACCATCGCGCCCGGCAACGCTGGCGACATCCTCCCCTGTGGACGAGACCACCTCCACGGGAACAAATGCCCTGCCTCCCAACTGCCGCTTGCCATGCACGCGTTGACGATACTTTTCCAGCGTCCCTACGGCCAAGCCCCGCTGCTGGCAAAAAGTTGACCGTCTCAATCCACTCGCTTCAAACTCCGCCACCACGGCCTGGACCTCGGCCCATGCTCGCCAATTTGGCCAGACTAATCACGCAAAGTTCATAACAGGCTCTAAGACGTTGTTTATCGCAATACCCTTGCGAAGTTCTCGAGCTGATCTGCACGGAAATGCATTTTCGCATCCGGATGGAATTCTGGTGAACGACAGCCCTCCCAAACGAAGATTCCGAACGGCATGTCAGCAGCCCCGGTTCTAAAAGAAGAATTTCGAGGCAAATTGGATCAGGCGAGGGTTTGTTCCCGAGGCGGTGCTGGTGATCACGCCGAAGTTAGCGTTATTGCTCGCGCAGCAAGTCGTGTTGGGCGGCGCAAACTGCGTACGGTTCATCAGGTTGAAGAACTCCACGCGCGCCTCAAAGCCGGCACGATCTTGCGGGCCGAGCATCACCCGCTTGAACAGCGCTACATCAAAATTGTCGACGCCATCAGAGCGCAGCGTTGCATCCACGCGCGATTCGCTGCCAAAGATGAAATCAGCCGGCGCGGTAAAGCATGCCGTATTGAACCAGCTGTTCAGCCGGTCACTCTTTGCGCCGTAGCTGGACTTGTGGCAGGAGGGCAGGATATTTGGCCGCGACAAACCCGATCCAAACAAAGTCACGTCGTTCGCCTGGCCATTGCTGAATGCCAACGGAAATCCCCTTTGCAAGGTGGTCACGCCATCGATGCCCCAGCCGCCTGCAATTCTGTTCAAGCTACCGCCAATGTGGCCTAGATAGCGCTTCTCCTGACCGATCGGAAGGTCCAGCACATAGCTGATGACCAGCCGTTGGGGCACATCCTGAGAGGAGAGCGATCGCTCGCCGCGCAGATTGTTGTTGTCCTGAACCACGCCCACCGTTGGTTCCAGCCACGCCGTCAACGTATCCGTGTTGCTGATCAGCTTGGAGTAGGTATAGGAGGCTGATATAGATCCTCCCGCCGCAAGAAGCTTTTGCGCAGTGACTTGAAACGAGTGGTAGATGCTGCCAAATGACCCTTGGCCTCCCAGCTCAACACTGGTGTATTGCGGAAAAGGCCTCAGCAGTTGCCCCACCGTCGTCGTCGGCGTGGCCAGCGCCAGTGCGCGTCCATTGATGAAGAAAGGATTCGGAGTGGCGCGTAAAAGCGCGACAGAGGACCTCCCTCCCGCCGCGAATTCCTGCGCCGCCTGGGAAAGAAGGTGATCCGGAATCTGATTGATCTGCTGCGAATACTGCGCCAGGTGCGTGCCCTTCGATCCCACATAGGCGGCAATTAGCGAAATATTACCGGGCAGCTGTCTATCCAAGCTCAAATTCCATTGTTGAACGTAACCTTCCGGGTGATTGCCACGGTCGACTTCCGTAATCGATTGCACCACCTGAGTGAGAAACTGCTGTGTGCCCTCCCCTCCCAGGCTTCGCCCCGGCGGCCCGGAAATGCCGTCGGGGAAGGGCAGCGAAATGGAGTTATAGGGATGAATTCCGTCCACCGTTCCGGTGTAAGTCGTGCTGGCGGCGTTCACCATATCGTTGCAAGGATTCAAGGCATACGATACATAATTTGGTATCCAGAAGACTCCGTATCCGCTGCGCACAATCGTTCGTGGCGTCACTCTATAGGCAATGCCAAGTCGCGGCGCTAGATTGTCCTTGGCGAGCGGTAAATTATTCCGCGCGCCAGGAGAAATCAGCGATACGTCGCCCACAACCGTGGGCAAGGCCCCGGACAGGAACTGATTAATGTAGCTGGTGGCCGCTGGATCGAAGTAGGAAAGGCGATTGAAGCGTTCCGACCATGGTCCTTGCAGCTCATAGCGCAGGCCAAGATTGATGACCAGTGCATCGCTGACGTGCCAGGTGTCGCTGAAATAGAGCGCCCGGTAGACCTGCTTGCCCGCGGTGAACGCGGGCACGACTGCCTGCGCGGAAAAATGATTATTCACATTGCTGAAATTGTCGGCGTAGCCAAGTAGAAAGTCGGCCATAGGCATCCCGGTAAAGCAAGGTTCGCCAATGCCGCAAAAGTCAAATGCGCCGCTTGCCACATTGGTCTGCGCGGCGTTGTCGTAGCTCACTTCGAATTGAAAGCCGAAACGGTATAAGTGCCGGCCGCGCACCAGCGTAAGGCTCGGTGACAGATTGTATTGCGTATTGTGGTCCTGGATAAAACTCTGTCCCTGGGTACACATGATGTTATCCGCAAAGCTGGCTACGCACGGAGTCGGGGGGGTGCGCATTCGCGACGGAATGGCCGTATTGTAGCTTGCCGGCCAGCCAATTGAAGTTAGATCGAAGTTGGCATTCTTGGGAGAACGAAGATAGGTGAAGTAGCTGACCCCTGCGTTCAAATCGAAGATGGTCATTGCGCTGATGCTGTAGTTGTGGCCCGCTGCCAGCGCCCTGGTTGTGTAATTCTCCAGGCACCGGTCCACGCACAGTCCATCCTGCAGAGGGTCGATGGGCAAATCCAGCACGTTCCAGTAACTGAAGCGGGCAAAGAGCTTCTGCTTACTGGTAATATCCTGGTCCACTCGGCCTACCGCCTGGTTCTGGTTGCCCCCGGTATTGGCCACTGTATTGAAATTGTTGAACGTGCCGGACGGAGCTACCGTTCCCGTAGCGTTGGGCACTGGCCAAAGGTAGAGCAGGTCTTGCGAAGTCGGGTTGATGCGGCCGGCCGGAATCTTATTTCCTTGAAACGCCTCCGGCTCCGAGGTACCTGTCGGACAGGCGCCCTGGGCGTTCAACGCGCTGCCGGCACAGGGGTCGATAATGGTGGTGCTCAATGCCGAAAAATCCCCTCCGCGCTCCTCTTCAGTCGGCACCGTCGCGGTAAACGGGCTTCCCGTCCGAAGCCGGAACCCCTCCCAACTGCTGAACCAGAATGTTCGATTGGGTTCGCAACAGTGGCGGAGATCCAAAGGGCCCCCGGCCTGCGCGCCAAATTGGTTCTCCACCCAAGGCGGTCGCGCTTTGCTAGCCCGGTTGAGAAAGAAGTCATTGGCGTTGAAGATGCGATTGCGCAGATACTCATAGGCCTCCCCGCGAATCGATTGCGTGCCCCCTTTGGTGCTCAGGTTTGTTACCCCGCCCGCAAACCGGCCCCATTGCGCCGGCAGGTTGCCGGTCTGTACCTTGAACTCCTGAATCGATTCCTGCGTGGGGATCAGAATCGGCAGATTGATGTAACTGATATTCAGCGGCTGTCCGTCCAGATACTCCACGCTTTGATTGCCGAAGGCCCCGCTCACCTGGTAGTTTCCCCAGCCGAATGGATTGACGCCCACTGGCGTTCCCGTCGCGCTGCCCTGCGGGGTAACCGAGGGCGCCAGAGCAATTAAATTAAAGACGTTTCTTCCGTTCAGCGGCAGTTCGTTGGCCTCCCTCCGCTCCACTACAGTACCCAGGCTCGTGGTTTCCGTGTCCAGCGGTGTTGCGCTTCCCTCAACCGTCACGCTTTCAGAAGCGGAGCCCAACATCATTTCAAAATTCACTTCCAGGGCATCTTGCACATGCAGGATCACCCCCGACTCGATGACCGCGATGAAACCCAGTTTCTCCACTTCAATCCGATATCTTCCTGGGGGAAGATCGGAGACGTAGTAGATGCCTGCCTCATTCGTCAGGCCAAGATAGTGAATTCCGGTGCTGGTATTGATCACCGCGACCGTGGCCCCGTCGATCACCTTCCTCGTCGAGTCGGTGATTCTCCCCGTCAACGAGGCAGTGGTCGATTGACCTTGGCAAAAGAGTGGAAACAGCACAAGCAGCAGGATTGCGTAAGTAAACCTGCACAGCCGCAGATCGGCCCGTCCTCTAGCTGTGTCTTGCAATGCCCCCCCAAAAAACCAAAATGCGGCTCAACCCTGCCGAACCAAGATCAATAGGTTGAAAAGAACCGGTGGACTCACTGGTCTTAATAGATAAGGCGTCGCCAGCCAATTTGTACCACAGATTTGCAATTATTTTCTATCCCTTAGCGAGCCCACATTTTACTGGAGAAACGTTGCTTCACTGCCGTATAGTTCGTTTGTCCCATGGGAGGGTCGTTTTTGGCCAGTGATCCTGATTTGATCGGAGGAATCGCCTTGTCTGCACCCTTTGGTCTTCCACGGGCGAGCAGAAGCGAAGAAATGGAGATGCAGGCAACCCTGCTGGAAAATTTCCAGGTCGCTTCCCCGGCCGTCCCCGTCCTGAGCGATGAATCGCTCATGGAACTGGTCTGCGCTCAGGATGCGCGCGCTCTGGATGTGCTGTTCACTCGCTATTCCCGGCTGGTCTACAGCATCGCCTTGCGCATCCTCGGCGATTGCGGCGAGGCCGAGGAAGTTGTGCAGGAATGCTTCCTATACCTTTACCACAAAGCTCTGGCTTTCGAACCAGACAGAGGAAGCGCCAAAGTCTGGATCGTCCAGATTGCCTATAGTCGCGCCCGGGATCGCAAGGCGCATTTGTCTCGCCGCGGATTCTATCTGCGCACCGATATCGACTCTCTCGAGTTGGAGGATACTTTAACTGCACAGGGAGATGTAGAGAGCGAGATCGGCGCCAGACTGGACTTCAGTCGTTTGCAAGGTGCCTTCGACGACTTAACGGAAATCCAGCGGAAAACAATCGACTTGTATTATTTTGAAGATATGGGTTTGCGAGAGATCAGTGAACGGCTTCAGGAGCCTCTCGGCAATGTGCGTCACCATTTTTATCGGGGTCTTGAGCGGCTGCGCAAGAGCTCGCTAGTTGAAAGGCTGCGGAATCATCATCATCATGAATAGAATTGAAGAACAATCCGAACACCAGAGATTGCGGGAGCTTTGCGCCTTGGCGACAACGGGCACGCTCAGCACCGAGGAACGGTTCGAACTAGAGGTTCATCTGCGGGTTTGCGAGTCCTGCCGGTTGCTTTGCAAGGAATTTGCGACCATCGGTCAGGTGGGCATGGCATTTCTTGCCGGCAACGAACCACTAAGCCAAAAGGCGCAAAGATGGGATAATCGCCCGGCAAGGCAAAGACTGACCACTTCGATCCAGAATGGCAGGCTGCGCAAGGTTCTCGCTTTCAGGCCCAGACCGCCGCGCAGGTCATGGGTGACATTGCCCGGTCGGGCAAGCCGCAATTGGGCGGTAGCCTCCCTGGCAGCTTGCCTCATCCTTGCAGTGGCCTTGGGAGCCTATCGAGCAGGCGAGCGGAAGACGATCGCTCCTCCTCAGGCCGCGACCGCGTTGCTTGTGAGTCGGCCCGCCGTGTCCCTCAAAGAGGATGCTTCTTCCGGGGCGCTGTTGGCGAAGATCTCCAGGTTGGAACAGCAGATCGCCAGCAGCCAACAAGATCTTGACCGCTTGCGTGCGGCCTCAAGCTTGGCTGAGCAGCGGGTCAAGGATCTCGAATCGACGAACAGCGCAAATGAGTCGATGGCTCGGCAACTCGGACAAGAGCGCGACAAACTCGCCAATCAACTCGTAGAAGCGGAAAAGTCTTATCAAATCCTCCAGTCGGATTTTGTCAATCTCAAGGCCGAACACATCCGATCTCTGCTTCACACCGCTTCTCTCGAATCGGAAAACACAAACTTGAAGGCGGCCGCTGCCGACCAGGTCCGCCGCCTTAATGACGATGAACAGTTTCTCTCCTCCGACCGCGATATTCGCGAGTTGATGGGCGCGCGCAAGCTTTACATCGCAGACGTCTTCGATGTGGATAGCATCAGCCACACCCGCAAGCCCTTCGGCCGGGTCTTCTATACGGAAAACAAATCGCTCGTCTTCTATGCGTTCGACCTCGATCATCAACCGGGAGTCAAGAATGCCAGCGTCTTTCAGGTTTGGGGGCAGCGGGATGCGGAGCTGAACAGAGACACTCATCCCTTGAACCTTGGCATCCTCTATATGGATAGCGAATCCAACAGGCGCTGGGTGCTGCGCTCCGACGATCCAAAGCATCTGGCCGAGATTGATGCCGTCTTCGTGACCGTGGAGCCCCGCGGCGGCAGCCAAAAGCCCACCGGCAAGCCGCTCCTCTACGCACTGTTGCGCAAGGAAGCCAATCATCCCTAGCGAGGCCAGTGGTGACCCAGCTGGGCCTCCCGGCAAGTCTTTATTCTGCGATGCCGAATGTCTGCACCAACACCTTTCTCGTCGATGCTGGTCCCGGTCTTGAGTGTGTCGTCTCCGATGGTGAAATCGCCCAATTGTCGAGTTCAGCCTGAATCGTCGCCAACTCTTCCCCAACATGACGCAGCTCACGTCACGTCCCACTTGCCGGGTACCGGAACGCCTGTACCCGTTTCTGGGCCTGAATGCGATCATTGTTATCGAGCGCCTGCTCAGGTTAATGGTCTCGCAAGTCCCGAAATGCGAAAAGAATGTCCTCGCACTTGATAGCGACCTAAGGCACCGAGATTCAGTGGGCGAGCTTACTTCCCGGCGCCGGCCATCCCCTGGCGTCGGTTCCTCAATGTGGTCGATGACGAGAACCTCCACCGGTTCTGTAGCTGATACCAACTCCAGCCCAAGCTGCTCCTCAAGAGCCTTGAAAACCGAAAGCCCGGCACCTATCTGTCAGCCTTACCGTCAGGACTTCAGTGGAGCGTGTTAAAACATCGTTTGGCTCCCAGGCTTGTTTTGTCGACAACGATACGGCCTGAGGGGCCCGCAAGATTGCTGGCAAGGTTCTCCATGGTGCCTGTACGCCACCATTCCGCCCGGCGCGAGGGAACCCATTTTCTAACTCGGCGGTAGACTTGGTATCGATTGTAGATGGAGGGAACGAGCGTTCGGTATCCACTGCTTTCTCGGATGATTCACTACTTTTCCTTTATAATCCGTTCAAGACCCTAGTTGTCAGAGTCATTTGTGTCTGCGCAGTCCAGGCGGTTGTTTTTGAGATCGCATCATTGCCCACTCGCGGAAGCGAGATCTCGCCTACCCTCTGCAAGCGGCAATTACAGCTAGGGCGATCTCTCTGCCAAACGAAGCAGAGGAAGTGTGGACCAGACTTAACATGCACTGAATCCGTCACTCGCGTGACTCATTGGTAATGAGTATGGCTTTCCAAAGCCCGGAAACTCAAGTTGAGTATCTCTGATTGCGGACGATTGATTCCCAGAGATCTTAGCAACTGGATGGCAGTTGAGCCTTTGGCACGATCTGTCCCACTCACAAGCTGGCGCGAAAAAGGTGCAAGCCGGCAAAAAGGAGCATCATGTCTATCTCTCTCATCCCATCTACAGCCATTGTCAATGAGTCTGGACTGCTGTCTTCTAGCGAGCGATCCGATTTTCGGCTTGATAATCAATACGGCCTGCACGCACATATGTTGGATGGCCGCGGTTTCTTGCGAGGCATCACGGTTCTCCTGTTTCTAGCAGCGGCGGTGTGCTCGGCGCTGGTTCAGGCGCAGCAGGTGGAGACGACGCTGCCGATCTCGCAGCGGTTTACGATCAATCTTGCTGCGGGAGTGCCTGAGTATGTCGCGAATGCAGCTTCGACATCGAACACGCCGCAGAGCCAGTGGTGGTTTGAGAATACGAACACCTCGACGACGTATTCTTCGCAGGGGTTTGTGGAGAGTACGGACACGGCGGCCACGTGGAAGCAGGTCGGTCTGCCTTATGACGCGAACATCCCGCGCACGTTTATCAACCAGACATCGGGCGGGGGCCAGGGGTCACTGGATGGGCAGGAGAACTGGTACCGCCTGCATTTCAAGGTGGACCCGAAGTATGCTGGCCAGAAGTTCATGCTGAACGTCGAAGGCTCGCACACGGCGGTTCAGGTCTATATCAACGGCACACTGCTGCCCGGCATCAGTGCCGTTGCGGCCGACGCGCAGGCGACACACGTCGTAGGTTTCATTCCGGTGATTGTTGACCTGACTCCGTACGTCCACGCTGACGACACAACCGACAACGTGATTGCAATTGATGTATCGCGCGGCGCTTCGTGGTATGAGCAACCTGCCTTCTCCGGGGCTTTCCGTTTCGGCCAGGCGATGGCGGGCTTGTTCCGTAACGTCTATCTGTATGTTACAAACCCGGTTCATATTCCCATTAACAGCTACTCGAACCAGAAGACCTGGGGCACTTATGTGGGAACGGTCTCCGAGGTGGCAGCGGCAGAAGGAACTGCGACAGCGGCCTCCGCGGTAGTTGAGGTTCAAACGAATGTTCTGAACGAGTCGGGGGCGACGCAGCAGGTCACTTTGACGACGCAGATCGTGGATCAGAGCGGGAATGTCATTGTGACCGCACCGCCGGTGACGCAGTCGGTACCAGCGATGACGCCGGCCACTTTCCCCTCCGGTCCGACGCCGATGTTTGAGCAGTTGATCACGGTGCCAAACCCGACGCTGTGGTATCCGAATAACTCGATCTATGGAACGCCTTATATGTATAAGGTCTACCACATCGTCAGTGTAAATGGCGTGGTAGTTGACTCGGCGCAAAGCCCCCTGGGCATTCGCACGATTACCTGGGATACGAACTTCCCTTACTTCAACGGCCATGCGATGTATCTGTGGGGCGGCGCATCGCGTTACGATTATCCGGGCCTTGGCTCATCGGTACCGGATGAGCAGTGGTGGCGCGACATGGCGCAGATCGCAGCGCAGGGCGGCAACATCTGGCGGCCGGGCCACTCGACGAGCAGCGAAGAGATGGTGGATGCTGCCGATGCCTACGGCATCATGATCGACCAGCCGAGCGGTGACGGCGAAGGCTATTGGAATGCCTCGTCTGATCCAACGCCGGACGATCTTCAGCTGAAGCAGGAACTGCATCGTGACATGATCATTCGCGACCGTAGTCATCCATCGATTCTTGACTGGGAAGAAGACAATGGCGGAATGAATCCGACCCTGGCCGATGAGCTCGCGACGATAGAGACGTCCTGGGATAACATCAATCCGCGCGTGCAGGCCGATCGTACATACAGCCCTGCGTATGCCTTCATGGGCGAATGCGACGGAGCAGGCTGCGAGGCAGGGGTGAAAGATACCAATCCAAATAACCCATCGTTTGGCGCGGAATACTGGGATGATACGGGTACTGCACGCGGCATGGCTTATGATTATGAACTTCTGATGGCCGCTCAATACCTGGACGACTGGCGCCAAGGCAGAGCAGCAAATGCTTTTG
Organism: Occallatibacter sp.; assembly: GCA_050015115.1. GTDB lineage: Bacteria > Acidobacteriota > Terriglobia > Terriglobales > Acidobacteriaceae > Telmatobacter. The sequence goes on from JBEKCA010000098.1 coordinate 12,776, forward strand.
GCATGGCGCAGTGGTACTTCGCCGATACGCCGGGCGAGGTCAGTCTCTACGCAGAGTTTCAGAATCAGCCGACCATGAGCAATTTTGTTCGCTCTCTGGGCTACTCCTCAGTGGACCAGAACCGGTTTCCGAAGATGCTTTATTACATCTATCAGGCCAACTGGGTACCTTACTCGATCAAGCCTGTGGTGCATCTGGCGCATCACTGGAATCGCGCCTATGAATACACTTCGGGCACACCGATTCAGGAGAATGCCTTCAGCAACTGCCCCGGGGTTCGCCTACTGATTAACGGCGTGAACAAGGATCCGCTCACGGGGGCCATCCTTGCCGATCAGACGCCTAATCCCTGGAATGTCGATTCGCACACCAATCTGACGCAAGACACCACCGTTATGCCTGCCCAGGTGTCCTGGATGGTGAATTGGACCTCGGGCACGGTCACGGCGGAGTGCCTCGACAGCAATGGGAATGTGGTTTCGGGGGTGAGCGACGCGAAGACGACCGCCGGCGCGGAAAGCAAGATCGTTCTCAGCGTTGTGCCGGAGGTAGTCAAGCCGGACGGCACAAGCTTCCAGTGGACCGCGAATGGCTCCGACGCGGCTTTTGTACAGGCTGAGGTCGAGGATGCGAACGGAAATTGGGTACCCACTGCGGCGGATAACGTCACTTTTACGGTGAGCGGTCCGGCTACTTATATGGGAGGTACGCAGCAGTATGTGTCCGATCCCACGGCGCCCGTTCCGGCGCTGGCCGCCTACTACCAGGACGCGTTCTCCGAGGCCAATAGCACCGTGATCGGCGGTTTGCCCTACGCATTCTTTCACTCGCCTGGCGACCCGGAGCTGGCCTTCGAAGGCGGCCTGCAGAAGATCGCACTGCGCAGCACCTTCACTCCGGGAAACGTGACAGTTACGGCCACTGCGCCTGGGCTGGCGAGTGGCAACGTGCAATTAACGTCTGTGACGCCTCCGGCTCCTCCGCAAACGCAGCCGCCGGCCATCATTGTGCCGCCGGTGAGCACCTCCACCACGGCTGGTTATTCGGCGACCTTCACCGTTGCGGCCAGCGGATCCGGAACTCTAACCTATCAGTGGTACATGAATAGCGCAGCAGTGACCGGGGCAACCGGCACAAGCTATACCACGCCCACGACAACGCTAGCCGAAAGCGGCGAAACTGTCACTGTGACTGTGACCAGCAGCTATGGTTCAGTCTCATCCAATCCCGTCACGCTGACCGTTGTTACGCCGGCCGCCGTCGCTATCACCACGCAGCCCGCCGCGCAGACCGTGGTCGTTGGCCAGTCGGCAACCATGACCGTAGTCGCAACCGGCTCGCCTGCACTCAATTTCGCGTGGTACGAGAATGGCACGCTGGCTCAGTCGGGTCCGCAGGCCAGCTATACCACAACCGTTCTGACAGCTACCGGAACTGATAGCTTTTACGTCATTGTCAGCAATCCAACGGGCCAGCTTCAGTCATCCACTGCTGTACTGACGATCAATGCTCCGACGGCGGTGAGCATTACCACCCAGCCTGTTAGCCAGATTATTGCGGCAAATCTGCCCGTGCAACTCACGGCCGTGGTCGCCGGTTCTTCGCCCTATACCTATCAGTGGAGTTTCACTCCGACAGGCGGCACGGCCACCATTCTGTTGAGCAACTCACAAACCTCTAACACGATTACCTACATCATTCCCGCCATGAGTTCAGCCAACGTTGGTTCCTACACGGTGACGGTCAACAATGCCGCCAACGCTCCCGTCACCAGCGCCGCGGCCAGCATCACGCTTGCGCCTCCGGGGGTGAATCTGGCACTTGACCAGACAGCCACCTCCAGCAGCACACAGAACGCATGCACCAACGCAACCACGACTCCGCCGTACACGGGCACGGGCTGCCTAGGGCCGGAGAATGCCGTCGATGGTCTTCTCACTACTCGCTGGGGTTCGGCAACGGCAGGCGCGCCGCCTTCGCCGCCCGTCACAGGTGTCGATCCTTCATGGCTTGAAGTAGATCTCGGTTCAGTCCAGTCTTTCAATACGGTGTATATCTACTGGGAAAACGCTTATGCGGCGAGTTATACGATTCAATACTCGATCGACAACGTGAACTGGAGCAATGCCCTGGTCGTTACCGGCAACGTAGGCGGGGACGGCCAGGTGGATCAAAGGAACTTCCCCACCGTTCAGGGACGCTATATCCGCATTTACTGCACGTTGCGCGGTGGTCAGTACGGCTACTCGATATGGGAGTTGCAAGTCTACAACATTCCGCAGTGCGGCGGCTCCACCGAGCGCTACACGATCAACTCCTCGAACGCCTCGCTGGTGACCGACAACCAGAGCGGTCTGACCTGGACCCGCACCATCACAACCGATACAACCCCCGGCTCGCAATTCACCGAAGTCAGCGCCGCGGCATACTGCTCCAGCATCGGCATGCGCGTCCCCATCGCCTCTGAAGCACTGGGCATCAGCGGTACCAGTGACGCAACCTGCGCATTCCCTGGCGCATGGAGCACGTGGACAACCACCGTCGATCCCGACGATTCCACGCGGGACGAGATCGTCAACTTCGACGGCACATCCGCCTACCAGGTAGCCGTTAACTATCCTGGAGAGACACTGTGCGACTCCGGCAGTGCGCCGGTCACCGCGCCCACCATCACAACACAGCCTGTCGCGCAGACGGTGGACGCCGGTCAGACGGCAACCTTCAGCATGGTGGCCACAGGAAGTCCCGCCCCAACTTACCAATGGTACGAGAATGGCGCTGCAATCTCTGGCGCGACGGCATTTTCGTATACCACGCCAGCAACCACCTTGGCGAACAGCGGCGAGACCTTCTACGTCGTCGTCACCAACAGCGGCGGATCTGTTACCAGCAGCACTGTTGCACTTACCGTGACAAGCTCCCCCTCATGCACCGCTGTTCCTGCGGCGCCCACCGGACTGTCTGCGTTGGCGTCGTCTTCCACCGCCATCACCTTGAGCTGGTCGGCGGTGACTCCTCCCGCTAACTGCTCGATCAGTTCTTACACCGTTTACGGCGGAACGACCGCAAATCAGGCTACCGTAGTGGCTAGCGGAATTACAGGCACCTCGGCAAGTATCACGGGCCTCACTGCGTCAACGACCTATTACTATACGGTCGTCGCAATCGACGCGGATGGCACATCAGCCGCTTCGGCGCAGGCTTCCACAACGACGCTGACTCCGACTTGCAGTGCCGTTCCTTCAGCGCCAACAGCTCTGTCAGCCACTGCCACTTCATCGAGCGTCATCTCTGTGAGTTGGACGACGGATGCTGCCCCAGCGAACTGCACGATCAGTTCCTACAATGTGTACGGCAGCGCGACAAGCGGCTTCACGCCGTCGGCATCCAATCTGCTCGGCAACGTAACTGCCGGAACCAGCTATTCCAACACGGGACTGACAGCTTCTACAACTTATTACTATGTTGTTGAAGCAGTCGACGCGGATGGATCGTCGGGCGCTTCGGCACAAGCCAGCGCAGAGACTCTAGCGAACGGCACATCGGCGGATTTCGCACTTGTTGTTTCAGCGCCCTCGCTCTCTATAACAGCCGGCTCGAGCGGCACGGAAACCATCACGGTGTCGCCCGAGAATGGCTTTCCTGTCAACTCATCGGTGACCTTTGGCTGCACGGGTCTACCGGGTAGTGTAACCTGCAGTTTTTCACCGACCACAGTTACGGCGAACTCAACCATAACCTCAACACTTACAGTAGCCGCGGCCACCTCGGTAGCGACACTCCGGCACAAATCCAATCTTTGGTTCCCTGGATCGGCGCTTGCCGTTGCACTCTGCTTCTTCAGAACAAAGAAACGGCGCAGTCTGCAAATGATGCTGCTGGCGTTGAGCGTCTTCAGCATGACGCTGCTCGATGGATGTGGCGGAACGGCGAAGTCCGGTGGTGGAACAAATACACAACCGGTGGTGTCAACAATCACGGTGACAGCCATTTCAGGGTCTTTACAGAAGTCCACTACATTTTCACTCACCGTTTCGCCAGCCGCAGTGGCAGCTTCATCAGGAGGTAGCAACGCGAGCCCAAGCCCGATCTATGCGGGGATAACGTTAGGAGGGGCGCTATGCTTTCTGGGCCGCAAGAAGCGGCGCAGCCTGCGAAAGATGCTTCCGCTAACCCTATGCATCTGTTGCGTGGGACTGTTAGCTGGTTGCGGCGGATCCTCTTCCGGGGGAGGAGCAAATTCTCAACCTACAGCACCGACCATTACGACGCAACCTGCATCCCAAACCGTAACTGTGAGCCAAGCAGCAACCTTCAGCGTGGTGGCAAGCGGCACCGCTCCGCTAACCTACCAATGGCAAAGCAATGGCACAGCTATTGCCGGTGCAACTGACCCAAGTTACACCATTCCGGCAACCACGGTTGCGAACAATGGCACTGATTATACGGTCGTAGTCACCAATGCAATAGGTTCTATCACCAGCGCTGTTGCTGTACTTACGGTATCAAGTAATAGCTGCTCCGCGATTCCCGCAGCTCCAACGGGATTGACGGCAGCGGCGTCCTCATCGAGCGTCATCGGCCTAACCTGGACGGCAGTTAGTGCTCCTGCCAACTGCTCGACCATCTCCTACAATGTCTACGGAAGCGCAACCAGCGGTTTCACTCCGTCGGCATCCACTCTGCTGGGCAACGTAACTGCCGGAACCAGCTATTCCAACACAGGACTGACTGCTTCAACAACTTATTACTATGTTGTTGAAGCAGTCGATGCGAATGGCTCCTCGGGAGCTTCAACCCAAGCCAGCGCAGAGACCGATGGGCCGTCCTGCACGGCAACTCCCACTGCGCCGACGGGACTGACAGCAACAGCCACCTCCTCCACCGCCATCAGCCTCACTTGGGCCGAAGTCACTGCCCCGGCCAATTGCACGATCAGCTCCTACAGCGTCTACGGCAGCACCACCAGCGGATTCACGCCATCGACAAACAATCTTATCGCCAGCGGAGTTACCGGTACAACTTATTACAACACCGGCCTCGCGGCTTCGACGACTTACTACTACATCGTTAAGGCAGTCGACGCCGACGGCACATCGGCAGACTCGGCGCAGGCGCAGGCTACGACTCCGGCTTCATCTTGTGCCGCGGCACCTTCAGCACCCACGGGTCTGACAGCGACCGCGGCTTCTTCAAGCGCCATCAGCTTGAGTTGGGCGGCGGATACTCCTCCTGCTAACTGCACCATCAGTTCCTATAACGTGTACGGAAGCACGACCAGCGGATTCACACCCGGATCCGGTAACCTAATCGCCAGCGTGACTTCAGGAACAACTTACTCCAACAGCGGCCTGGCAGCTTCGACAACTTACTACTACGTCGTCGA
>JBEKCA010000099.1:0-31422 GCA_050015115.1 Occallatibacter sp.
CGCAGACACAGATGGAGCTAGAATTGCTTAGATATTAACTTAAAATCCATTTCTTAGAGCGAGTTGGCAACTGCAAACTCAGCGGAGTTTTCTTCTATCCATCCACGTCGAACGGGTACTCGTTCGCGTAAAACGAACGCAGCTAAGGACATACGCGATGAGCAGGTTTCTCTTGATTCTCGCAGCACTTCTGCTTGCTTCCTCGGCAGCGTCCGCCGACACCGTATACAACAACGCATCAAAGGTCAATGCCACTTTCGGGCTCTTTGGCCCCTATGCAGCGACAACCCTCGGCGAGACCTTCTCTGCCCCTGTCACAGACACCACGCTGAGCAGTTTTAGCCTGTTTCTAAATGCCAGCGATTCAAGCGGGCAGTTGGAGGGCTATGTCGGAACCTGGACCGGATCAGCCGCCGGCACCCTGCTTTATACCAGTGCGCCAGTCACTGTGACTGGCGCCAACCAGGAGTTCACCTTCGACACTGGCGGCTTGGATCTGACCGCAGGCGGCGATTATGTGGCCTTCATCAGCGTCTCAGGAGCAGGCTATAGCTCTTATAGCGGATTCGCCGATATGCCAGCCGTTGCGCCCGGCGGCAACATCCCGGGCGGCGGAATCGTATACATCAATAACGGCGGCAGTACATCCGGGTTTACGACTGCCCAGTGGCTCGATTTCGGTTCCGGGGCCGATATCGAGCTTATCGCTGACTTTAGCGGTGGCAGCGCCGCAACTCCCGAGCCGGGCAGCCTGCTTCTTTTTGGCACCGGCCTGGTCGGTCTTGCAGGTGCATTGCGCAGAAAGTCCTCGCGGTAGCAAAGACTCTTGTTCCAGTGGAGCCGTGGCAGTTCAACCTGTCACGGCTCATCTGCGTTTTGAAGCTTGACTCCTTGCGTCGCTCACGAGCCGATTCCACCAGATCAGCCGATCGTCGCCATGTGCCCTGAGTCTCGTTTCCACCGCACCAGCAGGGTTGCTGCAATAACGAATAACGCTGCCAGAAGGCCGATCCAGAGCCCGTAAATGCCCCAGTGGAATACGAAGCATAGTGTGAGCCCCAGCGGGAGCCCCAGCACCCAGTAGCCCACCAGGTTGGCCAGCATCGGAACCCGCGTCTGGCCCAAGCCGCGCAGTGCGCCGGTCGAGACCGTCTGAATTCCGTCGAAGATCTCAAAGGCCGCCACCACCCACAGCAGTCTCGTCCCGAGCGCCATCACCTCGGGGTCACGCGTATAGAGTGCGATCAGCGGCCCTGGAACCGCCAGAAATGTTGCCGCCGCCAGCAGCATGAAGGCCGTTCCAAGCCCCAGCGCGAGCCATCCCGCTCGGCGGGCTCGCTCGCGGTCGCCTGCGCCCACGGCATGACCCACGGTGACAGCCGCGGCAGCCGAGACCCCCAGCGGCACCATGTAGGTGACGCTCGCGTAGTTGAGGACGATTTGATGAGTCGCCAGCGCCACCGGGGTCAGCCATCCGGCTGAAAGCGTAGCCGTGTTCCATGCGCCCACTTCAAGCAGAATCTGCCCAGCCGCCGGAGCGCCAAGCGAGATCAATCGCCTCAGCCTCTCCAAACTCGGACCAGCCCAGTTGCGAAAGAGAGGATGGCCGCGTTTACGCTCGTAGCGCCAGGCGAAGCCCATCAGCGCCCCCGCCATGAAGACCCGCGAGACCAGCGTTGAGATGGCCGAGCCGTTCACGCCCAGCGCAGGCATTCCGAGCTTGCCGTAAATCAGCACCCAATTGCCGAACCAGTTCAGCAGATTCGCAACGACGTAAGTAACGGTAATGACGCGAACATCGCCCACCCCTTGCAGGTAGCGGCGCGTCCCGCCGTAGATCAGCAACGGCAGCGTTCCCCAGTTGAGAATGCGCAGGTAAGCGGCCGCCGGAGCAGCAACCGCCGCATTGATTCCGAAGTGCGCAAAGCCGAAGCTGGCCGTGAAGATGAGCAGCATCAGCAGCGGCGCAGCGATGGAGGCCAGGTAAACGCCCTGCGCCAGCCAGCGGTGGCATTCGTCGTGATCCTTGCGCCCATAAGCCTGCGCCACCAGAGTGTCCAGCCCTAGCAGCAGGCCGATGCCGAAGAGAGCCGGTGTATTGCAGACAGCATTGCCCAGGGCCACTGCCCCGATGGCCGCCGGACCCAGCTTGCCCACCATGATGGTGTCCACAATGCCCTCGGCCATCCAGCCCAGTTCGCTCAGAACCACAGGGACGGCCAGCACCATCAGCACGCCTAACTCCTGCTTCCACTGTGAGATTGACGCTCCGCGAGCCATTTCACCACTCTACAGGCCCGCCTCCGGCAAGGCCAACCTCCTACGCAACACCGCGACCGCATCATTTTCACGCAGGATTCACACGGAGCCGGTAGCCTAGCTGGTGCCGGTAACTCGAGTTCGGCGGGGAGCAACCAATCATGGCGACCGCAAACGGCCAGCCCAGTCCATTCAAAGTCAGACAGATGACCTTCGACGACATCTCTGCGGTCATCGACTTGCAATTGCGCGCGTTTCCCGGCCTTCCGCCCTGGAGACCGGAACAATTGGAACATCACCTGGGAATCTTTCCAGAGGGACAATTAGTCGTCTCCGATCCGGCTGGCCGTGTCCTCGGTTCGGCCAGTTCCCTGCTGATCGACTGGGACGACTACGCTGAGTCAGCCAACTGGTCTTCGATCACCGGAGATGGCTCCTTTGAAACTCACAACCATTTTGGCAAGACCCTCTATGGTGCAGACATGGGCGTGCATCCCGATGCGCGCCATCAAGGCGTCGGGACGCTTCTCTACGAGGCGCGCAAAGAACTAATCCGCGACCGGGGGCTCAAGCGACTGCTCACCGGTGGGCGGATCCCGGGCTACTCCGCAGTCGCCGGCCAGATGACGGCCAAGGAGTACGTGGCCGAGGTGGTCGATGGCAAGCGCAGTGATCCCGCGCTCAGCTTTCAGCTTGCGAATGGGCTGGTGGTTCTGGATGTTGTTCCCGGCTACATGGCCGACCAGGACTCGCACGGTTTCGCCACAGTTCTCGAATGGCTGAATCCCGAGTACACCTCATCGGTGAGCTTGCAGGCCAGCCTGCAACATGCTGCGCTTGAACAAGCCGCCGCGGAGTCTATGCGCGGGACGCCGCGTCCGCGCCGCGTGCGCATTGCCGCTGTCCAATACCTGCTCCGGCCCATCGCCTGCTTCGAGGACTTCGCGCGCCAGGTCGAGTTCTTCGTTCACAGCGCCAAAGACTACAAGGCTCACTTCGTTCTCTTTCCCGAATTCTTCACCATGCAGTTGCTCAGCTACATCAATGAGCCTGCCCCGGCCTTGGCTGTGCGCCGCCTGGCCCGGCTCGCGCCGCAATACGAGGCGCTCTTTATCCGGCTGGCCAAGGAGACGGGGATCTACATCATCGGGGGAACCCATCCCGTCTTCCAGCGCGGCAAGGTCTTCAACGCCGCGCACCTCTTCACGCCAAACGGGCAGGTCTTCCGCCAGAAGAAAGTTCACCTCACCCCGACCGAGAGCGGCCCGTATCAGTTGAGCCGCGGCCACGGGCTTTACCTTTACCACACCGACTTCGGCAACATAGCCATCCTCATCTGCTACGACGTGGAGTTTCCCGAGGTGGCGCGAGTGATGGCCGAGGCGGGCGCCGAGATCCTCTTTGTCCCCTCATGCACAGATGGCCGCGAAGGCTTTTGCCGAGTCCGCTACTGCGCGCAGGCCCGGGCCATCGAAAATCAGATCTATGTCGCTGTGACGGGGACGGTGGGCAATCTTCCGCTAGTGCCCTATATGGCCGCCAACTATGGCCAGGCAGCAATTCTTACTCCGTCGGATTACTTCTTCGCCCGCGACGGAATTGCCGCCGAAGGGACGATCAATCAGGAACAGATTGTCTTTGCCGATGTCGATTTGGATCTCTTGGACGAGCAGCGAGTTAACGGCAGCGTCATTCCGCTGCAAGACCTGATCAAAGACGCCTACGATAACGTAGTTCACTTCTCGGATTACAAAGGACAGAAGCAACCCGAGGGTGACCCCATCGAAGCAGCACCCCGCAACCGCGTCCCGGTCGTGGAATCCAGAAAAAGTCCGGAGCACGACGGAATGCGAGTCTATGGAGAGATAGACCGTCAAGGCATTCCGGCGGACTGATCGAGACGATGACCGAAGGCCACGCCTACCACTGCGCCCAATCTCCAAAGCCGAGAACCCAGACTGCCAGCAATAGATTGCAGGTGGCATGAGCGACGACTGCATCGCCGATGCGGCCCTTCCACCTCAACGCAACGGCAAAGGCAACACCTGCCAGCGTGCCGAGCATCAAGTGCCGCCAATCTCCGAAGTTCTGCATATGCATCAAGCCAAAGGCGACCGATGAAAGCGCAATGGGGAGCAGCGTCAGTCTGGAGAATGAGACCTGCTCAAACTCACGGCTGACGAACCGGCGCGCGAGATAGCCACGAAAGGCCAATTCCTCGGCGATGGGCACGGTGATTACCGCGGCAGCAACGCGAATGTCAATCCAACTCCAACGAGCAGCCGGTGAGAGCGCTGCCAGCGCCGGGCCAATCGAGCTGGCCGCCTGTCGATGCGCCAGCAACGCCGGCGCGATCCACACTAGAAAAACCCCAACGCCCGAGAGCGGCGCGATCCAGCCGAAACGCCAGTTGAGCTTCTTCAACTCTGGCCAGAAGTACGTGAGAGCAGCGAACGCCGCGAAGAAACGCAGCGGGTAGAGCCACTCGAAGGTTCCGGAAGCAGCTTTGGAGAGAAACGACGCGGCCAGAATAGCCAGGAATGGAACCAGGAAGGCGCGGATAGCTGGAGATTCGCCGCGATCTTCGCCAATTTGCGCTGTCGCGCCTGTGGCACTCCCCGCTGCACCCCCCTGGGGGTCGCCGGAATTGCGTCCTGCTGCGACAGGGCCTCTGCTGGTCCAGGACAGCCTCTGCATTGCCACCGAAAAACCCAGAGCAATCACAGTAAATGAGATCCAGCCGGCCGAGGCATGGAGTCCGTTTGCGGCATCGGAGGAACCTTTGGAATTCATGAGAAGAATAAGAGCGCAGAGCCGAACGATGTTCAGCAGCCAACTGCAAGCCAGCGCACAAGGGATCAGCAGCAGCGCCTGGGGAAAGCGAGCCTCTTTCCTGAAGTACCACAGCCAAAGACTCGTGAAGATCAGCACGAGCCCAAGCCCCTCTACCCCGGAACAGCCGGGTGCGATTTCGATCAAATAGTTGGGAGTCCCAATCGTGAAAGTGGCGCGATCGACGACAATATCTCGAAGAAATACGCTGAGCCCCGCCCTTACCGCTTCCAGAGTGACGCCCTGCATGATGCCGGCCTGAGCCGTACTCGTTGCACCCCACAGCAGCCTGACGGGAGTACCAAAAAACCAGCTGGCAACGCCGGCCAGCAAAGCGTAGAACCACAACAGACCGGTGGAGCGAGTCGCCACGATCCAGCTTCGCGGCGGAATGCAAGCGAAGGCCAACAGAGCCGCACCTAGAAAGAAGATTCCACTCTTGATGTAGCTGAAGGGATCGAATGCCGGCCAGACCGATCCATTTCTTGCCGCCAAAGACATGCACAGAACCGCTGTGATGCAGACAAGGTGGCCGGCAAGAAAGATGCGGCCAAAGGGAATCTCTTCCTGTTGAGCCTTGAATTTGGAATAGCCCAGACCCAGAAACACCGCAAAGGCGAAGATGGGGATCTGACCGTATAAATCGCTGACCACCCCAAGGATCTTCAGATGACCCGCAATCGGCCCCCGGCCCATAAAGCAGAAAAGGTATTCCAACACCACCAGAACACCCAACAAACAAAGCCGCCCCAAGAGGCGGCGTGGCAGGAGTGAAAAAAGCGCTGGCGGGGAAAAGCTATTCTCAGTCGCGATACGGTTGGAACTCAATTTCATCGATACCGTTTATCTGGCCTACTTGCCGCGTCGAGCGCGCAGAACCGCCAGCGTTCCCGCAAGCAGAGTGATACCACCTATCGCCAAACTGGGATCGACTTCCGGGGTATGTTTGGGCCAGGGGGCGAACATGAGAGCATGGGCTACGGTAGAGGTGCAAAGCAAAACCCCAAGGACCACAAAAGCAAATTTCAGAAGATTCTTCTTCACGTCAAAGACCCTTTCTGATGACTAAACACCGGGGCTGAAATCATGAAGCTACGCGGTCTCCGACTCCATCGCGCGGGCAAGCCCAAAATATCTTCCACGTCTCAACCCCGGTGTTTACTGATTGAACAACTACTGACCCCTGAATTAAAACCAACAACAATGCTCCAGGTTCAAAGCTTTCGCCAACTCGGATGCCGGAAGAGACTTCCCGGACCAAGCGTTAAATCCTCAATGAACTCCTCTGGAATCGATAAGATAACACTACCATGAGAAGAGCCTAAACGTGCAATCAAAATGAGAGGAATAAGGTAACAACGACCCGTTACCCGAACAATTCCTTCTGCACGCAGGGGTACTGCAAAAATGAAGAGGAACTCAATGGCGCAATTCCCGAATCAGTGCACCCCCGCAACTCGTCGGCTAGGCCCGCTGTGAGCTAGGCGTGTTTGCCACTCTATTCTTGGCCTTCCAGGCGATAAAGCCAGCCAAAATGAGTAGCCCCATACCGAGCAATGACAGTGAAGATGGCTCTGGGGTGGGCGTAATAATGAAATCAGCCGGAATGATGTATTGCGGGTTCATCACGGGGTCCGATGCCCAACCCGAGTCGCTATACTCTGCCCAATTGCAAGCGCCGTCCTGACCATCTGTGCAAAAGAAATTAAATACGCCTCCATCCGGGAGTTGCATAAGCAGCCCAGACCAATCAAACGGTACTTCGGACGTCGACACTAGCATGTCGTCAAAACTAATGAAATCCACCGTGCCAACTTGAGGCTCGGTCGCCGTGATGCTCTGGGTGAAGTCGGAAGGAGAACCCGGGACGGGGCTGAAAACGTCATAATAGGTATCCCCTGCGGTACCGCCTGTAGGGATCGGGATGAGAGTTCCGGTTCCGGTTACAGCGCCGCTGAAAGTAATGCTCGCTTGGTCGATCAGGCCGTCGTTTTCGAAAATCACACCGGTTCCTGTGACCGGAAGTCCGCCACCGGGACCTGTAGCACTGAACGTCACATAAAATGAGCCAGCATTTGCCAAAGGTGCAACCGCAAGGACAGCCGCCAATGCGAGTGTAATCAACCCGAACTTCTTCATCGTTCCCTCCAAATCCTACGAGGACTTGCACTGACTACCGCCGGTTTCGGTTGTCCGCCCAAAAATCGGCAATCCCAATTAAAGCTGACTCAAATTCCCCACTGTCTCGAAAATCATTGCCTCAAAACTGTTGGCAAATAACTCAACAGCGTCACGGCAAAAACCCTAAGCACTGCCTAAGGCGCAGCCCTACTTCTAATATTTTCATAGGGTTTAGTGCACGCAGCGTTCCATTTAAGACCCTTTATTTTCAATACCCTGATCGCGAGGTAAGTATAAACATATGCAATCCATTGCATATTTGTATCCCAGAAAGTTCCTATTTGCTCTAACCATATGCCCAACAACGTTTGCACGCTGCAACGTTCAATCGCACCCGGCCGACAACCCGCCTTCTGGCAACCTTGCAGACCGGATAGCATGTGCGCTCTAAACAATGAACACCACCAGAGCAGCAGACTCAGGCCGGGGAGGCCTAAACGACAGCGGGACGGGGTTCCACCTTTCGAGTGATGATTATCAGTTTCGCCGGAGTCAGTTCTGGTCCCTCCCAGCCCTCCTTAATCGCCTCGATCTGAATTTCGCCCGGCTTTTTCGTCGACTGTAGAATCACCTGCGCAAGGCCATTGAAAAGCGAGCGCTTCGGCTCCTTGTCGCTCTCCTGGCAGTTGGGGTCGCCGTTTCCCACCCCGATCAGCGCCCCGTCACCCGAGACCTTAAAGCCGATAAGATTATTTGCTGTCGGAACCGGCCGCCCCTCCTTGTCCAATGCCTCGACCTTCAGGATCGCCACGTCTTCGCCGTCGGCGTCGATCTCGCTGTGGTCGGCGGTGAGGCGGATGGCGACTGCGGGACCGGTAGTCTCCCGCTTCTCGGTCAGCAGCACCCGGCCGCCCTTCGACCCACGCGCCTCGATTACGCCTGGCTCATACTTCACCTTCCACTGAACGTGACCCAGATGGGGAACTTTCTGGTTGCCCAGGCTCCGGCCATTCACCAACAGCTCAATCTCGTCTAAATTCGAATGCACCCAGACGGGAATCTCCTCGCCTTCCCTGCCCTCGAAGTTCCAGTGCGGAAACAGATGCAGCACCGGTTCCCTGCCCCACCAACTCTTGTAGTAAAAGAAGGTGTCCTTGGGAAATCCGCACATGTCCACGATGCCGAACTGCGAATTGATTGAGGGCCAGCGATAAGGCGTGGGCTCGCCGCGATAGTCGAAGCCTGTCCACGCAAAGCCGCCTGCCTCCCACTCCCGCGTGTCGTAGAACTTCCACCACTCCTCGGCCAACTCGCCCCACCCGGGCTGATTCACGTCGTATGCGCTCAATGTGTTCCGCAGCGGATCGGTTGTGTAAACACCGCGCGTCGAGATAGCGCTTGCCGTCTCAGAGCCATAGACCTGCCGCCCTGGATGCTCCTTGTGAAATTTGTCCGGGAAACTCAGGTTATAGTTGAACCCGATCACATCCAAAGCATCGGAGACACCCTTTTCGTTCTCGCCATTCACCGCCGCCGAAACCACGCGCGTCGGATCGAGTTCATGGCAGCGCCGCACCATGGTTGCGGCGATCTTGGCTCCTTCCTCCGCCATCTCATTCTGCAACCGCCATTCTTCGTTGCCGATGGACCACAGAATGATGGAGGGCGAGTTGCGATAGCGCTTCATCATCGTCTCAAGCTGCGCCAATCCCTCGGGGCTGGAGCTCATCTGCCGCGTCTCGCACATCATCATCACGCCCATGCGGTCGCAGGCCTCGACCCACTCGGGCGTGGGCATGTTGTGGGAGGTGCGCACGGCGTTGCATCCCATCTCCCGCAGCACGCCAAGGCGAAACCACTGCAGCCGGTCGGGCAATGCCGCACCCACTCCGGCGTGGTCTTGATGGTTGCAGGTTCCCTGAATTTTCAGAGGCTTGCCGTTGAGGAAGAAGCCCTTGTCCGCATCAAACACCGCTGAGCGCACGCCAAAGCTCACTCGCTCGGCGTCGCGCGAGTTGCCGCCTGTCTCCACGGTTACGATTGCCGAATAGAGATTGGGCTGATCCACCGACCAAAGCGCCGGAGCGCTTAGCCGCGCAGACGCTTCAAAATTTGCTTTCCCATCCACGCCAATTGTCTGAGCAGAGGCCTTGGCCGCCGCTACCACATTGCCGGCCGCATCCAGAATCTGCCAGCTCACGGCAGCGGTTTCGGGGCTCTTGCCCCCGTTCTCGACCACCGTGGCGAGTTTCAGGGTCGCCGCTTTGCCGTCTACAGCCTCCGAACGCACTGTGCTCTCCCACCGGCCCAAATGCAGCGCATCAGTCTTGGTAAGCCACACATGCCGATAGATGCCAGCGCCCTCATAGAACCAGCCATCGCCGAAGCTCGCATCCACGCGGGCCACGATGTAATTCTTCGCGCCGTACTCCAGAAAATCCGTCAGGTCGAAGCGAAACGGCGTGTAACCATGGTCGTTGCGCCCGATGAAGCAGCCGTTCACAAAGACGAGCACATCCCGAAAGGCTCCGTCGAATTCAACCCAGATCCTGCGGCCAAGATCGCTGGCCGGAATCTCGAATTCCCGTCGATACCAACCCACGCTCGTCTCCGGATAGCGCCGGCCAATGGGTTTATAGCCGTGCGAAGCTTGTTCCTCATCACGCACAAAGGGCAGCTCGACCGCCCAATCGTGGGGCAGGTTGAGCGTGCGCCACTTTGAATCGTCAAATTTAGCCTTGGCAAAGACAAAATCGCCGGTCTTCGAAAAGTCGCCCTGATTGTTGCCGAAGCCGAGATCGCGCGCGGGGTCCGTTCCGTTGCCAAACTGAAACTTCCAATCGAAATCGAAGAGCAGTTGCTCGCGCGGCGCAACAGCCGCCAGCGCCCCGGTCAAGCCAGCGTTGGAAGAACCCGCCATCATGGCTGCTGAACGAGCCCATGCTGAACGGGCGATTACAGTAGTGGCGGAGAGCGCCAACCCGGAACGGAGCAGGTCGCGGCGTGAGAACTTGGACATGGTGATTTCCTCGATCGCGTGCAATCTCGCCTCAAACGGCAACGGTACCATAGATGGCGAGCAGAGCCGAACTATAAACCAGCCGCGGGACGCATGTAAACGATTTCAGCGAGATGTACGAATCGCCGATCATGCAAGTTCTGGTTTCGCTTGGCCAACATGCCTGCTGTATCGTGAGGGTGACCGGCCTCCAATCGCCAACTCTACCCGCCATCGGAGCCGCCCGGCATCACGCAAGGGGTTCTTGCCTATGCGCTCCGATTCTACCGCCGCTTTGATTCTCGCACTTTGCCTCTCGGTCCGGCCTGCCTGCGCCACCGAGACTCCAGTCGTGCTCGATCCCTCTGTTCCCCCCATGCGCGCCCTCATCGAGCGCTTCACTGCCGATCAGACAACTCTCGACAGCGTCTACGCCGATTCGCTCTCCCCTGTAGCCAGCGCACGCAAGGCGGTCTTCTTTCGCGACAATCGCAAATCGCTCGCCAAGATCGACTTCGCCGCGCTCGACCAGGAAGGCAAAGCTGACTACATCTCTTTTGCCAACCTTCTCGCCCTCGACGAACATCAACTGACTCTCGATGAGCGGCAATGGAATGAGGTCGAGCCGCTGCTGCCATTCGCCCCCTTGATCTTTGCCCTCGAAGATCAGAAGAGGCTGATGCAGCGCCCTGACCCGCAGAAGGCCGCGGCCCTACTAAGCGATTTGGCCAAAGCCATTGCCGTCAGCCGCAAAGATCTCGAAGCGAAGGTGAAGGACGCATCCCCGGCTCAACGCGTAATCGCATACCGGGCCGCGGGTGACCTCGACCAACTTGCCGCGCAAGTTCAACACTGGTTTGACTTCTGGAGCGGATACGATCCTGCTTTCACCTGGTGGGCCGCACAACCCTACAAAGAGGCCTCT
This sequence comes from Occallatibacter sp., assembly GCA_050015115.1. Taxonomy (GTDB): domain Bacteria; phylum Acidobacteriota; class Terriglobia; order Terriglobales; family Acidobacteriaceae; genus Telmatobacter. Next base: position 11,136 of record JBEKCA010000099.1, read on the forward strand.
GCCGCGCTCAAGGATGACTCAGCCTTCCTCCGCGAAAAGCTCGCCGGTATCGCGCCCGACGACAAAGCCACCGTCATTGGCACACCCATCGGCCGCGATGCGCTGCTCAGCCAGCTTGACGACGCGATGATTCCCTATACGCCAGAAGAATTGATTGCGATGGCCAAATCGCAGCTCGCCTGGTGCCAGCAGGAGATGATCAAGGCCAGCCGCGAACTCGGCTATGGCGACGACTGGCACAAGGCTTTGGAGGCGGTGAAGAATTCTTACGTTGAGCCGGGCAAGCAGCCGGAGCTGATCCGTTCTCTCGCCCTCGAAGGTGAGCAATTCGCCGAAGACCACAATCTCGTCACTATTCCGCCGCTAGCCAAAGAGACCTGGCGCATGGAGATGATGTCGCCCGAGCGTCAGTTGGTCAGCCCATTCTTTCTCGGTGGCGACACGATCCTGGTCAGCTATCCCACCGACACCATGACCTATGACCAGCGCATGATGAGCATGAGGGGCAACAACCCGGCTTTCTCTCACGCGACGGTCTTTCATGAGCTGATTCCAGGCCATTGGCTGCAGCAGTTCATGAGCGCGCGTTATCGGCCTTATCGCCAGGCCTTCAACTCCGGCTTCTGGGTCGAAGGCAATGCTTTCTATTGGGAGATGGTCTACTGGGATCTCGGTTACGACCGGACGCCGGAACAGCGCATCGGCGCGCTCTTCTGGCGGATGCACCGCTGTGCGCGTGTCATCTTCTCGCTGAGCTTCCATCTCGGCACGATGACTCCACAGCAGGCCATCGACTTCCTGGTTAGCGAAGTGGGCCACGAGCGCGATAACGCCACCGCCGAGGTGCGGCGCTCGGTCAACGGCGACTATGACCCGCTCTACCAGTGCGCCTATATGCTCGGCGCGCTTCAATTCCGCGCCCTGCGCCATGAGCTTGTGGATTCCGGAAAGATGACTGAGCGTCAATACCACGACGTCATTCTCACTGAGAACATGATGCCGATTCCCGTTCTCCGCGCCCTGCTGACCGGCGAGAGGCTAACCCCGGACTGGAAGCCCAATTGGCGTTTTCTGGATCAGGTAAAGTGAGTGGAGCGATCCTCGACCGACTTTTTGGGGCAGCTCGAAGAGTTTTCGGCAAGATCTGGACTTTTTAGGCATGAAGTCTGTGAATCACGTTCAAGTATCTGGAGGGTAAGCATTGAAAGAGACTTATACGTTGCGGTGGTCCGCATTTAGGCGCATTTGTTCTTTCGCGCTCTTGTCACCGATTACATTGCTGGCAATCCCTTATTTGCTTGGTCCCGTGTCATTGTTTCTGTTCCACTCCCTGAAACCCCTGTATCCCGTGGCATTGGCAATCATGTTTGCGGCTGGATACTCCATATGGAGATACATTACCTGGCCGTGCCCTCGGTGCGGTGAGCTATTCGGAAGGTTTCGGGACGATTGTCAGAACTGTTTCCTACCTAAGTGGGCGGACAAGGACGATGGCGAGTGGCTCAGGCCTTGAGGGCGCCGGTTTGACGTTGAACGAGAGTGACTATTCGCCGTTCTGCCAGCCTATCCCTCTGCCTTCGCCGCAAGAAACTTCTCCATGAAACTGGTGTCGAAGTCGCCCGCCCGGAAGCCTGCATCGGCGAAGATCCGCTGATGCAGCGGGATCGAGGTGTCGATGCCCTGCACAATGAACTGGCTCAGCGCCCGCTCCATCTTGGCGATCGCCTCGGCCCTATCGCGCCCATGCACGATCAATTTCGCAATCAGCGAGTCATAATAAGGCGGCACCACGCCCTCGGCATACTGCGCCGTATCTACGCGCACGCCGTTGCCGCCCGGCACATTGAAGGCCGTGATCTTGCCCGCAGATGGGGTGAACTTCACCGGGTGTTCGGCGTTGATGCGGCACTCGATGGCGTGTCCGCGAATCTCGATCTTCTCTGGCAAGATCGCATCCAGCCGCTCTCCAGAGGCAATGAGCAATTGCGCCTTCACAATATCCACGCCGGTGATCGCTTCAGTGATCGGGTGCTCCACCTGCACACGCGTATTCATCTCGATGAAGTGAAGTTGCCCATTCTCATCCATCAGGAACTCAACCGTCCCAGCGTTCTGGTAGCCAATCTCGCTGAGGCAGTGGCAAAGGGTCTTGCTGATCTCCTCGCGCATCGCGGGCGTCACGCGCAGGCTCGGCGCTTCCTCGATCAGTTTTTGATGGCGCCGCTGAATCGAGCAATCGCGTTCAAAGAGCGTCCGTACATTGCCGTGTTCATCGGCCAGCACCTGGAATTCGATGTGCCGGGGGTTTTCGATGAACTTTTCCATGTAGAGTTCACCGTTGCCAAAGGCTTCAAAATCACCGGAAGGCCAACCTTCACCGCCCACCCCTGCGCCTCTTCGACTGTAGCTATAACACCATCGGAGCCGGGCAGAATCGGCACGTTGGCTGCCTTCATCGCCTGGCGCGCCTTGTCTTTTTCCCCCATCAGACGAGTAATCTCCGGCGGCGGGCCGATGAATTTCAGGTTTGACGCGCGACAGACTTCGGCGAAGTTCGCGTTCTCGCTCAGTAGTCCGTAGCCCGGATGAATCGCGTCAACGTCAGCAATTTCGGCCGCGGAGATGACCGCTGGAACATTCAGATAGCTCTCGGCAAGCCGCGGCGGGCCGATGCAGATGGCCTCATCGGCAAAACGCACATGCAGCGAGTTGCGGTCGGCCTCGCTGTAAACAGCGACCGTGCGAATGCCCAGTTCTCTGCACGCGTTGATGACGCGCAGTGCGATCTCGCCGCGATTGGCAATCAGTACCTTACGAATCATGGAAACCTTTAAGCGGAGTTAGCGTTGTTAACGGAGTTAGCGGCGCTAGCGAAGCTCGTCGGCTGGACTAACTCCGCCAACTCCGCTAACCGCGCTAACTCCGCTTTCTTTCCTAACTCACGCGGATGGAATATAACGGCTGCCCGTACTCTACGGGCTGTCCACTCGATACAAGGCATTTGACGATCTCGCCAGCAGCGTCGGACTCGATCTCGTTCATCAGCTTCATGGCCTCGACAATGCCGATCACCTGTCCCTTGGTGACGCGATCCCCAGGAGAAACGAATTGCTCTGCTCCAGGCGCAGGCGAGCTGTAGAAAGTCCCGACCAGAGGCGCTTTGACGATGTGCAGGCCAACTTCGTCCGCGTCGATTGGGGCAGCAGCCACTGGCTCCGAAGAAACTACCGCGGCCGGAGCTTTAACCGCTGGAGCCGCAGCCGCCACCGCCCGGGCAAGATCGCCCAGCCCAACAGGCGACTCCGGCGGGTTGAACTTGAGACGGATCTTAAGGTCGCCCCGGTCCAGGTCAAACTCGGCAACCTGATACTGCTTCAGAAACTCAATTAGCTGTTTCAGATCTTCAATGTCTTGTGGTTTCATTCGTTCCTTGACTCTCTCGTGTTCTTGGCCCTTTGTTTCTGTACCCCGTACCGTGCCCCATCCTTTCGCCTTTTTTCTGGCGAAAGGGTGGGAAACCGCGAACCCCAATTTACAAAATCACACAGTCAGAGACCCAGTGGTCAGGTTCAATCAAAGCTCGATCAAAGCCTTCGTCGCGGGTGTCAGCACCTGGCCTCCGTTCGGGGTCACAGCCACCATATCTTCTATCCGAATACCAAATCGCTCCGGCAGATAAATCCCCGGCTCAATCGTAATCACCATGCCCGCCTGCAGCCGGATCGTCTGCCCAGCTCCGATGCGAGGCGGCTCGTGGATCTCCAACCCCAGTGCATGACCAGTGGAGTGGGAAAACGCCTCCGCCAACCCTGCCTTGCGCAGCACGCCGCGCGCCGCCTCATCGACCTCTCCGCCGCTCACGCCCGGAGCAACTGCGGCAACCGCCGTCTCCTGCGCCTCAAGCACCGCCTCGTAGGCCGCTCGCTCGTTGGCTCTTGGCCTGCCCAGGTGCACTGTGCGCGTCATATCCGAGCAATAACCCTTGAGAATAACACCGAAATCGAGCGTAACAAATCCGTTGCGAGGCAGTTTGGCGGCGGTAGCGTGCCCGTGGGGCAGAGCCGAACGAACGCCCGAGGCAACGATGGTTTCAAACGACATCCCCTCAGCCCCCAGCAGCCGCGCCTGATACTCCAGCTCCGCGGCAACCTCAAACTCTCTGCGTCCCGGCTCGATAAACTCAAGAATCCCCTCGAAGAGCTTACAGCCCATCAGCGCGGCCTCGATCATCACCGCCAGCTCGTCTTCGTCCTTCACCGAGCGCAGCGGCTCGACCAGAGGAGCTGCCAGTGGCGTAAGCAGACCCCGCCGAAACCGCGTAGGCAGCGCGTCCCGCCAGCGAGCCAGATCGGCCACGCTAGTCTTCGCGGGATCGAACCCGGCGAAAACGACACCCGGTTGCGCGGCCAGCCATTGGACGGCAGCGACCGCTGGAGGTCCGGAGACGACCTCGACCTGTGCATTCTCAATCTCGGCGGCTGCCTGCGTCCGGTAGCGGCTGTCGGTATAGAGCCGCGCGCTGCGGCGAGTAATGGCCAGCGCGGCGCTAGAGCCGGTAAACCCTGTGAGGTAGCGAAGATCGGGAAGATGGGTAACTACCAAGCCATGAAGCCCGGCTTTGGTCAAACGGCGGCGCAAAAGCCCTATACGGCGGAAGTGGTCCACGGGGTTAAGAATAACAGGGGCAGGGCTCGTGGATCATGCGCTTGCGCATGAGAACGGGACAGCTCGAATTATGTTATCATGGTTGTATATCAAAAGAAGGAGGGTGGCCGGAAATGCGCACGCTTGTCGACATTCCAGAAGAAGATCTGGATCTTCTTAATGGTGTAGTCAAGACCCTGGCGATCTCTCGCGCCGAATTCGTGCGCCGTGCGATTGCAAAGTCCCTTGAGCCTCATCGACTCTCGCAAAAACAGGCAGCCTTCGGGCTGTGGGCCAACCGTCCAGTCGATGGCTTGAAGTATCAGGAAAGGATGCGCGAGGAATGGCAAGAAGGAACGTCCTCTTCGACACCAACATCCTGATCGACTACCTGAGCGGCATCTCCCAGGCGCGCCTTGAGTTGGAGCGGTACTCCAACCGCGCCATCAGCGTCATTACCTGGATGGAAGTGATGGCCGGAACCACCTCGGTTGATGAAAAGCAAGTCCGGACCTTTCTGCTAACCTTCACTCTTCTGCCCCTGACTTCGGAGGTGGCCGAGCAGGCCGTCAGTCTGCGCCGCGAACGAAAGATCAAGCTGCCAGACGCAATCATTCAGGCCACCGCACAGGTTGAGGACCGGCTCCTCATCACGCGCAACACGCGCGACTTCCCCAGCCGCGACCCCGATGTTCGCGTTCCGTATCGGATTTAGAGGGCGGTTCAGAGAACTATATCCGTGCTGCCCGATCAGCGATTGCACTCACGATCACGCAATCTAAGCATCGCGAATCTCCCAGCAAGAAGTAGAAGAGCGGCACCAATCAGAAAGCACCAGATCGCTGGGGCTGCGAACTTGAGCACGATCAAATCGTCCCAACTTAGGAAGCCGTTGCCATAAGTCAGCTCCCAGCGAAGAGTATCCTTCGCTAAATAGGCACCAGCCGCGCCGAAAATCACCGCAAGAGTACTCGACAAGACGATCCAGAACCAGCGTGTTCGACTAGCTGGCCTTAGCAACCCACGATCCAGTAGGGTGCCAACCAGCCACCACCATAAAATGACGCATGGAAAAAGCATTACATAGTTATATGGGATCAACAGACCAAGTAGGCGTGAAGCTGGGTTGGCAACAATGTATGCGGGAGTATTCAGGGCTAAGAAGAGTATAGCCGGTGTCTGATAGGGCCAAATGGGTGCTCCCGTATCCCAACCCATACCCATCGACTGAATGACGCGCTGATTGTGAATGTCCCAAACCATCAACGCCGCGCTCAGAAGACCGAGACAGACAGGGAGTGTCATCCTGAGCTTCGTTCCCATACTTACTTTGACACCGAGTTCTTTCTATAAGTTCCCTGCCCCTACATCGCCGGCCGCACGGGCTTCCTCTGCTCGGGGTCCACATTCAGATCGGCGGCGTGCTGGTCGCTCTGCCGGTCCATCCACTCGTCCAGCCGGGAACGCTTGAAGCGCCAGCGGTTGCCCAGCTTGAAGGCGGGCACAAAGCCCTCGGAGGCATATTTGTAGAGCGTGTCGGGCGAGATGCCCAGGTACTCCGAAGCCTGGCGAATATCCATGACCTCACGCACTTCGGGTACAAGCAAATTGGAGCGTAGAGCAGCGCTGCGCATGTTGGGCTCCTGAGGGCGGGGACCCCCGGAAAGGATTCCGGCACTCATCCCGGTACTCTTGTATATAGCGCGGTTTCACCCGGCATTTCAAGGGTTTTCAGGTAGTTGCAGGAAATTAACCGGCCTTCGCGTCCCTTTTTCGGGAAAAAATCCGCTGCTTTCTCTCAGACAAGCCCAACCCGTTGGGTCGAATAATCACGAAGCCCCAAGCAATCGGGTCATTACGACAGATGGTGCACTCCCGCCCTAATTCGAGTTCGAGTCGTCGCGCCGGTGCAGAGTCGGTTGGTCGTCGCCATTCGAGGTGCTGCCAGACTTCGTTGTGCTCGACGGGCTGGTCGGGTCGCCGCTGTCCGTGCTGGCCCGGCGCAGTGACGGCTTCTTCGTGTCCTTGGAATCGACCAGCCGCCGCTTGTTCTCGATCCGCGCCAGCCGGGCCTTCACATCGTCGAACTCCGAAGTCGTGACGGTGTACTCGTCCCTCGGCGGCAAGATGCGGGCGATCTCCTCCTGCGAGTGCAGGATGCGGTCGGGAGTCTGCGGGTGATCGGAGAAAGTCTTGGCCACCAGGCCAGGCTTGCGCTTCTCCAGAGCCTGGATCTTTTCAAAAAATGTAATGAAGGCCTGCGGGTCGTACCCCGCCCGGTACATATACTGCACGCCCAGGTAGTCGGCCTGCGCCTCGAAGTCGCGAGAGAACTTCATGAACGTGATCGGCACGGCAAAGTTGGCCGCCTCGTAGATGCCGTAGCCCGTCCAGCCGCCGATAAAGATCAGCGGAATCATCCCGATCTGCGTGTAGTTGAGCCGCGTCTGCTCGCGAACCGCGTGGTGGGCGCAAACGTGGGCCGTCTCATGAGCCATCACTCCGGCCAGTTCCGCCTCTTCGTCGGCGTTCAAAATCAGCCCCGAGTTGACGAAGAAGAACCCTCCCGGCAGCGCGAAGGCATTAATCTCATCCGAATCGATGACCTTGATGGTAAACGGCACCTTGCAGTCTGAATTTTTGACGATATTCTGGCCGATGCGGTTCACGTATTCAGTGACCACCGGGTCGTTGATCATCTTGGTGCTTTTCTCAACATCCATGGCGACCGACTTGCCCATCTTGATCTCATAGTCGGTCGAGTACCAGTTTCCCAATCCCCGGCCGCCGATGTCCCGGTTACCCACCGCGTTCACATCATCGATCGAGCCAGATTTTACGTTAATCTTTTGGCTCCCCGGCTCTACCACTTTGTCTGGATCGACGGTGCTGGCAGGAGCAGGGCTATCGCCTCCCACTGGGGTGGTTCCGGGCGCTGGCTTGTCGTCTTTGGAAGTCTTCGAATCGGGCTTGCCGTCCTTAGTTGGACTGGCGCTATCATCCTTGGAAGTTGGCGCGGGCGCGGCGGCGGGAGCCGGAGTGTCACCTGCAACCGGAGTAGTTCCCGGAGCGGGCTGGGCTGCCGGGGTATCCGAAGCCGGCGCGCTCGACGTAGTTGTCTGCGCCCAACTCATCCTGCCTAAGGCGAGGGCAAAAGCCAGTCCTGCCAGCATCGTCGCTTTGGAAGCCTTCCGCACTGTCTTCATGACCTAACCTCCGGTACCACTCGGTTGCCTTGAGCACGAAGCCCGCGCTGTCTGGGCCGTAACGATCTTTGGGGATGTGAGCCGCTTCGCTCCAATGTTTAGACGCTAGTATCCGCCCATTCGACATCATTTCCGAGGATTATTTTGATTCCGAGGCCGAGGACTTTCCGGAAAACCGAAATCCCTGCCGATTTTCATCCTGTTCATCCAACTGCGTCATCCTCTTGGAGCTTGCAACCGGCTGGTTTAGAGTGAAGAGCACAGAGCACTAAGGAGAGAAAGCTTGCGGCGGATATTCCTGGGAGTAGCAGCCATAGCAGTCTGGGGAGCGATGCATCTGGTTGCCCAGCCACCCCAACGCCACCCGGTTCAACTGGGACAGTTGATCCTGCCGCACACCCATGCGCGTCCTGCCTCAGCCAACCCCGAGCATACGCCAGCGGTCATCTTCGACGCCACCAGCCTGGGCTCCCCCCTCCTGCTCGATAAAGGTTGGCGTGTCGGCATCACCGCCAATCCAGAAGCGGCAAACCCGGATTATGACGATTCTGCCTGGGCCGAGCGCGATGCCAAGAACTCGTTTGCCGAGGTTCCAGACCTGGATCACCCTGCTGGCACCCCCGATTGGACCCCGAACTCTGCCCACCCCAAGGGCCATCAGCATCCATTCGCGTGGTTCCGGCTGCACATCAAGCTAGCGCCCAACCACGGGCCGATCGTCTTATACATCAATCTACCGCTCTCTGAGAACGCATCCACTACCCCGGAGATGCTCAATGCGGATGTCTTCGCCAACGGCCGCCCGATTTCACCCGAAGGGCCTCACGGAGAGGCACTCGAGAGATACCAGCAGATCTCACGAATCTACAATTTAGACCTAGACCCGTCGGAGACTTCTCTGACACTGGTAGTCCGCACTCTTTACTTTCCAACAGGTTCTGTCGCCTACACCAGCTTCTTTGCCAACCGGAAACTTCGCCTTGGAAACAGAGAGGATCTGGATCGTTCGCTGGAACTCTGGTCCGCCCATAATCTTTCGGTTCGCATTCCCAGGCTGGTAAAGTCCATCCTGCTCATCGTACTGGCGCTGTTCCTCTTTGCGCTCTATCTCACTCAAAAGGGCCGCATCGAGTACCTGTGGCTGGCTCTCTGCGAGCTTCTACAGGCGCCCCTTGATTTTGCTGAACTGGCTGCAAGCACCGCCTATCTAGACCATCTCTGGTTCCAGGCCATCGTCTTTCAATTGCTCGTGGCTACGGCCTATCTTTACTTCGAATTCCTTGTCGCATTCCTGTCACTGGGGCGGCGCTGGTATATTCGCCTACTGCGGTATTCCGCCCCCATCATGGCCTGCATCGGCCCCTTGATGGTCATGGGAACCCACAGCACAAAGATGGAAGTCACTTTCGCCGCTGTCTTCCTGTACAGCGTCATTTGGCTGATCGGATGGGTTGTCTTCATTTTCAGCACACTTCTCATTGCCGCGCTCAAGCGCAACTTTGAGGCAGCTCTGCTCTTGCTCTCACTCGTGCTCAGCGGCGTCGCCTGGATTGAATCCTCGCTCACGACGCGCATGAGCCTCTTGGGGGGCCAAGCGTATCGCTCCCCGCTCACCCTACAGGCAGGGCCTATTCCGATCACTTTTGAGGTGATCTCGGGTTTTGCGGGCATCTTCGTCATTGTGCTCATCATCTTCGGCCGTTTCCTGCGCGTGCAGCGCGACCAGGAGCGGGCTTCGAGTGAACTGGCCGCGGCCCGCAGCGTGCAGGAGTTGATGATTCCCCACGAGAAGCTCAAAACGCCGGGTTACGAGGTCGATTCGGTCTACACCCCGGCCAACGAGGTCGGCGGCGACTTCTACCATTTCCAGTCCACCCCCGACGGCGGGCTGCTGGTGGTCATCGGCGATGTCGCCGGCAAAGGGCTGCAGGCAGCCATGAACGTCTCCATGCTCATGGGAGCATTGCGCAGCATGAAAGAGCGCAGCCCGGCCAAGATCCTCGAATTCCTGAATCGGGTGCTGGTAGGCAGCGACAGTTTCACCACCTGCCAGGCCGCGTGGTTTGGCCCAGGCGGAGAGTTGGTGCTTGCCAACGCTGGCCATTTGCCGCCTTATCTGAACAGCCAGGAAGTCGCAGTCCCCGGCGGCCTGCCCCTGGGCGTTCTTTCAACGGTGAGCTATCCCGAGATCCGGCTCTATCTGCATCCCGGCGACCGCATTCTGCTCATGTCCGATGGGGTGGTCGAGGCCCGCCAGCCCTCCGGCGAACTCTTCGGCTTCGACCGCGTGCACAATCTCAGCAACCAAACCGCCTTCTACATCGCCGACGCCGCCAAGGAGTTCGGCCAGGAAGACGACATCACTGTCCTCACCGTTCGCCGGCTGGCCCAGGCTGTGGCCGCTTGAGGCTGCTGCTGCCACGCCTATCCTTGCGCTCCCGTCGTTGACTAAACCATTAACGTCGATGACAAAGAAACTGGAAATATGTTAAGCTAGCTTAAGCTAGACTGATCCGGTCTGTTCTAAGGAGACGCCATGCTAGAGGTTGGAGCTTTCGAGGCAAAAAATACCTTCGGTTCCCTGCTGGATCGCGTCCAGGCAGGAGAAGAGATCCTCATCACCCGCCACGGTAAGCCCGCCGCGCGCCTTACACCCGTCTTCAGTGTTTCCGCTGCTGACCGCGCGCGTGCCCACGCCGCCTTGGATCGGATGAGTCAGCGCGCCGAGGAGAGCAAGCTCGGGCCCTTCAATTGGGCGGAATGGAAGGCATACCGGGATGAGGGCCGGCGGTGAGTCTCATTCTCGACAGTTCTGCAACGCTGGCGCGAGTCTTTCCAGATGAAAGAACCGGCGCAATTATTGATGCCTTCGAATTCGTTGCCAATTTCGGAGCTATCGTTCCGGATTTATGGCGAATTGAAGTGGCCAATGCCTTGAACATGGGTATCCGGCGTGGCCGGATCGGCAAATCCATGCGCGACAGCGTGCTTGCGGACCTCGGGTCGCTTCCAATCCAGATCGATAGAGAAACTCAACTGCACACCTGGGGCCGGACACTGGAATTGGCCGATCTGCACCGGCTGACCGTTTACGACGCCACCTATCTTGAGTTGGCCTTGCGCCTCTCACTGCCGCTGGCCACGCTCGACGACGAACTGCGCCAGGCGGCGCAACAAGAAGGCGTGCCGCTGGCCGGCAAGTAGTGTCGGTCTCGCCACCCAGCCTTGCGCAGGCCGCGGCCGCGTGATGCCTTCCCGTCGAACAGTCTCAGGAATGGCGATCCCTCACAAAAAACAGTCGTGTCGCCCAAATGCATGCGCCGCGCCGTGTAAGATTTTGCCACGGAAACTCCTGAGTCCGCATTGCTGCTGGCAGGTTTTGTGCTGGCACACTCCGCATGGAGCGTTTCCGATGCCCCGGAACTCCTCGTTCCGCTCGCAATTATCGAGCGGAATGGGCGACGAAAGATCATGAGATTTGAGGCGAGCACGCAAGAGGAAGCAATCGCTCAAGGCAAAGCAATGACGGCATCGCTCAGCGCGGATGTCGATGAATGGGCATTTGCGCGTGAGGGTCTACTCGACGAGGACTCAGGAAAAGTCGATATCATCAGCGTCGATATTGGAATCAAAGGAAGTGCGCAACGCGTCGCGTTGATTCAGCGCTTTGAGCCGTATACCAAGCGGCACCATTTTCGCCTTCTTGGTGATACGCAGACCGTCATCGATGGCCATATTCAGGAGCCCGCAAAGGCAAAGGGTTTGGCGGAGATCGTCCGTCGAGGGGTGTCTCAGCACTCGAAGGTTGCTCCATTGTGGGATGGTTGGCACAAGGCCTAATCGGCGTAGTCGGCCCTTGCCGATTCATGCAACCGGTGAAGCTGCGGTTTCCCCACCCCATACAAGAGCGCCCCACCCTTGCGGATGAGGCGCGTTTGCATTCGCTTTTGCGACCAACGGGAGCGTCCGCCTGAACGGCAAGTTCAGTCGTAGTATTCCAGGCCGAGGTGCGTGATCAGATCCGCGCCCATGATGTGCCGCAGCGTGTTTTTGAGCTTCATCGACTGGATGAACAAATCATGCTCAGGATAGAGCCCCGGCGCGCTTTGCGGCGACTTCAGATAGAAGCTCAGCCACTCCTGAATCCCCTTTGACCGCAGCTCCGGCGCGCGCTTGGCCAGGTCCATGAAGAGCACCAGATCCAGCGCAATCGGCGCAGCCAGAATCGAATCCCTGCAAAGGAAGTTCACCTTGATCTGCATCGGGTAACCCAGCCAGCCGAAGATGTCGATGTTGTCCCACGCCTCTTTTTCGTCACCGCGCGGAGGATAGTAGTTGATGCGAATCTTGTGGTAAAGATCCTTGTAGAGATCGGGATAAAGCTCCGGCTGGAAGATGTAATCGAGCGAACCCAGCTTCGACTCTTCCTTGGTTTTGAACGACTCCGGATCGTCCAGCACCTCGCCGTCGCGGTTGCCCAGAATATTGGTCGAGAACCAGCCCGAAACGCCCAGCATGCGCGCCTTGAAGGCCGGTGCCAGCACCGTCTTCATCAGCGTCTGACCGGTCTTGAAGTCCTTGCCGCAGATCGGCGCGGCGTTGCGCTTCGACAGCTCGACCATGGCCGGGAAGTCCACCGTCAGGTTCGGTGCGCCATTGGCAAAGGGCACGCCCTCGGTCAGCGCCGCATACGCATAAATCTGCGAAGGCGCGATGGCGATGTCGTTGTCCTCCAGGCCCTTCTCAAAGGACTCGATGCTCTGATGCACGGCCGTTTGCTCAATAAAAATCTCAGTCGACGCGGCCCAGATCACAACGACGCGATCCACGGTCTTTTTGAAAGCCCGGATGTCGGCCCTCACCTGCTCGGCCAGATCGCGCTTGTTCTTGCCCTTCTTGATATGAGTGCCGTTGAGCCGCTTCACATAGTATTGGTCGAAGACGGCCGCCAGAGGCTTGATCGTCTCGAGATACGGCTTCAGTTGAACCAGCGTTTCCTTCTCCAGCACTGCGGCATGAGCGGCCGCTTCGTAGACGTTGTCCTCAAAGATGTCCCAGCCGGTAAATACGATGTCGTTCAAGTCAGCCAGCGGCACAAAGTCCTTGATCTTCGGCGACTTGTTGTCGGTGCGTTTGCCCAGGCGAATGGTGCCCATCTGCGTCAGCGAGCCGATCGGCTTGGCCAGTCCGCGACGCACAGCCTCGACTCCAGCGATCATCGTTGTGGAAACAGCCCCCAGGCCGACCACCATCACCCCAAGTTTGCCCGTGGCGGGTGCAACAGTACCTGCCGCCTTCTGGCCGCCTTGCTCTTCAGTTCCCATTGTTTCTCCTAACCTGAATTCGTGGCTCCGGATTCCCGGGCCGATTTGAATTTTTCCGGCGAATGGATCAGTGTAAACCCTCACCGCGCGCCTTCGTCCCAAATGCTTCTTTTACGCCGCTTCCGCGCGTGCACCGCGCTTCAGGTGCGACCACACAAACCAGATGATCCCAGCCAGCAAAACCAGTTCCACTCCAAGATGAAAGCGATGAAAGACCGCATGAAATCGCGGATCTGTATGCCAGGCCTCGCCCAGCTTCATGCCCGCGTAGGCCAGTGCAAAGCACCACGGCCACGAGCCCAAAAACGTGTAAATGTGAAAGCGAAGCTGCGGCATCCTGGCAATGCCCGCCGGGAATGCGATAAACGTTCGCACCACCGGCAGCAGCCGCGCCAGCAGCACCGTAATCGAACCGTATTTTGCGAAGAACTCGGTCATCCGGTCCAGGTCGTGGTGGCTCATCAGCACCCATCTGCCATAGCGCTCCACCAGCGGCCGCCCGCCCTTTGCGCCGATCCAATAGGCGATCACCGAGCCAAGATTGCAGCCCACAGCCCCTGCGGTGGCAGCCCAGAAAAGGCCGAAATGTCCCAGATAAACCAGATAGCCGGCAAAGGGCATGATGATCTCGGAAGGCAGCGGAATACATGCCGACTCAATCCCCATCAGCACGGTGATTCCGCCATAGCCGCCCATGTCGATCACGTGGGTAACAAATTGAACCAGGAAGCCAATAATCTTTTCGCTCATGGGCGTTATCAGTATATAAGCCTGAGCTTCGGTCCGGCTTCGCCAAAGCCCTGCGCGTCCCTGTTCTATCCGGGTGCCCCATCCTTGGCACGCTCTTGTTTTTGTGCCAAGGGTGGGAAACCACGAACCCAAACCAACTTTCTCCAATCACAGAGTTGGTTTGCTAGTATGAACTGGTATTCAAAGGAGATATTCCCCTTGCCCGACTTTTCTCCGGTTCCGCTTACCCTGGAAGGCTCCTTCCTCCTCCATCAGTTCTTCCGCTTCGATTGGAAAGCTTGGCGTCGCACCCCTCCCACTGAACGCGACCGCATCGTGGCCCATGCCTTGACCGCGCTGCGCCATTTGGGACGCGAGGCTCCCGACGCGCCTCTTCGCTCGGCCCTTTATTCGCAGCTCGGCCACAAGGGCGACTTGATCCTCATCCACTTCCGCCCCACGCTCGATGCCCTCAACCAGGTCGAACTAGACCTGGCCCAGACCGAGCTCTACGACTTCTTTGAGCTGCGCCACTCCTACGTCTCGGTCGTTGAACTCGGCCTCTACGAGTCCACCCGCAAGAGCTATGAAGCGGCCGCCGAAAAAGGCCTGGTGGAGTTCACGCCCGAGTGGAACGCCGAAATCGCTGCAACCCTCGACCGCCAGCTCGACGCAATGGCCCCGCGCCTCTTCCCCGTCATTCCCGACGGAAAATATCTCACCTTCTATCCCATGGACCGCAAGCGCGGCGAGCAGGCCAACTGGTACACTGTGCCCTTCGCCGAGCGCCAGCGCATGATGCACGACCACGGGATGATCGGCCGCCGCTACGGCGACCAGGTCAAGCAGATCATCTCCGGCTCGATTGGAATGGACGATTGGGAATGGGGCGTAGATCTCTTCGCCAACGACCCGGTGGTTTTTAAAAAGCTGATCTACGAGATGCGCTTCGACGAAGTCAGCGCAGTGTATGCCCTCTTTGGCCAATTTTTCATCGGCATAAGGCTGCCTATAGAGAGGTTAGGCGGTTGGCTGAATGGCAGCCTGCAGTAAGCAGATTGTAGTTTAGGGAGCTTCTGTTCTGTTGTCATTGAACTGTCATCCTGAGCGGAGCGCAGCGAAGTCGAAGGGCCTGCGGTTGCTTTGTCTGCTCAAATTATGGGTCATGGGTCTTCGATTGAATGGTACGGGCTTTAGTCTGAGTGCCAAAGGCAACTATGGAATTGGGGCATAGCCCCGAAGGAAGTACCTCACCCGATGCATGACAAGCTTGAACGCTTTCGAAGCTATATTGGCTGCACACCCGCCGTTCTCTATTTGCTTGCTGTTGTCGGATGCCAGAAGGACTCGCCTCGACAAAACCCAGCTCAGAACTCATCCTTATCGCCTTCAGCCTCAGTTTCGTCGGTGCCCAATCAACAACAGCAACAAGATTGCCAGGTTGCGGCTAGAAAGGCTTTGGGAAGACAAGCGGAAGTGTCGAGGTGTGGCGAACTAAATACCCCCGGCGTACAAGAAGTTGTTGCGATATTGCCAGCCAAGTATCCACATAGTCCCGATGGGTACTCGGCGATTTGGAAGATGGTTATCCTCCGGCGTGAGCCATCGGGCTGGAGAACGGAGCTGACCGCTTCGAGAGAGATTCAAAACGAGACGGGATACATTGGCCTCGATTACATCGACGATTCTTTCCGGTTTATGGGCTATCAATTGAGTCTCCTGGACGGAAGCCCGGACAAGAAGAGGGGATTTGGCGCTGATCTCGTTTTGATCGAAAGGGAAGATGGTGGAAGCGAAGCAACCTCAACTGGGATTGCATGGAACCCGGTGGCCGGGAGATATCAAGAGTGGAATCCCGATGGCTTCCGAACGGAGATCAAGAATCCGCCGCACTGGAGGCCTGGAGTCAAGCTACCATCCGCGCCACCCCGATAGACCGTTGTGCAGTCGCTTCATGCACGATCCTTGCGATTTCTGTTTGTCGCAAGGGCGGGATACCACGAACCGCAACTAACCGAGAAAAAATGCCAACGAAAACTCCAACCCGCAGGACCAAAGCGAAGCATCAACCCAAGGCCACTCGCGGCCCCCTCGCCCCCGACCGCATAGCCGCCATCCTCAAGGCCCTCGACGAGGCCTATCCCAAAGCCGTTTGCGCCTTGACTCACCGCTCGCCATGGGAGCTATTGGTCGCCACGATCCTCTCCGCGCAATGCACCGACGTTCGTGTGAACATGGTGACGCCCGAATTGTTCCGCCGCTTCCCTACCCCGCAGAAGATGGCCAAAGCCACCCTTCCGCAACTCGAAGCCCTCATCCGGACCACTGGATTTTTCCGCAACAAAGCCAAGTCGATTCAAGGCGCGGCCCGCAAGATCGTGTCGGAGTTCGACGGACAAGTCCCACAGACGCTGGCCGAGTTAATAACGATCCCCGGCGCGGCACGCAAGACGGCCAATGTCGTCCTCGGCGTCTGCTTCAACAAAGCTGAAGGAGTGGTCGTCGATACGCACGTCCTCCGCATCGCCCGCCGCCTCGACCTGACCAAGAACGAAACGCCGCAAAAGGTCGAGCAGGACTTGATGCGAATCATCCCGCAAAACCGCTGGATCGACTTTTCGCACCAGATCATCCACCACGGCCGCCAAATCTGCCTTGCGCGCAAACCCAAATGCGACCGTTGCAATCTCGAGCAGCTATGCACTTCGAAAGACAAGACCTGGCAGAGTTAGCACCGCAGTTGGAAACGAGAGATAACGGTGGGAGCAGCGGCCTTCAGGCCCATGAATGAACGCTTTTCTGACGGGCCGTTAGGCTCGGTCCTTCGTTCCCCATTCAAGGTCGAGAATCAGCGACCCAAGACCCGCAACACAGCCGCGATCAACCCTGGTATATCGGAGGGATCAGCTTCGGCTGTCGGCGGCCAACTCAGATCGCGCAGCGTTTGGCTAGTGATCGGCCCAATCGAAACCGCCGCAACATCAGCCAAGGGCCACGGAATCCCAGCCGAGCGGGCTGCCTCGGCAAGATGCGTTACGCTCGAAGAGCTTGTAAAAGTAGCCGCATTCAGCCCTTCAACAACGACCCGCCGCAACTGCTCCGGAGCTGCCTCGGGCATCACGTTGCGATAAGCATCGACGACATCAACTGCGATTCCAGCCCTCCGCAAGACATCGGGAATTACATCCCGCGCCACAGCGGCCCGTGCTAAAAGGACACGTTGCCCCGCCCGGGTCAAGAGAATCCGCTGCCCCTCGGCTCTCGCCATCATCCCTTCGACGAGGCTCTCCGCCACGTTCGACTCCGGGACAAACGTGACCCGCAGTCCTGCCGATCGAGCAGCGGCAGCCGTCCCTTCCCCAATTGCCGCGACTTGCAACCAGGACGTCTGCGCAAGCGAGACTCCTAGCGCCCCCGCGCGCTCTGAGAGACTTTGGACCGCATTGGCACTTGTTAGGACTAGCCAGTCGTACCGGTGAAACTGGCTCAGCGCCGCATCGAGCGCGGCAGAACTCTCCGGCGGACGAATTTCCAGCACCGGAACCTCGATGGGATCTGCGCCGAGCGCTCGCAGCCCATCGCTCAGCTTGCTGGCCTGCTGCAAGGCGCGAGTGACGAGCACTCTTCGCCCGATCAACGGCAGCGAACTCACTGCCGGCCTCCGTCAGAACTAGCCGAGAGAAGCGGTCCGGCTCCGACCTCCATCAGCATCTCAGCGGTTTCTCGGCCAAGCGTAGACGCGTCTTTCTCCCAATGGTGGACGGTGTGAAAGACGCGAACCTGCGTGCCTGTCACAGGGTCGGCCACCACGCCATAGATCTCATCCCAGAGTTCCTCGCTCTGGTTCATCCATGGCCGACAATAGATCCCGATCGGCACCTGGCAGCCTCCGCCGAGCGCCGCAAGCGCGGCCCGCTCGACAGTCACCGCAAAGCGCGTAGCCGCGTCGTCGAGGAACGCAACCGCCGCAATCGTCGCGACATCGTCCTTGCGGGTCTCGATGCCCAGCGCGCCCTGCCCTGCCGCCGGACAGAATTCTTTCGGCTCCATCCGTTCCCGCACCCACTCGGTCTTTTCGAGGCGGTCCAACCCCGCCGAGGCCAGCAGAATCGCATCTACCTGGCCCTCGGCCAGTTTGCGCAGCCGTGTGTCTACATTGCCGCGAAATTCAACCGCCTCGACATCCGGCCTGATCGTCTTCAACTGTGCGCGCCGCCGCTGGCTGCTGGTGCCTACGCGCGCACCCAGCGGCAACGCGGCGAGGTTTGCGAAGTTCACCGACACAAAGGCATCTCGCGGGTCTACCCTCGGAGGCGTCGCGGCTAATGCGAAAACTTCAGGCAACTCAGTAGGCAAGTCTTTGAGCGAGTGAACGGCCAGGTCAACGCACCCATCGGCCAGCGCCTCTTCGATTTCTTTGGTGAACATTCCTTTGGAGCCGACCTGCGCAAAGGTGACCTCTTGCAGCCGGTCACCGGTCGTCTTGATGATTTCGATTTCGACGATGTCCCCTTGGCCGCGAAGCAGCCCGGCAATGTGGTTTGCCTGCCACAAAGCCAACTGCGAGCCCCGGCTTCCGATGCGAAGTTTCATGGGCGGCCCGATCCTTTGCTCTCGCTCACTTCCGTTGCTTCTGCTCTTTCTGGTTCTTCGCTTTCGACGTGCGGCTTGCTGCCGGCCGCAGCGATCTCCAGTCCGACGACCTCGGCACTCAACGACCACGTCTGACAGAGCGCATCGATGCGCACCGCATCATTTTCACGAGCTGCTTGCTTGAGTGCCTGCATCGGCGGATGCAGAAACTTGTTCATGAGTCCGCGGGTTAAGGCCTCAACCGCCGCGATCTGCTCTGCGGTCAGCGAACCAAGCCGGGCCTGCGCGCGCCTGATCTCCGCCAACCGAATTCCCTCGGCCTGCTGTTGCAACGCCACAATCGCCGGAGCCATGTTGACGGTGCGCTGGCGCAGGTGGAATCGCTCGACCTCGACTTCGATCAACGCCTCGGCATCGGTAGCTTCGCGGCTGCGCTCGGCCATGTGCGAGGCAGCCACCTGTTGCAGGTCGTCAATATCGTAGACGAAGATTCCTTCCAGCTTGCCCATTGCCGGATCGACGTCGCGGGGCACGGCAATGTCGATGAAGAACATCGGCCGGTTGCGCCGCTGCTGAAGAAATGCCCGACCATGTTCGCGGCGGAAGATCGGATGCGGCGCGCCGGTGGAGCTGATTACGATATCTGCCTGGCTGGCAGTTTCATAGAGCTGGTCAAACGGAATCACACGGCCTTGAAAAGCTTCGGCCATGCGCCGTGCGCGCTCCTGGGTTCGATTGGTCACCAGGATCGCCCCCGCGCCCTGCTGCACCAGATGACGCGCCGCCAGTTCGCTCATCTTGCCCGCACCGACTAGAAATACAGTGCGCCCGCTCAGCGATCCAAAGATTTTGCGGGCCAACTCTACGGCTACCGACGCGATGGAGACTGAGTTCGAGCCAATCTCAGTCTCGGTGCGGACCTTTTTTGCCGCAGCAAAGGCGCTTTGCAATAGATGATCGAGCTGGCCGCCCACGGTTCCCGAGGCGCGAGCCACCGCAAAGGCCTCTTTGACCTGGCCGAGAATCTGCGGCTCGCCCACCACCATCGAGTCCAGACTAGCGGCCACACGAAAGAGATGCCGCACTGCTTCCCGATCGCGATGTTCGTAAAGATGCGGCGCAAGCAACTCGGGCTCGAGGCCGAAATGACGTTGCAGAAATGCTGTCAAATCGGCGCTGGGCGACTCGACCGAGGCCAGAATCTCCACGCGATTGCAGGTCGAGACAATCATGCACTCTGTGACACCGGGAACCGCGGCCAGAGCACGAGTGGTCTCCAGCAGATCTTCGCGCGAGATCGCGATGCGCTCGCGAATCTCGATGGGCGCGGTCTTGTGATTGACGCCGATGATCGTCAGAGTCATTACGGACCGTACCTGTGAACCCGGCTGATGACGTTTACGGCAAAGACGCCGAGCATCACCAGGAAGACCGCTCCTGAAAGGTAAGCCGCGCGGCGCCCGCGCAGGCCCGCCGAGCGGCGCACGAGCAGCAGCGCGACATAGACAGCCCACAGGATGAAGGAGGCGATCACTTTAGGGTCGAGAAAATACGCGGCTCCCAATGGCGTCTCCTGGGCCAGCACGGAGCCGATCACGAGACCAACCGTCATGCACGGGAAGCCGAATTCGAGTGTGCCGTGCGCGATGCGCTCAAGGGTGTCCAAAGGCGGCAACCAGTCCAGCGGAAGCCACCAGGAATCTTCGCCGGGCTTGTGTTTGCTTTTGAGTCGGCGCTCCTGAAGCAGATAGAGCACCGAAGCCAGAAGACTGAAGGCGAGCGCGGCGTAGG
>JBEKCA010000100.1:0-18002 GCA_050015115.1 Occallatibacter sp.
CTCCGACACCGTCCGGAACCTGCGAGGACGGCGACCAGGCTCCGCTTCCAACCCATCAACCATGACGACATCGTCGTCCTCAAACCACACGTCATGCCAGAGGGGAACTCGGAACGCTTACGATGAATGAGTCGCGGCATAGAAGAAAGAAACCCAGTCTCCCGTCTCAGTGCGAGTACTGGCGTGCGCAGAAGACTGGGCTGATTGTATGAATGTTTAGACTACTCGTCCGCGGGGTAGGCTGCTACCATCGACAACTGGTCCGTCCCGCTCTCAAAGTGAATTCCGTCCTTGATTCCCCGGATGGTGGATACGGCGTTGAAGGTTCCGGTGATTTGCGGTTGAATGTAACGCATTGGATGTTCCTTTCTCTGTGTTCTAATTTCTGCGTGCTTCAAGTCAAGGAACAACATGGAGCGCACAGATACTGTGTGCCCACAATTACGCGGGCAAGACCTTGGTCGCTCGCGAGGACACGCGCTTTGATTCCATGGTCGCGGCGTTGGCTCTCACCCAGAGCTCAAGATCGGCCGCTCTAAGGAGCGCCTGCCACCACTGCGATTCCCCGGAGCGAAGTGTCAGCTTCAACTGAGCCTGGAGGGTCTCAGGCTTGATGAGGCCGGCTGTCGCTAACGCCGAATCGGAGAACAGCGAATCTAGACGAGCGCTGGCGTGCTGCATGGCGAGGAGAGGCGTCCGGAGCTGGTAAGCCTTTCTGCGCCGCTCAAGAACAGCGGTCGGGACAATGGGAGCCAGCGCGCGCCGCATGAGGGAGCGCTTCCGCCCCGGTCGGAACAGTTGTTCCCGCGGAATACTCAAGAGGAAATGGACAAGGTCCCGGTCGAGGAGAGGATAACGATACTCCGGACGGGAGATGAGTGCAGGAAATAGATGAGGCAGCGACTCCATGATCGACCACCAGGCGGCCCCGTTGTCGATGGTCGTAGGTTGTAATCCAAACCGTGACCCCGCAGCGATGTTTTCCGCGGCAATTGCTTTCATGCGCCGCCTGAGTCTCGCAGGCATCCATGCGGGCAGAGCCGCGCCGCCGCCCCGAGGATACAAATACACGAGGGCGGCGAATTTGAGTGTTTGAAGGAGGCTGAGAATGAGCGGGCTGCGGTCGACGAGAGACCAGCGAATGGACGTCTGCAGGAGGCGGCTGAGATTTCCTGATATCAGATAGTCGGCCAGTTCGGGCGTCGGAATGGGAACCCCTCCCAGAAGCTCGTCGCCGCCGATTCCGGATAGGACGACGCGATAATTGCGGTTCTCCGTCAATTGGTGGAAGGTGCGTTCTCTGCAAATAGCGGAGCTGTCCGCGCCGGGCAGAAGATATGTCCCGTTGGCAGTGTCATGGGGTTGGAAGGTGCGATGAGAAAAGGATGTATCCATGTGAACCCCAACCTTGCCTCGATGCGCTTCCACCGCGGTGAAGTAGCGCCTGTCGTTCAGGGTCGGCTCTGAATCGTCGTAAAAGGAGATAGTGTCGAGGATGTCGGCATATGGATCGAGCGATCTGCGAATGTGATCCGACATGCAGACGATGGAGGTGGAGTCCATCCCGCCGCTCAGTTGAGCGAGGATGGGCGCATCCGGACCTGTTCTCCGTGCAACAGATTGTTTGAAGAGTTCGAAGAAATGTTCTTCGTAGTCTTTGTCCGAGTTGTGACGAATCGTGTTCCGGACCATCCACTCCCAGTGATGCTTGCGAGAAACCTTCTGATTTTGGAACACCGTATAGTGTGCCGGCAGAACGGCCCGTATTTCCTTGTAGGGAGTGAGGTCGCGGATCGGTCGAGATGCCAGATAGCATGCTGCGTAATCCTCGTCCAACTCCATCGTCACGCTGGTGTCGAAGAAGGTGTCGAGGTGGGTTGACCAGCGCAGAGTGCCCTTGTCGTTACGGAAGTAGAGGGTTCTTGTTCCCGCATGATCGCGTGCGAGATAGAGGGACTGGTCCCGCTCAGACCAAAGTCCGATTGCCCAATCACCGATAAGACGAGAGAAGCACTTTTCTCCCCAGCGCGTGAAGGCTGCGAGGACGACCCGCGAATCGGGCGTTGGGACAGCCTCTAGCTGGAGCTCTTTGGCGAGATCCTCATAGTTGTCCAACCTCCCATCAAAGCTGAGCAGATTTCCGAGATCATCGGCTACTGGCCTTATCTCAAGTCGCGAACGGACGTGCGTGTAGTAGGGCTGAAAACCCATGCCCACCCTGCCTGACGCCTGGATCGACGATCCATCGGGGGAGAAGCGTTTCGTGGCTTCGGCAAGGTGCAGTAGTTCTCTCTCGGAGACTGTTGCCCCTGCAGGTTTCCGAATTCCAAAGATGGTGCTCATCGCAAGCGACTCCTTCAGTAGCGCTCAAGGACTTGATAGATGTCGTGCATGTAGGGCTTGTCGTTCACCACCTCACCGTGAATTTCCACCCAGGCATGAGCGTTGTACGGGATGATCTGGACTCCGGTAACCATCTCGGCGTTCCATCCATGCCGACGCAGCAATAGAGTGGTAGCGGCGGAGCGCTGCAAGCACTGAACCTTTTTGAAATAGAAGACGCATGCGTAATCCATAGCGCGGCTCAACCGTTCGCTCGGGATGCGGCTCGCGATCGTTGCCGATCGGACCTGTTGCCTCTGCACGGCCGCTCGGATGCGTTCAAAGGCCCGTAACTTAACCGCGAGTTCGAAGGAAAGCAGCAGCAGGCAGCTCTCAATCACCAGGCGTTTCACGGCGACCTCCTTGAGAGATGGGGAGACGAAGTTCGTTGGCAAGAAAGCCGACCCTGCGAAAGAGGGCGTCGATGCGTACAGATAAAGGGAGCACCGGCACATGCCCACGCTCGGCGCTGTAATCGACGAGAATAGAGTTCGTCTGCGCCGGGCGGGACTGAAGGCGCGCCGCCATTTTGCGTACATGAGCCGGGTTGCAGCGGTCGTCGCGGTCTCCAGTGACGAATAGGATTGCCGGGTAGTTCACATCATCCTGGATGCGGTGGTAGGGCGAATATCGGTAGAGGGCATCAAAGTCTTCGGCGTCATCGACTGTTCCATACTCCTGTCTCCATTTGCGTGCTTGGTCAAAACGTTCATGACGGACCATGTCGAGCAGAGGCGCGATGCAGAGGACGGCCTGGAACAGATCTGGTCGTTGGGTCATAGCCGCTGCGACGAGCAAGCCGCCATTGGAGCCACCGAAGGCGCCCACCAGTCGCGGCGAGGTCGTATTCCAGCCGGCCAGCCATTCTGCAGCACCGATGAAGTCGTCGATGGCAACCTGACGATGTCGTCCGCGTCCGGCCTCATGCCATGCTTTGCCGAACTCGCCGCCGCCGCGGATGCTCGGCAATGCAAAGATGGCTCCGAGTTCGACGAGGATTGCGACCAGAACGGAGAACTGCGGAGTCATCGCCGCGCCGAACCCTCCGTAGCCGGTTAGAATCGCGGGCTGGGGTGTGGAGGGGGCGAGATCGTGCCGCATGACCAAGGACATGGGGATCCGAGTGCCGTCCTTGGAATGAAACCAGACCTCATGAACGCGTACGTGCTCCAGCCCAAGAGAAGGAAGCGATTCCGTTGTGGGCATAGTCGTACCACTCTCTGGGCGGTACTCGCAGAGGCGCAGAGGGTCGGTAAATGACTCGTAACAGTAGAAGAGCGACTGCGATTGCGCACTCAGACCCGGAAGCATCTGTACGGTGCCGTGGGCCGGCAACGGAAGGGTGCGGGTAGAGACACCATCCAATGTCCAGCTGCGGATGATCCACTGGCGGTCGACCAGATAAGGCACATAAAACCTGTCTCCGGCTCTCGCGATTTGCCGGATCGGCACTTCTCCTTCGGGGATCACCACGCGTAACGTAATCCCATCAATCCCCACTTCGATCAACTTCCCATTGGGCGCTCGATCCTCTGTCCAAACGAAGACGCGGCCATGGTGCAGGATTGGCCAGTAGGGGGCGAGTTGATTCGTGAAGACAGGTTTCCATTGTGTATGGAGATTGTGCTGTGCAATATGGAAATCTATTCGCAGGTCAGCGCCGTCTTCCCGGACGTAGGTCGCGCCGAGGCGGGTGGAGTCGGCAGACAACAGCAGCCGGCTGCGCGGAGTGCGTGGGGCGCGAAACAGAATGGGGGCATTTGCCGTGGCGCCGAACTGATGGAAACGAATCGTGTGCTCGTCGGTCAAGGACATCTGGTCGTGGCTGTAATAGAATCCAGACCGGTCCGGCGAAAAGACGAAACCTCTCGCGTAACCAACAGGTAGATAGTCCGGTAACACTCTGCCGTTTTTTGTGTCGACGATATGGATTTCGTTAGAATCGGAACCGCCATGTCTAAGTTCATAGGCAAGGAGAGATCCATCCTCCGATACGCGATGGATTGCGACCGAAGCGAATGGCCCCTGAACTGACGGGTCGACCAGGATACGTTCCTCATCGGTCGCTCTATCCCTCACGCAGATGCACGGCTGTTCCTGGTGCTTTCGTCTTCTTCGATAGACGAAGTGGTTGTCCAGTCTCACCGGTTGATCGATCTTCTCGAAATCGAGATAGGCACTGACGCGGGAACGAATCGCGTCGAGAGGCGCGAACCCGGCGAAGTATGCGTCGTGGAGATATTGCTGCTCCGCGATCCACGAGGATGTCTTTTCGGAGGAGCGGTCTTCGAGCCAACGGAACGGATCGACGACCGGCACTCCATGCAGGATCTCGATAACGGGTTCTGGAGGGAACGCGCTCAGTTGCATAGAGCCTCCAGAAACTCAGGGGCCTGCGCTGCGCGGTCCATATGCCGCGCCAGGCTGCGAGCATAGCTTTGGGCCCGGAGGTCCTTGCGGCTGGGCAATTCGAAGAAGGTATCCTGTCCGCAAAGATAGGACGCAATCGCCAGCGGTGGGCAGAGGGTTAACGCACGAGCAACCTGGGAGGCGCTGAGAATGCAACGCCAGTGATTCGCATAAATCGCCTTTATCTTCGACGCCCACGTGTGCGATACATCCGCCTGAACTGCGTGCGCCCGAAGATGGTAGAAGGTAAAGAAGGGATTGCCGATGTATGCCTCGGCCCAATCGGTAAAGACGGCTCGTGATCCATCGAAGAGGATATTGCCCGCGTTCACATCGTTGTGAATGAGCGTGTCCGGAATGCCAAGTATCTCCATGCAACCGCACGCCTCTTCGAGAAGATTGCCTAGCTCACGGAGGCGTTTGCTTTCGATTGGAGCCACCCGCGTGGAGGTCTGCCGCATCATGGCGTCCTCAAGGTATTGGATCAGTTTCGGAATACTGGCACGGAGGATAGGCATTCTCTGATCGAAGCATCCTGCTGCGAGCAGGGCATCCAAATGATCTACGCTGGCAATCTGAAGTTGGGCGAGGCTGTGCGTGGCTTGCTCAATTGCGGGAAGCGTGAAAGTTTCCTCCAATGGCCGGCCCGCGTCTTCCATGATCCACGCATTCCAATCTTCTCTGGCGGCAACGAGCGGCGGCAGGTAGTCGGGGAAAAGCTGCGCAAGTGTGGTGCTCACACGATATTCATTCGCGCCAGGAGTGCCATTTGCCTTGAGCCAATATGCAGGCGGACGCCGGGTTCCGAAGCGCACGAGCGCAGAAGAGCCACCGGCGCTCGATCCTTGGCGATCGCCGCTAAACTCGATGGCGCGACGGGGAGCGCTGAGCCGAATCCACTCCTGAGCTTCTTCGGTCCATCCCAAGCGGGAGAATGGTCCGCAGCCTGTGGTCTCTCCCGTCAGAAATTTCTGCATGATAGTGTGTTCTGCTGCGGTCACTTCGGAATCGGCGAGATCGGCGAGCGGCAACGGTATGAGGCCTTCGGCGAGCGGTTTCGATTCGTCCGGAAAAACCTCGATGACTGCGCAAGCTGGTGTTTGCTGCGAGCTGGGGAGGACGTCGATCATAATCGACGACCTCAAACGCCACTTGTCCCGGATCGCATTCGTGAGTTGCTCAGCAACCCGGGTCCATCGTGGAACGTTGATGCGCGGCAATCGCGGGCTTCCGTTGCGAAGTTCCGTCAGCAACTTCTTTGACCTCGGCAGGAACAAAGCGATGCGGTATTGGTCATGTTGAGCGAGTTGGTCGACGAGGTCCATGATCAGTCCACTGAGGGGAACAGGGGGTTATAACTACAAAAGTTGCTTTGATCTCAACTGTTCGAGAAAAGAGTGAACGTCCTTTTCGACAGTTGCCGGGTCGGTATCAGTCTCGGTTGCGAGATCGCGGATAACCTGTTCCACGCTTAAGCCCTGCTGCAGTCGTTGCCAGATAAAACCACCTGTGGAATTGAGCGTCGTGATCTGGTGGCGGGGGACATCCAGGATGGCGGCGCCGTCCTGATTCGTAACTGTTCGCAAAAGGTTGCTCGAATCTCTCATGCGTGTCCCTCTCAACCGTCCGGCGACACTCGTAACAAACCGGAATGAGACAGAGCTTACCGCCGATTTTGCAACTCGCAGGCGGAAATTGTCACGATGGCCAGAATTACTCCAGCCCGGCGAATCAAAAAGAGTTACGCTCGCTGTGCGCCACGATCGTGGTGCAATGAAAGGATGCCATTTTGGCCAGATTTACGTCGCGGCATTCGTGGCGCTTCCGATGGTGTTTCTAAACCGGAACGAGAACGCAACCGACGCGCCGTAGATCCTTGAGTTCGCCCTTACCGAACGTGATCTTCGATCCGTACCCGTAGGCGCTTGATAATAGAGCGTATCCATCACCGTCTTTTTCGAGATAGCCGCAGATGGTTTCCAATCCTCTGCGAAGCACATAGATGGGCCGTGACCATCCGGTCTTTCTCTGTGCGCTCTGAAAATCGGGGATCGCCAAGTCATTTTCAAGAAACATCCATGAGGCAGGGCTGATTGTAGGATCAAGCCCTTGAATTGCGCTTCCGTTGGCTAAACGGAGTGCCCGGTCGCTCCATAGGCGCAATTCGGGGAACTTGAGAGACAAGAGCGGAGCCGAATCGACAAACTCCTTACGATACGCCTCCCACGCTTTGACAGGTTGAGGCAAACGCACCTCTGGAGTAGCTGCCGCCAATACATCAGCCCACTGTCTGGCATTAAGCAAAGTTTCCAGAGAAAAACGCCCCGCATCGGTGATCAGGGAACCTCCCGTTCTGAGAGAGTCCGTGTAACGCGCAAAGTTTGTCACCGTGAAATAGATCAAGGAGTCCACGTGCGGTTCCGAAGGGGTAAATTCTCGGTAGCGGCGCTCCGTCCGTCCACTTGGGCTGGAACCCAGAACTGCCCGGAAGACCTCTCGGACCAAATTTTCCTCGTCCTTCGTTCTTCTGAATCGCTTATGTTCGGTTGAGAACAAAGCATTCCTCGTCCGTTGTTCCATGGGCAAGATCAGATCTGCGCAATTGCTACAGAGTGGAAATGAGTACCGCGAGGAATATTCGGGAAGGGGAAGCTTCAAAGCAAACACCCGGACTCGTCCCGCGATCCGCACTGCTCCTGGATAGTCAAAATTCTGAAGACCGAGATAAGCTCTTTCCGAAGTGAGTAACTGCAGTTTGCCACGTGAAACCACGCAGCGGCTGCACCGGTAGCCATTGCCGAATTGAAGCAAATAAATGGCCCGTGGACTCGGATGCAATTTTTCATCATCGTCGATGGGTTCTACTAAGGCCAGCGATCCGGGAGGGAGACTCGATCCGAGGCTGTCCTCCGTCCCAATATGGACTAAGAAAGTGCCCGGTCGAAGCCAAGATGCCTCTTCCAGGACCCGTATAGGAATGTTGGTTTGCCATTTGGTTACCATGTCTCCCAACATCCCGCTGAACCCGGATATTTCCTCCGACGCGAATTCCAGCGGCAGATCAATCAGCCGGTCGCGCGCGAACGCGTACGACTCAACGAGGTGAGTTCGCCCGCCGTTCAACCGCAAGTCATATTCTCGGATTCTGGCCAGATCGTAGCCGAATAAGCGGTGTGCCCCCTCAGTCGTCAGCCACGCCATATCGCCGACCTCATCGACCGTGTTGAGCGTGGGATGTTCTTTCGTACGTGGAAGATTCGACAGGAGGTTCTTGATCCCGACCTCGCGCCGCTCGGAGGCACGATATTCACGTTCGTCGGAAGGCTTGATTTGGCGATAAAGATCGCGAATGTGGATTAAGGCGTCAGCAATCTCACCACGAGTGACAGGCCTATACACAAAGATGTCCCCTCTTTAAGGAATCTCAGCTGGAGGCGAATGACGATCCCGTCGATTGCCTGATCGGCCGGAAACCATGCTGGCGAACCGAGCTTAGTGCCAAGCCGAATACATTAGCAAATGTACAAGAACCGTGTGCCATTGAACGCGGAGTGAGCCATATTTATTGAGCGTATGGATAACTCACTCGTCCAGAAGGTGGTCTTTATCACCCAACAGCGCAACCGATAGCGGCAATGTGGCATACCTTTCCAACAGTAATACCGCGCCTACATTTACCTGTACATAGTATGGGTCTGCACGCCGATCTTCTCTCGGCCCTACGGACTCTAAGACACCGCGAGAGGAAGCCCGGTACTCCCACGCAACAGGTACACCGCCATTCGAGACCAGCAGCCAAAATCGAAAGACGATGCAAAGCGTCCCGAGTTCAAGGTGTGCAAGTTCACCACGGAGGCCATCGTCAACGAGGGTAGCGACGTCGGCAGCATCCATAAAGTCTGCGCAAACCCATCATGCCCGGTTCATCATCCGAAGCGGCAAACCAGCCGCAACGATGAGAAGGAGAAGGCCGAATACGAGAAGCAGCGCAAGGAACAGGCCCATCGCCAACGCAACCGGTGTTCGCGTCCTCGCCGCTGTGGGCGCGGCTGTACCGGTTCGCCTGCTTAACAAGTGCGGGGATGAAGTCGCATCATTTGCACCGAAGAATGGACTTACCGAAGGTGGAAGCGCATGAGGTGTGCGCCCGTAAGGTTCCCTCCTGATTTGACGTTGCCATTATCGTCGAGTTCACTCCAACCGGAGTTGGTGAGGTAGTAGAAGTCTCTGCCGACAACTACACCGTGAGTTGGGTCTCCGAGAGTGGCCGTTCCGCGTTCAATGACCTCGCCAGCCTTAATCGATGCGGAACCGGCGTCAAAGTGTATGCGACTAATCCTCTCAGGCGTCGTCCCGTTTTGTGTTAAAAGCAGCGATGCACCGTCGCGATATAGACCGTCGATGCCGTTCAGAGCTACTCGAGCCGATCCGTCAGGGTCCAGCCAGCGTACATCGCCAGTGCCGATCACCAGAACGGCGATCCCACGCAGATAGTCGGGCACTAGAATGTGATCATCGTCGGAGAGTAGCGCGGGTGTTTGTGGTGAAATAAAATCGCCACGGTCGATGCGGACTAATTCATCGCCTTTCAGTTCATAGATACCGCCGCCTGCTCCATCGCTGAGAACAGGCGACCCATTCCTCAGCAACACCATGTCCCCGAGAGCCATGGGCGTGAGAGCCGCGATGCGGCGAAGCGGACGGCCAGTTCGGAGGCTGTAACAGAGGAGAGCGGAGCGTCCCCAGCCAGTTCTGGGTGCGGGGACAAAATTCTCCGGAGCGACCTCAGTTGCCCAAACGCGCTGACGCTTGAGGTCGATTTTTAAGGCAAACATAGGCCAGCCACTTGGTGAAGCTGCAAAATCAGTGACTGTACCGCGCTTCGATATGCGCACTATCTTCTTCTCAAGAACGCTCGTGACGAGAAAGGTGTTCGTTGAAGTATCGAAGTCAATATCTTCCGTAACGAGTCCGGGATCGGAAACGGTCACAATGAGGGCCGAACTGGCTACGGGCCTCTCGTTGTCAGCAAATTGATCGAGTATGGCTCTGTAGCGCGGATTCGGATGCAGTGTCAGGAACTCTGAGTCTTCGCCCTTTCGTAGCCGATCATCGACCTCACCCATGGCGGCAACACGCTGGAGTGAAGCCAGCGCCTGTTCGGTATCTCCAAGAGCGGTGTATGCTGCCGCACTTGCTTCGAGAGCACTGGCCGAGTGGTGCAGCAGTTCTTCGATGGTGAGGGCTGTCGAAAGACGCGCTTCATTCTGTCCAGCTGCGCGTTCTGCGCGCGCCTGCTGGCGAAGGTCGTTGAGTCGATCCTTTGGAGATGAGGGAGGTTGGGCTCCCAGCAAGAGCATGATAGTCATACCGAGGCCAAGAAATCGCATCATGGGATGATTCCACCTTGTGTCGAGTCTTCCTACTGCCCAAACGAGAATGACACCCCAGTTCTCAGAAATGTCTCGACGTGATCAATGAGCAGTGTATCCACTGGCCCATTCGCCGACTCAATACTCGATCTGTCTGTTCAATGTCGAAACCCTTCTTCCATTCTGCTTTTGTAGTGGCTCTTGGGACAATCGCCGGATGAGTATGACGCCTTTTTTTGTTGACCATCCGCTACTCCGCCCCCGATGAAGAGGGCTCCGAGACCGGCCGGCTGAACTGTCGGACTGCTTTACTCCCACCAATTGCGATTACGAAACAAACCACTGCGATCATGGCGACCAGCAACACCGAGTTGCCAACGGCCCGCGGGGCCTTTCCTTCGCGGGGTTTCAGCATCCAAAGAACACCAAGCACAGCAGCGCGAATCAAGATTGAAATGGCGCCGGTATTCTCGTTCCATGAGTCGCCATTATGGACATGGGTTACCAGGACGCCAAGCATGTCGACGGTGAGGCCAATGAGAGCCGGCACGAAAGCCCACGGCAGTAGCAGACCAACGGCAATGAAGAGCTCAGCGATAATAATGAACTTGAGAAATTCAGGAGAATAGCCAGATTGCATGAAGAAATCAGCCAACGGAGCGAATGTAAGAGCTTTACTAAAACCAGCAAATACGAATGTAAACGCCAAAACCATACGAAGTGTATTCAAGATAGAGGAATCGACCAGAAATGTTCGTCGATCCTCGCGCCGGGCGGCCAACCCGAACAGCGCTCCGAACAAAACAGATCCGAGATCGCCGATAATTGCGCCTGCATAATGCAAGAAGGGATAATGCACACCTATTCTGCCACAGGTGATGATGCCGGATTGGAACGCCAATACGACCGCGACAACAAAGTAGTATTGTCGCGCAAGGATTGCGGGTGCTATGGATTGTGTTTTCTTACTAAAAAGTGTGCCCACAAGCAAACCGACGAGCATCAGCCCGAATGTGTAATCCACCCGATAGAACATCCTTGCTCTCCTGGTCGTGTAGGTCTCTTTTGTTGTTAAAGGTCTCTGCCTGTTGAACCCAGGACCTAGGCCATGTTCCACAATACATGTCTTCCCACGTGATTCAATCGCCGGTCCGCTTCACCTGATCGCACGCAAAGGCCATCGATCTTTGACCCAAGATAAGCAGGCATTCGCGTAGAGCGTCCATGCCTAAGATGCCAACTCCATTGCAGGATCGCGAAACAGGCCCGATTAAAGGACTCAATCCCACGATCGAACCCCCGCGCACCAATTTGATATCCGAGACCTGCTGGGTTGCATTCATCGCGCCCCCTACACCTTCGGATTGAGGCCCAGGTTCAGTTCGGCGCTCTAGTTTTTGAGCAATCCTTGATGCCTCAGAGAAAATCGTCGTGGTTGCACCTGTGTCTATGAGCAGGAGATTTCGAATACCGGAAATTGAGACCGGAGTCAGGTACAAGCGGTTTACAAACATAGAGTCAGGATTTGAGCATGCCCTTGTCATGACAGGTGGAGATGCCAAAAAGGAGGTTCGTTTCAATTTAGAAACGGTGTATGCAAAGGGTGCAAAGCCGAGGGAGGGTATTGTGAGGTCCAACACAGCGGCCATTCCAGGCGGTGACAAAAGTTGTGGCGACAGCAAACCGCCAAGATGGAGAGATTCAAAAAGAGCGGGAAAGGCAACAACGATGGCTTTGTCCAAATCGAACCTGCGACCATCGCTCCACTCACCTCGGATTTGATGGGCAACGCGAATTGGATTTTCTTTTCCAGTAGAACCCTGCGCTCGCGAAGTCGAGGCCTCTGTGGCAATCCCAGCCTGATCTGCAAACCAGTCGGCCAGCGTAATAACCCCAGCTCCGGTGTCAACAATAAACAAAGCCTCGTGTCCCGCGATCCGCACCCTTATCAGGGGACTGGGAAAACCCTTCGCCTTCAACTCTCGGTCATAGAAGATGGGCAAAGACAAAGCATTCTGAGGAGAGGCTGAACGCCGTCTTTCCTTGAAAGACGTAAAATGAGCGATCTGAGAACTCAATGACGGAGCGGTGATAAGGATGGCCAGCACAGTCCCGCAAAGCCGCTTCATCGTCGAACTCCTAGCTATGATTGGTGCTGCAAGAGCCAGCGCGGAGAATCTCATCACCTGTTTCCCCCGGATCATCTGTTGTCGTCCAGTTTTAGACCGGATGGTCTTTTCTTCACCGGTACGAGAATCCGAACCTTGATGGCCTCTGAAGGACCGCTGTATGACAGGTACTCCATACGGGTCGGCCCGACTTGTACATACCCGTTATTCGCCATCCAGGGCGAAACCGATAAGCCGTCCGCTGCAGCCCTCCCGACAGTGGATTCGATGACGGCCACTTCCCCTTCGTCGAGAACCGCGAGTTTGTATGGAGATTCCGGCGTGTGGAGGGAGGCAAGCGTTTGTCGTAATCTTTCCGAATTTGGAACTTCAGTGATGTTTGGTTCTGGCGCAGCATTGGGAAACCCTGGCTCGCCGGATGTGACTCTTATTCCGACCTGCCACGTTAGCGCGGTTCCTTTTACCGCGTCTGGATCAATTGGGTAAATGCCAAAGAACGGGCCGGTCGCGCGATAAGATTTGCCTGCGTACGACATCAGTTCGTTGAAGACGGTTGGATGCTGTTCATATGAGCCGGACACATCGCGATAGAGAATCACGGACCCCGCCATCGCGCGCACCTGGATGACAGTTGGAGTGGCTGATGCCGAGCTGAGTTTGGGGCCGTTCGCCCGGCCATCTTTAATTTGCGGTAGTAAGATGTCTCTGACAAAGTGCCAAGAAGGTGCAATTTGCAAAGCCTGATGGGCGTATCGATCAGCTTCGTCGAAGTCAGGTGTCGCTTGGTGTAGAGACGACCACGCCAGACTCATGAGCAATTCAGCTTTTCCCCATAAGGGCTCGATCGGGTCGGAGGGATTGTCCTGTTCTAAGGTTATGGCAGTCAAACCGCGGTGATATGTCTCGATAGCTTGTGTTTGACTCCCACCGGCCGCAACTGGGCGGTTCCAAAGGCTGCCGCCAAGTACCCAAAGAAACCGCGGATTGTCCGATGCCGTTTCATTAAGGCTCTTTGTAAGGGCTACATCTAGCTGAAGGTGTTTTTGCAGCTGATCGGGCTCCCGGTGATGAAGAAAAACCAAAGTTCCTTCACAGGCCACTTCACCGATTGTCGCTTCGACGAAACCACTTCTGCCGGCGGCAGCAGCCGCGAATTCTTGACTGGCTCGGCTAAGGTTGCTGTCTAACTCTTCTTTGCTTGTTGAGTCGTTGAAACCGTTCAGGGCTCGACGCCATAGGGCGAAACCTCTCCAGTAATGTGCCGATGGAGCGAGCGACTCATTCTGAAGAAAAGGCGCCAGGGTTTCGTAGAGTTCATCCAACTTGATCTTGTCATCTTCAAAATCGGCGGTCCTAATCTGCGCTGCAATTGCAGAGAGTCGTGATCGTTCGTCTCCCGTTGAATCATTGTGGCCGGAGTTTGAAGAGCGCGATTCGATGCGCGGTGACGTGTTCGTTGGCAGCTTCAATGCTTGGCCGTGCGAGAAAGCTGAAACAAATCCAAAGGCAATCACCAGGATCGTTGCGACTCCATTCGATCTCAGAAACATATGTTCCTCTCATTGCTTTCCTCTCACGATAGGACTCGGCAACAGTCAACGTAATACGATTCGGTGAAAGAGCCGCCAAAGTCGGCGAATCAACGTTTGAGGGCGGCGAAAACTGAGAAAATGGACGTATATGGAGCCCCGATGGAGGAGCTACGCCAACGTTGTCGTGAAGTGCTTGCCCTTCTTCGCGCTCTGGGTACTCGTGGCAAAGACGTCGGCGGCGATCAGCTTCCAAGAGGCATTTGTTTCCAGTTCGATCAGTGTTGGGACAGCCGCATGCTTAGGAATTGGCGTTTGGCACCTATGTGGCCTTTTGCCCTGGCCGCTTCGAGCAAGAGTGTCTTTCTATGCTCTTCAGTGCCTCCTTTCAGCGGCTTTTGCCATCTTTTGGAATCTCTTGATTTGTTTGATCGAATCCATACGCGGATGTAGAAATATTTTTCCTCTGTACTGGACGTCTCGGGGGCTTGGCTGGCAACTCCTGATCGGTGTATTTATCTATGGTGCGGTTGCCGGCGTATCGTATTCGGTGCAGATTAGAAACCGCCTACACGAAAAGGAAGTACAGGCGATGAAGGCTGAGGCGCTCGCCGCAAATGCCAGAATGATCGCGATACGCGCACGTCTGAATCCTCATTTTTTATTCAATGCATTGCACACACTTTCGGCCTTGGCGAAGTTCAAACCTAGCCTTGCCGAAGGGGCATTTGAAAGACTTGGAGACATGCTTCGTTATGCTTTGAGAGAGGACCAGCGGCAACTTGTCGCGTTTTATGAGGAATTCACTTTCACACAAAAATATCTTGCGTTCGAAGAACTTCGATATGAAGAGCGCCTCATTGTGCGTTACGACATCGATCCCGCATCGTTTCAATGCTCTGTACCACCGTTCTCGATCCAAGCCTTAGCCGAGAATGCAGTTCGTCACGCGATCTCTGTGAGGCCGGAGGGTGGTTCGATTTCCATTGCTAGCAAGTGCCATAAAGGCCACTTGGTAATCACGGTACAAGATGATGGCCCCGGCGAGGCAACGGACGAACACGAATCTCATCAACTTGGTCTGAGTTCGCTACAAGAGCGACTGCAAAGCCTTTTTGGGGGACTCGCCGTTCTGACAACAAAAGTTCAGCCAAACGGTTTCGAGGCCAGCTTTCAAATACCAGATAACTGGGAGTTCGAGTCTGGTTCCCTGCCTGGAGAGAATCCTGAACATGCATAGTTCGGTCTTAATCGCGGATGACGAACCCCTCGCGAGGCGTTCATTGAGGGATCACTTGTCGCAACTCGGCGTGACAACCGAGATTCACGAAGCGCCCGACGGAAAGTCCGCCATCGCTATCGCCAACGCGCATAGACCGCAGCTACTCTTTCTTGACATCGTTATGCCCGGAGCCTCAGGACTTCAAGTGCTTGAACGGCTTGCATATGAACCACAAGTCGTGTTCACGACAGGTCACGATGAATACGCTGTGACCGCGTTTGAGCTCGGCGCCTTGGACTATCTCCTTAAGCCATTCGGAAAAGATCGTCTTGTGCGACTCTTGCGACGCGTTCAGGCGACGGAGATGGATTCATCGGTTTCGGTCAGGGATCGTGCTCAAGAATCGTTATCACGCCGCCCCGGCCTCTCGCGTATATTTGTCCGTGACGGAAATCGCATAGTGCCGATTCCACTCACAAGCTTGGAGCGAGTTCAGGGTGCAGATGACTATGTAAGCGTCTATACGCAGAACAGAGAATATCTTGTCAGTGTCCGCATGTCAGAACTGGAAACTCATCTTTCGACACTAAACTTTCTGCGTATCCATCGGTCACACATCGTCAATCTCGAGTTGATCGAATCGGTTGAACCATACGATGCCAACAGAGTCACAGTCGTGATGAGATCTGGCGCGCGAATCGTTGCGAGCCGTTCTGGTTCCCGTTTGCTGCGCAATCTCGCTTACTGACGATTCCGTGGATATTGTCCGGTCTATTCACCTGCTCGTAAGGTTGGTTCACCGATTCCTGCTCTTTCGAACTGCCGTTTGCGCTAGCCTTCAGTAGAAGCGCAACACGCTCTTCTCAGCCTTTTCGATGGGGTATAAATGCTAGTCGGAGCCGGAATCGTTTTCGCAATCCTTTGCGCAGTCCTTTTCGTATACATGGTCTACATCGGCGCTTTGCGGCGCGTTCAGATCGTCGAACGAGAAGAAGGGCCATTCCTATTCGTCTACCGCGAAGTACCAGGCACGGATCAAGGCCAGATAGGAAGAACCACCACAGAACTACGCGCGGACCTCGAATCGGCTGAAATTGCAACGATGAGTCCATTTGATTTGTTTCAAACTCCGGACTCCAAACTTCCGAATGAGATTGGGTTTGTAATCTCGCAGAGCGATAACGCAAAGCTCGTGTCGTTGAAGAGCACCTTTCAGAAAACAATCCCCCGGCAACGCTATATCGCGACTGATTTCCCATTTCGAAACCGGCTCTCGTTCATTGTCGGCTACGTCAAAGTCAATCCTGCGCTCGCCAAATACAGAGCGCAGAAATCCTATCGCCCGGCATATGCAATCGCGCGCAACGACGGTGGTTTAATTACATATTTGCAGCCCATTCGGTCAAATGAGCAGACATTCTGACGACGAGCTAATCGCGGTTCATGTCTGCAAGGTTTGCGGTACGGCCGTCGAACGTGCGGCAGTGGAACCCGAGAGCACGATAAGCGGACAGACCCGATGCCCAAATTGCGGTCATGATGGAGTTCTCAATATTGAAATCCGGGGGGAAGTCCGCCAAGCGTCCCCCTGCAAGAGCGAGTATCCAGCGAAACTGACTTAAAGAACTAGCAGCAGTTTCTGCTGTTTGGGAGTTTCGATCAATCGAACCTTTCTGACGGCGAAGATGAGTAAGGCCTCCTAGTCAAGTCCATCTGCGACGCGGCGCGAGCAGGCGTGAAAGTGATCGTAACCTACAACCTCAAGGATTTTTTGGAGAAAAGAAGGAGGACGAGGATGAAGCAATTCACACGTTCTTGTTCTTAGCACCGATGAGCGGCGATGTGCTGCTCAAGGGCTAGGCGCGCCTGCTCGGATCTCATTCGAGCCTCGTTACTGGCTCGGAACAGTCGATCATATTCTTCCTTCGGCGATGTTCCCATCATTCGACGCAGTTCTCTCACCGCTTCGGAGAATTTTGACGTGGCTGTGTCGTATTCCATTGCCAACCGGTTCTTTTCTTCGCAGGACACCTTCAAACCTCAGGTCTAATATAACCGGGATCGCGGCTAGTATCCCTATTGCCAGCATGTAGAGACTGAAGCGCTAAGCCGCATCTCGCAAAAAACAAAGCCGTGTAAGTGCCGGGATTTGGAAAGCTTGAAAACCCGAGATCGCCAGTCTCAGGATGGCGGCTCCGCACAGGATGCAGAGATTGCAGGTTTCAGAGGCGAGGCTGGAGCGCCCAGCTCACGGTGCTCCAATGTGATCAGACAGCAGTCTGTGCCACTCTTAGGATCATGTGTAGGGAAGAAGTGGGACAGTCGTTACAAGGGCGGGTCCGCTTCCTCTTGGGAGTGAGGTTACAACATGTCAACAATATTGATTGTTCTTGTGGTGCTTTTTCTGCTCGGTGGCGGGGGCTGGGGATATTCGCGGTGGCGCCGCTAAAGCGACTGTCGGATACCCGCCGAACTCTATACGGTAGCTAACTGATTTGTTCACCGTTCAAAGACAGGGCACTTCATGAAAAAGAAAAGCCGGATCGAGATTGAAAGAAAGATTGTCTCCCGCGTGAAAAGGGAGATGGATCAGCCGCGACTAACCGAGTCGGTCCGCAACGGTTTCAGCGCCCAGACCGCACCGACTGAGGAGAGGCCCGCTGCCAGTTCTGCGCGGGCGTGAATTCTGGCCCTCTACCTGCCATCACTCTCAACCCCAATTCAATTCTGTTCATAGTCAGCCGCTTCTGGCCGGCTTCGATCGAGTTCGCGCAGTGGCCGAAACAGGAGCTCTTCCGGGGTGCCGCCCGGTGAATTCTTCGTGTAGGACCACATCGAGCAGCGACTTGTGAACCTTGATGCGCCCGTTGTATTCGATAAAGCCGAGCTTGCGAAAACGGTTCATAAAAAAGCTGACGCGCGAGCGGGTGGTGCCGATCATCTCCGCCAAGGTCTCCTG
>JBEKCA010000101.1:0-17737 GCA_050015115.1 Occallatibacter sp.
GCTCATCCAGAACAGCTTGTACCATCCGGTACTTCTTTCGCAAGATGACCAACTCATTACCCATGCGAAAAGAATACAACGTCACAATCATACGTTCAGGTTATTTATGCGCAGACCCTAAGGTGAAGTGAACCTTGGTCTGCTCAAATCCTGCGGAATCGGGCTTGCAACTCGGATTGAGTGCGACGAGACTCAAAACGTCCTGCCGCAGAACGTAACTGTGTTTACTACGTCGTGGTCAAATGCCTGAGGAGTATGATACTGATCCTTTCAACATATGCCATTGATCGTATATTGATGATAATGAAGTTCTTATATCTAATACTGCCTGACCATGCAGTAGCGAACCTTGCGGACCCTTTCTATGCCGAACTAGTTTGAAATCGCCTCGTCAAAGCGCTAAAAACGATTCCTGGTTTGGGGCTTGGACCCATTCAACGCTTGGCCTAAGCCTCATTAAGGACCAAGTGGGAAATGGCCGCATGCGGTAACGATGGATGGTTCTCTCATACGGGAGAGTGACAGAAAACTCATGCAGTGACAACCTCTTGAAAAGGAAGGTCTTATGAAACACGCAACAGGTAGTTCAGGGCAGTCGCCATCACGGCTGCCGGTAGTCAAAAAAGGACGCCTCGCAGTAATATTCTGTACGTTCTTTGCTCTACTGTGGATGATCCCCCAATCAGCCCAAGCGCAGCTTTACGCTGGCTCCCTTTCGGGAACCATCACTGATCCTAGAGGGGCGGTCGTTGTCGACGCCACCGTGACCTTGAAGGATCTGGCAAAGGGAATCGAACATCAAGCCAAATCCGATGCGGCCGGACGTTACCTGTTTCCTAACCTGTCTCCGTCCACTTACGCATTGACGGTTGGAGCAGCGGGCTTTGCGACCGAGGTTGTATCCTCCATTTCGATCAATGTCAATGACAACGCAACCTCCAATGTTGTCTTGAAAGTTGGGCAGAGTATCGAGACGATAACGGTGGAGGCCAGTGCCACAGAAGGCGTGCAGACCGAAGACGCATCCAACGGCCAAGTGGTCGATCGCGATCTGGTCAAGGATCTGCCGCTGATCGGCCGCGCGGTTCTGGATTTGGCGTTTCTGGCGCCAGGTGTCTCATCGCCCGAAGGCGGCAGCTTCAACCCCGGCACAGCCTCCAATAACTTTGTATCCGAGGGCTCGCGCAGCGGCCAGGCAGACGTCCTCATAGACGGCCTCACGACCACCAACTACGAACAGAACACCGGCTGGGTCATTCCGCTTTACACCCCCAGCGTGGACGCGGTGCAGGAGTTCAAGGTTCAGCAGTCGAACTTCGGCGCTGAGTTTGGATTCAGCGGCACCACTGTCGTCAATCTCGTTACCCGCTCTGGAACGAATAACATCCACGGCAGCGCCTATGAGTATCTGCGCAATA
Organism: Occallatibacter sp.; assembly: GCA_050015115.1. Lineage (GTDB taxonomy): Bacteria > Acidobacteriota > Terriglobia > Terriglobales > Acidobacteriaceae > Telmatobacter. The sequence goes on from JBEKCA010000101.1 coordinate 1,419, forward strand.
CGGTGCTGAACGCTGAGAATTGGTTTGCAAAGCAGGCAGGTCAACCGAACCAGGCGTACCACTGGAACGACTTCGGCGGCGCATTCGGTGGCCCGATCAAGAAAGACAAGATCTTCTTTTTCGTCGACTACGAGGGCTCGCGCCAACTTCCTTCACAGACAAATGTTATGGATCTGCCCACCGACCTGGAGCGCACGGGAAACTTCGGCCAGGTATGTACCACCGCCGGCGGATCATTCAATGCCGAAGGACAATGCGTGACGGCAGGTAACCCGGTGGGAACTGTAGGGCAGATTTGGGATCCCTATAGCTACAACCCGTCGCAGCAGCACACGAGCACCAGCTTTGTTCCCTTTAACGATATGAGTCAATACACCAGCACGGGCAACTTCTGGGGAGCGGCCGGAGCCCTCACCACCAATTTGCCTGGCGGTGGCGGTCTGGGCAACTTGATCAACCCAGTCTCTAAAAACATACTGCAGTTCCTCCCACATGCCCAAAATCAAAATGCTCTGCATGGCAATACAACACTCTCGGGCAACAACGTCACCAACGACAACAAGTACGACGCCAAAGTGGATTACCAGATCACACACAACGATAACTTCAGCGGCCGGTGGTCCACCGATTGGGGGAATACCAAGGGCGCAAACCTCTTCGGGAACGAATTCGACTCAAATACCCAGGGAGGAATTAATTTCATCACGTATGAGGGTTCGGCGAACTACAATCATTCCTTCGGCTCGAACACTCTGTTGACGGTTACCGCGGGCGCCACGCACCAGTGGCAGCATACGTTCGGCGACCCCGTATCCGCATCGACCTGGGCATCGCTCGGACTCCCAAGCTCGCTCGAATACAATCCCAACGGCAAAGTCAGTCAGGCGCCGCTCTTCACGATCGACGGATACGCGCTTGAAGGAAACCAAACGTTTGGCGGCCAGGGCTGGGACGTAATGCTCTGGGGGCAAGACGTAGGCGAGGTCAATGCCAGCATCTCACACATGATGAAAAACCATGAGATCAAGGCCGGCGGCGAAGTCCGCTTGCACCGCATCAACTTCACCCAATGGGGTCTGCCCAATGGCGGCTACACTTACAATGGCGCCTCGACGGCCGGCAACTGGACCGTAAGCACGCCAACGGGCGGCGACAGTTGGGCCGACTACATGACCGGATGGGCCAACGGTTGGACCGCCGTAACGGTTCCTCCGTCACCGGCAACTCAAAACTACCAGTATGCCGGTTTTGTTCAGGATAACTGGAAATTCAACAACAAACTCACCTTGAACCTGGGGTTCCGCTACGATCTGGACATGCCTCGAACCGAAAAGCATGACGAGATGGCCACCTTCGATGCCAACGCCACTTCGCCGATCGCTTCCCAGGTTTCGGGCGTGGATCCTACGGTCTGCCCAGCTTGCAATAGTCTCAAAGGCGCATTCAGCTACGTTGGCGGAGCGAACTCGCGCTACCCCTACAATGTCTACAAGGGCGCAATTGGGCCCCGGTTCGGATTTGCTTATTCGGTTAGGCCTGCCACTGTGATCCGCGGAGGCATCGGCATCTATTACGATCCGGGCAAGACGGGCGCCGCTGGAATCGGAAGCGGCAATGGCGGTTTCCAGAATTTCGCAACACAAAGCACCCTCACCGCCCTGGGCAACAATAGCAACAACATTCCAAACTGGCAGACCATTCTGGGACAGCCCGCGCAAGCCGTGGCGCCGGCTGGAAAACAGTATGGCATCTACACTCAGCTGGGTCAGGATTTGGCGGGCATCCCAATCAAGACCTTCAATACCCTCCCTCGTGAAATGGATTGGAGCCTCGGCCTTCAACACGAGTTTGCTTCAAAGACGCTCGTGGACGTGAACTACATTGGAAAGCACTCCGAGCATCTCTATGTGGGTGGCTTTGTCAACTACCTCGATCACATCTCGGCTTCGGCGGCAAGTCAATTCCGCGCCATCGTGTCAACCCCAGCGGGCGTTCAGCAGGAAACCAGCACAACCACAGTGCCCGCCCCGCTTTCATATGCTGTTGCGAGCGCTACTCAGGGAGCAGGCTATGGTGCATGGGGCAATCCCATCGGACCCACAACGGCATCTGGAGGCGGTGACAATGGCGTGTGGTATCCCTGGAACGGATTCCTGCCTTATCCGCAGTATGCGGATGGACCGTGGGGCACCGGCGGAATTCAGAACGTCGACCCTCCGATCGGCACCTCAAACTACCACGGTCTGACTGTGGCCGTGTCTCGGCCGATGCTCAAGGGGCTCCAATTCCTGGGCAACTATACAGCGCAGGCCAGCTACGACAACGGCTCCAGCCAGGGCGCCGCGGATTACGAGAATCCCGTAAACACATATGGGGTCCAGGATCCGAACGACCTCGCGGCCGAATACTCCCATTCCGCATTCAACATGGCCCAGATCGGGCAGGCAACATTTGTCTATTCAATTCCCTTTGGGAAGGGCCAGCAATGGAGCACCGGTAGTGGAATCCTCGACAATATCTTCGGTAACTGGCAAACCAGCGGCAGTTATCGCTGGGATAGCGGTCAGCCGGTCATCCTTGGCGGAGGGCCCCAGAAGACCGTTCCTGGATATGGTGCTCGTTTGAATCTGGACGCTCCGTTGAAGAAGAACTCCGGTACACAGGGTGTCTTTTATAACGGAGCTATGCATGGCAACTACTTTGCCAATCCCGGCGCCGTCAGCAGACCCGCGGATTACGCGGATGGTACTGCGCCGCGCGCGCTGGCCACGATTAACACTCCAGGAACCAACAACTTCAACTTCGCGGTGGATAAGAATTTCGGCGTGAAGGGTCGTGAAGGCATGGTGTTCAAGTTCCGTTGGGAGACCTACAACCTCTTCAACCATGTTCAGTTTGGCGGTCTGAACGCTAGTGCTTCCTTCGACACGAATAACAACCTCCAAGGCGCTTCCCAAGGCAAATACTTTGGGTCGCTTAACTCACAGGCGAACTCACCTTTGATTCAGCAGGTTTCTTTGCGCCTGGAATTTTAACTCATAGCTAACCCCATGAGCGGCGGCTACCATTCCGCCGCTCACTTTTTTGAATTGCACTTGTGCGATGGCGAATTCTTGACTTCAACTTCACAAGGCGACAGATCCGATTACCTGACGCTGACTCCTGCGCACTCTATCTCGCCGATCTCCAGGGCAGTGTAGTGCCCACGAGTCGGACCTTAAATTGAACCCTCACAACGTTCGAAATCTTTCACACTATTGATTAGGTTTTATGCTGGTTCCTTGATTTCAAGCCGCTGATTTGCTGTTACTACCCCAAGCTTTTGAACCTTGCCCGAAGGCCAGTGCACTTCCACCATGCCTCCGCGCTCTGCCCCCAGCCCAAAGTGAAGAGTAAGGTCGCTGCTGGAAGCATATCCGACTGAACTTCGAACGCATCGAATCTGTGTTCTGCCGGCAGTCTTTAAAGTCACCTCCGCTCCAATCGCCGAGCGGTTGCTCCGTGTGCCGATGAGCCGCAACTGCAGCCAATGCTCAACCGGGCTTCGGTTCCACCACAGCTCGATCTGGTCGTCGAGCGAAGTCACGGCCACATCGAGTCGACCGTCATGGTCAAAATCCGCAAACACGCAGCCCCTGTGCAATCGCTGCTCTGCCAATCCGACTCCGGACTCATTGGATGCATCGGTAAACCTGCCGCCGATGTTTCTGAAAATCCGATTTGTCATGCCGTTATCGATATCCACTCCGCCACCGGCCACAAACAAATCCACCCAGCCATCGTTATCCAGATCCACCAGGCCGCAGCCCCAACCACTCAAGGAATGCGTCAGGCTCATCAGGCCGGTCTTGACGCTTCCGTCTTCAAATTCACCGTGCCCGTGATTCAAGAAAACGCCATAGCCCTCGTTCCGTAGAGCAGTCATGACCAGGTCATAGCGGCCGCTGCCTGTGATATCGCCAAAATCCGCGCCCATTCCCGAAACGCTGCGCCCGTCGCCGTTATAGGCCACACCCGCTTCAAGTCCCATCTCCTCCAGGCCGTGTCCCGTGTTGCGATAGAGCAGGTTCCTCGCGTTATCGTTGGCTACAAAAAGCCCGGGGCGGCCGTCTCCCGCAAAATCCGCCATGGCTACGCCCATTCCCTTGCCTAAAGCCTCGGTGAATGCTGCCTTCCCTGTGACTTCGGTGAACGTTCCGTCGCCGTTGTTGTGAAACAACTGCATAGGCTCCGCACGGTATTTGTCCGGGTGGCAATACCGTCGTCTGTCTCCCGTGAATCCACTGCCACAAAGAACGTCGATTCCCTGCGTCCACTCGCAGTAGTTGGAAATGAAGAGGTCTAACTTTCCATCGCCGTCGTAGTCGATCCACGTCGCCGCAATGGACCACAAACCCCGCACGGGCGGCAGATTCAGGCCGGCTGCGTCGGTCACATCGGTAAACGTTCCATCTCCGTTGTTGCGGTAAAGTTGGTTTCCGTGAACGCCGACAACAAACATGTCTTCGAATCCGTCGTTGTTGTAGTCTCCAACAGCCACGCCGATGCCGAAACCGCGCCCTGCCACGCCGGCTTTCTCCGTTACATCCGTGAAGCTTCCATCGCGATTATTGCGGTAAAGGCGATTCCAGTAGCTTCGATCGGTCTTCTCCAACTGTGGCATTGCTGCCCCGTTGACGCAATAGAGATCGGGCCACCCGTCGCCATCGAAATCGATAACTCCCAGTCCGCCGGCCAACGTCTCCGGCTGATACATATTTCCAGTCGCTCCGGAGCGAAGCACGAAATCCAACCCGCTGCTCGATGCTCCGTTCACCATGGTAATTCCGGAAATCGTGGCGCCAGCCCATCCTTGCCGCGTAAATAGAGCGGTCATCGATGCAGCGCTTTTCAATACAAACTCGCGTCTACTGGTGACCATCGCCATCTCCTTGCCCGTAGCCCTGCAGCCAGGAGTTGGTCAGCCTGGCCGCTTCCGCTGCCGCCCGACTAGCCTCGGCGTCTCGACCCAGTTTGCGCAGTGCGCGAGCCAACTGTGCATGTAGCGCGCCTTTCTCATCCGGATAGCCTGCCGCCAACTCCGGTTCGAGGTATTTGACAACCTTGGCAGGGTTCCCGATTTGCCCGTATGTCACTCCAAGTTGAATTCGGGTCCACGCATTCTTTGGTTGAACATTTGCTAACCGCATTAGGCATGTCAGCGCCTCAGCGTAGTTCCTTTCATTCATCTCCAATTGGGCCATCGTTGTCAGAGCCGATCCCTCTCTGGGGTCGATTTCGAGCGCAGCCGAAGCTGTCTGTCGTGCGTGCTTCGAGTCGCCCTCCATGCGATACGCTTCTGCCATTTCCGCGAGAAGTTCAGGATCATTCTGCCTGAACTCCAGTGCCTTGAGGTACTCGGCCAATGCCGCGGACGCATCGCCACGCAGCCGCAGCTGCCTCGTCCCGGCGAGTCGATGCCGAGCGGCCTCCGTGCTCATCTTTGCTTCGGTTTGCGCCAATTCGAGGGCATAGCAGGCCTGGAGCCAATACGCAGCTACCAATTCGTCTGCCTTCATCCCGCTTTCAAGCAGAGAGATTGCCTCGGCATAAGCGCCGGTCTTCACCAGAGCCACGCCGCGCCAAAGCGATTCGGAGGCATTCATCGTTGCGCTATTGGGGAGCGCTTTAAGTTGCTCCCAGCGCCCTTCCGCGTAGAGATCTTTTGCGCTCAGGTCTTCTCCGCCTATGGCCTGGGTTGCAATCAAAGGACAGGAGGCCTCGGGATTGCGGAGACAATCCCATACGACTCCGGACACATCCGGTCCCGGTACAAGGCTAGCGGGCCAAACTCGCAGCATCACGCTCAACTCGACGGGCGATCGTGCTCCCACAGACACCAGCCGATCGGCCGCTTCCTGCCATTTCTGTTCGCCTGCTGCCAGCAGAGCTTCAAGCCGCAACGTCTCGGAACCTTGAGAATCGCGCTTCTCTGCTTCTCGCAGGCTCTCTTGTGCTTGTTCGCGGTTGCCAAGTTCAAGTTGTTCCACGCCCAGTTCGCCCCAGATACCTCGTTGCTCAGGATCCGCGGCGACGGATTCCTTCAATAGGGACGCCCGCTCTTCGCTACCCTCAGGCCGACCAAGCGCTCGGAAGCGCAATTCTGTTCCTTTACCCTTCTGAGTTGGGGCTAACGAGTCTCGCAGATAGACCATGCGCGCAATGCAGTAGTTACCCCAATCCATCTGGAAGTTCTCAGCCCCTCCAGAACGCGTGACGGCTGATTGCAATGCATTTGAGGCCGAGGAAAAGTCTCCAAGCGCCGCTTCCGCTTTTGCCACATAAAGCAGCGCAACTCCGTCATCGGCAGCGGATTCGGCGGCGGTCTGCAGGGGAGCTAGTGCGTCCTGTGCGTTCCAGCTTAGATACAGGTCCTCACCCAGCAGCAAGTTTGCCTTGTAACTTCCAGGGGAAGTCTGGACAATCCGTCGAAGGATTGGAATGGAGTGAGAATAGTCGGCCCGCCGATGAAACGCGGATGCTTCCTTCAATTGAGCGGCAATGTTTCCCACCTCAGACGCGGTGGCCGGTGCGGCCGCGAAAACCCACACAATCGCTAGAGCAGCTCCCAAGCATCCCAGGATTCTTGACGCGAAGTCATTCGACCTTCGGTTGTGAAACCAGATCAGGATTCTGCTTCTTGACTGCCTCATCGAGCCACGCTTTCGAATTCAAAAGCCTAGAAGAAAAGATATGTCGCCCACCTATATTTTATACGCACTTTAGGCTTGTATGGGTAGATGGAAAGAGGGTTTTCAAATGATTCCTATGGTCTTGGACCTGCCTTGTCTCTAGCTCGTGGAACCCGCCTCTTCGTCGAGTGACACGTTCTTTCCTCTTTTGCGCAAATTAATCTTTCTGAACTACACATAAGCACCTAAAAGGACACGAAGCCCGTGGTATCATCCAACTGTCGCGAACCGGAGACGTAGCACTTTGAAGCGAATAGCCTTCATCCTCGCACTCACCATTCTGGCCACAGTCCCAATTGAGACAGTTATCGCGGTACGCGGACGAGCAGCTTCAAGGCCAGCGGTCATCGCCATTGATTATCCCCTGCAAGATTCGCTGTTTCCTCCGGAGATCACTGCGCCAACATTCATTTGGCATGATGCGGCCAAAGATGTAACTCGCTGGCAAATCGATATTTTCTTCCACGACGGATCGCCGACGCTTCATCGTCGATCCTTAGGGGAAGCGCCCAGGATCGGCGAGATTGATGAGCGCTGCATCTCCGCGACTAACGAATTACCGAAGCTCACGCCGGATCAGGCCACTTCGCACACCTGGGTTCTAGACGACGCTACATGGGCGGCAATCAAGAAGCACTCGTTGACGGGTCCGGCGACAATCATCATCTCCGGCATGAACCAGAGCGGCGTTGTCTCTACGGGCCAGGTCTCGATCGAAACATCGCAAGACCCTGTAGGCGCGCCGATTTTTTATCGAGACGTGCCACTAATGCCGTCTCAGACTGAAAAGGGCATCATCAAGCCGCTCGACCCGAGTGCAATTCCACTTATCAAGTGGCGCCTGCGCAACCTATCGCAGACAGCCAGCCGTGTAGTGCTTGAGAATATGCACACCTGCGCCAACTGCCATTCCTTCTCCCGCGACGGTAAAACCATGGGCATGGATATGGACGGTCCACAGAACGACAAGGGGCTTTACGCATTGGTCTCGGTCAAGCCGGAAATCGTAATTCGCAACCAGGACATGGTTTCTTGGAATCCTTCGCAAGATTTGCAGTACAAACTGAATCGCGTCGCGTTCTTGTCGCAGGTCTCGCCAGACGGACAATATGTCGTTAATACGGTCAGCGGCGTCGAGCACGCACCACAGAACAACTTCTACGTCGTCAATTTTAAAGACTACCGATTCCTGCAAGTTTTCTATCCAACGCGGGGTATGTTGGCATGGTACAACCGCAATACAAAGGAGAGGCATCTGCTCCCTGGCGCGGACGATCCACGGTACGTACAGACCGACGCGGTCTGGAGCCCGGACGGGAAATACCTCGTGTTTGCCCGCGCTGAAGCAAAGGACCCTTATCCAGATGACGGCAAGATGGCTGAGCGAGCCAATGATCCAATTGAAGTTCAGGTGAAATACGATCTCTATCGCATTCCCTTCAACGGTGGCAAGGGTGGACATCCTGAACCGATCGTTGGTGCTTCAAACAATGGAATGAGCAATAATTTCCCCAAAATATCTCCAGATGGACGCTGGATCGTGTTTGTGAAGAATCGTAACGGGCAGTTAATGCGACCGGATAGCGAACTGTTTATCGCGGCCGCCGAGGGTGGAACTGCACGGCGTCTGCGGGCCAATACATCGAGGATGAATTCGTGGCACAGCTTTTCACCTAATGGACGCTGGCTTGTGTTCTCCTCGAAAGCGCGTTCAGTCTATACGCAGATGTACCTCACCCACATCGACGAAAACGGCAACGACAGTCCGGCGATTCTAATTGATAACTCGACCGCTGCTAACCGTGCCGTGAACCTTCCTGAGTTCGTCAATCTTCCTGCGGGCGGATTGCTCAGGATCAGCACGCCTGCCGTGGATATGTACCGCAGATTCGATAAAGCCATAATTGATGGTGAAAAAGGCAATTCCGCGGCGGTAATCGCCGAATGGGAAGAATTGGTGAAGGAAGACCCGGACGATGCGCGGATTCAGAACAATATGGGAGCATCGCTGGCAAGAGCAGGCCGGTTTGAAGATGCAATCCCCTATTATCAGAGGAGCCTCGAACTCAATCCTCAATACAATACTATCCATAACAATCTTGGGCGAGCGTTGTTTGCCGTCGGACGCCTCGATGAAGCGATTCAACAATTCGAGAGGGGGTTGGAGATCTATCCCGACTCAACCGAACTCTACAACAATCTTGGCCGTGCTCTTGCACAGGAGGGGAGATTCAACGAGGCTAAGAAGGCCTTTGAACGCGCCATCGAGATAAAACCGGATTTCGCCGATGCTCACATCAATCTTGGGTCGGCGTTGTTATCTTCCGGTTATCCGGATGAGGCAACTCAAGAATTCAAGCGTGCGGTCGAAAGCGATCCGCAGTCGGCGGAAGCCCACACATATATGGGCACTGCGCTTTACTACGGCGAAGGCAAAGTGAAGGAAGCGCTTGCACAGTGGGACAAGGCACTCGCTTTGAGTCCTAATCTTGTGCTTGCCCTGAGCCAAACAGCACACGCCTTGGCAGCAAGCCCGAGTGTATCCGACCGCAATGGAGGACAAGCTGTCAAGCTGGCCGAGCGAGCAGTTGAGTTATCCAAAGGAACAGAGCCAGTGTATCTTGACACTCTCGCTATGGCATACGCCGAAAGCGGAAGATTTGAAGATGCAATCGAAACAGCTCGGCGGGCGGAACAACTCGCGAGAAAGCTGAAGCAGTCTTCCCTTGCCGACTCGCTCAACGAGAGAATTGAGATGTACCGGTCCGGGCAGCCGTATCGTGACGAATTCGAAGTCAAACCATAAAGATCAATTCCGGGAAGACCGCCAGTACGTATAATTCTAAGGTCTTCCATTACCGGTCTATCAATATGATTTCATTTGAGTCATTGTCGAGAGAAGAGCACGGGGTTTCTTGTAGCGATCAAAAAAGTGCATTCCGTTTGATGGAGTCATCCTCCTGCGAAATAAAACGGTATTGGCAGCCGACCTACCCTAGTGAAGAGGACAGGGGAAGCGGTGGCATAAGAAACTTCAGCGCGGTGAAATCCCGAAGGCCTCTACTTGTCGATAGAGGCCTTGGCGGGCCGGGGTAGTAATTGAATGGCTTACTGCACCATAAGTGAGAATGTAGCGTTTTGTTGCAACGCGCCAGACGTTGCGGTCACTGTGACCGTTGACGGAACAGGTGGCGCCTTACTGGAGCCACCGCAGCCATTGAAAAGAGACAGACCGATTACGCTCACTGCCAGTAGCAGCATGATCTGCACGCCGCGCCTCTTCTTCCAACCCAAGAAGCACAGCGCGACCGCCAGTGCCGGTGCCGGGAACAATGGACGGCAGTTGAAGTGAAGAGCTGCCGAAGTCGTCGTGTTGACCGTCAATGTTGAGACAATGTTGCCGCCTTGCACCGAAGTTGGAGCAAAGCTGCACGAGGCGTTGGCGGGTAGATTGGAGCATGCAAACGTAATAGTTGAGGTCGTGGGGAAGCCGTTTACCGGCGTCACTGTAACCGCTTCTGTTCCACTGGCTCCTGCTGTAATTGTGAGCGAGGCCGGCGCGACACCCAACGTGAAGCTCGCGACAGGCGGAGCCGAGGTTGTGGCGCTAGCCTGGCTGGAGGCCGGTGAAGCTCCAATCGTGTCGAGGCTTTCAACCACGTAGTAGTACGTCGTCGAAGCAGTGAGGCCGCTGTCGGTGTAGCTGGTGGTCGTGAGCCCGCTTGCGATCAGGTTGCCCGAGGACGGCGTGAACCCGCTGGTCGTGCTGCCGTAAACGCTGTAGGAACTGATGGTGCAGTTGGCCGGAGGGGTCTCCGCCGTCCAATTCAAGCCGATGGCGCTGGAAGAAGTCGCCGCCGCCGCCAGTCCAGTTGGCGCCGAGGGAGCCGCAGCGCACGGCGCGGGGGCTTGAGTCGTTGCGCTTGCTTGCGCCGAGGCCGCCGAGCCACCTGACGCGTCCACTGCTTCCACAACGTAGTAATAGGTGGTCGAAGCCGTGAGGCCGGTGTTGGAGTAGGTTGTGCCGGTCACTCCGCTCGCGATCAGATTGCTCGAGGACGGAGTGAACCCGCTGATGGTGCTGCCGTAGACATTGTAGGAACTGACGGTGCAGTCGGCCGGAGGGGTTACCGCTGTCCAGCTTAGGCCGATTGCGCTTGTGGAAGACGCCGTTGCCGCCAGTCCGGTAGGCGCGGAAGGAACCGCGGCGCAACTGACTGGCGTGTACCAACGAACGTAGCCCACCTGCATGAGCTGCGGACTGGTCAGGCTGGCGTCCGATCCACCGAGGGTTCCGCCGACCGCCACATTCAGGATCGCGAAGATCGGTTGATTGAATGGCCACGTATCTCCAGAGGGAAGGACACCGGGGGTTGCAGTGAAGAACGGTGATGTCGGGTCATCCACAAAGAACTGCATCTCGTTCTCTGACCATACGACTCCATAGGTATGAAAGGCGGTGTCCGTTGCTTGTCCACTGGGAAAAGTGAATCGTTCTCCGATTCCATCCCCTCCAGTCTCCGTCGTGTGAATCGTGGAATTGTTTCCCGTTGTGCCTGCGCCGTTATAAACTTGCGGCGACCAGTTTTCCATGATGTCCGCCTCGCCGCAAGCGGGCCATGGATCTGAGCTGATGTCGCTGCCTAGGGTCCAAAAGGCGGGCCAAACGCCCTGGTCTGTCGTATTGGGGAGCTGAATGCTGGCCTCGAGTATGCCGTATGTAAAGTTTTCCAGCCCCTCCGTGGTCATGCGGGTTGAAAGCCACGCGCCATTTTCATTAATAGCCTGGATTACCAGGTGCCCGTTGCCATCGATGTAGGCCGGGGCGGTAGAAGTGCTGAACGTTGAGGGACACTGGGAGGGATTGCTTGCGTATCCCGGTGGCCCACAGTAAACTTCCAACTCGTTATTGCCCCACCCGCTATTATTTCCGAGGTTGTAACTCCACACCGTGGTGGATGGGGGACCTGCTGCTCCAGTGAATTCATCGCACCATTCCGGCGCATATGTCGTCGATCCAATCAAAATATTGGAAACGCCGCTGCAACTGGGAACATCCTGCGAATAGGCAACGGCTGACCACGAAGTTAAAACGAAAATCAGCGGTGCCAGGGACAACACAGCTGCAATGATCTGTCTCGTTTTGCTTGAATAACGTCTCACGTCGATCCCCTCCGGGGAAGTTAATAGCGGCAGCAGCCAGGATTAGCGTTGATCGCATCGCCGGTTGCACCGTTGTGACAGTTGTATTCCAATCGATTTTCGCTCTTCAGATATCGGATGCTCGGTTCGGCGCGTCTCATCACCCATCGACACAGTGCTTGCGAAGTCTGCCTCGTAACGAGCAACCAGGCGCCGGCGTATAGTGCTTTTGTGGTTTGCTGGACCTTCAAATGCATAACGCATAGCTGCTGCCTCCGTAAAGTCGATCGTTGCTTTCGCCCTGTTTCCAAATGAATCGGCACATTCCATTGTTTCACTGCGCACGGACTGCGAAGAAGTCAATGTTCCCTGCGCTTACCCCAGTCCCGGTTGAATCGACCACAATTGCAACGATATGTTCCCCCGCCGGAAGATGAACCGCGTCGGAACTAACATCGCGCCATATTTCCTGACCACCCGTATCGGGAATCCTGATTGGTTTGGTGATCGGCTTCCGATCAAGGTTGAAGTGAATTGAACCTCCGGCACCCTCTGAAGCAACTCGCACGTGAAACACAAAGGTTCCTTCCTTTGCGATGGTAACCGAGTAATTGAGGTAGTCATTCACCGATAGATCGCTCACGTAATACCCCCCGGGAACGACATCCGGCTCGCCACGTGTTTCGATCTGCTTCACCGATGGGCCGTCGTTTTGGCGGAATGGCGAAAATCCCTTATGCTTCATCGTAGCTGCGTAGGAATAACCCTCGCCACCGGAATCGAAATCCTCTGCCTGGACAACTCCGGGCAGTGTTACGGCCGTCCCATCCCACGCCGCATCGCTCCGCGTAACGTCCACGTTATCGAATTGCGCCACATTGCGCGAGCCATTATCGCTTGACGTTGAAAGCAGGCCAGCTAGCACGTCTCGCCGCATTGCTAGCTTTGCCTGACCCACAGCCTTCCATGTAGTTCCGTCGGTCGAAACGTAACCCGTGAAGACGTCCCCGACACGCACAACCTTGATCCAATCAGCTGCGCCATTATAAATAATGTCTCCTGTGCGCACGTCGTTTTCATCTCCGCCGGCACGGTAGTGAATGCTCCTATCTGGAGAGATAAACATCATGGCGTAGGATGCGCCCGAACCTCTGCCGTTCCGAATCGTTACTCCGGCCTCTGCCTGGGCAATTTTGCTCGACTGGCTCAAAACTCGAGCCGAAATCTCGCCATCTCTGCCAAGTGCTTTATAGGCGAGTTGGAATTGGCGCGTAGACCCTGCGATTCCGGTTCCCCCACCAGCAACAGTCCAAAGTCCTTTGGAATTTGTAGAGAAGCCCGCTTGCGCCGGCCCTCCAATATCGGCATTTCCCCAACCGGCAGGCAGATTAGTATCGTCTCGCTGATATACGCGCACGTAATCCACCACCATGGTGTGCTTTGCTCCCGTGGTCGCGTCGGGATATCCGAAAAAATCGCCTCCCATGGCAAGATTCAAAAGCAGATAGAATGGCAAATTGTCGGGCTCCCATACCTCGCTGCCGGAGAGACTTGCAACAGACTGACGGGAGAACAGATTGCCGTCGCAATAAAAATCCACTTCTCCGGGCTCCCACTCCGCAGCGAATTGATGAAACGCCTCTTGCATCGGTCGGGCAAAATCGTAGGTGCCTGTCACCTCGATGTAGCCTCTTTTTGATCCCGGCTTAATGGGTCCATGCACCGAGGAGTGATTCAGGTATGGGTCGATGATCCTCGTTCCTGGTTGCGGATTCCAGGACTCCATAATGTCCATTTCCCCTATGGCGGGCCAGTTGAAATTCTGTTTGCGAACTCCCAACGCCCAGAATGCAGGCCACACGCCTAATCCTGTCGGTACCTGAATGCTGGCCTCGATTCGCCCATACTTGAAACTCTTAAGACTGTTCAGGCGGGCCGATGTATAAACGGGCGACACGAGGTTCTTTTCCGGGATCGGCAGCATCCCGTCTGTCCGAACAGCCTCGATCACAAGGTGCCCTTTGCCGTCGAGGTAAGCATTGGGCACATTCGGCCGGCATGGGGCGTCTTCGGATCTGTAGGCACAGTAGGTTTCCGCTTCGTGGTTCCCGCCGACAAACCTGCCAGGACCAGCCTCAAACTTCCACTTGCCCGGGTCGGGCGGCGCTCCAGCCCGACCATCGAATTCATCGCTCCAGACGAGCCTCCAACCCGTCTGGGCTCGCGCGACATTCATCGGTAAAAATCCCAAAAACCATACGCCAATCAGAATCAGAGCCCAAATGCGAGATCCAGACCTGCTAGCTGACATCGAAGTTCGGCTGCATCCAATCAGACAATCGCCGTGTTGCACAATCACTCCTGGAGAATCTCATCCCGATGAGTATCCCCCCTCAAACGATTTCGCCCCATGTTTCTCGCCGCCTGCGGATTTTGACTGACGGCTCCCATCGCACAAAACGATCCATAAGTGCGACACGGACCGTCGATTTTCTTCGCTCGATGCGTTCACAAATTTCGTCTGAGTATCGGGTGCAAATATAGATGTGCTGAGGTACAGCTGACAAGGTAGAGTACTGTATGGTTTTGCATAGAAGTTGAGCATAAACACTTTAAATACTGCTACTTAGCGCTTATCGCCTAGAAGAAGAACTAAGGAGTATAATACGGTAATCTGACAACCTATTCCGCACAACTCACTTTGTGCTCATCGGAATTTGGTGGATCAACGATGCACAACGAAATACAAGACGGAGATACTGTAGCTCCCGAGCAGGTGGAGCAGCAATTGAGGCGGATTTGCAACAGCAAGCACTTCAGTCATAGCCGCCGATATCCGAAGTTTCTTGAGTACGTAGTTTCCAGAACGATCATGGGACATCAGGTGGACTTGAAGGAAAGGACTATCGGCATTGAAGCCTTTGGCCGTTCTCCTGAGTATGATTTGAATGACGATCCGGTCGTTCGGATCACAGCCGGGGAAGTACGCAAACGCCTCGCGCAGTACTACTACGAACCAGAACACCAAGTGGAGTTGCGAATTGAACTTCGCTCCGGGTCGTATGTGCCAGAATTCCGATTTGTTACGTCACAGGCCGAATCTGATGAGGAATACCCATTAGTAGCTGTCGATGTTGCGGCTTCGCTTGTTGATACAGATGCTCAGCCTGCGGATACTGAAGGCTTGGATGCTCCACCGCAAGAGAAGAAGAAACAGAGATTTCTTGCGATTGCTGGAGGTGTCATCATCCTCCTGCTGGCGTTAGCGGTTTCTGTTCCTGCTTTCATTCGGAGAGCTTCACCCTATCAGCAATTCTGGAAACCCGTCATAGCCAGCCCTGGCCCGGTTTTGATCTCGGTTGGGTCGGTTGTGGTGCTCAATAGACCCATGACCAATTCCGAGCCGAGTCCTGAGAGTGTCGGCCTCCATGCCCTCTTCGCTGATCCGGTCGCCCTGGCAGATTCTATTGCTGTGTCAAATCTTCAGCAGGTGCTTTCTCACTATTCCAAAGGAAGCAGCATTCAATCGAGTACGGCAACCACATACTCTGACATGCAGAAGGGTCCGATCATCCTTGTGTCAGGTTTTAATAATCCATGGACCATGCGTCTCACTGCTCCTCTACGTTTCCACTTCCTCCAAACTGCGGTCGACAGCTACGAAATCGTCGATCGTGGCGACCCCGCTCACAAAGTGTGGTCTGTCAACACACGTACCTCTGTCAACCTGATCGATCATGATTACGCGCTCATCGCTCGATTTCATGACCGCACAACTGAACAACTGGTTGTGGTTGCAGGCGGAATTGGGGAGAATGGCACAATTGCCGCGAGCCAACTATTGTCGAATGAGAAATATCTAGCCGAGGCAAAGCAACAAGGGTTCTTGCCGAAAGCCAATCAAGACTGGGAAGCAGTGATCGAGACAACGATGATTAATGGCAAGTTCGGACCACCCCGGATAGTTGCTTCCTATAGCTGGTAGTTGAGCCTCCCGATCCACCGAGTTTAGTCACCTATAACTCTATTGAACTTGCTAGACCTTGGTCTTTCACTCGAACATTATCGCCGGAATTAAAAGTTGAAAGGAGCAACAGCAAGATGCCAACATCCGGATCATCCCGTTGGGGAAGCTACGGTGCGGCGTTATGTATAGCTGCGGAAGCGCGAGTTGGGGCTCCGCGGGCGGGAAGTATTCGTGCCGCAGAGCTACGAGCTGGGCCAGGAAGCTCAGGTGGATTGGCTCGAGGGCATGGCCAAGCTGGGCGGCGAAGTTGTGAAGCTGCAGTTCTTCGCGATGCGCAGCATGGGGTCGGGCGACGCTATTGACCTTGCCCTCAGAATGCGTAGCCCTTAGGTTTTGGTTTTGAGAGATCAATTCATCTCGTCGTAGTCGTCGTGACGGTGGGAATGTGGAAATCGGTTTGATCGATTTCCAAGGTTGGT
>JBEKCA010000102.1:0-17711 GCA_050015115.1 Occallatibacter sp.
CGCGTCCAGCCCTGCAACGTTGCGCGCTGCTCCTCGCTCAGTTGCAACTCCGGCAATCGGCGTCCTCGTCTCATGACATCGCTCCTGTCATGTTAGACACCGCGCGCGACTATTTGTTTAGTGAATTAATGACTCATGACACTAGCCCGTGAGAATATCCCCTTCCAAAACGGGACGGTGTGAACTAAACTTTGCCAAAAGATCAACTGGATTCAGGGGTTTTACGAGAAGCTCCCACCTATGCCCGGCTGCGCGCGCATTCTCAATCAGATCGCTTGTCTCCGAATGACCGGAGAAAAGAAAGATCTTGCATTCAGGGTAGGTTGCCTCAATCTTGGCACAGACATCAATGCCACTCATACCCGGAAAGACTAAGTCGGAAATAACACAATCTGGCGCAAACGACCCTATTCTTTCAAGGGCAGCACTGCCATCATACACAGCCTCCGCCTCGTGACCCTTCCCTTCCAGGATCAGCACAAGCGTATCAGCGATAGCTCTTTCATCATCAATAATCAGAATACGCATGGGCCCTCAGTAACTCGTGGTGATTCCGACTCCGTCGGTCAATATGACAGTTAACTAACTGCTCTGCCCACCGCAGTCTATGAGATGCAACATGTTAAAAATATGTTGCTCGCAGGCCGACTGTGTCTCGCTATCGATGATTGACGGCAAATGCACCGCGGTGACAGCGACACCGTTTAGCAAATGTGCATCCCATTACTGGGACGGCTATGATTACTCGATTCGGGATGGAAGGGTTTCTTCTATGTGGTGCTGCGATTGTAGCAATGGCGGGTTGCAATCGGACCGCCTCACCGCAGTTGCCCGCTCAACCCGAGGTGAAAGCGGCCCCTCCAACGCCGATTGCTGAAAAGAAACAGAAACTGGGCCAGCCCTCATGGAATCCAGACTGGGATCTGATCGTTGAAAGAGCTCTGCCGCCCGAGATGCTCTCATCCAGAGTTGCGCACGCGGTTCGCCCGTTCTGTCCGCGCTTTAATACGTTGAGCGATGTGGATAAGCGCGCGTACTGGGCGTATCTGTTTCAGGCGCTTGCCGGAGCCGAGGCCGGACTGACTCCAACCACCGACGTGCGGCACACTGAACCGGAAGTCGCAGTAAAGGATACTGTGACCAGACGAATGGTGCGAAGTGAAGGATTGTTGCAACTGACTTATATGGATGCCGAGCGCTACGGGTGCAACTTCGATTGGGAGAAAGATAAAGAGTTACCTGAGAAAGACCCATCGAAGACAATCTTGCAGCCCGACAACAATCTGGTCTGCGGGGTGAAGATTATGGACAACCAAGTTGTCGTGAGGCACGAGCCGGTGGTGAGCCGGAAAAGCTATTGGTCCACTCTGCAACCGGGAACCACCAGCTATCGTGTATTTGTGAAGCAGATGGCGAACGTGCCCGAGTTTTGCCGTGCCGCCCGGGGAAAAAGGGCGAGTGCAAAAAAGTCCGCTGCTGCTTCAGTTGATAGTGGGACACCTTCCGTCGACGCACGGTAAGCGAAGAGCCGAGGCGTCCCCTGTCGACGATGGGGTTGCCTTTCGAGACGAGCAAGCTTATTCACTGCTGTCGCGGGCCGCTCTCACGTAGTCGTGCGATATTTGGATCTGCGCGTACTGCCTGGTCAAGAGTTGGCGAATCGGGAACGGGAGGTCTTTCTCGAGGGCCTCTTTATACACTCGTTTCGCTTCGTCCTCGCCTTGCTCCGCTGTAACAAGTAGGGAATGATCCCCGCCGCCAAGCTTCACTTTCAAATCACCCCAGACTCGGTGAAGACTGCCTGCCACGCTTTCTCCCTCTTTAGCATCGTGGACGCCTTCCTGATGGAGGATAGTCTCGAGTTCGCCGCGAAACTCCGCTCGTCTCAGCGATTCGGCCAGGAAATAATGTTTGAGCGTCTCATCTTTCAAATCATTGCCGACGCTCTGAAATGCCTCCTGCCCGTCAATCAAATTCTGGATGACGGATCGCAGGGTTTCTTCGGTTTCAAGTAGGGTGTTGGACGGTTTGGACATTTTACTCCTCTGTAAAGATCTATCGAAGAACGATTGAAGGGACGGGCAGGGTCCGGCAGTTGGATTGCGATTCTCCTGTGTCGCCGGCAGAGTAGGGGAAATCGCGAAAACCCGACACCCCTGCCCAACTGACAAGGCCTTACGAAATCAGGAGTTTGATGTTGAATGTTTTTTCGGCTTAACTTCAAGTTCGTTGACGACCTGTTGAACATTGGGTACCTGCTTGGCCAATTTTTCCGCTTCCTTCTTCTGGTCAAATGTCTTCACGGTGCCTTTGAGCACCAGAGTCCCATTCTTTGCCGTGCAATGGATGCTTTGATCGTCGAGGTTGTTATGGGCCTTGATGGTCGCCTTAAAATTGTCTTCAATTGCGCTGTCCAAATTGGAAGCAACGGAGCCTGCATTGCTGTCTCCAGCCGGGCGTACGCCTAGCTCGTTTGCGATGGTGTAATCAGGCGCAGCCTGTTTGGCGAGGTTTTCGGCTTGAGTCTTCTGATCATTGGAGACTACATTTCCAGTTAAGGTGATTACTCCCTTATCCCGGTCCTGAGACACGCTTACGTCTCCCAAATTATTGCTGCCAAGGGAGTTCGTCACTCCCGTCTTTTCATCGGGATGGGCAGGTTGGTTATGGCAGCCCGCCACGATCAGAGCGCCCAGAACGAGAGCAGCCGATCCTGGCAGGAAGTGCCGATGCGAATTCATATGTCTCATTTCCCTCATCCTCCGTTTAATTCCCGTTACTACGAACGTGAGGTGTGATGCGGTAGGAGGAGGTGCGGTTGTTCTCTCGGGTTGGAAAACAGGCGACAAACTCGGAGTAGACAGCGTGGCGAAATACGATGCACAGGCAACGTCTCCACGAGCGAGAGCGGATTTGATCTTTGCCCATGCCTCAGGGTCCGACACGGAACTGAGAGATGTAGTGATACAGCCCGAAGATATTTACGATCCATAGAACCACAGCAATTACAACAACCGCATTCAGTATTCCCTTGATCGCTCCCTGCATGGGGATGTACCGGTTGACAAGCCACATCAGGACTCCCACTACCATTAGGGTAATAACGACGTTGATTAATGGCATGATCTCCATCTCCATTTCGATTTAGGGCAGCCAAAGACGCGCCAGCGTTGCTCGACTCCACAAGTTCGGCTTTTCGTCTTCGCGCAACTCGCAGCGTTAAGCTCGCGGTTGCCTGCATCGTTCTCTCTCTATGCTTCAGACAAATGATAGATGCCACTTGGGTAACTGGAGTTGTTCGTGACGGAATCGGCTGCTGAGAATCAAGGAACGTCGAATCGGAGGCGGGCGCAAGTCAAAACAGCGTGATCGACCCAAAGCTGAGTGGCATCTCGAATCTGGCGTCCATGTTCCCAAACTGCCCGGCTGGACCTTGTGT
Source organism: Occallatibacter sp. (assembly GCA_050015115.1). Lineage (GTDB taxonomy): Bacteria > Acidobacteriota > Terriglobia > Terriglobales > Acidobacteriaceae > Telmatobacter. Next base: position 3,440 of record JBEKCA010000102.1, read on the forward strand.
AAAGCTGTGAAGGCGTGTTACGCCGCGACCGCAAAAACTTTCAAGAATCGTAATCCGTTGCAGAGTGAATTTGCATCCAACTTGTGAAGCAGGACCATGTGAAGTGCCAGGTCAAAGCTCTACAAGAGAAAGGCCAAACGCCAGAATCCCCGGGTGTTAGCGGCCAATTCTCAGATTCCCCAAGGATACGAATGACAAACTACGCCCCATCAACTCGGTCGCCGCGTAAAACTCCCAAGTCACCGCCAGTGGGAGTCCCGGCTAAACCCGCCGAGGCTACTAAACCCGAATACATTGCGCCAAATGCCACAGCCAATCAGGACCAGGCGGAATTACTAGCTCGTGCCCAGATTGGAGACCATCAGGCTTTCGCACAACTTTACTCAATTCACAAAAGAAACGTGTACTCTCTTTGCTTGCGGATGGTTGGCAGTGTTGCTGAGGCCGAGGATCTGACCCAGGAGGCATTTCTCCAATTCCATAGGAAGATAGAGACCTTTCGAGGCGAATCCGCTCTTTCTACCTGGCTGCACAGGCTAGCGATCAACGTTGTGTTGATGCATTTACGCAGGAAAAGCCTGCAGGTGAGCTCATTGGATGAACTCACGGATCCGGCTGCAGACCAGCGGCCTGGGCGTAGCTTTGGCGCTCCCGATCTCGTTCTCTCCGGAGCCATCGATCGTCTGACATTACAACGGGCCATCAACGATCTTCCAGCCGGGTATCGCCTCATCTTTGTGCTTCACGATATCGAAGGATTTGAGCACAATGAGATCGCATCTCTTCTGGACTGCTCGATCGGCAACAGCAAATCCCAGCTGCACAAAGCGCGGTTGAGGTTGCGCGAGTCCGTCCGCGGGCTTCTGCGGGAAGAGGGACACAAATGAGGGAATCGGCTAATAGTTTGTCCTGCGCGGAATTCCAGGCTCAATTGCCGGAACTGATTGTCTATGGAGAAACGATCGGCAATCATCCGCATTTTCAGAGCTGCAAATTGTGTCGTGCCCTCTTGACTGACCTTGACACAATTGCTCAGGCTGCGCGCCAGTTGTTTCCAATTGAAGAGCCACCAGACGCCCTTTGGAAGCAGATAGAGTCGGAGATTGCAAAGGAAGAATCAGATAACAAACTTCGCTGAAACAGGGATGCATTTCCTCGGAATCCGGGAAGCGACGAAACCTCGCTGTTTCCCGTGATTCAAACCTGGCCTTTCAAGCCGGCATTTAAAACCCTAGGGGCAAGACCGCTTTTTCAGCAGCGCGCGGATCACTTTTGTCCGGTCTCGCATATCATTGTGCCTACGATTGAAACTGCCGGACTCGAGAGCCGCCTATGAGTGTGTTAATCATCGGAATTGTGAGTGCGGGTTAAAAAGGGTGATTATGCAAAGTACGAAATGCACAATAGAGTCCTCAATGATCGGGTCCTCAAATATCCTGCGTGTCAACACCGCAACGAAGCGCATGATATGGATATTTGTTACATTGATCGTTGGCCTCATAGCAATGAGGGCGGCGAACACGCTGCGCCTTGTTTACCCCGGCCTGGCTCTCGCTGTGGCGGGATATCTCTACGCTCGATCAAGGGCCACTTACGTAAGTTTCACCTGTTGGATTTGGTTTTTCTCGCCGCTGGTCCGGCGACTTGCTGATTTCCAGGTTGGTTTCCAGGAACAGAGTCCGATACTCCTCGCCCCGTACCTTGTCACCGCCGTTTGCGGTCTGGATTTACTGACACATGCGCGCAGTCTAGGTCGGCCCCGTAGCATTCCTTTTGTCTTGGCGTTTGGCGCGGTCGCATATGGGGTGGTGATTGGCCTCACGAAATATTCGATTGTGCAAATCGCGCCAGCCATCCTCAATTGGCTCGTGCCGTTGTGCTTCGCATTTTTTCTCGTTGAATCTCATTCCGATTACGACGCAATTCGGCGTAGCTTCGAGAGTACGTTCCTGATTGGCACTCTCTTGATGGGCGTCTACGGCGTTTATCAGTTCTTTTTCTTCCCGCCTTGGGATCTCCTTTGGTTGAAGAATATGAAGACGACCGCCTTTGGTTCGGCCGAGCCGATGGAAATCCGCGCATTCAGCACTATGAATGCTCCTGTGATCTTCGGTCTCACAATTATGACGACGCTACTGGTAGTCCTCTGCTCGAAGAGCAGCTTCCGACTAATTGCCGGAATATTCGGTTGCCTTGGCCTGACCCTGTCATTGGAACGGGCGTCCTGGCTGGGGTTTGTGATTGGTGGGCTATTTGTCGTTTGGAAGATGAACGCGCGAGAGCGGCGCCGCATTATCATCCCCGCAATAATCGTTTGCGCGTTGTCCCCCATTGTGTCGGTTGTTCCGGAAGTTAGGGATGTGATCGAAGAAAAAATTAAATCAACAACCAACTTGGATCAGGATGTCAGCTACCAAGCGCGTATTGTGGGGTATCAGAACGCATTCGCCCTGCTCGCGCGCGAACCATTTGGTGAAGGAGTCGGAAGTCCTGATATCGATCATAACAAGGTGGATTTCGACGACACGATCGGTCCTCATGACAGCCTTTTCTTGGAACTTCTTTACTCGCTCGGTTGGAGTGGATCTGCACTCTATCTCGCGGGAATGGGCTTGATAACATGGCGAGCATTCACCCATTCCGCGACTGAAGACCCATTTGAGATCTCAATGAAGGGCGTGTGGGTCGCGTTTTTTGCGCAATGCTTGCTCAACGACATTGTGTATGGGGGCGTCGGAGTCTTCTTTTGGTCCGCCGGCGCAGTTCAATTAGCAGCGATAGCTCACGCAGAGAATGAAAGTGTGGCGGAAGTGGCGCAGAGTTGGGCCGCGGTCGAGTCTACTCAGCCGGTTGCACTTCAGGAGGAAGGAGGATTGTGAATTGAGTCAGACGAGAGCCAATGGGAGTAGGAATGTGGCGGTCGAAGCCTTGCCGGCATACTATCCGGTTCTCGACGGACTCCGCGCCCTCAGCGTGCTCTTTGTGATTTTCGAGCACGTCAACTCTCTTCCTTCTCCATTACGACATTTCCATGGCTATCTGGGTGTCGATATTTTCTTTGTGTTGAGCGGCTTTCTTATTACCGGACTCTTGCTGAGAGAAGAGCGGCTCACCGGAAGGGTCGACATGGCGGGATTCTACATTCGACGAGCATTTCGCATTCTGCCGTTGTATTTTCTGGTCTTGTCTACTTACGTGATCATGCTCCAGCCTGCGTCGAAGATTGCAAAATGGACGCAGATGAAAGCCGCGTTGCCTTTCTTTCTTACCTTCAACAATGATGTTCCACTCATTCTTATGCCTGATCGTGTGGGCACGATCTTTGGCCTCTCCTGGACATTGGGCATTGAAGAGAAGTTTTATTTCTTCTGGCCGCTCATCTGCTTTATCGTGCTCTGCACTCTTCGAAAGCGCTTCTTTATTGGGTGGATCCTCTATGGGCTCTCGGCGACGCTGGCGCTGTTCACATTCCAGATGGGACGCGCGTACTCCGGGTTGATCGTTGGAGCCATCCTGGCAATGGCATTTTCCAGTCCGCCGGTGCTTGAGACCCTTCGCGGGCTCGTGTCCAGAATTCCTGCAAGCGCGATTCTCGCGCTATTAGTAATTGGATTCTGGCTTGTTGATGTTGACCAGCGCAATGTTTTTGTCTTCAGTTGGATCATTGGACTTACAGTTACGAGTTTGCTGCTTCGCAGGTCCTGGCTTGGTCGGGTTCTCTCGCTGTCATGGGTCGTCTGGTTCGGCAAGAGATCCTATGCCATGTACCTGATTCAAGGGTTTGCGATCGAGGCTCTGCTGCTTGTGTTTCATCCTGTAAACGCCGCTGGAGAAATCGGTCTCGCAATTGCGGCATTCATCCTGGCGGCGTCGGGAGCAGCGCTGATGCATTTATTTGTCGAAGATCCGGCGCGCGAGTTGGGCAAACGCATCGTAGCTCTCAGGAACAAACGGAGGATCGTGAAAGAGCGGATTGAGACTCCGGCGCGTGTCCTCGAGACCCAACCAGAGTGAGCCATTGTGGAGGCAAAGCAACCGATAAAGCTGCTGTGCGCATCTACTATTTGTCAGTTCGATTACGACACATTTCGCTACCGGAGTTCGTAGGTTATCAACAATGCTGCCGGGTCATCTGTGGTGTTGAGAAGATCGGTATGGCGACGAGTGCGAATAAAGGATCGACGAGACGAGTTGCAGGGAGGGAAGCTATGAGGAAAGCAATTGTTCTGGCGGGAATACTCAGTCTAGCAAGCTTTGCTTCAGCGGAAACAAAACGTGAAGCTACGGTCGATCGCCTGGAGCACGCAGGAACGGTGCTACGCGAAATCATGGCCGCGCCGGATAAAGGCATACCGGACGAAGTTTTGGAGCACGCCAAGTGCATAGCAGTGGTGCCTCACTTGTTGAAGGGCGGGTTCGTGTTCGGAGCAGAGAATGGCCGGGGAGTCGCGACGTGCCGCACCGAGCATGGCTGGAGCGCTCCCGCGTTCTTCACTATCACAGGCGGTAGTTGGGGACTACAGATCGGTGTGGAAGGAATCGATCTTGTAATGATTATCCAGGGCGACAAGGGAATGGATCATTTAATCAGCAGCAAGTTCGAGATCGGCGGCGACGCGTCTGCTGCTGCCGGCCCGGTCGGTCGCCACGCCTCCGCCGATACCGATTGGAAACTGAATACCGAGGTTCTGACTTACTCGCGCGCCCGAGGAGTCTTTGCGGGCTTGACGCTTTCTGGGGCTGCGATTCGGCGCGATGACGACTCAACAGAGGCGATGTATGGGAGAGAGATCTCCACGGCGCGGATCCTGCGCGGTGAGATTCCTCCTCCTCCGCAGGCACAGTCGTTCCTCGATGCGGTGAGGAATGCGAAGGAGCAGGCTAGAGCAGGGGAGAAGTAAACCGGCTGAGAGTTCTGAATTCTGAGGGCTGTACGACGCTAATTCGGACTCACAGAGAGTGAGGTCGATAGATGCTTTGGATCATCTTTGGGGTTGTCTTGGTTCTCTGGCTTTTGGGATTCAGCCTGCATATCGCCGGCAGTCTGATTCACCTGCTCTTAGTGGTTGCGCTCGCTGTTCTGATCATTAACCTTGTGACCGGGAGGCGGTCCGCTCCGTAATTCTAACAAGAGCTTGAGAAATGCACGCGAGCGGGTTCTCACCGAGGAGAGTGTAACTGCTGGGTTGCTCTCCTGGTATCCTGCAAAGGGATTGCATTCCACAAACCAAAATCGAGGCAAGTTTGCTTCTTGGCAACGGTACGTGTCGCAAAACAGACCGCCTGTTAAGGAGGGAAACGACCATGATGGGTAATAGTCGGGAGATGGCCTTTGCCCATTCCACCTTTCTTTCGAGCGTCGGGCTGGGTCGAAGAATCGTTGAATTGGAGCCGGAAGATTGCTTCTTTGCACAGGGAGACCCGGCAGACTCGGTCTTTTTTTTGCGGCAGGGTCGCGCAAAAGTCAGCGTCTTATCCGACAAGGGCAAACAGGCCACTATAACGCTTCTCTTCCCAGGCGAATTCTTCGGCGAGGAGTCATTGGGCACTACGCCCGGACTGCGTGTAGCGACAGTGACTGCTGTAAACAAATGCATTGCGTTTAAGATGAAAAGGGAAGAGATGATCCAGGTTTTGCATCAGAAGCCCGAATTCAGCGATCAGTTCCTGTCTTATTTGCTGGCTCGCGGTATCCGCACCCAGGCCGATCTGGTGGACCAGATCTTCAATTCGAGCGAAAAGCGCCTCGCGCGGGCGTTGCTTCTGATGGCTGAGGCTGAAAAGCCCGAAGAACCGCAGGCAATGATTCCTCCCATTACACAGGAGACTCTGGCAGAGATGATCGGCACAACGCGGTCCCGCGTGAGCTTCTTTATGAACCGCTTCCGCGATCTTGGGCTTATCAGCTATAAGGACAGAATTCGGGTGCACCGGCCGCGGCTACAGGCTGCTGTTCTTGATCATCTTGCAGGAGGGTAAGAACAGCATGCTGCAACTTCCCGCACAGGGCTTGTTCTCAAGATCAGTTTCAGCGAGTTGAACCTCAGTATGAGGAATGCATTCCGCGGCGCTTGCCAGCGACCTCGAGGCAATACCTCTGCTTCTTTGTAGCGACGGCAAGGGACTGTGAGAGTTTCAGACTCGTAATGGATTGGATCCGCCCTTGTATCTCGCACGCTCTGTGGCGACTTAAAACCCTCTTTGCAGTTCATTCCAGTCATTCCAATCATGCCAATCATGCCATTCGCCGATGGCGTTCCTGGTCGTTTGCAACGCGCCCAGAACCCGGACCCGAGTGGTCTATGAGTTGATGAACGTAAGCATGACCGAATCGACGAGTTTTGAAACCGTTGCCAATAGCCTGTCGGCGCTGCAACACGATGCGTCCGGAGGTGCACTCCCCCACGCAAGTCTCAGTTGGATCTGGTGCTGAGCGTGCGGCATCGCGCCTCCCGTCTTTTGCATCTCAGTGTTAGTGGAAGGAGGAGATACATGCCGGAAAAGCAGACAATCGAGCGCGCAAAAGAAGACCTTCACGAAGGGAAATCTCCCTCAACGGCCGCTGGAGAATTCGTCCATGAAGAGATTGAGCATGTTCGTGAAGGGAAGCATGGGGCTCGCTCTCCGCAGCAAGCGGTGGCGATTGGTTTAAGCAAAGCGAGGCGAGCCGGGATTCCACTGCCAGCACCAAAACGCGGCAAGACGACGGAGGAAACACGAAAGCGCGCCGAACGGGACTATCAAAAAGGACAAGCCGGTGGAGACCAAAAGCCATCCCACGATGCGTCGAAAGCGCGCGAAAAGGCTCTGGAGCGCGAGCCGCGTTCGGCTGCTTCACACGAGTCTCTGTCCAAGCAGTCGCGTGCAGCCGCAAAAGGACGAAGCAGTGAGGATCGCCATCGCTCTGCTCAGAGGGCAGTCGAGACCAAAGGTAGGGAAGGGTTGCGGCAGGCAGCGAGGAAGGGAGTCCGCACGCGCAGCGGTAAGAGCAGCGAGGCTTGACAATGCCGGCGGAATGATAATGACGGTCTTGACATCTTCCACGCGCGATTGGGATGGAATGTCTTTTGAAATATTGAAAGGAATTCATCTTCAGACTGCGGCGCTCTCGCTTGTGCGCTCGGCCAGGCGTCCGGTTACCCGCTCCTGATTGCGTAACCGCGCTGCATCCACCAACATTTTACCGGCCCAGCGATAGACGTTGAATTGAACGAGAAGCGAGCGCATCGACCTCATGCGATCTTGCTGCTCCTCTACCGGCATAGTGAGCGCGGCAGTCAACGCTTCACAACTAGCCTCCAAATCATAGGGATTTACAATCAGCGCTTCGGTCAACTCTCTCGCGGCTCCGGTGAATTCGCTGAGCACGAGCACGCCTTTCAAATCGGTGCGCGCTGCCACAAACTCCTTCGCCACCAAATTCATGCCGTCGTGCAAGCTGCTCACATAACAAGCATCCGCGGCTCGATAGAAACGAAAGACCTCCGGAGGTTCGTGGTGAGAGCGGAGCAGGATGATGGGCTTGTAGTCCTTTTTCCCGAAGCGTTCGTTAATGCGCTCGGCAAGGCGCTCTACCGCTTCGTTGAGTTCCTTGTAACGCGGGATCTCGGTCCGGCTGGGGGCTGCCAGTTGCGCAAAGCTGAAACGGCCGCGAAATTCCGGGTGCCGCTCCAGCAGCAATTCAACTGCCTCCAGGCGTTCTTCAACGCCCTTAGTGTAGTCCAGGCGGTCCACTCCGATGCCCAGCAAGGCGTTCGGTTTCAATCCAAAGTCTCTCCAAACCTGCGCGCGGCATTCCTCGACGCTTGGTGCAGACGCCGCCCAGTGGACCGGCCACTCCAACGAGATTGGATACGGCCTGACCAGGGTTCGGTGCCCTTGCATGATGACAGCGTTTTGCTCCTGGTCTCTGCGAGTTTCAAGAAACCGGTCCACTGAATCCAGAAAATTGTTGCAGTGGAGTTGGGTGTGAAAACCAAGAATACTGCTACCCAGCAGGCCTTCGAGTAACTCGTTGCGCCAAGGGCAAATTCCCATCCGCTCGGCATTGGGCCAGGGGATATGCCAGAAGACGATGACGGTTGCCAACGGCAGACGTTTGCGAATCATCGCGGGTGCCAATGCGAAGTGATAATCCTGCACCATGACAATAGGATCTTTGGAATCCACCTCACTGCATACCGCATCAGCGAATTTCTGGTTGACGGTACGATACTGCCGCCAGTCCTCGGTGCGGAATATCGGCCGCGCATGGGCGATGTGACAGAGCGGCCATAGCCCTTCATTTGCAAAGCCAAGGTAGTAACCCTTCAGTTCTTCGTCGGAGAGCCACACGCGGCGGATGTGATACGACTCCTCATCGGGCGGCACGCGGACATGGTCATCGCGGTCTACCGTTTCGTGATCGGCGCTGCCGCTTCCATGAGCTACCCACACCCCCGAGCAGGCTCGCATAATCGGTTCGAGCGCCGTAACGAGGCCGCTCGCAGGATGCTGAATCTCGATTCCGCCATCGGCAGTGCGCTGATGGACGTATGGCTCACGATTGGCCAGGATGACGATCTTCTCGCCATGCAAATGCCGATTGAGCGTTTGTTTCAGGCGTTCAGCCGTCCACAGACCGGGAGGGTCTTCTCGTTCGTTGACCATTTGACCCACCAGCTCGCGCACATCGCTGAGAATGGGTTGGAACTCCCGGCTTTCTTCTCCGCGTCCGCGCAATAGCCTGCGCAGTTCGAGGCTCCAGTCGGAGCGCGCTCGCCTGGCCACCAATAAAGGCACGCCGAAGGCCAATACTGCCAGTATTCCGCAGACGGCAAAGAGAAACGTCTGTACGGCAGTCTCCCGCCGGTCGATATAACTCAAGTCCTGCACCAGGATCGCGAAGCCCAGTTCCTGCCCCTGGTTCCAGATGGGCATAGCGCTTACGAATACGCGGCCAGTCGGTATGGTTGCAACGGTGCCCCACTCGTGAAAATCCTGATTGCTCTTGCCTGCGGTCAGTCCAGTGTCGCGAACCCGAAACCCCACCGCAACACAATTAAATTCGTCGGGAAATCCCGGCGTGCGTGACCGCGTACTCAGGTCGGTGCCACACGCCGCCGCGCCTAAAACTCGCTCGTCCCGGGCTAGACCCATCAATTGTCTGTTGAGATTTGCGGGGTCGTTCCATGCATCCCCGAGCGATTGCACTGCGCCGGTCAGCGCCAAGCGGGCACGTGAACTGACGTCGCGCTCAAACCATTCGCGCACCGTCGTCTGCACCACTCCAGATGCAGCCCATGTCAATAATGCAAGGCCCACGATCAGGGCGAGAATGAATCGCGCCACACGTGTCATGCGTCTATTGAACCATTTTATTGTTGTTTCAGGGTGATCAAAATGCAACTTGAAGGACTCGCGCGTAGAGCGATCTCCCCGGCTGTAGTACACGATGTGGGCATATGTAAGGCCTGCGCCGCGTATGTGGGGACACTTCCCGAGGACTTACTCGCTCTTAAGATTGATTCACTCTGCCTTCGCGCCCTCGCCCTCAATGGTCCGAAGCGCTATTGAGATGGGCCGGTTGCAGCAAAGTAGCAATCGCCGGGCTTTCCGGCCCATGGGCCAGTCACTCGGCAGAGGCTTGATTCAATGTGTCATCGGATGGCTGCCGGTTTCCAATCCATCCCCCTTCGGCAGGCCGGTTCTAAAAGCCGCAAGACCATGGCTGGGCGAATTGCTTACAACAATGAGTTCTGGACCGCAATTCCGTGGCCCGTTTTTGCCCGGAGATGCCGCTTCTTGATGAAACGCAATGCGATATGCGTCCATTCTCAAACAAAAAATAGATCCTCAGGCAGTAAATTGCCGGGACCCCGCATCCAACTTTGGAAGTTGCAGTTTTCAGGGCAATTGCCACGAAAGGTCGTCTATGAAGTGGTTGCCTCGTTGCGGCGAAAGCCGGGGGGAAAAATCGGGGGGTGTCGTAAATCTCCGAATGCGTTTTCCGTCTTTTCTGCTTCTGGCGGTGTGCTTGGGTTGTGTCGGTCGAACTGATTGCCAGGTCGAGCCCTCGGCAACAGGCGGACCTTGGTTATCTGCCGGAGGAATGTTTTCCGCCGACCACATGAATTATGGGTCGCGAAATCTCCTTGGAGCGACCGCTTTCGTTGACCTGAACCTAAGCCACTGCTACGCCGTGGAGGGCGAAGCGACGTGGTTGTGGCTTCACCAACAAGACAATGTCCACGACGAAACTTACCTCATGGGCCCGCGTTACAATTTCAACGGTCCGGGCAGATGGGGGCCTTATGCCAAAGTGCTTATCGGCAATGGGCAATTCAACTTCCCCTTCAATTACGCGCATGGCGGCTATCTCGTCGTCGCCGGAGGAGGCGGAATCGACTACCACCTTAACCGCAAATTCGCACTTCGCGTCGCCGATGTTGAATACCAGTATTGGCCTCAGTTCACCTTCGGTACCCTCTCGTCCATTAAGGTAAGCGCGGGCGTCCAATATCGCATTCGTTAAGAGTGCCATGAATTCGCCCTGCGGAGGAATAAGAGGAGCTTGCTGTCGTTCCTGCCATCTGACGCCCCGAAACAGCGGCGACCGTTGGCGATACAAATCCAAATTTGACGTGTAAAGCGAGGAAGAGATGAAACGACTTATTTGGGCACTTCCCCTATTCTTCGTTGCAGGCTGCGGCTATACCGTGACTGGAAATCTCAAGCAGATCCAGGTGGCCATCTATACGCCGGATTGCGTCGACATCATAGACGCAAGCACGGATAGCGGAGCCGGTGTCGGAATCTATGCATGTGGCGCAGGAAAACGGAGTCAGGAGTGGACTGTTGAGCCTGTGGACGCGAACGCCGACGTGATCATGATCAATGAAAACAGTGGGATGTGTATGACGGTTGCTCAGGCTCCCGGCAGCCCCGACACTGCACCCGGGCAGTTGGTTGTACAAGAGCCGTGCGCTGCGGATAATAACGATCCAACACAGTTATGGAAAGTTGTACCTGCTCCATCCGGCGAGGCCGGCAACCAGATAGTATCGCTGGCAAGTCAGCAATGTCTCGATCTGCCCTATGGCGCTGTCGCTTCAATCTATAATTTGCAGCAATTTACCTGTACAAACGACGATCCGGCACAGGGTTGGGTGTTAGCTCCCGGCGCTCCCGGCGACACCCCGTAAATTCCCCGGCGCTCTCGAATACCGCCTCCAGTACGGCCAAGTGTGTGCAGCCAGCTCCAAAACTAAGCCTGCCGGCGATTCATTCGGCGAACACCCCCGTAAATCCTGAAGCAATGAGCAACCAGTCGTCTGCGGTTGAGCATCAGAGAGTCTGTTGTATCGGAATAGAGGCTGAGAGCGCAGGCTCTGGAAGGGAGGTTAGCCCATGCTTTGGACAATATTTGTCGTCCTTCTGGTTCTGTGGCTGGTCGGAATGGTCAGTTCCTACACGCTGGGTGGATTCATCCACATCTTGCTTGTGATTGCGCTCGTTGTGCTTCTTATTCAGTTGATTTCAGGTCGTCGGCCCATCGTGTGATTTGGCTCCGATGATAATTTCCATCAGCCTGATCGGATTACTGGCATAATTCAATGCCGAATAACAGTGAGGCCCCAAGGCCCCGCGGAGGTGGACAATGGACAAGGATAAGGTCAAAGGCACAATTGACGATTCGGCCGGGCGCATTAAGCGCCAAGTAGGCGAATGGACCGGGGATACCAACACCCAGGTTGAGGGTGCAGCGCAGCAGGTGAAAGGCAAAGCCGAGAAGATATTGGGGAATATAAAGGATGCAGCACGGGACTCCAAAAGAAAAGCCGAGGAGCACTCCGAAAAGATTTCAGAGCAGAAAGAGCAACGTCCTGTAACCAGCCACCGCTAGGGCCGGTCATCCAATTTAGGTGCGTTGTTGATTCAGCGGGTACGATCTGAAGGTCTGTTGCCGGGTTTCTAGATACGACCCGGCCGCAGACAACCCGTTGTTTGTGGACTGTATATTATTTCGCGCTGACATCCGCGTGGTGCCTCATCCCATGATTCCACTTACTCAACGCTCTCCTCATCCCAAAATAGAAATAGAGCCGAACCATATTGCCATCGCATGACTGGAATCCAAAAATGCACAGCTAATCACCCACGCCGCGACCTATAATGGTTGCCGGGGGAGAAGGCGTGCGAACGATCACAATCTATAAGCCTAAAGGGGATCCTGTCACCTATATGGACCCCACCAAGATCAACGTCGATAGCGGCGTCTTGACTTTTTGTTGGATCAAGGAAATCTCGGGAAAGGAGCAGCAGGTTGTTACCAATCTTCCCTTCATCATCCAGCACGACATGAAGAAGGACTGAGAGACCTGTCGTGCGGCAGCCTGCGGCTTTCCCGCGTCTGTTGCAGTCCCCTCAGGGAACGAGGTGAGTCTCTTCTTTGACCATTGCCGGAAGAGCTCGCATTCCGCTTTCTGAGTCGACCGCCTATACTCTTCCTGTCGAACTTTTTCCAAAGGAAGTCAATTTATGTCCTCTGCCGTAAGCTACGCACGTCAAAATCATCCCCGGTTTTTGAATGAGCTGAAGGATCTGCTGCGCATTCCTTCGGTCTCCACGCTGCCCGAGCACGAGGACGATTGCCGTCGCGCCGCGGAGACGCTCACAGCCGAGTTGACCCGTATCGGCATGGAAAACGTCCGGCTCATCGAGACTGAAGGCCATCCGATGGTCTATGCCGAGTGGTTGCACACCCCTGGGAAGCCTACGGCGCTTTTTTATGGCCACTACGACGTGCAGCCTACCGATCCGCTCGATGAATGGCTCTCGCCGCCCTTCGAGCCCACCGAACGCAACGGCAACCTCTACGCTCGCGGCGCGGTAGACGACAAGGGGCAGGTGTGGGCGCAGATCAAGGCGCTCGAATCGCTGATGGCTGCCACGGGCTCGCTGCCTCTCAATGTGCGCGTGATTCTCGAAGGAGAAGAAGAGGTCGGAGGGGAGGGAATTGCGGCCTTCGTTGCCTCCAAGCCGCCTGAACTGAAAGCGGATTTTGCCCTTGTCTGCGATACAGAACTCTTCGCGCCCGGCCTGCCCACCTTGTGCGTCGGCCTGCGCGGCATGATTTATACCGAGCTTGAGGTCCGCGGCGCAAAAAGCGATCTGCATTCGGGCCAGTACGGCGGAGCTGCGCCCAATCCCTTCATGGCTCTGGCGCAAATGCTGGCCCGGCTCAAAGACGAAGACGGCCATATTCTCATTCCTGGGTTCTACGGGGATATTATTCTGCCCAGCGCTGAGGAACTGGCCGCATGGCGCAGCCTGCCTTTTGACGAAGAGCAGTACCGCATCGCCGAGGTCGGTTCGCGCACGCTGGTGGGTGAGGCTGGTTACACAGTGCTGGAACGTACATGGGCCCGGCCCACGCTCGACGTGCACGGCATCCCCGGTGGCTTCACCGGCGCAGGCGCGAAGACGGTGATTCCGTCCAAGGCCCTAGCCAAGGTCTCGATGCGGCTGGTTCCGGGCATGACTCCGGCAAAGAGCTTTGCCCTCTACAAGGCCTATGTCGAAAAGATCGCCCCGCCCGGCGTCGATGTCGAGGTGCGATTGATCCACTCGGGCGACCCCTGTCTCGTTCGCGTCGATAATCCCTATATTCAGGCGGCGACGCGGGCGTTGCACGAGGTCTGGGGTAAGGAGACGGTCTTTATCCGTTCCGGCGGCTCGATTCCAATCGTAGGAGATTTCGATCGCTGTCTAGGCATGCCCAGCGTGATGATGGGCTTCGGCCTTCCCGACGACAACATCCACGCCCCAAATGAGAAGTTTCATCTGAAGAACTTCGAACTGGGCATCGAATCGATCGTGCGCTTCCTGGAAGAGGCCGGAGGGTAGAATCGGAATCCCAGGTCGGAGACCATCTGCCGAGTTTCGGGTCATTGCGTTCGGGGTGGGGACGGTTGTCTTTAATGCACATTTTGGCCATCGGAGGAAAGCCCAACTTTATGGTGCCTTGGTGGAAGCGATTGATTCTGTCTTTGGTTAGCGTGATTGCAGCAGATGTGGTTTGCTGCACGGGCATGATTTTTGTATCAGAGCGAGGCTGGAAAACGCTCTTTCACTTGTTTGCCTGGCTTCTCTTCGCGACCCCATTTGCCTTCATCCCCTATCCGGCAGTTGATCTGTTGAAATCGCCTGGAAGGATAGACTGGTAGCGGTTTTTCATTGCCATGGGGGTTTCACCGGATGGGTGATCTGTCAGGGTCGGAGATTTCCGTTT
>JBEKCA010000103.1:0-17600 GCA_050015115.1 Occallatibacter sp.
ATAAACCTCCGGTTGGAGGTTCCAGAAGAACAGATGGGGATGGCCACGCCTCACGCGGGCCGCGCGGCGGGGCGGAGCCAACAGAAAAGACTTGCGGTTGCCCAGATTCCACATAACTTACATTGGTCGCCCTGCTTGCCGAGGTCGTCGCCGAAGAGCAGCTTGTTATGGCCGGTGCGCTTGGGGCAGTCGGCGCAACTTCCAACAGTGGAGACAAGCTGCGCGTCGCGCTTGTCAAACGGTGCATCTTTCAGGATGAGCAATACATTTGTCTCAATCCAGAATTGCAGGTTGCGCACGGGCAGTAGAATGTGCGTAGGTGTTGCTCCCCCGCTGTTGTATGCTTCCTTGAAGCAAGCCGAGAGTGCCTGTTCCTGCTGGTCGGCGGGCAGCTTCGCCAATAGCAGCGCGTGACCCACGCCGATTTCGTTGGCGTAGAAGGCATCGACGGCGGCGGGTACAAGGTCAACCAATTTCAACCTTGAAGCCACAAACGAAGGATGCTTGCCAACCTTCGCCGCAATCTGCTCGATGCTATATTTCGGCTCCTCCAGCGCCAGAAGCCGCGCGAAACCTTCGGCCTCTTCCATCGGGTGAATCTCGGCGCGAATCAAGTTTTCGACAAGCTGCGCCTCCAATACTTCGGCGTCGCTCATCTGCTTGATGCGCACCGGCACGGTTACGGCATCGGCCATCTGCGCGGCGCGATACCGCCGCGCACCGGCCACGATCTCGAAGCCGTTTTCGGTGAGTGGCCGGACAAGCAAGGGCGAAAGGACTCCCTGGCTGCGAATGCTGGCGGCGAGTTCTCGAAGACTAACCTCGTCAAAAACGCGGCGGGGATTGGTCTTCGATTCGTTGAGCAGAGCGAGCGGAAGCTCGCGGTATTCAGTGGCATTGATAACGGTCGTTTCCATTTTTATTGCTCCTTTCGAGCGGTTGAAGGGTGAAGACGCGCGGAGCGGAGACACTTGGCGTCAAGTCCGCTCCGCAGGGAGCGGACTAGCCGCGAATCGACTTGTCCGTAAAGGCTTCGAGAAAACCCTGACTGCAAAGATTGCGGTTCCACTGCCGCGCAAAGGTTTCATGCTGCCGGTGGAGGTCGGGCACGAAAACGTAGTTCTCGCCGTCGCGATAGCGTGAATACTGCTCGACGCCGAGATAGTCATTCCGAAAATAGAAACTCGATAATGACAAACCGCAGAGCGGCGGCTTTACCAACTCGAAACACATCTCCGGGTCGCGCATCAGGTCGCCGTTCTGCTCGCCATAGTGCGCGATGGAGATTGCGGGCGAACCGCACGGCCCCGGCTCCGGCGTGGCTTCGATGACAAGCGCCATGAATGGCGGGTTTTCGATCTTGAGGTAGAGCGTGGGCCGGTATCCTCCGGCCCGCTCAAGAATGCGAAGGATGGTTTTCATTACGCCACCTCCGCCATTTCATCCTGTGCCTCTGACGCGGCGACAGAAGCGGCGGTCAATCTGCCGCTCGTCTCGCCGGTGATGGCGTCAAGAATGACCGCTGAGGTCCGCTGGATAACTTCAAGGCTTTCGGCAAGCAATGCGGCATTTCCTGCGTACATCTGGATGTAGTCCGAAGAGGCGCGGCCCATCTCAAGGCCGATAGCTTGGCCCACGATGAACGCGACGGCTTCGGCTTCCGTCTCGCGCACAGTGGCGGTGGTCATGGTGCGGCGGTCACTTTTATGCAAAAGTTCATGCGCCGTTTCATGGACCAAACAAACTAGAGTTTCGGCGGGAGTCTGGCCGGGAAGGATGGCGATCTTTCCGCCGTAGCTGACGCCAAGAGCGGGCGCGATGTTCTCGGTGTATTCGAGCGCGATATTCTGCGAATCGAGAAAGGCAATCAGCCGGTCGCGGTGTTCGCCCACTTCGCCGGTGATGTTGTGCTCGAACTCTGGCAGGTCTGCGCCTTCGGTCTGCGCCACGTCGAAGATGTAGACCGCGCGGAAGCCAATCAACACGGGCGCGGGCTTTGCGTTGTCGTCGTGTGTGCGGATGTGGTCGGCGTCGTCTCTCTTGCGGCGCTGTCCAACCATCGGGGCGAGAATCTGGATACCCTTTTCGCCACGCTTCACAAACCGGCCCAACTCCTTCCAAGTGTGGAACCCGGCGACTCTGGTCGCCGTTGGCCTTTGGAAAGCAGTCACGCACTGCCCATGTTTCGAGTTCCGCTGCCATCTATTACCCATTTCACCCGCTATATCAGCGAACAGTTTCCATTGTGCGGAAGTACTCCGCATATGGCCCAGGCCAGGTGCAGGTTGCTTTGCCAAGCGGGAGCCAGCTTGTAGTTCCCGAGTGGATGTTGGATGAAGCTTCTTGTCTCGGCATGGAGATTGTGGACAGCCCTTGTCTTCAGGCGTGGTCTTTGCTGGTATTGCACGAACTTCTGGATGCACAAAAAACACCCGTTCCTTCTGCCGTAAATCAGGTAGCTTCAGAAGCATCTTCGTCAGGAGGTGCGCCACATGAGCCGGCCACGACAGGAACTTTTATTTCAGGAGCCTCCACGCCAGCCGGAGCTACCTCAACCCACCCAACAGCGATGCAAGGAGTTGCTGAGCCAGATGTTATTGGAAGTGGTAAACACATCCGCAGATAAGGCCGAGGAGGAGAGCGATGAGCGAGAAGATTCAATCAACGCATATTGACCGGGAAGCTTGCGTTTATGTTCGACAGTCGTCTATGAATCAGGTACGTCACCACTTGGAAGGACAACGCCGTCAGTATGACTTGAAAGAGCGGGCGCAGACACTTGGCTTTCGGCGTGTGGTGGTAATAGATGAAGATCTTGGCCGTTCTGGCACCGGGTCGGTAGAGCGTCCGGGATTCGGCCGCCTTCTGGATGCTGTCTGTTCTGGTCGCGTCGGCGCCGTATTGGCATTGGAAGCATCGCGGCTGGCAAGAAACAACCGCGACTGGCATCATCTGATCGACCTGTGCGCCATGGCCAGCACACTGGTCATCGATCACGATGGCATTTACGATCCCAGCCAACTCAACGACCGGCTGTTGCTTGGGTTGAAGGGTACCATGAGCGAATTCGAAATTAGCCTTCTGCGCCAGCGTGCAATTGAAGCTCATCGACAGAAGGTCCGTCGAGGGCTCGTCCTGACTCAGGTCCCTGTCGGTTATGTCCGCACGGAGGATGATGGTATCGAGAAGACCCCGGACCGGCAGATCCAGGAAGCCATCGCCGGCATCTTCAATAAATTTCGTGAACTGGGCAGCGTACGCCAAGTCATGCTCTGGTACAGGGATGAAAAGTTGCTAATACCTGGCCTCTCCCGCGAATCAGGCAACAGAAAAGTCGTCTGGATGAATCCGGTTTACCCGCGCATCTTCGGCATCTTGAAGAACCCCACGTATGCCGGCGTCTTTGTCTGGGGAAGAAAGCAAACGCGTACCTCCATCGTTAATGGCCGGGCGCGCAAGACCCGCGGCCACAACCGTCCACTGGAGCAGTGGGAAGTTACCATTCCAGACCATCACGAAGGGTATATTACTTGGGAGGAGTTCATGCGCAACCAGCAACAGATTCGTTCCAATGCCGGTTGGAACGCCCGCATGGGAGAGCCCCAGGGTGCACCCAGAAACGGCCCTGCGCTGTTGGCGGGTCTATTGCGCTGTGCCCGCTGTGGTCGCATCCTCCGTGTCACCTATACCCTAAGCAAGCAACATGGCCCGATGCCGCGCTATTGGTGTAGCGGAGATCGCGGGCGTCAGATGGTTCGCAGTTGCATCACCTTTGCCGGGACGCGTGTCGATCAAGAGGTTGCTATCGAAGTTCTTGAGGCTTTGCGGCCTATTGGCATCCAGGCCGCGTTCGATGCGCTCGACCGAACCCAGAACCAGACCGACGAGAAACGACGATCGCTGGAGCTGGCCTTACAAAAGGCGCGATACGAAGCCAGTCGCATAGAACGACAGTATCAAGCAACCGAGCCGGAGAATCGGCTGGTTGCCGCCGAACTGGAGACGCGCTGGAACAGCGCTCTTAACCACGTTGCCGAACTGGAGCAACGATTGGAAGAAGCCAACGCGCAGACCACCCGGCTTACGCCAGAACAACGTCAACTGCTGCTTAATCTCGGGGACGATCTGGAGCAACTTTGGGACAACCCTCGCTCACCGATCACGCTGAAGAAGCGCATCCTGCGGACGGTACTGCAAGAGATTATCGCCGACACGACCGACGATCCCCCCACTGTCCATCTCAAGCTGCATTGGGCCGGAGGCTCGCACACCGAGCTTACCGTGCGCAAAAACAGAACTGGATATCACAATCACATCAACTCCGAAGAAGTGACAGAGTTGATTCGCGAGCTTGCATTGGTCTGCGAAGACTCCGCGATTGTCTCTATCCTGAATCGGTTGGGCTATCGCACCGGCAACGGCAATACTTGGACGGAGAAACGCGTGCAACATGTCCGCCACACCAAGGGCTTTCCTGCCTGCCCGCCACAAGAGCAGCGCGTCTGGGTCACCATGCAACAGGCCGCCGACATGCTCAGCGTGAGCAACATGGTTATTCGCCGGCTAGTCGAACAGAAAATTCTTCCCGCTCGCCAGATCGTGAAATTCGCTCCATGGATGATCGAACGCGCCCATCTCGACCTTCCCGGTGTGCACCGCGCGATTCGCATGGTTCACACTGGCCGCCGCGCTCCATTGATCGGAAACAACAACGCGCAAACCCGCATGTTTATTGACGCCAGCGAGGTATAGCACTATGTCACTGCTCTCTGCCTCGCAATGGCCATAATGTTTCCGAAGGAATACGCATGGAAACGGGCCATCGCTCCGAGATACGCGGTCAATGTTTCGCTCTTGCCTGCTTCAAGCTGCTCAAGCAGGTAATCCACGGCCTGCTTGATAAGTTGCTGCGTGGGGTTGTCGCGCTGCGTGGTGCGCTGCTGGTAGGGTGACTGGCTCGGCAGCGCCGCATTTTTGCTGTGCGGCGCGGTGATGGCTGTGTTGCTGTTGGCGTAAGTCATGATTTTCGGCTCCTTCGGAGTGGGATTTGCCGTTTTTCAGCCCTGGGAGGGCTAAAAAAAGACATTCATTTCATGACTGGCGAATTGGGCGCAGTGAGGCGCTGTCAACTCCCGAAGCCCGAAGGGGCGCGGAAGCGAGCACGGCGTTCTTTGCCGCGCGGAGCTGCACAAGCGGAGTTGACAGAAGGAGCCGAACGGAGCCTAGAGTTCGCCGGGAAATGAATGTCGAACCGGTGGTCCAGCCGAAGGCTGCACCGCATTGTTTTTGGGGCGGGGCGTTACGGGGCGGGAACGGCCCCGTATGGATGGGAAGCGTAGAACGTCAGTTTCACTGGCGGTCGCAGCGAGGGAAGGGGCGGAGCCGCCTTCCCGCAAAAGAATCGTCTATTGATCGCAGAGTCTCGGTGCATGCACATCGAGATGCACTCCGGTCAGAAAAGACTCGTCTGGGACATGGCAGGATTGAGCATATGGCCATCCACTTGAATTCACGATGTGAAGCAGAAGAACAACCTATAACCAATTCAGCGGCACGCACTGGGACAGCGATGACAAGTTATCACGATGCTAGACGTATAGTGTCTTGAATCCATTGCAACACAACATTTCATACGAGAAGGCGAGTTTTGGGTACTACTTCCTGAGCACAGAGACCTCGCTGTTCAGTGCCCACTCCGGCTCCACCCTAAGGACGCCATAATAGGCGCACCCATCAGGGTGGCCCGTAGTGTATCATTCTTGCCAAAGTGCAACCAGCAAATAAATTCGATGCCTCGCCGTCAATGCTTGGATACCTCTACCAGGTCCGCATGGCACTCGTACTGCTGTTGCGGAGACTCAAAACAGATCCCGGCACGTCGGTCACACTCGAAAACTTCGATGACATCGCCTTCCAATCTGGAGGAAATGTCATGGAACAACTCCAGACGAAGCTTGTCTCCACAAAGAGTTTGTCAGATGCAAGCGTTGATCTCTGGAAAACAATCAGGGTTTGGTCCGAACAGATCCGGGTTGGCATACTAGACCCGTCATCAACCAGTCTCACACTTCTAACCACGGCAGAAGCGCCAATCGGCAGTGCTGCTTGGTACCTTCGACTTGAAGAGCGCAAGCACACTAAGGCGCTCGAAATCCTAGAGCAAATTACCAAGACATCAGTGAATGCCTCGAACCAAGCCTCCTACCAAGAATTCATGAGGCTTCCGAAGACGCGTCGAAGCCAACTCGTGCGCTCCATCTACGTTCTGGACAAGTCCCCAGGTATGGTCGAGGCCCTGAAACTGCTCCGCCAGGAACTCCGATTCACGACGGTACCCACAAAGATTGATGCATTTGCTACTAGGCTTCAAGGTTGGTGGTTTGAAGTCGTCGTGGAACAGCTCATGCGTGCGCGTTCTGTGGTATCAGGTTCCGACCTTGAGTCGGAACTCGAAGACCTTCGAGAGCAGTTTCGACTTGATAATCTCCCGATAGACTTCGCCGAAGAGTCGCTTCCGGACTCGAATACTTATAAGGAGTCAAAATTCGTACAGCAACTCCAACACATCAAGGTAACCCCCACAAGACTCTCCCTCGCTATGCTCGATTACTATCGGGCGGCGCGACAGCGCGGTCGATGGATCGACGACCAGTTGATTCACGGAGCAGAGTTGACAAAGTTCGAACGGCGCTTACGCGAGACATGGCTAGAACTCTTTGAGGCCGAGAAGCAGGAGTGTGACGGCTCAAATAAGCCGCGGACCGGAAGGAAAATATACGAAAGGACTCTGGCTCAGCAGATACTACTCCGGCCTGGATGCACGGAGCACTTTATCCTGCGCGGTTCCTATCATATCCTTGCTGACCAGGTGAAAATTGGCTGGCATCCGGACTTCGCGATACTGATGAAACAAGGTGAGTCCGATGACTAACGACTGGTTTGACCGACCGAGCGACCACCGGAGCCTTCATAACCCAGCATTTTGCGGAATCCTGCTCGCAAAGGCGGCAAGGGATTATGAAGAAACTGCGGGCCACGGTATGCCACTTCCCTTGGTATTCCTGATCCTCCCACTTTCGACACCGACGGTGTTTCGCGCCGCATTGCCGAGTAATGCAGCGGCCTCGATCGCCGCATGGGTTGCTGAACACCCGTATGTCAGAGTTGGTCTGGCGGAGAGTGCCCGGAAATGTGTACCACTTACCCGTGAGGCCCTCCTGTTTTGCATACAGAGGAGAGCGCTTGCAGTAAACTCAGCTCAATTCGTCAGTGCTGTTCCTCGACGAATCAGTCAAACTACTGCGTTGGAGACGGCGAGTTCCACAGCGCAGGAGATGATCAGCAAAGCACGTTTTCTCGGCCGCTGGTTTGCGCGTTCTGGGGGAACCTCCACCATTTACTTCATGCTAGGTCTGAAACCATGATGCAAATACTTTCACTTGCCATCTACTCCAAATCGGGAGCAATTGAACGCTGGAATCTGCGTACTGGTGCGGTAAATATCTTTACCGGGTCGCGGCGAACCGGCAAGACCGCACTGCTCGAAATCGTCGAGTATTGTCTCGGATACGGAGAATGCGAAATTAATGATGGCAGCGTGATAAGGAATTTCGTGGAGTGGTATGGCCTGCATCTACAAATTGGCCAAACCCAAGCAGTCGTTGTACGTCGAAATCCACCACGAGGTACTGGAACGAGTTCCGAAATCTATTTGGAGATAGGGTCTGACCTGTCTTTCCCTGCTCTAGTGGATCTCAGGAGAACCGTAGATATCGAGGGTCTAATTGCAACGTTAGGAGACTTCGTAGGTATTACCGACAACCTGTTTACCCCCGCGGCAGGTCGAACAAGCCAGCCCCTGGAAGCCAATTTCAAACACGCTCGACCTTACCTATTTCAAAGGCAGGATGAAGTGGCGTCACCTTCGTTCCTTTTTCACCGGGAGAAGGAAGACCAAGGCAGGCAGCAGGCCATCAAGGACACTCTTCCCTATTTCATGGGTGTCGTGAAGGAAGGCAGGTTTGGGAAGCAGGAGGAATTGCGCCGTCTCCGGAGAGAGGTGGCTCGTCTTCGGCGGCGCCTTGAGGAGGATGAATGGCTGAGGCGGGAGGCCCTCGCCCGTGGTAAGTCGCTTGTAGCTGCTGCTCAAGAACTCGGCATCTACACCAACACGGAGATACCGGATGAGCAGGAAATGGTGATTCGTATTCTCAAACAGATCTCTGCATGGGAGCCAGCTAGCAATGAATATCCTCCTGGGCTAGCCGTCGATCGCCTACAAGAAGAACGGAGCGAAATGCTCGCAACTTATCGCGAATTAAGTACATCCTTAGACGCTTTAAGTGCTTTTGCGGGCAGCCAATCCCTATTCGCAGGCGAGATATCAGAGCAACACATACGTCTCCAAAGCATTGAACTGCTAAAGAGTAGCGATGACGGAGCTCATTGTCCGCTATGCCAAAGCCTAATTCCAGATTCTTTGCCAACGACGGAGGAACTCAATACTGCACTGGCCGAGGTGACCTTACAACTGGACACCGTATCGAAGGAACGCGCTCGGCTCGACCGTATCATGGCGGAGCGGAGCACCGAAATTTCCATTCTCCGGCAGAAAATTCGCGATAAGGCTACCCAGATTGATGCTGCCCTCGTTCAGAACGCACAGTTGCTGAAGCGACGCGAACTTGACAACCGTCGGGCGCAGGCCGTCGGGCGCGTTAGCCTCTACTTGGAGGGCCTGGATACACGAGAGGAACAGAAGGATATTAGAGCGCTCCTAGATGAGTTTGAAGAGCGCGTTTCAGCATTAGAAGAAGAACTCGGCGAAGATGATTTTGATCTCGACCTTACCTCCATCTCAAACTTAGTCTCCGAACCGCTGACCAAGTGGTCGAAAGGCCTCGATATCGAATACAGCGGCTGCCGCCATAGGTTCGATGCACGGAGATTGACAGTTGTCGCAGAAACTCCCACCGGGGCGATAACAATGGGAAAAATGGGACCCGGCACCAACGCACTTGGCAACCACATGCTTGCTTTATTTGGCCTGCACTCATGGTTCGCAAAGAGGGACAGGCCTGTTCCTGCCTTCCTAATGTTAGACCAGATTTCCCAGGTCTATTACCCATCGGACCAGCAAGGCGACCCGAAGGAAGATGACCGCCTAAAGGTGAAACAGCTTTATGAATGGCTTTTTGCACGGGTTGCCGAGTTAGACGGCAAATTTCAATTGATAATCACCGATCATGCCGATCTGAACGAGAAGTGGTTCCAAGATGCAGTTGTGGCCAGATGGCGAGGTGGAAGGGGGATGGTCCCGCAGGAGTGGCAGACCACAGATTGAGGTTTGACAGGAGACACTCGCGGGCAGGATGATCGATTCGGAAAGCCTCCCCGTTAACACCGTTAGCTACAGAATTTCTCTGCGTAAATCACGCCACAGCCATCTCCTGTTTGTCAGGCTCAATCTCCACCTTCGTGCGCAGACGCACATTGAGCGCGTCCAGTATCCGGATCGTGCGCTCCAGCGTGATGCCGAAGTATTCGTTGCGCTCGTCGCGCGAAACCTGCGACTCGTGAACGCCGAGCCGTTTTGCCAGATCGCGCTGCGAGATTCCCTGGGCGATGCGTAGCGAGATCAGCAAAGGCCCAAGTCCGCGAAGGTTCTCCAACTCGTCGAACTCGCCCCGCTTCAGCCGCTCGTAGCTTTCCACTTCCTCTTTCAATTGCAGGTGGAAGGACTCGATGGGATCTATGACGCGCTTGATCTCGTCGTCGGACAACCCCGTTGTCTTGAGCCGGTCCCGATGCTCGGCAAGCCGGTCACGCTCTTCCTCAAGACGAGTGGATGCGTGCTGGTATTCAGCTTCGTTGCGAATCATGACTGTCCTCCATATTTGACCTTTACGATGCCTCGCGGCTTGCCGTCCCGGCGAGACTGGCGGAAGGCGGAAGGAAACTCAAGTTCATGGCCGAACTTGTCGCGGATGCCACTGCCGAGGCCAAGTCCGGGCACGTGTGGATAGAGTTCGACCCGATAACGATGCCACATGGGGAGCTGGCGCTTGGGGTAGCCTCGGTAAGGTCTGCGTGAGGCCGGGTCCCAGGTCCAAACCTTGTACGGGTCGAGGCGATTGAGCTGCTGCGCCAGAGTGCCGGACGCGAGCGATTTCAAGTCGCATACGAAGTATCCGTCGATGTCGTTAGGATGGTCCTTGTCCTCCACGAACGAGCCGTCGGCGAAGATTTCGCGGATGCCAACCTGCCAAAGCTGGCGGGCGAGAATCTCCAATCCGCCGACAAGTTGTTCGCGCCAGACGGCATCCCAAGTCGGGTCGGTGTTCTGCTTTCCGCCGCCGTGCACGAGCCCTGAATGGCGCAGTTCATCGAAGGAGAGCTCGTAGTCTCCTGGCGGTAAAAGGCCGTCGTTGTCGAAGGGAGGAATGATTGGCATACAGAAAGCCCTTCTCTAGGCAAAATAGCCTAGCATGACAAATATGTCAAGTATGACTATTGAGTGGTGTCGGGTGCGACTCCCTATCCTGCTCAATAGATGATGGTTAATGGACTCTGAATTCGCCAGACGCGTCTGGCGAATTCAGATTGTCCAGACACTGTCTGGAGAATTGGTCGGATTTCAGCGCGCCGATTCAGATATTGCAGACGCTGTCTGTAAAACTAGGTCAAGGCGATTTCAGGTGCCAATATCGCGCTCTGGCCGATCTTGATCGCGGAGGTCTTGGAGATGTCGGTGCTGAGTTGCGGGGCGAGTTGGGCGAGGTTGTTGGTGAAGATTTGCGCGTCCTGCGAAGCGCGGGAGACCGAGACATAGGCAAAGCGGGTGTTGATGAGTTCCGGGTGAACATTGGTGTCCATGTTGACCAGAACGCGCTCCGAAGTTAGTCCTTGCGAACTATGCGAGGTCACGGCGTAGCCGTGATCGAAGTGCCGCATCTCTGCCGGATCGAATGTAATCGCCCTGTCTTTGCCGCCGTCCATGCGGACGGTCATTTCGCTGTTTTCGCCGATCTTCTGCACGGTTCCAAGGTCGCGGTTGGCAACGCCCAGTTCGCGATTTGGAGCGGTGAATTGCAGGCGGTCGCCTACTGAGAATTCGCGTTCGATCTCGCGGTAAGCGGAGATGCCGTGCAACCGAGCCGGATCGTAAGTGACCTGCTGGCCGTCTGGTTTCTCGATGGTCAGCAGATTCGATTTCGGATCGGTCGAGACCACTCGCGCGTAGCTGCGCTGCTTGATGCCGAGGGTTTTGCTCCCACGCCGGTAGTGAAGCACGTCGCCAACCTCATAGCGCGCGGCCCAGGCGCGATCAGCGCCGGTCATGTCGGAACGCGGCGCAAG
The DNA here is from genome assembly GCA_050015115.1 of Occallatibacter sp. Lineage (GTDB taxonomy): Bacteria > Acidobacteriota > Terriglobia > Terriglobales > Acidobacteriaceae > Telmatobacter. The sequence goes on from JBEKCA010000103.1 coordinate 11,359, forward strand.
GACGCGCTGGGCGTGGTTTTCGGATTCGACAATACCGCGTTCCTGCAACTCGGAGCGCACCGCCTGATTGATCGCGCGGCGCGAGGCGTTGTCGGGAGAGACGATGATGGTATTGGCTGGATTATCGGCATAGTTGCGGGCAATCGACGCGATACGCTTTTCAGGGTCGGCAATCTCAGCGACCCGTCCTTGCTGTTCGAGAAGTGCAACGCCTTCGGCCACTTCACCGCGCGACAGGTGCTCGACAGCGCGCAGCAACTCCGGGTCTTTCTGTCGGACAATCTGCTCAAGTCGCGCCGTCTTCATCCCGGCATCGACCAACTGCTCGAAGGGTTTCCCGGCTTCGACGCCCTGATGCTGGCGCGTGTCGCCGATGAAGAGAACCCGGTCGCCGGGGTCGAGTTTGGCGAGGAAGTCGCGCACCTGTTTGGTGCTGGCGAGACTGGACTCATCCACCATATATAGGTGGCGTTCCGGCGTCGGCGGCTTATGGCGGGCGAGGAAGCCTTGCAGCGTATCGGCATTGATACCGGCGTCGCGGAGTTGATGCGCGGCGCGGGAAGTCGGGGCGAAGCCCTCGACAATCATTCCACGCTGTTCGGCGGCCTCGCGCACGGTTTTGAGCGCCGTGGTTTTTCCGACGCCGGCGCTACCTTGTAGACCCTGGATTCTGTCGCGAGAGGTAAGAATTTCTTCCGCCGCCGTGCGTTGCGAGGAATTGAGGATCGAGTATTGGGCAGTATGCGCCACGGCCTGCTGGACAGGCATGATCTGGTCGGCTCTGCCTTGCCCTTGCCGCATCTGACGGATGATTTCTTTCTCAGCATGGATGGTCTCCGCCGTGGTGAACTGCCGCGCAGAACCGTGCTTCGGCGCGGTGACAAGCTGAAACTCGCCGGAGGCCAAACGCTGTTCGACACTCGCGCGAACCTGAGCGTAGGTCGTTTCGCCCATGCCGCGCCGCAAAGCATCGCGGAAGACGGTGCGCTCGTCGGTGACGGCCTCGCGCTCGAAGCTGCGTTCGCGGGCAAAGTTCACTGCTTCCTGGGCGGCCTTCTGCGCTTTCTCGGGAGTGCGCTCGACCGATTTCTTTTGGCTCCGCTCACGCGCCGCCGCCACAACCTGATTCGGCTGATTTCCGAACTCGGCGGCCAGTTTGCGGTGCGCCGAGAGGACTTCGGCGGGCGACTGAATCTGCTTCTTGTCGCGCGTGGCATGGGCGGCGATTTCCGCCGCCTCGTAGCCGGAGAGACCGTTCTGCTGCATGTGGGCAAGGATTTGATTCTGGCGCTGGCTCGAAGCGTCAAGATATTCCTGCGAATATCCTTTGATCTCCGGTGCGCCGCTTCGGCCCGGCGTAATCTCGTAGCCCAACTCACGCAACCGAAAGGTCAACTCCGACTGATAGACGGCAGTAGCGAACTGTTGCGACTCGAAGAGGCTCTGCGGCTGGAGCGCCCGCGTAGTGCCATCGGCGCGCTCGGTGACGTTGAAGATGACTGCGTGAGTATGAAGCTGCGGCGCGGCGTAGCCATCGACGGGCCGCGATGTGTCGTGCTCGAATTTTGCGACGATGAATTGGCCGGTGGACTCGGCGGGGCGGTTGCTGCCAAGCCGCGCTTGCGTGTACCGTTCCAATTCGCCAAGAGCGGTCGTAACCGCCATGCTGTGAGCCTCGCGGACCCGGCTGTCGCCTCCGACAAGGGCGGTCAGCGAAACCGACTTCGGCGCACTGAAGGTCGCATCCCATCCGGCGCGGTGCTCGACGGATTTGATTGTCTTTCCATTGGCGTCCTGGTACTCGAAGGATTGCCGATGCTGTACGAGTTGCTCGCCGGTCTGTGGGTGCTGACCGTCCGAGAGGCGATGAAACTCCTCGCTGCCAACGGCTCCGGCGAGACCGTATTTTTCGGCAAGCTGGCCCTGCCATTCGCCCTGCACAGTCTGTCCCTGGCTCCAATAGCTTTGGTCCGGCGAAGTGAATTCCTGCTTGTGGTAGTTTTCGAGTTTGCCCGCAGAAAGGGCTTTTGAGATTTTCAGCATGGCTCAGTCTCCCAACGAGAATCCGCTTTGAATGGCTTCGGCGCTTTCTTCGATGGCCTCTGCCTCGGCAGACTTCTTTGCCAGCGTTTTTGGATCAAAGCCGAGTTCATCGTCATCAAGCGGACGTGGCACGAAAGCCGGTTGCGTTGCCGGGATGTCATGGTAGGCAAATGAAAAGCAGGCGACGTAGTTGCCGAGCTTGAGATATGCGTGCCGATCGGGCAAGCCTGAGATTTCCGAGTCCATCACCAGCGGCTCGACCTGGCGCTCCAGCGTGAAGTTTTTCCCAGTGCGGCTACCATCGAAATGCGTCTGCCGCAGTCGTTCAATCTCCACTTTGCCGATGGCGCTCGATACCCACTCGGCGGCCTTTGGCTCGGTGGTCTTCAGAAAGATTTTCGTCGCCGGCTGCGAGAGCATAACCTCGGCCATGTGGCCGTAGATGTACTCAAGCTGCGCCTTCCCTTGGAAGCCCAGCACGATCGGATTTTTCGATTTTCGGTTTTCGGTGATGGCCGTGTGAAGCTGCGGCAGACGCTGCAAACTGGCCAACTCGTCGAGCACAAACCATACTGGGTGCTGACCTTCCTTCGGTTCATTGAGCAGGCGCAAAACCAGCAGGTCAATCCACAGGCTGTGCAGCGGGCGCAGAGCTTCGCGCTCGCTGGGTTTTGATGTGAGGAATATCCATCCCTTCCGGCTTTCGGACCACTCGGTCGCGCTCCAATGATTCCGGCTCCTGTCTTTGCGCGGCAGCATTCGCAGGCTGTCGGCGATCAGGCCGAGGGAGGCCAATACGCCGTTGCGCTGCTGCTGAGCGCCCTTGGCAATCATCGTCGCCATTTCGGTATTCTGCACGCGGCGGTCGATTTCATCGGGGTTCGCCATCCACTCGACGAGCTCTTGCGGTGACGGGCCGAAGGTCAGTAGATGGGCGAATATCTTCTGCGGCGTTTCGGTGAAGAACTCGCCCTTTTTGTCCGTGGTTGGCTGATATAGCGAGGCTGCAATCGCCTTTGCCTCGGCGCGGCGGCGCAACTCTTCGGACGGACCCCAGTAAGGGCAACGGGCGTCGAGTGGGTTGAGGATGATGTCGCCGTTCTTACTGTCGTAGAACCGCTGCACGAACTCGCAGGCGGGATCGTAGACGATGGCCGAATGGCCTCGCTCCTTGATCTGCATGAGTATCTGCATAATGAGCCGCGTCTTGCCCGCGCCAGTGTCGCCCATCAGCTCGATGTGCTGCCCTTCGGCGAGCCGGGGAATGCGCATGAGTTGCTTCGATTCGATTGTTCTGAAGCCAACGCCGTCACCTTTTACAGCGCGATTAAACCCGGTTGGCGTGACGCGAACCGGCCCTTTGAGCAGGCGTCCATACTTCATTTCCCTGAACCGCTCGACATCTTTACGCGCGGCATACGGGAGCACACTCAAGAGCACAACAAGCCCGGCGAGAAGTGGCCAGCGGAAGACTCCGGCGACATTGTGTCCGCCATAAACGAACTGCTGGAGATAGGCATGAAGCGGGCCATTCCGGTAGCTGGTCTTCGGTCCGCGATAGAGATAAACCATACCAGCGGCGCGGGCGCTCAGGGTCAACTGAAGCGGCAGAGGACCGGCGAACTCTATCGTGGTCACGCCCGGCTCGACATCAGTTGCGGCGGCAGGATGCGCGTGAAGATGGTCATCGGAAACGTCGAGTAGCTGGTACTGGCCGGTTTGCTTCAGGCCGGTCAGTGCGCCGGACTGAATGTAGGGCAAGAGGTCGTAGCGTTCGAGCGGCGGCATGAACACACCTATATAGATACGCAAAAAGACAGCGGTCAGAATCAGTGCCAGCGTGATGACCGTGTAGCTATAGATGGGAGCCTGCGGCGGCGTAACGATTGTTTCCTTGCGTCCCCAATGCGTGGTATTCATAGTTGTTCTGTACTCCTTTCCGCGTAGCTCAAGAGAGTGTCCTCCGCCGCCTTGCGCTTGTTCGCCTTCACGTAGCGAAGCATCTCCTTGAACTGATCCGCGGTCATTTTGTCGCCGCGCAACAGCGGTTCGAGAGTGTTGATGAGCAGCAACCGGAGTCCCGCAATCTCTCCTATTGCTGCCAGAGAGTGCAATTGACTCGTGCCACGGCCAAGTTCGCGCAACACCAGATCGCGCAACCACTCGCCAACGGCTTTTCCTTCGGCACCCGCAGCGGCATCGACAGCAGCAGCTTCGGTAGCTGTTAGCTTGGTGTTGAGTGAACGATTGCGGCATTCGCGCCCTTTCACAGCACCTTTGCGGCGCTTCATTTCGTTACCCAGAATTGGCATATGAAATCCGCTCCTTTCGTCAAAATCGCGTGGAGCTTATTAGTTCCCGCGATTTCACAACCTATTTCTTTTCTGTCGGAACCAATTGGCTCCCGCAGGGAGCTAAACAGTTCCCTATGAGGGGTGGAGTATCGAAAATTCTTCCGGCGCGCAGCGCCGCAGTGGTCCGGGCTGGAAAGCGAAGGCAAGTCATGCCTTCGCTCCCGCTACTACTGCCGCTTTCGATGCAGGCTTTGAAGGCGCTTCAGCGGCTTCGGAAGCAGGCACGCGGCGGATACGCAGAGTCGGCGTTATGCGCTGCGCTTCAGGCGACTTCAGGAACTCCTGGAAGTCGCGGTCTTTCGAGAAGACATAGGCAAGCGCGTGCTCGACAACATCGTCGGCGGAAGCTTGGATGAATGCGGCATACTGATCGACCTGCAATGCAGTCGTATCAGTCAACCGAATCGACCCGCTGAGGTGGCGGGTTTGTGTGACTTCAAGCAGTGGCATATCGGTCTCCTTTGTCTGTGGAATCATGCTGTCTTCTGACGGGCAATCATGCGCCGAGCCGTCGTCGCAATCTCCCGCGCACGAGCGGAGCAGAGTGCGGCGGGAATCTCAAAGCGGCGGCGGACTTCAAGCATGGTGATGACATCGTCGATGGGAATGCCTTGGCCAAGCCAAAGGCGAGCCGAGGCGACATCGACAGTGCGTTGTGCGTAGTAGAGCGGATCGGATTTATCGGCGCGGCGCGAAGCAAGCTCTCGCGTGAGTTTCGCGGCGTCCATATCATGTGCAAGCTGCGCACAAACCCAGGCCCAATCGTCTTCGGAATGGGAGTGCTTCAACGGAGTTGAATGGGCGAGCTTCTTCTGTGCGTTTCCGCAGAGCGGGAGCACGGAAGAGACCTCGATATTCTCAAGGTGGAAGTTCGGTGGACCGTAGATCGCATCGGCTAAATATTCGACCGTGACAGGATGCGCAGGGGAATACTTCTGGTTGAAGAAACCGGGGACGCGGAGTACACGGTTCCTGTCGGTGCAAGCCGGATCGCCACCGAAGGCCTGGGCGATCAACTTGAGCGTCTGCTCCTGACGTTCAAAGTCAAAGCCGGCGACTCGCCAAAGCGCCTGGTATTTGCCCGGCGAAGTCGAGATGATCGCGGTCGGCGTGGGAACCAGATCGGATGCCCGCAACGCCGCGAGCCGGGCGGCGCCGTCTTCATCAATATCTATATAGATGTGGCGGACGGATGCGATGCACTCCTTGGTGCGCTTGCGGCTGCCTGCGTGGAGCGGGTTGGCCGAAACATAGACGTTCGCGCCGTTGTCGTTCTCATAGTTAAGCCACGCGATATAGCGCGGCGCGAGAACCTGTTCAACCGTTACCACGCGCTGCTGTGGCCGGGGTGCATCTTCCCGGCGCAGCAGGAGCGCAATCGTTTCGCACGAAGCGAACGAACGAGTAAGGAAGTTGGCGGCAATCCGGTTCATAAGCTGGCCTCTCAAGAACGCGATTCCACGGGCATTGTCAGTAGGAAAGCCCGGACTGTGCCGGGCTTTCACCGTGAAGGGAAGCTGCCTACTCGGCCGCTTCGTCGAAGGGAATCTCCTGCTCTGCTTCCTGTTCTTCCGCTGCGGCCTTCTCCGCGCGGTCGAGCTTGAGGATGGAGTTGACGCGAATCGAGTCGGTGCGGACCGGCTTCTTCGCCTTCTTGGGCGTGTACTCGGAGTGGCGAATCTCGCCTTCGATCTGGATGTGCGCGCCCTTCTTGAGCGTGGCTGCGAACTCGCCGAGCTTGCCGAAGACGATCGAGCGATGCCACTCGGTGTGCGAGATGTATTCGCCGGACTCTTTGTCCTTGTAAGAGGTCTTGGTTGCGAGTGAAAGGGTGGTGAACTTCTG
>JBEKCA010000104.1:0-20596 GCA_050015115.1 Occallatibacter sp.
TTGGCAGTTGCCGCTTGGGGCGCGGGTCGAACGCTATTGCCCCTTCCGGCCATGTCCTGCCCACTTGCAGACTCATAGGGTTCTTCTGAACCGTCCGGCGTTCCATGCGCCCGTCTGGCGACTTGGCGGCCCGTCTCCGGGCTCTTACGTGGTTTTCTCTTGCCCGCTCTCTCGCTGAGCCGATTGAACACAGCATACATCGGGGAATCGAGTTACATATACGGTGAACCTAATAGGGCTTTCGCCTTATTTGTTTGCAAGCCTGGAAGACCGAAGCTGTTCTCAGGAAGGCGGGCTGTCAGCCCATAGTGACACAACGCAAAGATGAACATCACCCAAGTTGAACCAGAAACACTCGAAGCACTCAATGAGCAGGTGGCAGAATTGGACCGCCCGGTGACGGAGGTTCCGTGGTGGGAATTCGATCCCGACGACTCACAACAGCAAGAACGAGTGTCTTTTATCGAGCAGTTCTCAAATGGCAAAGGCGCGGAACCGGTGGTGACTGACGATGGCGTGAACCAATCCGGCTTTGCGAACTTCTGGGAAATCGGGCCGGAACTCCCCCCACAGCCGAAGACTCCAAATATCCGTACCGACGAGCCGGAAGATCATGGCAAGGAGATCAGCAAGAACCCGCCACAATTGGAAAGATTTTCCAATTTGACCGAGACGCTCAAGGGGATTGAAGCCAAGCACATCGAAGCCGGACCGTTGGGCAATGAGGCCATTGCAGAGGCGCGCCTTGCTGTCGTGCGAGCCATCGAACAGTTTCGTCTCACTCGATTCAACCTTGGCAAGGCGCTGTGCGCGTATCGTGCGCTTTTCATGGCCAGCCGCGGCTGGATGGCCGCGGCAGAATCGATTGCCGTAGCTATGGGCTGCGACGAACGAACCGTCAGAAACATCATCGCCGACTACGAGCGTGCCGCAAGCCTACCAGACGCCGTGATCCAGGCGGCTCACGCGAAGGGTATAGACCTGTCTCAGCGCAAGTACCGCCCAGCAATCGCGGCTATTGAATCAGCAATCGGCATTGACGGCCACCGGCAAGATGAGATTGACGCGGACGAAGCCAACCGGATTGTTTCGAATGTCTTGGTGATGCCACCAGCTCAACGAGAACACATTCAGGATGAACGATTCGTCCCGTTGACCCGTGAGGAGAAACAACATTTCGTGGTTCGAATGAAGATCAGGACGGCGCTCACCAACATTGAGGCTGATCGAAAGCTGTCCGTACTGCTTGCAGCTCTTGAGGAAGAGATGTTCGACGTGTGGGGATTCACTGGGTTGGTCACGGTGACGATCACGCCACGCGCGTCAGGATTGACTCTCGACGGGCGCAAGAGACGAGAGGATGCGGCTTGATTGACACCAAGATATCCTGGGCACTCGCGACGTGGAATCCCTTTGCTTCGTGTACTCCCGCAGCGACTAATTAATGCCGCCTATTGGAGAGACAGCAAGCCACTCCCGACGAAGGCCTCCGTTGTTACAGGTGGGACCAGTACGGCGCTTTCGAGTCACGCAGCAAAGCCATCATCTGGCTTACGATATTCAGCTTTGGTGGCGGCTGGGTGGGTCTGGTCTCGAATTTGCAATCACTCGCCAGCGCCGCATCAAGAAGTTTTCTCAGCGTAGTTCCGCCGTACTCGATTTGTTTGCTCATGGTTCGATCCTTGTCATCGTTCGGCGCTCTCCAAGGGCAAGGCTCACCAATTGCATGATTGGAGCCTATCCGCCAGGGCCATGTGGTTCAGGTCGCAGGCTGCGCCGTTCGCTGGGAGCCACCGTTTCTCTTCCGAGCGAATGCCTGCACGAGGTTGGCGGCCTAAAGGAAGGAAACGATGATTCGATTTGCCAACCGTCCGAGTGCCATGTACTCCGGCATCTATGCAGCCTTATCGATCAGGCTGGACCATGAGGGCACGTGAACATGGAGGCTGGCTTGAGCTGCTGCGAGTTCGTCGCAGCGCTCGTTGTCAAGGTGCCCAGAGTGCCCCTTGATCCACTGTCCTCTTACGATGTGCTTTTCGGCGAGCTGGTCAAGTTCTTCCCAGAGATCAGAGCTGGCAAGCGAATAGGTTTTCGTCTTTCGCCGCCGGGTCCATCCGTTCACACGCCACTTGTGTCGCCAAGATGTGATGCCTTCCAGAAGGTATCGGCTATCAGTGAACAGCAGTACCTCACAGGGCTCCAGGAGGGCCTTGAGGCCCTCGATGGCAGCCCGAAGCTCCATCCTGTTGTTTGTCGTGTCCGGAGCGCCACCAGCGCACTCCATGGCGTCTTGTCTGTAGCGCAGAATGTAAGCCCAACCACCAGGGCCTGGATTGCCAATGCAAGCTCCGTCGGTGATGAGAGTGACTTGCTTCATGCCTACATTCTCCTCCTGCTACAGTGACGGCCAAAGCACTTGAATGGGATATGGCAGAGATTCTTGCCCAGCCTGCGGTCGGCTCGACGGAGCTCGACCATGTGGTTCAGGTTCGAGGTTGTCCGTTATCGTTTGGCCTGGCAGGTCATCGCCTTCAGCTCCTCCGAAGATCAGGCCTACGACTGAGCGGGGGCTGGATGCTTGGCTATGATTTTCAGCCCGCAGGTGATCGGTCGAAGCCCGAGTCACTGCGGCTCAGAATGTTTGAGATACTCAATGCTACTGTTTGAGCGTTACTCATTGCGAGTGTACTCAATCATCTGCCAACCAGATCACTGGCTGAGGAGCCAGAGCAAAAGGATAAGGTAGCTACAGTACTTAAATGCACCTTCGGCATAAGCATATAGTTCCCTTATCCCTTCATCACGTACGCTGTCTCGCCGCCGCCTGAAGGACAGAGGTTAGCCAGGAGCTTGCCCATATCATGGGGCGTCGGTGATTCTGCCATCGAGGTTTATCCTCTCCGGCCCAAGTCTCTGGGGATTTACCCCAAGAGCGAGCTGCCGCTGTCGGCAGCCGTATTCACCTTGTTTAACGCCTTGACAGGCTTAACGTGGTTTCCTGACGCGGTTGCCGCCTTTTCTTTCCCTTGCCTAAGGGCTGACGACGTTCCAGCCATGGTCGAGCCATGGCCCCGGTGTTGACTCACCGATCTGTACCCGCTTGTAGCTTCCACGCCACGGCTTTCACCGTGGATTTGTTGCCTCGGATGGCGCAGTGCACCGTCACCCGCATCCAGCCTTGCTGCTTAGCCGGCCTGCCTCTACGCAGGGGCAATCGTGTCTGCTGCTGTCTAGCTTCCGTCGCCATGCCGGCGGCCCTGGATCACTTTCAGGATCTCATTCAGCCTGGATTGTCCAAAGGCCCAGAGGGGGTTTTCGTCATGGAGAATGGTGCATATTTCGCTGCAACACTGATTTCTAGTATAGGAGAAACTCTGAGAATCGCTAATGTGTAATGTTCATAAGGGTTTCCGTCATTTGAAGGTCGCCCCTGCGGTGTGCCGAATCGTCAGGCCGCCGTCTTGGCATGGCAGTCTTGTGCATACCCCAGGCAGCGGAATAGCCTGTCCCGCATGGTCGCGATGCATATCGTCAAAGCGGCCAGGGTTGCCTGGATGAGCCAACTGCGGAGCCGACTCGTATGCCTGACGTACGTGGTTCGTTCGTAGGAGTCGATATCCAATTCAAGCCACATAGTGGTTGAAGGAGGCACCCAGTCAAATAGAAGGCTTCCAACGGCATTTCCAAACACATTCACGGCAACTACGGAGGCCCTCACGCGAGGGCCTTTTCTGCGTGTTCTGAATCGAGTTTGGGATTCTGACAGCAATCTGGAATTGGATTTCCAGTTGCACTCCAGAGAATTGCAAGCCCCGCCTGAGAGATCAATCAACATGAAAGGCATCTGCGTACCCGGTCAGCGGCTTCAGCGCCCCTGGGCAGGCGTAGTGAGCTCCGCGCGAGGCTGAAAACGCTTCGGCGATGAAGAGACCAGGTAGTTAGTAGCACTTGGTCAAAGGCTCATTCGGTTTGAGCCCACCGGGGGCTAATTACAACTAACTGCCATTCAAGGAGAATGAAATGACCACGAAGAAAAAGCTCACACCAGAACAGATCGCCGTCCTCAACCTGATGGTCAATGGAGCATTCAGCTCCATCGCTATCCATGCCATTGGTGACCGTGTCTCCAAGAGTATTCACAAGGTTGCGGATGCAACTCAGTTTGCAACCGACAAGACTGCTTACGCGGCGGGTACTGTGCAGATCTGCGCCATCCCGGCTGCCAAGCGCATGTGGACTGGGTTCACTGGCCTCTTCGCCAAGAAGACGGCCGCAACGCCTGCCTCCCTCTAAGACTACTCAACGACGCAAACAGGGCATGGGAACTGACTGGCAACAGGAAACCCATGCCCACGGCTTCTGCGCACAAGACCCAGCACAACTCATTCGTACCCAACCGACCCCGTGGAGGGGGAAGGAGATTCCCATGTCTATCGACATGAATTTGTTGAGCGTCAATGCAGACGCTCTGAGCACTAACCAGAACGATGAGCTATCGGGATGGAATGTTCCCAGTCGCATGGCGTTCCATATCGTCTTCGATGGTCGCCTGGACATCAACGGAAAGTTGAGTCCGGTCATTCGTCGACCGTATCGGGACACGTCCAGGCCATATAACCAGCGTCGCGACTTTATGGCGCATGAGAGCCGTCAGATCCTCGACGATCGCATGCCCGACGGTGTCGAGTACGGCAGGGTCCGGCGGATGGGCGGCGGTGCTGATGAGCGGCTACAAGATATGGGAGATCTCGGGATCAAGTCCGTGGACGACGATCTCGGAGATGGAGCTAACGGCAGCCGCCGAGGCATTGCGCTCGATCCCAGCCGGATCTTCTGTCCAGCTTTGCTCTGACTCCGAATTGGTGATCAGTGGAATGCTCTTCCACATCGAGCGATGGAAGAGCCATGGCTGGCGCAACAGCCGCGGCGCTCCATTGCGGCACCAGCATCTATGGAGAGAATTGCTAGCGATGAACGAGCGCCTGAACATTCACTGGCAATGGATCAGGGGCCACAGCCGGCATCCACTCCAAACCCGCGCCGACGCTCTGGCCTACCGGGCCGCGCGCACCCAAGGATGCGGCCTTCAAATGGCCGCATAACCATTCTCCGCAGCATGACACTCAGCCATGCTGCCATCCAATCAATCTTTTGGAGACACCGCAATGAGCGAGGCCAACACGTTGTTCGAGATCGACCGTGAACTCGATTCGCTTCTCGATCAGATTGAAGAGGAAGCCGAAGAGAACGGCACTGCGTCACCCGAACTGCTAAAACGATTCCAGCAGTTCTGTCAGGCCGAGAGCGACAAGGTGGACCGGATCGGGCGTTTCCTGACATTGATGGACAGCCGACTGAGATACTGCCGAGAACAAGCCGAGCACTTCCAGAAACGGGCTCGCTCGACAGATGCGAAGGTCGTGAGCACAAAGAATATGGTGCTCTATTTCCTTGCCGCAAGAGGGCTCAAGAAGATCGAAGGCAAGGAGTTCACGCTGCGGCTACAGAAGAACAGCCAGGATTCTGTCGAGATCACCGATGCGGGCCAGGTTCCGATAAATTACCGTGAACTGAATCTTCAGGTACCAGGCCGTGTGTGGCAAACGGTCCTTGCGCTGCTTCCAGAGGACACATTCAAGGCTCTGTCAGGCTGCATCCGGGATGACAAACCAAACAACAATGCAATCAAGGAGGCTGCAGGCCGTTGCGAGGAGATACCGGGCGCACTGATCAAGAGAGGCATCCACCTTCGAGTAGCCTGATCGTGCTTAAATGCCTTCCCGAGGGGGATTCTTGAATCCTAAACCGGCTTGATCGCGGCTTTTTCGCGCCGCACGCCTGGCTGGCGAGTGGAATTGGAAATGTCTCGATCAAGCGGAATTGACGACCTTGGAAAACGAGCCCGAAGCGTTCGCGCCAGTATCCCTACTCCGTCTTGCCTATTCCAGGCTGCTTCAACCAGGAGACTGACGCTACGCCTGGGGTCTCCTGCCTTTGCGAGGGAAGCTGCCCAGCCAGTTTCAGCCGTAGCAACGTTTACTTGGCCCAGTATCCGTTGCAGGCTTGCGGGATTCACTGCGACTAGAACATTGAGGAAATCTGCAGCTTTGTCGTACCAACTGGGATGGGAGTAGGAGAGAGCCCGACCGATCTCTGCCTCCCACGGCAAGATCGTAGTATCAACCAGATCAGGGCGTTTCTCCGCGAACAGCGCAACCGTTGCTGGCCCGAACACCCAATCAATACGTTCATAGCGTCCGAATCGGATTTTCCCGCCAGCCGCAACATGGCGTAGGGCCGCACTGGGAGCCATCAAGGCGAATCGCGGCGGGAACAGCTTGACTCGAGGTGCGTTCCTCTCTATTACTTTGACCACTTCCTTGCGCGACCGTTTAGCAACATAGGCAACGGCAATAAAGACCTCTTGATCATGCGGCATATTCTCCCAGTCGTGGCCGATGGTGCGTTCAATGCGCCCCCAGTCGATTGCAGCCATTGTTGCTTCGAACTTTGTGGCAGAGATCCTACGCACGAACAACAGGACAGAGCTTGCACTCTGGAAATCGCGCTTGGGAATTGCGGAGAGCTGTTTCGCAAGCCGTCTCGGTTCAATTCCTCGGCAGATGCGCCTCGCCAGAGACAAGCGCCGCGCGTCTGGTCGAAGGCGTCCAACAAAGACTTCAAGTGGATCAAATACACGAAGAACCGACATCAGAATGTCGTCCAGTTCGCCGAAGGCAGTGACCGGATCTCTTGTGAGCGCTGCTCGACAGGCAGGCACACAGCGCTCAACGAGTTCAAGCGACAGATTCTCGTCGCACCATGTGATAGCGTGGCAGAATTTCGCCAGGCTGAAGAGGCTCTCAGAACTGGGCCAGTTTGCCGCAAGTTCAAGCAGCTTCTTTCGGTTCAGCGCGCCGGAAAAAGATGCCGCCCAGTCCGTCGATTGCGTGTTTCCCATTCCCGCCAGCATTTCTGCCAGGCTGTAGGTGCCCTCGACAGTCATCGAGGAGACGGCGGCAGCAACCGATGAGGGGCTGGTGGCGCTTATAACCGCGTGTAAGAGATCCGAATCTACATTGCGAAGGTGGTTGAGAAGACGCCCCAAGCCAAATCCGCTTGGGGTCGCCGGATCCGAAATCCATGCAGCGAGAAGCGGAACCTGGCTCCGGAGGACGGAGCTGCGCCAATCTGGTATGTATGCGTCCAACTCCGTCGCAACAAGACATGCGAGATTGCGTTCCATCGGTGAGCTTGATTCCCAACATCTGCTCGCCAGATTCTGAAGCGATTCTGGTGGAAGGAGCCGTATCCACTCCCCGTGATGGGAGCCGCCGAAACGAATTTCATGGACGAGGCTGTAGAGTCCGGCGAGAGGGTAGGACCTATTCGATACGATGGACTCAAGAATTCGACCGATAGCCCGGCGCCCCTCTTCATTCTGTCCTCGCAAGATCCGCGTGAGTACGACAGAGGCAAAGCGCTGATGAGGGCAACGCAGATCGGTGCTTGCGAGCAGGAGGCGCTGCGCGACGAGCCAGGCAAGCGACGACTCTATCCGAGCGACATCGGCGTTCGCCGATCGTAGGCAGTCGAAAATCACGGACCGGCTTGCCTTTGCATCGCGTGAAGCAATTTGGATGATTGCCGCGCAGGCCAGGACGATATCCGCGCTCGCCAACCGGGCATTGTCAGCCGCGGAACTTGCTCGGCGCCACCCTCCGCCCAGAATGAAGCAGAATTGCCAGGGATGATCTGCTTTGTTTTCCGCGTCTTCGAGACGCCTTTCGATGGGCTCGTCACCGGCGCCTTCGCCGACCATCGAATCCGCTATATGAACCAGCCTTAGTGTCTCTGCGAGGTTCGCGCGCAGTTCCGCTGCGATGGTACGGACGGCTCTCCTTGAATCGATGGTTACAGCACCTCGAACGTTCGCAAACTCCCCGGAAATGGTGTGCGTGGAAAGGAGCAGAGCCGAGGAGTTTGTCCTTTCTTCAGCCGACTTCAATCGAGTTTCCAACATTAGATGGGCATCATCGATGAGAAAAAGGGTTCTGGCGTCGACGCCGGAGGAGGTAAATTCTGGATCGTCTATCTTCGGGTCCCTGAGTCGGAAAACCTTCCACCCATCCTTCACCAGTTCCAGCGCCACTTGATAGGCGCATACCGACTTTCCTGCCCCTGGATACCCAACCAGCCTGGCGGAGTATGCGCTTCGAAGCGCGTGGAGCAAGGAATCCACCTCAGCCAAGCGTGGACAGGAAGCGGCATCTGCAGGACCCAACGGTCGCCCCATGATCGCAGGCCCCAAGTCTCTGGAATCGTCGAAAGTGACCGGCAGCCAGGCATCTGTTGTTCCCTCCGGTTGAGTCTCATCGTCTGCACGTTCCTTTTGGCTGTTCGCCTGAACATTACTCGTCAATTGCCGGAGTTCATCTGCTGTCGGCAATGCGCTCAGGCGGGCAAGGATAGCGGGAACATCAAAGGCATGTTCCGGGTAGAACTCCTGAAGCACCAATGAGTTCTCAGCCAAGAGAACCTGGATATCATCCCAGCTCAAAATACTGATTGGGAACCGCCCCCGAGCCTGACGCTCCTGACTGATTTCTCGGCTGGCCTGTTGTAAAGCCGCATCAGTCGGGGATGTGGTGGCGAACACCCAATGGGCAAGCGGAGGTGAGAAACTCTCCGCTTTTGCCAGCTCCCGCTCAAGCTCCGCCAGGGAGGCCTTAGCTCCGTAGGCTCGTTCTTTGCCCTTGCACTGAACGCCCCAAAACAACTGCGGGCTCCAGGCCGGCTTGCCCATAATATCCACGCCGTGTTGAGGCTGGCCTGTGCGTCCGTTCTTCTGAGCAAAAGGGTCTTTTAGCAGTCCTTTAAACAGGGCAAGGAATAGGCTTTCGAAGAGAGCCCAATTCCTTGGCGGCGCGATCTGCTTTTCCCGAACGTCCATCAGCAAGTATTTTCTATCCTTTGTTCGAATCGCTTGAGATCTGCGCGCTCTTCACGCTTCAGCTCTAGGCATCACTTTGCATTTGAATGATCCGCTCATCTCGTATTGAGGAGCAGATCATACAGTTTGCTGTCCATCTATTCAAATCGCTCCCAAAAACTCAGCCCGCCGAGAGCAATTATGGATGGCTTTGAGCGGCGACATACCGCAATCCCTTCCGTCAGTCGAGGGCGTCCTCGCTGACCGCGAAACCATCCGCAGCGGACCTGCTGCCAGCTAGTACCAATGAGGAGAACGGTAGCAGGAGCTTGCCTCTGTGCTGTGCAGTGATGGTACAAGATGACCGCATCCGTGGAGGCGCTTTGAGATTTGAATCAGCTGCTCAAAGATCTCGCGTTCCTGCTGACTTGCGGTCGTAGCAATGAGTCGATCCGCTACCGCCTGCAGAAGCACTGAGAAGAAGTCCATTTGCGCACAGGGCAATCGCACAGTATTCAGTACCTCCGACATGCAGTCATCGAGCGGTAAAGTCTTGCCGAGATGTCGATCGACCTCGGCGGAGAACTGGCCGAAGCTTCTGTGCTGCGCATGGAAGCGAGGATGCCCGGTCAAATCCGTGTCGAAGTCAAAATGTGCACCGTAGACATGTTTCAGCCGATCGGGATCGCTCTTATAGCGAAAGTAGGCTGCCTCGGTTCGAAAATGGACCGTCCTCAGCACCTCGGTTTTTGCGAAATGAGACTTGTCCACAATGATGTCGCCGCGAAACACCAAGTAGAGCGGCAGCGATTGCGTTCTCCCCGCACGCTCAGGAAGATTCACCAATGTTAGCCCGCAGTCAAAAGTTGCTGTACTTGCATCCGATCGCACAAATGCCACGGGCTTATTCGGCACCGACGGCTTCAGCTCGATCGAGTTGTGAAGCTGGCTCATCCGGAGTTCGAATTCCTGCCACTGCGAAACCAGCCGTTCGAGAATCTTCCAGTCCGTATTGTCCATTTTGCTTAACCAGTGCACCTAAAACCCAAGCAGTGGCGCCCATTCGTCGTAGAAGTCTTTTTCAATTCTGCAAAGTCTTGCCCCTTGGGGAATCCACGCATTCGAAGGAACAGAGCAATCCGCGCGCTGGCAGATGGTCTTCTTGGTAAACGGGCAGAACAGACCGCCCTGTCTCCCGCCGCACCGATTACAACCATGCAGCCGAAACTCCTTGTTATACATGCGCTGAAGCGTCAGGCGATTGAGTTCGCCGATGGTTTCGGCCTCGTCTTCCTGGGCGAGGGCATCTCGCGCGCTGCTGAGAATCTGTTCCACACCTGAGGTCCAATAATAGGGCTGCAAGCCGCCGAATGGTCCTCGATACCTTGCGTCACTGAAGGTCTCTACCACTGTAGGGATTTCATCTCGCGCGATAGCCAGAAAGGCTGCGAGTGCATCCAAGTGCAAAATAGGACCAGGGAAGCGCAGAATCACGTTCAGCAATAAGTGGCCCAACACATAAGGGAAAAACCGCTTCATTTCCTGGACAGCGTCGCCGCGTTGCTCAACCCGCGAGATCTCCGACATTAGTGCGGCATTCGCGCTTCCAAGCTTAGTGCCGTAAAGCGCGAAGCGGGTCTCTTCAATGGGACGATCCAGAATTTCGGCGAGAATGGCCGCCGGGCTTCGCTTGGCCGACAGAGTATCCCACCGCTCCTCGACCGCAAGGCGCAAGAACTGGAATCCATCATGAACCTGCCGAATGTAAACCGCTGCCTCGCGAGAATTCGACGGGATGCGGATCTCGTACTGGTCGGTTTCCTTGGGTAACTGATGGAGGGCGCCGCCGCGGGAATAATCTCCCACCGGAATGAATTTCGCCTTGCACCAATCCACAATCGCGGATCCGAAAAAGCCCGTCTTGCCATTCCCTGTTAAGTCATAGTCGGTCACAACCATCGCTGTTTCAGGCGTGACCAAGCGGGAAAAGATGTCTTCGGGTCTGTCGGCGCTCCCAGGGACCCACAGTTCGACTGTCGTGGGGATCTGTCGGAAAGCCTCATCTAAAGCATCTTTCAGCTCATGGACCTGGCCTGCATCATCGTCGATCAGCAGAATATTGGACATAGTGGTCACCCAGTGGTCAGAGGCAGCCTGACGCGAAAGCAAGTTGAGAATCCAGGCGGGGGATCGACAACCTCGACCGATCCACCGAAGGCCTGTGCGCAGCGACGAACCAGTGCGAGCCCCAGACCCAGGCCCGACCCGAGGGGGTCCCGATTGGCCGCAGTAGTCGTAAACAGAGGATCGAATATCCGTGGTTTTAAGGCTTCAGGGATCCCCACCCCCGTGTCGGAGACTTCGAGAAAGTGCGTGGCTTTTTCGTTCCAGGCTCGAAACGCAATTTCCTTTTTGACCGGGTTGGAGGCCGCCGTGACGGCCTTCAGTGCGTTCGTGTAGAGGTTCAACGCCAGGCCGTTATAAAGGGACGGGGGCACAAGAGGCGCCAGCACATCTTTCCCGATCTCAATCTCGACTCGAATGTCCCTCTCCTCGGCATACTTGCCGAAGACGCGAATCACCTGTTGTACCCTCGGCTGCGCTGGGTACGGACGGCTCGGGCGTTGAGCGGCACCGCGCACGTATCCTTGCGAGTAAGTCACGAAGTCTTGGAGACTTACCAAACGCTCCGTCAGCAAGAGAGCCTCCTGCCGAAAGACGGGGTCTTTCTTGCCGAGCTCATTTAAACGGTCTCGAACGCGTTCCAAGTCATGGAGCGCAGTCCCGAATTCATGGGTCATGAAGCCGGCCACAACGCCCATCAGGCTCATTACTTCGAGCGTGGCCTGGCGTTCATTGGCAACCTGCACGACCTGTTCGGCACTCTCTTGCGTCCGCAGTAGATTCTGAACTACCGTCCTCTTTACAGAGGCGCTGATATTCGGATCGCCCTCAATCGCCGCTACCGCTTCTCGTGTCTCCCGCCTTAGTTGCTCGAGCTTCTCTTCCTCCTTGCGCCGCTCGGTTGCCAGCTGGATCTCCCGATCAACGTAAGCGATGGCCTCGGCTACTCCGCGAACCAAATCCTCCAATTGATTGAATGCGCTATTGCGCAGAAATCCCTCGCGATCGGCGGCTGCAATTAGGCCAGCTCCATCCCCGCGCTGCTGACCCCCTCTGACACCGGAGACCTGGACGACGCCAATCACCTGTTCGCTGTGCGGCAGCCTCAGCATGTAATTCAATTCCGTCGATTTCCTCGTTGCCTCGTCCATGGGAAAATGCTTTTCAGAGAGACTCGACCGGGGAAACCGAACATTCTTTGCCGAATCAGTGTCCAACGAAAGCCAATCGTCCCCTTCTGTACCGTAGGGGTGGACTCGGAAGGTTCGATCGAACACCGCTACGCCGGAGTGAGTTTTGACCCAGGTCTTGGCGATCCGGCCGTCAAGCGGCAGACCGCGGAAGGTGCCTCCACGCTGCGGGAAAAAGCGCAAATCCACGTGCAATGGGCCGATATCATTCGTGATCCTGTCGCTGAGCGAAAAATAAGGCTTCTTCTCATCCTTTTGAAAGACCTTCAATAACAGCTTGTCGCCAGTTAGGTCTAATGTCCCCTTTAAGACAAAGCTCTCCAGAATCTTTCTTGCTACATCGTCCTTTACTTCATCGGGCGCTTCTCCTTCAGAGAGCAATAACTGAAATCCCGGGTCGCTCTCTTCGCCTCCGCTGGGCGGAGTTTGCTTCATGAGGGACGCGAATGGCGAGAGCACCGCGAGCGAACCCGTTCGCACAGTACGCAAATTGATGCGATGTGCCTCCGGCCGTAATTTCGTGATTGTGAGCGTCGTCCCTTCAGTCTCATTCTCTGGAGCACGTCGCAGCGAATAAGGTACACCGATCTTCCCGAGGTCATGCTCCTTATCGAAGAGCGGCCAGTCGAAACGGGCCGTCAACTTCGTTCTTGTCTTTCGTCCGCTATCGTATGCGATGGTCTCCATCTTCAGGTGTTGGCCAAGGAATCGGACTGCGAATCGTCCGATGCCTTTCTCGCCGGTGATAAGGCGGCCATAACGCTTGCTGGTGGATGAGTCTGTCTTTGAACTTGTACCGATTCTCATCCAGAAATGCGTGAACGCCTCCAGAGTCATTCCATGGCCATTGTCCTCAACAACGATTTCATCGTTGTCCGAGATTGAAATGCGGCAGTATCCGGCGTCGGCGTCGTATGAATTCTTGATCAGCTCGTTCAATGCAACTTCGGGTTCTTTGACGAGCCGCTCTCCCAACTCCCGCAACACACGACTCTCAATGGTGAACGGAAGTGATCCTGACTTCAGCAAGTTCTGGTCAGGCATTTTCTTTGTCTCCTAGAGATTCGAGTACAGCATTGATTTGATTGATTTCGAGCTTTTTCAATCCGTTCGAATGCGCGACAACGCGGGCTCCGAGGGAGAACTCACGGATCTGGGAAGCAACGCGATCGCGGGATTCCCGGGGTACCCCGTAGACGCCGCAGACGCTGCCAACAGCTCTTGCCTTCACAGTATTGACAACAGATTTTGTGCCGTCGCCGCGAAATCCGGATGAGACCAACAGATGGGGCACCGAGGGCATGGTGAACTTCCACCATTCGTCACGATCTCTGCATGTGGCGGTGGCACGCTTTCCCTCGGCCACCGACGAGAGATAGGACATCAGTGTCTTCGAGGGAGCTACATCAGTCCGAATGAGCCAACATTTCTTGCCTTCGTCTCTGAAATGCTTCCGGAACGCTTCGGTGTTGAGAGCGCCGATCGACGCAGGTAAATGCCTGAGAGATGTGACACACTCGACAACGTCCTCTCCAGGCCTCAAGCCCAATCTTGCCCGCTCGGATTCCGTGAGGGTCAGAATCTCTTGGGTTCCAGGACTCAGACCCCTCTTGGCCCGCATGCCCGAGTTCGTTTGCGTCGCACGCAGGTAGGGCAGCACACCGTCCACATGTCCGGTCTCCGATGGCATCTGCGTAAAGTGACCGCCATCGTCCTCTGCATAAAAGGTCCACGCCCCCTCCTGCCTGCTCTTGTCGACGATCGTGATGGATGAAGTCGTGAGGACTCGATAGAAGGCGCTGTCATTAAGACGGTAGACCGCTACGTTCCAGTTATTTTGCCGGATATAATTTCGCAGGGACTTCGATGACGGCCTTGAGACCCACTCAAACGGAATCACGAGGGCGACAAGTCCATCCGGAGCCGTGCTCGCAAGGGAAAGCAGGAAAAAGTACTGCCAGGCATTTGCCAGGCCAGAGGGAGTGACCGACGTCCGGCTCTCGATCACTTGCGCCGCATGCTCTCTCCAACCTTGGGGAAGATCCTGATTGCGCACGTACGGCGGATTCCCAATCGTCAGGTCCGCATCGCTGATCTGAGTGGAGAATGCACACCCCTGCTCCATTCGGGCGTCTTGGGGCAAGGCCGCTTTTCCAAATCGGCTCGAATCGATCTCATATCCTACATAGGATTTGTATGCGCCGGCGCGGCTGAAACGTCCGTCGCCGGCTCCGAAATCCACCACCTTTCCAATCGCGCGCCGGCGAAGGAGGACTTGTTGCCAAACCCGATGAACGAGAGGCTCCTCGGTATCGACCTGGCACCTGTTGAGATAAAGCGAGACGTCCTGATGAGATCCCCACCCATGTGTCAACATGCGTAGGGACTTGTCCCGAAGCAGGCGGAAGTCGGGCGCGATGCGTCCGCTCTGGAGAGAGCTGGCGAGTTGGCGGCTAAGCTGCTGAGCCATGAATCCGACCTTTCACCGCGGCTGGACGGATGAGAATCTCGACGTCAATATCAAGAAACATCAACATCCTGAGCAATTTCCCCACTCGATAATCCTGAGACCGATCTTGGGCGAGAGTTGGGATGTTCACGTGCGTCCCATGCAGCAGGGGTCGATCCGTCAACAACCCCAACCCGCGCACCGCGAGACAGGTGTTGAAGACCTTTACGAGTTCCATGCTGGCTGTGCTTTGCAGTCTTGCCTTCTGCATGACGATGGCCCCACAAGTTCTTTGGTATCAGTTCAATTTACCGCAACTGGTGAAGAGGCGACCATTCCGACTGAAAGTCATCCTTTCGGCACCCGGTACAATCGATTGCCGAGGCTGAAGCGTCAATCGGCTCATTTGAATGGAAGCGCAAGCGCTTCCCAGTGCGCAAGGAATTGTGCAATGGTTCCCTGCGCAAAACGTCTCAACGACGTACGCTCATCCTCGGTACCGTTGGACCGCTCGAACCGCGCATATTGCGCTGGTCCGCGATGTTCGACGGTCTGAAAGTTCTTGCGCAAATAGCCAACGGCGATCGGTATCTCTGGATGGTTGAGGACGGGACTGACGGCCATCGCCTCAACGGCTGATAGTGGACCACCGGAAAAGGCATTCAACGTCCAGACGAGGTCATAGCTATCCTTGTCCTTGTCTCTTTGCTCGATCGCAAATGCTTTCAGGACTACAAACGGAAGCAGGTTTGCAACCCGTGCAGTTACGCCCTCCTGAATGCCCCCGTCATCGAGCGTTTCACCCTTCAGCGTGACGGAAAAATGGTCGATTCCGGCTAACTCTGCGCCCTGTGTGCGAATTGCGCTGATTTTGGAGCCAATATTGTGTCCGGGATTGCGGTAAAGCCTGCCGGGTTGACCGTCTCCGACGGGACAGAAGAATTCCAGAAGAACCCTGGTTCCGTCGACATCCCGCACCCACCGAAAGGTCTCCTCTGTTCCGGTGTCCGGATTGACTGCAGGGGCAAAGCCGGCTTCTTTGAGATTCTGCTGAAGCGTGCGATACGCCTCCTCTTCTTCCGTAGAGACCGTGACGCCCACAACAATATCCAGATCGGTGGTGCCAACATGCTCCTTCATATCCATCGGAGCATTGCCTACCAGGTACCGCGGTGTCATCCCGCCAATGAGGATAAGCCGGCTGCCCCATGGTCCGACTTTGGTCAGGATGGTGCACAGTGCCTTTTCGCAAGCTGCAAGCGCTTGCGGCGTATAGAGATGCTGGGAGCTGTTCTCAGTCATTCGAGTTAAGCATCCTTTCGCGCAGGTTCTGTGCAACTTCCGGGGCTCTGCCGGGGCCGGCGAGTGCTTCGATATACGCACGTGGCTGAGAAACCAGGGGGAGAAGGTCCCCGGCGAGAGGCACGAGGCTCTCTCGCGCCGGCCCCCAGCGGCGAAGGGCCTCAAAGGAAAGGTTCCCGGGCGACTGCCAGACTTCGAGATTCGATCCCTTTTCGACGACCTCGCCCGCGAGTACAGATGCGATTTCGGAAACGGGTAGGCTTGCATCGACCCAGATGATTGGGGCAGGGGTGACGGTCAAGGTTGGCGCATACAGGTTTGCGGCTGCAACTCCCGCGACGGCCCACAGTATCTTTTGCTTTTCAAGGAGAGGCAGCTTTTCCATCAGGGCTTCCGGCGACCGGCTCCAGACGTATAAGTTTGTGCTGCGTTCGGGTTGACGTTCCTCGGCACTCCATAGATCTAAGAGCGCTCCAGGGTCAGCAAGGCGCCAAAATCGCTTCGGACCGGCCCCATCCTGTTTCAATATATTCAGGCTGGTGAGCCTGGCAAAGATGCGGCTGACTAGGCCTGGGGAGGCGTTGCCGCGTTTGGCAACCGCAGCAAGCCGCAGTTCTGCAGTCCGGAAGGAGGTGAGGAGGACTTCGGCGATGACGCCGGAGCGGTCGCGCAATTTGACACGGGCTGCTTTCGAGTTGACTCGCTCAGACTCATCTTCGACTGTAACGTCGATCAGCATTCCCGGAGCGGCGAGATGGCAGACGCCGGTTTCCGCTTCAGCCCACGAGAGCCCTGCGGCAAGGAGCAATTGGCGTGTGTGAGGAGCAAGTCTTTGGACGGCGAGGAGGTTTTTTGACCGGCTTTCGAGAGGGCGCTTCCAGGCCTGAAGAAGGAGCTTAGCTTTTTCCCCGCTCAAAACTGGATGGTATTGCACCGTGAATGTGTGCCGTCTGCCGCCGTGGGCAGACAGCACAATGGACTGCGCCTCGGTGATTTCGACAGAAAGTCCTTGAATCTGGCGTAATAAGCGCAGGAGCCAGACCGGAATTTGAGCTGAGGAAAGCACGTCCTAGTTTAGCTCTGAACGAATATTCACCGCAATGGTAAATATGGGCGTTTCAGTAAATATTCTTTATTTGTCAACTATATATGCAAGGCTACCCTTCGATCCTGGCCTTATGATCCCTCGGATCAGCTGTGGAATCTCTTTCTGAAAACCCCGTCGAACCACAACACTTCAGCTCTCAGCGAGCAGCACCCGACACCATCGCGCATACGCCATGGTATCCACAGCCTAGTCACTAAGATTGTCATCCAGCCCCAATTCACGCAGGGCGCTCTTGATCTCTTCAATCTTCTGTTTCGACACTCCTCCCCGAGGGTTGCATTTGACTTTCACATTGAGGCTCAGATCGTTTCCGACACCCAGCTTTGTCAGAACCTTCGTATAGAAGTTCATCCACTTCTGCGACGGCACTTCGCCCGACCAGGTCAGCCCCAAAGTTAGTTGAGCTGGCTCCGATCCGCTTTGACCACCGGAAGGCTTTGGTGCTGGCGTTGACGCTGTTTGCCCTGTTTGTGTGTTCGGTTGATCCACGGTGAAACTATCCGGCGGAAACAGCGCCGGGACCGGCTTGGGGGTCGGTGGCTGCGTTGCCGCCAGTTCGTACGCCTCGGCGTTCTCCTTGGTGATGATGTACATCTCCTCGGAAATCTCGACATCGAATGCAGTGATCGAACGCTTGAAATTGAAGGGATGGTATCTCCCGCTTCCAGTCTTGCCGACATAGGCAAGCTGCCCGTTCGAAACACCGCGCGCAATGGTTTCCTTTACGGCATCTGCATTGAGGAGCCGCGGGAA
The DNA here is from genome assembly GCA_050015115.1 of Occallatibacter sp. Lineage (GTDB taxonomy): Bacteria > Acidobacteriota > Terriglobia > Terriglobales > Acidobacteriaceae > Telmatobacter. Next base: position 17,859 of record JBEKCA010000104.1, read on the forward strand.
AAGCGGCGATGCAAAGAAAGCATCTCGAACCGCCTTCGTGTTCCACTCTGGAATAGCCGGCGGCCAATTGCGAACAAGCAAATTGGGGCCAATGCCAGTCTGGATCTCGTCGACATGCATCAATTCATTGACGATGAATTGAATGATCGATGCGGCGGCACTGGAATGCATATTTCCGAGGTCGATGAATCGGACCTCGTTGTTCTTCCCGAGCAGGGCGACATTGTTGTAGCACCGCCAGACGCCTTCCTTCAGATCCCTCCTGGATTTCTTGATGTTGTCATCCAGTTGCGTGATCTGCGTTTTGTCCACGCTGATGCCTGGCAATTCCTTCTCAATCTCTTCCCAGGCGAGAACACGCCTGGCGTTTTCGTACAGTGCGCTCGCTGAATTGGCGACGACGAATACAAGTCCGCTTTTGTAAGTCCGAGACGAACTCCCGTGCTCGCGAATCACGCCATCAATGAAGGCCTTGATTCGCTTTTCATCCTCCATGCTCTGTTCAGGCGCAAGCACCACGAACGTCAGAGCCGGCTTGTCCGGCACTTTGCCGCTGTTCTCGGGGAAGAAAACCGGAGCGATCCCGTTGCTCGTTGCGAAGACGGTCTGCACTTCCGCACGAACACGCTCGCCTATCGTGTCGTCCTTGATGTTTGCCCGGCGATCGGCATAGCGTTTGTTCAGATTCTCTTTGAAACTGAAATGGTAGCGGTTGCGCTCGACGGTCAGGTAGTAGCAGGCGTCAGTCAGTGCGTCCAGTACCGTCTCCACATGGCCAATGTCGAGATCCGGCTCGGCGACGGCCAAGCGGATCTCCGGGGCCGTCGCTTCGGCGCGAGCCATTCCGCCGTTCGACTCAAAGAATACCCCAGACCAAGTTCACAAAGCGATGCTCAACGTACATGGAAGAATTCCGCAGGGCCGCGAGATGGAGATAAAACCCGGCTCCGTGCTCACGTCTTCTCTTTCGCCAGTTCGCATAGATAGTCCCAAAGCTATCTCGCACCTGGGGAAAGAATGTCCAGAGATCCCACACCTCCGGTGGAGGTGTCTTCTCTGTGCTCCGATGAAAGTAAAGCGTGTAGGCATTCACACCGCTAGTCCGCTCAGTGGATATCTGCGGCCACTTCAGTGCGTAGTAAGACCCGCCGAGCAGTGCCAGAAGCTCCTCGATATACCCGAACTCCTGTTTTAATTCCACTGGACTCTGCAAGGTACTTGGTGCGTAGTCGATCCAGTCATGCTGCTCGAAGCTGATCTTCTGCATGCCGACGACGTTGAGAGCCGTGCAGTGAACATCCGTTCGGAGAGAGACCTTCCCTTCATCAACGCAGTAGTCCCACTGCTCCGCAGTATAGGAAACATTCTGCGATTGGCGCTCTCCGTCCGTCTTTGCTGCATCCACTCGCAGGGCATCATTTCGGCGCCACTCTTCCACACCTGTCAACTCGATTGAGAGACGAGAGAAGGTAAACGAATTGGGAGAAAGTGGGGTTGTCGATTCTCCGACAAGGCAGATCGCCGCGCGAAACTTCTCCAACAGTTTGCGATCCAAGGTGCGGCCGCCCTCCTGGTAGACAACTTGCTGGAGATAGATGCAACGCCTGTCATCATCAACCTTTCCGGCAATCGTCCTCCCGGCGAGGGCTTCGAGGTGTATGTCGGCGTGGCGTTTGGTCTCTGCGTCAAGTTGCAGGAAATTGGACTGAATGAGCGAGCCCGTCAAGATCAGCTTTGCTAGGCCGTCTTCGGAGATCGTCAAGGTGCCAGGTACTGCAGTCGTCGGCGCAAAGCACCCCTCCGGCGTCTCTTCCCCCAGCCACCAGAAGTACCCATGCATCTCTCGAATCAATTCGCTGGATTTCTTCACTGGGGAGCTCCTTCAGGAGTAGCCTGTCACTTCGTCTAGGGTAATCAGAAAGCCAGACACCGGAGAGACTCTCCTCTCAATCTGGTGCCCCCTCTACTCTAACTTCCCGAGACTCTTACCTGGTTTAGTGAGCCTTCATTCACTCAGCGCTTTAGCTGCGAGTACCGTTCCTCCGTCAGCTTTAGAAGCAGTGCGACTCTCCCAATCTCGAGCACCTGGTCCAGCAACTCCCATCTTTCTGCGCTGAGGATCACTCTCCATGCCGCGGGCGGCGAATAGCCTTTGTAAGGCGCCTCCCATTTTGTAAGGTAAAAGGGCTGAATTGGGCGAACCGAGGCGCACTGTGCGTACACAGCGCACATCTGTAATCAAAGTCAAGTCTTCTTTTTTGTTAGTTTTATACGCTATATCAATAACTTGCTTTGTAAGGTGGCGGAGAGAGGGGGATTCGAACCCCCGGTACAGCTTTTGACCGTACAACGGTTTAGCAAACCGCCGCCTTCAGCCACTCGGCCATCTCTCCGCGGTCTCATGGGATTATACCGGAATCCGGCCCTGCGGCGTTGCGTGGATGGTCCGCCCGCGATTTTCGATCCACTTTTCTCTTGGTGCGGCGGCCCGGGGTTGTTAGATTCACAATCATGTTCTTCAAAAAGAGGCCGGCGCGGAGCAAAATGCTGATGCTGCCGCTGATTGCCGCCACCTACTTCATGGTGTCGGGCGGTCCCTACGGCATCGAGGACATTCTGGGTGGCGCGGGTTTTCTAAACGCCATCGTGATTCTGCTGGTGCTGCCGGTCATCTGGAGCCTGCCCACCGCGCTGATGATCGGCGAGCTGGCCAGCGCCATCCCCGCCGAGGGCGGATC
>JBEKCA010000105.1:0-17300 GCA_050015115.1 Occallatibacter sp.
CCCCCGTCTGGCCTCACGCGCTGTGAGCAGATCACAATTGTCAGTGATAAGGATGATCGCGCATCACTCTTGATGTACTTGAGTCCGATTCTGACAGAAGCTCTCTCCCAGCGCTTGGAAGGCCCTCCGCAACTAGAAGATCCCGCGCCGCCAGAAGATCCCGTGCACGCGGAAGATCCCAAACAGTTAGAAGATCCTGTGCAATCGGAAGATCCCAAGCATCCAGAAGATCCCCCGCCCTTGGAATATCCCATGCCCTTAGAAGATCAGAACAAGGCCAAAATTCCGGAAAGTTCGACGCAAGGAGCTTTGAAACAAGTGATTAACGAGCAGGTCAATCTGGATTTGGTTATGGATGTTGAACTAAACGTGACTCTACGTTTTGGGCAACGCCGGCTCGCCCTGCGAGAAGTGCTGGAACTTACTACCGGCTCTGTCATTGAACTTGATCGCCAGGTGGAGGAGCCCGTCGAACTTCTTCTTGAAGGCAAGGTAATTGCCAGAGGTGAAGCGGTAGTCATCGACGGCAACTACGGGTTGCGCGTCACCGAGGTTCTACCGGCAAACTTCAGCCCGGTAATTCATTGAGTGTCACAGACGTGGAAGCATTCGACGAAATCTTAAGCTAGGAGTAAATGCACACATGAGCTTGTTTCAATCGATAGCGTTGCCTGCATGGGCAGAGGGTTTCAAGGCAGTCACCTCCACGTGTGAATGCTGTCACAGGTCATTGACTTTGGGGCACCTTTCGGCTCAAAAGGCCGGTATCAAAATGCGCGGCTGCTGGTATTGCAGTTCCTCCTGCTTTACGTCGGCAGCAGAAGTGAGACTTTCGGAACTTATGATGCAAGAACCGGCGCAGGCCAGCCATGTGTCGCGTATGCCACTGGGGCTGATCTTTGTTAGTCGCGGCTTGCTGACCAGCGCGCAATTGAGAGAAGCCGTAGACGAGCAGAAAGAAGCTGGCGGTGAGATCGGCGAAATCCTGGTCCGACGAGGTTTGCTCAGTGAAATGCAAGTCACTGCTGCCCGCGCAGGACAGTGGAGCTGTCCGGTATTCGCAGTTCCGCCGCGTGTGATGCAAACAGAAATTCAGATTCCAGAAGCACTAGCCCATTTCCATTCCGCAATTCCTCTGCACTACGTTACGGCAACAAAACGGCTACTGGTTGGCTTTGTTCACGGCGTCGAGTATGGACTGCTATATGTCATCGAGCAGATGACTGGATGTAAGACGCAGCCCTGCTTCGTAACGCCCAGCGACTTCGAGACACAGATCCAACTAAGACAGTTGGCGCTGGAGCGAAGTGGAAATGCAAAGCCAGCGGGAATAACCTTCGAAAGCGTCAAAGCTCCAGCGGAAATGGCGCGTATCCTCTGTAGCTATGTCGTCGATCTCGAGGCGGATGAAGCCATGATATGCAGATATAGGGAGCACTTTTGGACACGTTTGAAGTGCGGTCCAAAAGAAGTTGACCTCCTCTTCGAAGCTGGATGAAGTCGATTTCTCTTCAAATGTCACTTGTTGAGCTAGGCACATTCACAATCGGGGTGCAATCGATGAGATTTCCCCTCAGCATCAGAATTGTGGACGCAGAAGCCCGTCGAGCGGGCACTAGGATTCGCCGGACACGGCCGCTGAAAAGGTGCGATGCGAAGAGCGTCTTCAACCTTTTGATATCTCCTATTGCGGCAGGCTCATTGATTCCATGAAGCTTATGAAGGGCTGTCCTTCGCTTCATCTGGAATCTTAATCTACCCGACATCAGACCTCTTCTTGCGCCAATCAAAAACCTTTCCGGCAAATCGAGAGATTGCGTTTCTGTTTGGATAGATTTTCTGTCTGTGCCGATAAGGACGTAGCAGGGGTGAGACAATGCTCGATCAAATGTGCGAACCGGTAATGGATCAGAGTTGGATTCCATCTTTTGCTCTGGACGACGTCCACTTCGGGGAACAAGAGAGTCCTGCACGTGAAAAAATGGACTTCTTGAATGGCGTACCAGTCATGGCTGCAACACTGCTAGGCCTGCAGATGCTTCTGCATGAGGCATTTATCGACTTGCGTAAGGTCTCGTCGCTAATCCTGAGCGATGTTGGGGCAACCCTCCAGATCTTGCGGTTAATTGGTAGGGAATATGATCTTGCCGGCGAGCGCCCTGGCCGGATGGATGACTGTATAGCTGGCCTGGATGTGGACGACTGGTTCAGCGTTTTGTCTGCAAATACGTTTGCATGCGACGATGAGCACTATGCGGCAACCGCACTTTGGAAGCACAGCCTCTTGGTAGCGCAATACGCGCAACTGGTGGCTGAATCAATCGAAGGCGTTTCCCCTGAAGACGCGTACCTGGTTGGCCTGCTTCATGAGATTCAATCAGTTCCAACAGTCCTCGGCTGGCAAAGCGGCGACTCGGCCGCCAGTACACCCAATGCCTTTTTCGCAATGGATGGAGCTCTGCCATTTTTTGTTCTTGCCGCCATGCGCAGTGTAAATGAACCATCTTCATCTTCTCCCTGGAAGCTGATCCTCACGGCCGCGCACGATCTCGCCGACGTATCGGCAGACTGAAATCAGTCGGCAATTCACGAGATCCACCGGGCATGCATCATCCATATCTGGGAGTAATATCTTTCTGCCTTAGCAATCTGTGTCTCGAGCGCTAGTGACTGGAAGCGCTGGTCTTAAGTAGATTCTCGTCCTTCCGATAAATGGATGTCGCGCGGCCCGACATGAAGAGTTTCATCTCATCGAGTTCTCATTGACCTCTCATCAGTGATGCCGGCGAATCGCAATTTGTGTATCTTCGACTCGAAAATGGGGTAAACAGACAAGAAACTCGACTCGAACTCGGTTGGCCCATGACGTGCATATCAATTGCCAGAGGCCATACCATGAACAGTGGTTACTACGCAGCCACAACAGGGCTGGTATCCCGCACTGAGGCGCTCGACACAATCGCCAATAACCTGGCGAATGTGAGCACCGCTGGCTTCCGGGCGAACCATAACGTGTTTAGTTCCATGCTGGTCTCTACAGGTGACTCCCCTCTTTCAGTTCTCAACCAGGATATGAATGATTATGGAGTACTTAGTGCTACGCAGCTGGATACTACGCAGGGCGCTCTGGTACACACAGGAAACGAGCTTGACCTCGCCATAGAGGGACCGGGTTACTTCGAAGTAAAGACTGCTTCAGGTTCTGTTTACACCCGCGGCGGAAACTTTCGCGTGTCGCCGGCAGGCCAACTGACAACGGCTGCCGGCGATCCTGTGTTGGGTGATAATAGCAAGCCCGTAACGATTGTAGGAAGCCCAGTCTCGATAAGTTCTGACGGAACGATCTCCGTAAACGGCGCCATCTCGGGACGACTGAAGATGGTCGAGTTTCCGCCTGCGACACAAATTCAAAGTGCAGGCGGCACTTACTATACGGCGCCCGTCGGCGCCGCTGTTCCCGCCACGCATTCCCAGGTATGCCAGGGTATGCTCGAGAGCTCAAACGTAAATCCTGTCACCAGCGTAATTGAGTTGATGACTGCTCAGCGTGAGGTCGAGGCCATGCGGCGCGTACTTACGATGTTCAGCACCGAGATGGACAAGACCGCGGCACAGGACCTGCCGCGCGTCAGTTGATTAGTGGTTGGATCGGTGCACAGCTAACTTCGAAAGGAATCTGATATGTTTCGTGCGCTATACACTGCCGCGAGTGGAATGACGGCACAGCAGATGAATTTGGACAACATCGCAAACAATCTGGCGAACTCCAGCACCACGGGCTTTCAGCAGCGCCAGGTGAACTTCACGGATCTTCTCTATCAGAATCAGATCATGCCAGGCGCTGCTTCAACTCAGCAGACGACTGTGACCGCTGGTTTGCAGATAGGTCTCGGAACGCGACCCTCGGAGACGGAGATCATTCAGACGCAAGGCGACTTTTCCACCACCGGCAACCCGCTGGACGTAGCGATATCCGGGGCGGGATTCTTTCAGATTCTGTTGCCCAGCGGCCAGGTAGGCTATACGCGCGACGGCTCTTTCAGCACGAATGCAGAAGGCCAGGTGGTCACCGCCGACGGCAATCCGCTGCAGCCTGCGATTACCATTCCAGCCGGTGCTCTAAGCGTCACCATCGGCAGCGACGGAACGGTCAGCGTCACCCAACCTGGCCAAACGGCAGCTACGCAGGTTGGCAATATTCAAACGGCCCTCTTCGTCAATCCCGGCGGGCTAAACGCCGTGGGCAACAATATCTACCTGGCGACCACAGCATCCGGTCAACCCGTCATTGGAACGCCCGGCGGCTCAGACGGATTGGGGACACTGCAGCAAGGCATGCTTGAACAGTCGAATGTCAGCGTCGTCAACCAGTTTGTGGCCATGATCTTGGCGCAACGGTCTTATGAGTCGAACTCCAGAGTCGTCAAGGCCGCGGATGAAATGTTGCAGCAACTGAACCAACTCGCCCAGTAGTCATCTGTGCGATGAAGCGGAAGCGGCAAAGAGGATCAATGACAACCAGATTAATCCCGATTTTGTTGATGATGGCCGTGGGCTTTCCCGGATGGGCACAGACCCAATCCCAGTCGCAACGCCGCTTTCCGCTCACTGCACATCAAGTTGCTCAGGCTCTCTCCGGCAGCGGGATTCAGACCATCGACGACCAGGTTTTGTTGCTCGCGCAGGTGGTCGCCACCGAACCCGCTCCTGTCCTGGATATCCTGTCAATCGTGCCGCTCGGTTCTCGGTCACCGGGCCAGCAGCGCGAGCTACACTCACTGGTTAAGCTGGGCTGCCGCTTGCCCAGCACATGCCTGCCTTTCTATTCCATCGTCAGCAGACCGGCTGCGCCGGGTGACAGCACACCAGTCGCACTCGGCGTCTCAGCAGTCACGAGCAACGCAACTTTGAAACCCAACACTGATATCGTGATCCGAGCCGGAGCACACGCAACCCTGGTGATGGACGACGCGCGGTCGCATGTGCAGATGAGTGTCATCACTCTTGAAAATGGCATCGCCGGCCACAGGATTCATGTCGCAAGCCCCGACCGCAAGCAGTTTTACGTCGCAGAAGTAATCAGCGCAAACCTGTTGAGAAGGAGTTTCTGAGATGCGGCCCAAGCCTGCACAACTTCGTTGGACCGCGCTGCTCGCGCTCTTCAGCATTTCTTCGGCATTTACCTTCTGCCTCTCCGAGCATAAGACAGACGAGAAGTCCACTGAGCGTCTGCGCACGCAATACATCACGCGACTGCAGGAGCATTACGTCCCGGCCTCTGACGAGCACACTGTAGGGAGCCTGTGGTCGCCCGAGAGCACTCTGGGTGACTTCTCCTCTGATTACAAGGCCCACCACCTCAACGACACTATTACAATCCAGGTTGGCGTCCAGACCACGGCTACTCAATCCGGCACGGTCGACAGCGAGCGCAGCTTCACGAGCACCTCTGCCATTACAGGTATCTTGGGCAGGGCTCCCGCTTCCACTAACCCGCTGCTTTCGGGCAATTCTTCATCGGTGCTCAAGGGACAGGGATCGACAGCGTCGAACACCCTTTTCCAAACCAACCTTACTGGTCAGGTCATTGCCGTCCTTCCCAACGGAAATTTGGTCGTGGAAGCCGGGCGCAAGATCTTCATGAACAACCAGCACGAAGATGTAATTGTGCGCGGCATGATCAGGCCCGGCGACATCGGCCCGAACAACACGGTCCTATCGACAGCTCTGAGCAATCTTGAAATTGAGATGAAGGGCAAGGGAATCATTTCTGACGGCGTGCGTAAGCCGAATCCCATTACCAGGGCTATCCTATGGCTGTTCAACTTCTGATGTGCAATTCGCGCAAACAATGTGCTGCTGGGCGCAATAGCTGGCTGCAGGGGATAGCCTTGTCCGCTGTCGTCTGGCTGCTTGCGGCGCTTTCTGCGTTTGCGGCCGATGCCGACCACAGGGTAAAAATTCGCGACTTAACGCAGATTCAAGGCGTCCGCGACAATCAACTTGTCGGTTATGGCCTCGCGATTGGTCTCAAGAATACAGGCGATTCACAGCAGACCTTTTTCACAGTTCAGACGCTGGCGAATTCGCTGCAACGGATGGGTGTGCAGATCGCGCCCGGTGTTGTCGTCGTAAAAAATGTTGCTGCCGTCTTTGTCACTGCCACACTTCCACCCTTTGCCCGCCCAGGAATGAAAATAGACGTTACCGTCTCATCGGTGGGCGACGCCAAGAGCATTCAGGGCGGGGTGCTGCTGCTGACCGCTCTCCGCGCAACCAACGGACAGGTATTTGCCGAGGCGCAAGGACCATTGGTTATTGGAGGCTACTCCGAAGGCATGGCGGGCAACTCAAAGAGCGTAAATCAGCCCACAGTCGGCAGAATTGCAGAGGGCGCAACGGTTGAACGAGATGCAGCCGTAGACTTGAGCCGCTTCCGCACTGTCTCCCTGCTGCTCCTGAACTCCGATTTCACCGCCGCGCGCGATATCGCGGACGTCATCAATAAAGACTTTGACAAGCCGATCGCTGTCGCTATCGACAGCCGACGCATCGATGTGGACGTTGCCGCCAGCGGCGCTCCCTCTGTGCCCATTCTTATCTCGCGTGTCCAAAACCTCTCCATCGAGTTTCGTTCACCGGCCAAGGTGGTGGTCAACGAGCGCACTGGAACGATCGTTATGGGGGGCGATGTCCGGCTCTCGCCAGTCTCTGTGATCCAAGGCAGTTTGACGATCAACGTAGAGACAAGGCATGTGATCGTAGAGCCGGCGCCGCATTCAAACGACAAACCTCAAGTTGTGGATGAAACAAGGACAACAGTGAACGATGCACCCGCACAATCGATCCAGCTCGAAGAAGGGGCGAACGTAGATGAACTGATTAAGGGGCTTCACGCCATTGGCGCAACCTCGCACGACATCATTTCAATCTTGCAGGCCATCAAGGCCGCAGGCGGGCTAGAAGCTGATTTGGAGGTGATCTAATGCCGGATCAATCCACAATTGGCGCCATCTCCGGAGTTGTGACCGAGCCGATCACCATCAACGCCAGTAAGCTTCTCCACCAGCCGGTCTCATCCACGGAAAATGCAAAAATTGAGAAATCGGCGAACGATTTTGAGTCCATACTCCTCGGAAGCTGGTTACAGCAGGCCGAACAAAGTTTTGGATCACTTCCCGGCGGGGACGACGAAGGTGACGCGGACTCCGGCAAAGACCAGTTCATGGGAATGGCAATGCAGTCATTGGGGACTGCGATGACCGCGGCTGGCGGCATCGGTATTGCAAAGATGATTTCGAAGCAGCTCCACAAGGCGGATGACACTCGAGCAGCAACAGCCCCGAAGTAGGGCCCGGCTCACACCGAGTAGTGATTGGAAGGAACGTAAGTCTCTTGTTGTCAACATCTTCAGTACTTGATTGAAATCTTTTCCTGGATGCGCCGATAGCAGAACCGTTGAGACAGGAGAAGTTGCCATGAAGATCGAAGTGAACACTCCACCAGTAAGCCTGCCGCCAGTTGACCAAGGCGCGAAGAAAGTTTCGACGGGGAGTCCAGTCGGCACCCAGATTTCGACCGAAGACCGGACCACGCTGAGTACCGGAACGCAATCGGTACAGTCTTTGACCACTCAGGCGATGAATTCCTCTGAGGTTCGTCAGGACAAGGTGAATGCTCTCAGCCAGGCCGTCAAGAGTGGTGAATACAAGGTTGACTCAACAGAGACTGCTAACGCTTTGATTGCGAGCGATGAAGTCTAAGTGGGCAACTAAGGCAAGTTGAAGTTCTCTTTGGCCTAGAGAAAGAGAACTTGCCCGAAGGGCTTGAACATGAGCGGTGATGCTCTCCAGTCGCGCGACGAGATCGCCGCCAGTTATCTGCAGCAATTGCAGGAATTGGCGTCTGAGATCTCTGTTGCCACGGATGCTATTGCCACCAATGCTTTGCCCCGGTTTCAAGAGAGTGTCTCGAAGCAGGAAATGCTCTGTGCCTGCCTTATAAAGTTGGCCAACTCAGTTGGTGATGGTTTAGGATCCCCCGCACAAGCTTCGTTCCCCGGCATTGACCCTGCGCTTGAAACGAAGATCCGAGCGACCAGTGGAACGATCCGCGAGCTGAATTTGCAGTACGCTGCCCTGCTCAGGCACTCCGGTAAAACGATTGCTCTCCTCGCTTCGTTGTGCAGAAGCCACACAGGTCAATTCCAGGAGGCTCACGGGCCCAGGTTGAAATATCAGACCTGGTCTTGCGAGATGTAATCTATGGGCTCTCTGAGTTCCTCACTGTCGATAGCCGTACAAGCACTCAACGCTGCCTCTGGCGCTCTGCAGGCAACTAACAACAATATTGCCAATGCAAACACCCCCGGCTACACCCGCGAAGTACCTATACTTCAGGAGGTGGCGCCAATTACTGAAGGCAACCTCAGCGTGGGGGGCGGGGTTGCAATCGAAGCCTATCAGAGCGTGCGCGACGAACTGTTGCAGACGCAGATTCAAAATGAGACCTCGGCCCAGAGTGGCGCAAATGCACAGCTCGCCTCAATGCAGCAGATTCAACCCACATTTACCACCTCGACTCAAGACATCGGAACGGATATCTCGGCCCTCTTCTCGAGTATTTCAAGCCTCTCGACAAATCCAGCCAGTCCCTCCTCACGCCAGGCAGTACTCACAGCCGGACAGAATCTGGCCACGGCCTTCAATACGGCTTCCAGCACTTTGACCTCGCAACAGATCGGGCTCAACACCCAGGTAACTTCGGATGTAAGCCAGATCAATCAGTTGACTCAGCAGATTGCGGCTTTAAATCCGCAAATTGCCGCGATCAAGGGAACCGACTCGAATGGCGGCACGCTTGAGGACCAGCAAAATCAACTGATACTCCAGCTATCGGCGATCACTAATGTCTCGGTAACTCAGGGCAAGGACGGTGTGACACTATCGACCGGAAGCGGAACAGCTCTTGTGATGGGTTCACAGAGCTTCACGTTGCATACGGCGACCGCCAGCAGCGGAATGACTGACGTTCTTGACCAGAGCGGCAACGATATCACATCGTCGCTTACCAGCGGCGATCTTGGCGGGACCGTCCAGACGCGCGACACTACAATTCCTGGCCTTCTCACTCAACTGGATACCCTGGCCAATCAGTTTGGCGCTGCGTTCAATACTGCCCAGGCAGCCGGCACAGATCTAAACGGAGCCACCGGGACCGCTTTCTTCAAGTTTCCTCCGACGGTTCCCCCTGCGGCAGCTCCAGTTGCCGGATCAGCAGGCTCCATCACAATGGCTCTCACTAGTACTTCTCAGATCGCCGCCAGCTCCGACGGAACGACCGGAAGCAACGGGAACCTGGCCAACTTCACCGCACTGCAGTCTTCCACACTTCCTTCTGGCCAGACGCCCGGAGACGCGTATGCAAACTTGGTCTACCAGGTCGGCAGCCTTACCTCCAGCGCCAACGCGGAATCGACCGCGACAACGTCAAGTCTGTCGCAGCTAAACGACCAGCTCAACTCTGTTTCCGGGGTTTCGATCGATCAGGAATCCGCCAATTTGATCACGTACCAGACCGCCTATGAAGCGGCCGCTCGTGTCGTCACAACTATTCAATCGATGTTTACTGTGACGATGGCAATGGGCACCGCCGCAGCGGAGTAAGAAATAAGTAGCGCGGCAAAGGGCCGCTCAGGAAGGGTCATCATGCGCGTCACAAACATGCTCCCCGATGTCCAGTACCAGATGCAACAGAGCCAGCAGGCTCTCGCGACAGCGACGCAGCAGCTGTCAACCGGACTGCGGGTCAACCAGCCCTCCGATGATCCTTCAGCCTATTCCAATATGGTGATCTCGCTCGCGGAGTCGGCAAGCGTCGATTCGTATACGAGCAATATCAGTTCCGCCCTCCCGCAGATGCAAATGGCGGACTCGGCTATCAGTTCGATGGGGACTTCGCTCAACACGGCCGTTACGCTGGGCACTCAGGGCGCTACCGGGACAAACTCCGCTGCCAATACGCAGGCCCTTGCCTCTCAGGTTGAAGGACTCTTGACCGGTGTGATTGCGCAAGCTAACACCTCTTTCCAGGGCGTCTACATTTTCGGCGGCACAGAGACCACCACGCCGCCCTTCGTAGCTGCCTCTACGACCTACAACTCGTCCAACGGAACGGCCGCCGTTCCATTGGCATCTACCGCCGCGCTGACGAATGGATCGGTTACGACTGTAACTGATGCGACCACAGGAGATACGTTTTCGTTCAAGGCAACAGGTGGTGACAATGTTGCCAGCATCATAACGGCCATCAGCAATGCAGTCTCCGCCGGCACACTCCCTGCCGGGATCACTGTCGGCATCAATGCAACCACCGGCCAGCTTTCAATCGCATCGAACAATCCCGCCGAAGGAATCGTGGTCACCTCCAATGACCCGGCGCTCGGATCGATGAACGCCGCTGCCGGCACCGCAGTCCCCAACGCTTACGCATATGTAGGGAACGGCAACACCAATAGCGTGCAGATAGGCGAGTCCATGAGTGTTCCCACCAATCTGCCTGGGAACCAGTTGCTCGTCTCGGGGGCTAACGTCATCGGCTCGCTCAACCAGCTCATTACGGCCCTCCAAAGTGGCACGACTGCGCAAATCGGCGCGGCAACCACAAGCGTTTCCACGGCACTTAATTATGTAAGCCAGCAGCGCGTCCCTCTGGATAACACCATAAGTCAACTCAACGCCCAGGATAGTACCCTGAGCCAGGAAACACTTAACCTCACAACTCAGCAGACCGCGCTGGTAGGAATCAGTACCGCGGATGCGGCCACAAATCTCTCTCAGGCCACACTCGAAAATAGTGCTGTGCTGGGCGCAGCAGCCAAAGTTCTGCCCGAGACTCTGCTTCAGTATCTGCAATAGCCTGGGCCGGTTGTGGAAGAGATCGTGGATACGATGGAGGAGGCCCGGCCGGCCTCCTGAGCTTCTCATTTTTGTATCTGTCATAAGCCTCTGCAACGACTTTCACAGGCTGTGGTTCATCTTTATCGATAGAAATTCGGTGGTAGGTTCCCGGGCGCGTCCCATGCCACTTTTCGTTTCAGTTAGGCTCGATCTTCTGCTTTCAGCGAGTTAGGTGATGTTACCAAGGCGACCGTCTGACTGCAATCCAATTATTTGCCGAAAATAAGAGTCACTTGACAATTACATTGAAATGTTTGTTCAACCCGACCGATAGTCTGTCTGTCCAAGACGACCTCCTTCTCGACGACCAGGAGCCTCAAAGCAGGCCCCACACAATCAGCCGAGTGCAGGCGCAACAAGGGCAAACAAGGAGAAACACCAATGGCACTTACAGTCCTGAATAACATCTCCTCCCTAACGGCGGAGAACGCATTGGCTAACACACAGGCCAGCCTGCAAAAGACCCTGACTCAGCTTTCAACCGGCTTGAAAATCAATTCCGGCTCGGATGATGCGGCAGGATTGTCGATTGTCAGCGGGATGAACGCCAATATTTCAGCCCTCACGCAGTCTCAACAGAACGCCAGCAACGGCATCGGCATGTTGCAGACCGCTGACGGCGCCCTTTCACAGGTCACCACGCTTCTCAATCGTGCAGTTACACTGGCCACGGAAGGCTCGACGAGCGGCATTACCGCCAGTCAGTCCACCGCGCTCGATACGGAATTCCAGTCCATCCTTTCTGAAATCAACCAGATCGGCCAAGCAACAAACTTCAACGGCTCGAACGTATTCGGCTCCGCTGCCCCCACCACATTCGCCGGGGTCACAGGTATTAACAGCACCACCGCCACCACGGCCGGTACGATCACAATCACCGACACCACCACAGGCAATTCGCTCACCCTCACTCACGGCGCGGATGCCGCGCCTACTGACGCAACCGTTGCCGGACAATATACCGGTACGGCAGGAACGGCTGCTGGAGTGAACGCTGCCATCGCGGCCGCATTCGGGGGCAACATCACAGGCTCCATCACTACAGGCGGGGCGGAGCAGATTACAGCTACCACGGGCGATAACTTCACGGTGGCCAGCGCCGACACTGGCGTAGTTGGAGCGACATCGGGCGTGAATGGAGCGACGGTAGCGGGAACATCATACACCGCCAACGGCACAATCACCGGTGCCTCGCTGATCGCTACCGCCGCCCTGACAGCCGGATCGGTCACTACCATCACCGACACAGCCACGGGCAAGTCGCTTGTCGTCACACAGGGCGCTGCGGACGACGCCGCTACTGAGGCTGGCACCACCGGCAACTATACCGCTACGGCCAAGACGGTTTCTGGCTTAAACAACGCAATCGCAGCCGCGTTTGGGACCAAGGTCGTAGGGACGCTTGTATCTGGAACATCAGAAACAATCACCGGGACAGACAAGTTCACAGTGAACAGTAACGACCTTGCTGTACTGGGGCAAACACAGGGCACTGCGACGTCGGTTACCGGCACCGCAGCCAACAATGAAAACAATGTTTACCTCGGAGACGGCACCTCCACGGGAGCGAGCAACACCCTGATCACCACCTCGATCAGCGCTCTCTCTGCGACGGCCCTTAGCCTCAGCAAGAATGACCTGCTGAATGCCACCGACGCAATCGCGGCACTGTCCAACATCAGCACCGCCATCAACACTGTCTCTGCTCAGCGCGGCGTCATCGGCGCTTCCGTCAACCGCCTCACCGCGGCAGCCGGCGACATTAGCAGCGAAGTCACCAACCTGCAGAGCGCGGCAAACAGCATTCAGAATGCCGACATCGGCAAGACCGTAGCCAACATGACTCAGTACAACGTTCTGCAGTCCACCGGCATGGCCGCCCTGCAGCAGTCCAACCAGGCCCAGCAGGCTGTACTGAAGCTGGTCCAGTAATCGAACGCTAATTGAAAAGTGATGCTTGAGGTGGCGCCGCTACAAGGCCCCACCTCTGCTTCACGTTCAGTGAACTGATTTTTGAAACTTCCAGCCAGGCCCACAGATTCCAGGCAAACGATCCGGATCCGGGATCTGGCGAGCAGTTTATGACCTCTTCTGCAAAGTAGGGAAGCTATGAGCTCTGTCTCGTCGGTCAATACGCTTTTGTCGTCGACCACCGCTACCACCCCGGCCGTCAATATCAGCTCCATCCTGGCCGCAAGCTCAGGCTCAAGCTCGGCCGGCATCGATGTCACTTCCGCTGTGGCGGCAGCCATTTATGCGGATCGCGCACCGGAGCGAGCTTGGCAGGCTGATCAAACAACGCTGACCAGCCAGACGACCGCCCTGAATGCAATGCAGACAGCGACCGCTGCTATTGAAACAGATATGCAATCGCTGAATACCTTGAACGGGCCTTTGTCCTCACGGACAGTGGCGTCTTCCGACAGTAATTACGTCACCGCAACCGCGGCGGACGGAACCACCCTGGGCGACCACACAGTTGTGGTCAACAGCCTGGCTGCTACGGCTGCGTGGTATTCGGACTCTGAAAGCTCTCCGACCACGGCTCTGCCCACATCGTCCATTACGATTACAACCGGGGGCGCTTCAGTCAATATCCAGACTGGCACTGGGAACCCCGGAGACAATCTAAACGATCTGGCCACTGCGATCAATACTGCCACCACAAGCACTGGCGCAAGCCTCGGTCTTACCGCTACTGTCGTCACTGATTCGACCGGCTCAAGGCTCGCACTCGTAGCCAACTCCGCCGGTGCAGCTTCCAATTTCTCGGTATCGGAACCCTACACGTCGTGGGCTGCTCAAACGTTGCCAACTGGCGACACGCTTGGTGCAAACAACATTATTCTCACCAGCGCGGCCGGGACAGCGACCATCTCAACCACATCCGGCGAATCCTATTCGGACCTGGCGACCAGTATCAATGCCGCGACGATTTCAACGGCGTACACCTCATCAGCGCCAACCACCCTGACCAGCACTACCCCTCTTTCCGCCGGTTCTGTCACCACCATCCAGGACAGTAACACCGGCGCCACATTCACCTACACGGCACCCACGGGAGCCACCGTTGGCGACCTGAATACTGCAATTGCTAAGGCAGTGAAAGCGGGCACTCTCTCCGCCAACGTGACCGGCGCAATTGTCGGAGGCCAGGAAGTGATCTCAGAGAACTCAGGCGATCAGGGCATCACGGTCTCGACCAATGACTCTGTGCTCGGTGCGGTCACCGCCACCACAACGAAGTCTCTAGGCTTGTACGCGAATGCCGGCACCAACTCAACCGGCGCGACTCTGACGATTACAAACGGCACGATAGTAAACGGCGTCATGACAGGCGTCACCGGCGGATCTCCTTTCACGATCAATGAGCCGAGCGCGACAGATTCGACGTTTGCCTTTTCGCAAGCCGTCCAGGGAGCCAACGCCTCGGTGACAATCGACGGGGTTCCTGCCAGCTATACAAGCAACACAGTCACTGGAGGCATCCCGGGAGTCACTTTGACTCTCTTGGGGACGACTTCTGGAAACCCGGTCGACCTTACTGTAGGCACTGACACGTCGGCTGTGTCAACAGCGATCAACCAGTTTGTCACGGACTATAACACGGCCATTGGCCTTGTAACCTCACAATTCAGCGTCAGCAGCACAACCAATGCGCAAGGTGTACTCGGCTCGGACCCGACCGTCCGCAGCCTGCAAAACGCGCTCGAGCAGGCAATCAACTACGTCAATACTCCGGCAACTGGAACTACAACTGTCTCGAATCTGAGTGACCTGGGCATCACAATGAACAACGACGGCACACTCTCTGTCGATTCGAGTACGCTGGATGCAGCTCTGGTGAACAATCCGACCGATGTCCAAAACTTTTTCGAAGGCTCATCGCTGAACGGCTTTGCTAACACAGTGAGCAACTCGTTGAATACCTTCACCAGTCCAGCGAACGGCGCGTTCACTGTGGATCTGAGCAGCATTAGCGCCTCAAGTTCCGCCCTGACGTCGCAAATCAACAACTTTGAGACAGGCTACATCGCCAGCCAGCAAACGACTCTTACAGCTGATTACACTGAGGCCGAAGTTGCGTTGCAGCAGCTACCGCAAGAAATGCAGGAACTCAACTCTGAACTGGGCTTTACTAACAACAGCAGTAACGGGTGACGGTGATGACAACAGAACTCTCTTATCGGAAATCGGCCATCGAGGGCGCAAGCACTATAGGCCTAATGATCGCGCTGTTCGACACACTGGCCGGCGACCTTCGCCGTGCCGCCGTCGCGCTCCACAACAACGACATCCAGACACGATGCAATGAGTTGAACCACGCCACTCTCGTGCTCGCCCAGTTGGAAAGCTGGCTCGATCTGAAGAATGGAGGAGAGTCAGCTCAAACTCTATCCAGGTTCTATGCGTATCTGCGAGCAAAGATGATAGAGGCGTCGATAAGCAAGTCAGCCAAAGTCCTCGAGGCGCAGATCGACATGATCCTGCATGTCAGGAGTGCCTGGCAACAGCTTGATACCTCTCCTGCGCCAGTATCAGAATCTGCAGGCGAAGTTCCGGTCCAAAAGAGGGATGTAGGTTATGCAACAATGTTCGGGACAGAACCAGAGAGAGTTAGATTCTCAGGATCCGCCTAACGCGGATAAGCATTGACTCTATGCAAGTGAGCCGTCCGAGCAACTCAGTTCTGTTATCGTGCTCGCCGATCACGTAGGTCTTGCAATGCATGGCCGGAAATGGATGTAGACAATGGCATATAACTCGCTGAGAGTACATTGTGCACAGCCTCTAAGAGACAGAAAAGCGCGCAACTTCGCGCGCCGGTTCTTGATGACTTACGTGGAAAACCTATGAAGGCGCTGGTGCTCGAGAGTTCGAATACGATGCGGTCAACCTTGCTCCGAATACTCTCCGCGCGGGGATTCGAAGTCGCCGAGGCAGATAATAGCACACAGGCGAGCGAGGTCCTTCGCAGCATGGGTGAAGCGAATCTTGTTCTCGTCGATTGGAGTTTGCCTGAGTCGGACAGCCTGGAGTTTATAAACCAGTTGCGTCAAGGGACCGTGTTCAATACAACAGTTGTCATGCTGGCAGTTGCCGAACCGGGAATACGGGAACTGCGCCGTGCGCTCGAAGCCGGAGCCGATGACTACCTGACGAAGCCCTTCACCTCCCAGCAACTGGATGCGAAACTTGCTCAGGCAGGCTTTGTCTGGCAGTTGTAACCGCGTCGCAACTTTTCATCCTCTGACTCGCAATTGCAATTCAACCATTCCGGCCGCGTCCCTTCCACGCCCAGTAGAGTTAACAGGCCCTAAGGTGGCGCTTCTGCCTTCGCGGCCAATCCAGGTTCGACCAATGCTGATCTCTAAGTGTTGAACGCAGACCATGATGCGCATCCTTTGATAAGAAACGTCCAGGTTGCCGATAGTAGCTCTTGATCGCATCAATGGCAAATCAGGAGACTTAGCAAGGCGAAGGCGGCTCGATGTGAATAAAGGAACATTGGGTGGGATTGGCGTCGCAGTCACAGGGATAGCTGTTGGTCTATACCTGGACGGCGGTCAGGTTGGCCAAATGCTGCAACCCACCGCCGCCTTGATTGTGTTTGGAGGAACGCTGGGAGCAGTAATGGTGCAGTTTCCATTCTCTGTCCTGGTGCAGGCTGCACAGCAATTGAAGAACGTCTTTATTCATGTCGATGATCCTGCCTCGCAGCTCATCGCAGACCTGAGCCGCTACTGTTCAAGAGCTCGCCGGATGGGAATGATGTCTCTCGACGCAGAGCTCGAGATGATTAAGGACCCATTCTTGAAAAAGAGCCTGACTCTGGCCGTCGACGGAACCCCTCCACTTGACTTGCGCCAAACTATGGAGCTTGAGATGGAAATAGAGATTGGCGCGGAGGAATTAATACCTAAAGTCTTTGAGGCAGCCGGAGGATTTGCCCCGACGATCGGCATTCTCGGAGCCGTAATCGGTCTTATCCAGGTGATGCAGCGGCTCGAGAACATTAATGAAGTTGGCAAAGGAATTGCGGTTGCCTTCGTCGCTACCATCTATGGCGTAGGATCGGCAAATATTTTCTTTCTCCCATGTGCCGGAAGAATGAAGATGTTAATGCGGAGAAAGCAGGCGCTCCGGGAGTTGATTCTTGATGGCGTCATCGCCATTGTTGAAAAGACGAATCCAAGGATTCTTGAATCGAAACTTGCTGTCTACTTGGATCGGTCTACCCCTCGAGCCAAGGCGGAACAACAGATTGCAGCAGAGACCGCGGTGGCGAAATGAAAAAGAGGATGAACCACGAGGAAGGCCCTCACAATGACCGCTGGCTGG
>JBEKCA010000106.1:0-17035 GCA_050015115.1 Occallatibacter sp.
GCAAGAAAACCGGTGCTGAGATTCTGGAGCCGCGCCGCCTCACACAGATGCTTGTGACGCCGCGTCCAGAGAGGCTGGGCTACATCCGTTTTGCCTTCGAGCGCGGCATGAGCGTGCGCGAAGTCGCGCGTCTCACAGGCATGGATCCCTGGTTCCTTCACCAGATCCGCGAAGTGACGCTGGCTCAGAACACGATTGCGCAAACCACGCCGGACGCAATCAGCACCGAAGAGTTGCGCCATCTCAAGCGCCTCGGGCTGAGCGATGAGCGGATCGCAACCGAGTGGAAGCTCGAAGGTCACGCCGGCACAAAACAGGTGAGGGAACTGCGCGAAGCGAAAGGCATCCGCCCGGTTTTCAAGCTGGTGGATACATGCGCCGCTGAGTTCGAGTCCATGACGCCTTACCTCTACTCGACCTACGACGAAGAGGACGAAGCGCCGCCGACGAATATGCGAAAGGTCATCATTCTTGGCTCGGGACCCAATCGCATCGGGCAGGGCATCGAATTCGATTACTGCTGCTGCCACGCGGCCTTTGCGCTGAAAGAAGATGGCTACGAGACGATCATGGTCAATTGCAACCCTGAGACTGTCTCGACCGATTACGACACCAGCGACCGGCTGTATTTTGAACCTCTGGTGCTGGAGGACGTGCTGGCTATTTACAATCACGAATCGCAATCGGGTGCGGAGATCGGCATGATCGTGCAGTTTGGCGGGCAGACGCCGCTCAATCTTTCGCAGCGTTTGCGCGCTGCGGGCGTGCCGATCATCGGCACATCGCCCGAGTCGATCGATCTGGCCGAGGATCGCAAGCGTTTCGGCAAGCTGCTTGACGAGCTGAAGATTCCCCAGCCTGCGGGCGGCACCGCGACCAGCGTGGAGGAAGCCTTGGCCGTCGGCGAGCGCATTGGTTACCCCGTGCTGGTCAGACCCAGCTACGTTCTCGGCGGACGGGCGATGGTTATCGCGTACGACGCTGATGCGGTTGCGCAGTACATGAAGCAGGCGGTCGAGTATTCGCAGGAGCGGCCGGTGCTGGTAGATCACTTTCTCGAAAATGCTATCGAAGTGGACGTCGATGCTCTCTGTGATTCAAAGGATGTGATCATAGCCGGAATCATGCAGCACATCGAGGAGGCTGGCATTCACTCCGGTGACTCCTCGTGTGTGCTGCCCGCCGTTGGAATTCGCGGAGAGACGCTTGAAGTGCTCCGGGCTTATACGCGTAAGCTCGCACTGGCGCTGAACGTGATTGGCTTGGTCAATTTGCAGTTCGCCATTCAGAAAGACGCTGAAGGGCAGGACCACGTCTACGTGATCGAAGTGAACCCGCGAGCTTCACGCACAGTACCTTATGTTTCAAAGGCAACCGGAATTCCGCTGGCCAAGGTCGCCGCGCGGTTGATGACCGGAAGGAAATTGCGCGAGTTATTGCCGGAACAGCTTGCATCGGGCAAGGATCTCGAAACTGGGACACATTATTATGTGAAGTCTCCGGTCTTTCCGTGGAATAAATTCGCGGGGGTCGATACGGTTCTTGGGCCGGAGATGCGCTCGACGGGCGAAGTGATGGGAGTGGCCGCGACCTTTGGCGAGGCATTTGCCAAGGCGCAGTTGTCGGCTGGTCAGATTCTTCCCACAGGCGGCACGGTCTTCTTCAGCGTCAACGATCCGGACAAGACCGCGGCCGTCGATCTGGTGCGCCGCTATGTCGAACTGGGCTTCAAGATTGTTGCCACCGAGGGCACAGCCAATGTGCTGGAGAAGTCAGGGCTGGTCGTGGAGCGGGTCTTCAAGGTCAAGGAGGGACGGCCCAACGTTGTCGATCTGATCAAGGGCGACCGCATTCAGCTCATCGTGAATACGCCGCGCGGGCAAGACACCTTCTTCGACGAGAAGGCGATTCGCCGGGCTGCCGTCGTGGCGCGCATTCCCACGATTACCACCATTGCCGCGGCACAGGCCGCAGTCGAGGGTATCGCCGCGATGCAGCGTCACCAGACTACCGTCTACGACTTGCAGCAATTGCATGCCGTGACCTGCGCATAACGGTGCAATTGGCGGGTGGCGGAGAGAGAAGAATGTTGGCTTATGACCGAGAACGAAAAGCAAGTGATTCTCGCTTCTCTGGAAAAAGGCGCGGACGCTCTGCTAAGCGCCGTGAACGGAGTAACGGACGAGTTGGCTGTACGTGTCTCGACTCCGGTTAGATGGTCGATTCTGCAATGCGTAGAACATGTGTCTCTGGCAGAGGACTATCTCTTTTTTCTTATCAAGACGGCAAAGCGCACCGATCTCCCCCTGGTCAATGAGCAGCGCGAGATCCTTATTGCCACGCGGGGAGCGGATCGAAGCGTCAAACGAGAGTCCCCTCCGTATGCTCTTCCAAAAGGACAATTCTCCACATTGCATGAAGCTCTTCAGGGATTCATAGTGAGCAGAGAGAGAACAATTCAGTTTGTGAAGACGAACGAGGAAGATCTCCACTACAGAATTGCGGCGCATCCCATCATCGGCACGGTTAACTGCTACGAAGTCCTCTTGTTGATGGCGGTGCATCCCGCTCGCCATGCTAAGCAGATTGAAGAGAGCAAAGCAGTGCTTGCGAGTTGAGGCTTGCGGTTAGGGTTCTACAATAATTCTATGTTGCTTGATGGCATCTTCGCAGCCGTAACTACGCCTCTCTATCCGGACGAGCGGGTTTACTTCCGCAAACTCGAAGCCAACATGGCTCACTATTCGCGCACCCTGCTTTCAGGGATGCTGTTACTTGGTTCAACGGGCGAAGCAGTGATGCTCGACGATAGCGAGAGCCGCGATGTATTGCGCGTTGCCGCCGAAGCCACCGCGCCAGAGAAGGTGCTTATCGCTGGTGTGGCGCGCGAGAGCGTTCGGGCGACGGTTGCGCTGGCCGAGGCTGCGGCTGAGTTCCGCTACGATGCGGTGCTGCTGCGCACGCCAACTTACTTCCCCAATCAGATGTCGGCGGCGGCTGTGCTACACTACTTCTGCAGTGTGGCCGATCGTTCGCCGCTGCCGGTAATCATCTACAACATCCCCCAGTTTGTGCCTTATAACATTCCCGTTGAAATGATCGCCGAACTGTCTCTGCATCCCAACATTCTCGCCATCAAGGATTCCAGCGGAAACCTTGAACGGATTCGCGCGCTTGTTGAGAAGACAAGCAGCGCACCCCGGCGGAGTGTGACCGTTACGCCGATCTTCGAGGCGGTTACTGGCCGCATGTTAGCGCCTAAGTCTGAGGCTGCCGGTATTTTTGTCCCTGCAAGTGATCTTGCGGGTGGCGTGGCAATAGCCACTGCGTCCCCGGCCCCGCCCATCAAGACGCGAAGCAAAGAGATTGGCTTCCAGGTGCTCGTTGGCTCATCGGGGACCCTGCTTGAGTCGCTCGAGGCCGGTGCAACGGGTGCGATCCTTGCCATGGCCGACTTTGCCCCGCAGGCCTGCCAAGAGGTCTATCTCGCATGGAAGGATCACGACCTGAAACTAGCGCGAGAGAAGCAGGAACGGCTCGCTGCCCCCAGCCAGCGCATTGTCGGCCAGTTGGGGATCGCGGGCATCAAATACGCTTGCGATTTCAATGGCTACTACGGGGGACGCGCTCGAACCCCTCTGATGCCGCTCACTGCCGTTGAGAAGGTGGAGATCGAACGATTGCTGGCCGGGACTCGCAGCTGAAGTTGCAGATCTAATTGTGCGGCTAGTCGGCAGTGTTCATTTCATCTATTGACTACGTAGTGAGCAAATGCTAACTTTGATTGCGTGATGATTCCGCGGGCTTCGCAATCGCTGAGGGAAACCCCGTTTTATGTTTCGGAGAGCGACGCTCCGGCCAAGCGGAAGATTCTCATCGTGGCGCTGCATTTATTTGTCCGCGACGGTCTCTGCGAGACCAGCATTCGCGATATTGCAAAGGAGTCGGGATTCAGCAATCCTGCTCTCTTCAAGCACTTCCCCAGCAAAGAAGCACTTGCGGCCTATCTCTTTGAATGCTGTTATCGCGAACTCTTTCATCAGCTCTCGCGGGCGATGCAATCGGAGGGAAGCTTTGCGGCCAGGCATCAAGCGGCTATTGCGGCCTTTTTGGCAGCGATGGACCGGGACATGGACAGTGTCCTCTTCGTTCAGGAGACCCTTCGGTACTTCTGGCCAAAAATGCCGGCCTCGGTGCGTAGACTATCGATTCTGGGCGAGGTGCGCAGGTTTCTCGAAGCTGGGCGCAAGGAGGGCGCGGTGACCAGATCTGTCGACATCGGGCTCTTGGCAAATGCATGGATCGGGACGTTGCAACAGTTCGCCCGGGTCTGCTATTTCGGGAGCCTCCCGCAACCTTTGTCGATGGTTGCGCCAGCCTTGGAAGAGCTTCTCACCAGGATGGTAGGAGCCTAGTTTTTTTGTGACCACGAAGTTAGCGAGTGCTAACCGCACTCAACTTTTCAGTCAATTCAATTTGCCTGATGAAGGCAAGGAGAAAAGCCAATGACTAAAATTCATGCAATTCGCACCGGAATGGTAAAGGTAAGACGACCGCAAATGGAGGCGCGCGGGACTGGAACAGCTCGTATCTTAAACATGTTGTTTGACGACGAGTGGTCCGATTGGAATCCGATTTATGCCTGGTTGATCGAGCATGAAGATGGGCTTATTTTGGTTGACACCGGAGAGACGGCACGCGTCCACGAGCGTGGCTATCATCCCACATGGCATCCCTTCTACCGGCGAGCCACACTTTTCTCCGTGCATCCAGACGAAGAGATTGGGCCGCAGCTTCGATCGCTCGGCATTGCCGCCAGGGATATTCGCCATGTGGTACTGACGCATCTTCATACTGACCATGCCGGAGGCCTGATTCACCTGACGGGGAGCAAGATTTGGGTATCGAGTTCAGAGTTGAAGCAAGCCGGCGGCTTGGGCGGCAGGGTGCAAGGCTATCTGCCGCACCGCTGGCCAAGGTGGTGGCAACCTGAAGCAATTTGCTTGGAGGCTCAGCCGCTCGGGCCCTTCACGCAAAGCATGGCGCTGACGAAACGCGGCGATGTGGTGGTTGTGCCAACGCCGGGACATACGCCAGGTCACCTCTCAGTAGTCGTTCTCGGCGATCCGACGTTCTTTCTGGCCGGTGACGTGAGCTTTACCGAGCAACTCCTGCTCGACGGAAAGGTTGGCGGAGTTACACGGGACGATGCCGTCGCGCTCGAGACGCAGGCCCGCATTCTGGCGCTCGCCGAGGAGCGTCCCCTGGTATACCTGCCATCTCACGATCCTGAAGCGGAGGATCGACTCATGCGGCAAATTGTGCTCGAAAAGAAGGCTGAGCCGGTCAGTCGCGTGAAATTTCAAGCGCGCCAGTGAGGGAGGAGACTTTTTCCACAGCATGGCTGCGGCACCAGACTTCGAGGCTGTGGGCAAGGCGCTCGGTGGCGCGAGGATCGGCGTAGCTGGCCGTGCCGATCTGGATGGCTGTGGCCCCGGCGAGCAGGAATTCGACCGCATCCTCGGCGGTGACGATGCCGCCCATGCCAAGAATCGGGATGTTGACGGACTTTGCGGTCTCATAGACCATGCGCAGGGCGATGGGCTTGATTGCCGGGCCCGAAAGGCCGCCGGTGATGTTCGAGAGACGCGGCCGGCGAGTTTCAGGATTGATCGACATCCCCAGAAACGTGTTCGTGAGGCTGATTGCATCGGCCCCGGCCTCAGCGGCTAATTTGGCCATGTGAGCGATGGAAGTCACGTTGGGCGAGAGCTTGACGAAGAGGGGCCTTTTGGAAGCGGCTTTAGCGCGGCCGACCAGGTATTCGAGCGAGCCGGCATCGGAGCCGAAGGCCATGCCGCCCGCATGGACGTTGGGGCAGGATACATTTAACTCGTAAGCAGCTATGCCGGGGGCCTGGTTGAGGCGCTCAATGACTCCGATATACTCGCCCACCGTGTAGCCGAAGATGTTGACGATGACGTTGCAGCGGGGATAACGGGCCAAGGGCGGCAACTTGCGGCTGATGAACTCCTCAACGCCGACATTTTGTAGACCGATGGCGTTCAACATGCCGGCTGCTGTCTGGACGATGCGTGGCGCTGGATGCCCGGCTATGGGCTCGAGCGAGATGCCTTTGGTGACGAATCCGCCGATCTGGTCGAGCGAGACGATCTCCTCAAACTCGATGCCATAGCCAAAGGTGCCGCTGGCGGCGATGACCGGGTTGGTCAGCTCAAGGCCTGCCAACGAGACTTTCATATCGGGTTTCACGCGCGGCGATCCTTTAAGGCAGGGGTCAGTGCACAGTGAACAGTGTGCAGCGACTGCCTCAAGCTCATCATACTAGCTCCGGCGTGAATGCCGTAACGTGGATCGACCGGGTGAAAGCCGATGGAGTCGGGGCAGGCCTTCTGGTGCCCGCGACCTTCATTCTCGCGATGATCTACCAATTGAAGTGCTGGCCCCCCAGGGCCGAATTGCCTCTTGAGGCCGCCCAAGCGGCCTCAAGAGGCAATTCGATTACAGCCAGACACCCATTAAGCGCGGCCAGTTAGCTGATGACCTGATCCACAACCTCGCCGTCGGGGTTGACCAGCGAGAGGACCAACGGCATCTGGCCGAAGGCGTGCGTAGAGCAACTAAGGCAGGGATCGAAGGTGCGGATCACGGCCTCGACGCGGTTCAGAGCGCCCGGGGTGAATTTGCCGTCCTTGACATAGGCTCTTGCGGACTGAAGAACGCCCTTGTTCATGGCATTGTTGTTGTGGCCGGTGGCGACAACGAGGTTGGCCCAGGTGATCTTGCCGTCCTCGTCCACCTTGTAGTGATGGTTGAGGGTGCCGCGAGGAGCCTCGATCTGACCTGCTCCATCGAGCCGGTTGACGCCGGCCGTGGCGCGCACATGCTTGTCGAGAATGAGAGGATCGGCGAGGATCTGCTCGATTCGCTCGATACCGTAGAGAGCCTCGACCAGCCGCGCGTGATGATAGTGGAAAGAGCTCTCGACCGGCCCGGCGGAGATCTGCTTGAAGAGAGCCAGTTCCCTGTCGGCCTGCGGGGTTCCCATGGACTTTGCGATGTTCAAACGGGGCAGAGGGCCCACGCGATAGCTGCCTTCGGGGTAGCCGAGGGGCTTGTAGTAGACGAACTTGGTGTAGCTGAAGTTCTCGTCCGCCTCGCCGATTTGCTCGGCAAAGCGCATGGCCGTCATGCCGTCTTCGATGATCGCGCCCTGGGGATCGATCAGCCGCAGCGTGCCGTCGGTGAACTCGATCGATTCGTCTTCGTTGATCAGGCCGAGGTAGTTGGACGGGAAGTTGGCGAAGACTTCAATCTCTTGCGAAAATGAGCCGGCGATCTGCTTATAGGCGGTGAGAGCGAGTTTCAGGTTCGCATAGGCCTCGGGCAGCATGGCCAGGATTTCGTCGCGGTGGGCAGCGGTCAAAGGTTCAGTCACGCCGCCGGGGACGACCCAGCCGGTGTGAATGCGCTTGGTGCCCAGCAGTTCAATAATGTGCTGGCCAAAGCGGCGCAGGCCGATGCCTGCCAGGCCCAGGTCGGGCCGCGCGGCGGCAACGCCAAAGATGTGTCGGTTGGCGGGGTCGGACTCCATGCCCAGCAAGAGATCGGGGGACGAGAGATGGAAGAAGCTCAGGGCGTGCGACTGCACCATCTGAGCCAGATTGAGCACGCGCCGGAGTTGTGCGGCGGTATGCGGAATGCGGACTGCCATGATGGCTTCGCAGGCCTTGGCCGAGGCGAGCAGGTGAGAGACGGGGCAGATGCCGCAGATGCGCGCCATGAGGCTGGGCATCTCGTAGAAGGGCCGGCCCTCGGAAAACTTCTCGAAGCCGCGGACCTGGGTGACGTGGAAGTGCGCGTCCTCGACCTGGCCTTGATTGTCGAGCATGATGGTGATTTTGCCGTGCCCTTCGAGGCGCGTTACTGGATCGATGGTGATCGTCTGTGTCATAGAAGCTCCGGGATTCTTAAACAAGTGCGGGCGTAGACGCCCGCACTACAGCCGGTCTGGAGACCAGCGCTACGTTATGCTCCAAAGCGGGTGAGGGCTGAAATATCCAGCGGGGCACCGGTTACCAGCGCGGTAAGCGCTGTGTGGAAGGTATCAGCCGAGGGCGGGCAGCCGGGCAGAAAGACATCGACGGTCACAAACTCATGAATGGGGCGCACGACCTTGAGAAGCTTGGGCACCACGACGCAGGGAATCTGCTTCTGAAGATCGGCGTTCTCGATGTACGCGCGATCGAGAATTGCGTCGGGGCCGATGGGATTGCGCATCGAGGGCACGTTGCCGGTGATGGCGCAATCGCCCATGGCGATCAGCATTTTGGAGTGAGCGCGAACCTTCCGGATCTTCTTCTCGTCGTCCTCAGAGGCTACGGCGCCTTCGACGAGTGCGATGTCTACCTCGTCGGGGAAGTCTTTCGCGTCGACGATGGGGCTGTAGACCACATCGATCAACTGGGCCAGTTCGAGGAGCCGCTCGTCCATGTCAAGGAACGACATGTGACAGCCGGAGCATCCATCGAGCCATGCTGTTGCCACTTTCAGTTTGCTCATCGCGCTTCCCTCATCAGATTCAGGTAAGGCAGAAAATCGGGATATTTGGGGTGATCGGAGCCGATCTTGCTCTTGTCGAAGAGTGCTCCGGTGGGGCAGACTTGCACGCATTTGCCGCAGCGCGTGCAACTGGACTTGCCCCAGTCGTCGTGCAGATCGGTGATGACGACGGAGTCGATGCCGCGTCCCATCACATCCCAGACGTGCGCGCCTTCAATCTCGGCGCAGACCCTGACGCAGCGCGTACAGAGGATGCAGCGATTGTGGTCGGCGGTGAAGCGCTCGTGCGAGGCGTCGAAAGTGAGCGCAGGGTTGCGGTAGGGGAGGGTGATGTGGGTCAGCCCCTGCTCCTGCGCCATGGCCTGCAGTTCGCAGTGACCGTTGGAGACGCAGACCGCGCAGACGTGGTTGCGTTCGGCAAAAAGCAGTTCCAGAATGATGCGGCGATGTTTGCGAAGCCGCTCTGTGTCGGTGAAGACTTCCATCCCCTCATGCACCGCGGCGACGCAGGCAGGCAAGAGCTTGTTGCTGCCTTTGATCTCCACCAGGCACAGGCGGCATGCGCCGACATTGCTTAGGCCCTCAAGATGGCAGAGGGTGGGGATGTTGATTTCGTTTTCGCGTGCCACTTCGAGGATGGTCTGACCGGCGCGTGCGCTCAGTTCATGGCCATCGATCTTCAGTGTCCTTACATCCATGTTTTCGCTCATGCCAACACCTCCACCGGAGCTTCAGGCACAAGCGCTTCCATGGTGCAGACGCCAGCCGGACAGCGTTTATTCACAATGTGTTCGATGTACTCGTTTCTGAAGTACTTGAGCGTGCTCAGCACGGGATTGGGCGCCGTCATGCCCAGCCCGCAGAGGCTGGTCTCCTTGATCGTCTCGCAAAGGCTGACCAGCAGATCCAGATCCTGCATGGTGCCCTTGCCTTCGCAGATGCGGGTCAACAGAGTGTGCATCTGGGCCGTTCCCGCACGGCAGGGAATGCATTTGCCGCAAGATTCGGATTTGCAGAACTCGACAAAGAACTTGGCCACGTTGACCATGCAGGAGGTGTCGTCCATGACAATCATGCCGCCAGAGCCCATGATGGAGCCGACCGCCATAAGAGCGTCGTAGCTGACCCCCAGATCAAGCATGTCGGCTGGAATGCAGCCGCCGGATGGTCCGCCCGTCTGAACCGCTTTGAACTTGTGCCCGCCGGGTACGCCGCCGCCGATGCCCTCGATAATCTCGCGCAGTTTGATGCCCATGGGAACTTCAACGAGGCCGGTGTTGGTGATCTTGCCGGTAAGCGCGAAGACCTTGGTGCCCTTGCTGCGCTCAGAGCCCATGTTGGCGAACCACTTGCCGCCGTTGCGAATGATGGGCGCGATGTTGGCGTAGGTCTCGACGTTGTTGAGCAGCGTCGGCTTGCCCCACAGACCGCTGACCGCCGGATACGGAGGCCGTGTCCTGGGCGCGCCGCGCCGGCCCTCGATCGATGCCAGGAGAGCCGTCTCTTCGCCGCAGACAAACGCTCCTGCGCCGAGGCGAATCTCAATGTCGAAGTTGAAGGGCGTGTTGCAGATGCTGTTGCCGAGGAGGCCGCGGCGTCTTGCATCGCGCAGCGCTGTGGTCAGGCGGCTGACGGCCACCGGATACTCTGCGCGGACGTAGATGAATCCCTTGCTGGCTCCCACCGCGTACGCGGCGATTGCCATGCCCTCGAGGACGCGATGCGGATCGCCTTCCATGACGCTGCGGTCCATGAACGCGCCGGGGTCACCCTCGTCGCCGTTGCAGACCACATACTTCAGGTCGCCGCCGGCCTTGGCTACCGTTCCCCATTTCAATCCAGTCGGATAGCCGCCGCCGCCGCGACCGCGCAGTCCGCTCTCGGTAATGCGGTGAACCACGCCGCCGGGCGTCATCTCGGTGAGCGCGGTCAGCAAAGCTTTGTAGCCGTCGCGAGAGATGTAGTCGTCGATCTTTTCAGGATCGATGTGACCGGCATTCTCAAGCACCACGCGAACCTGCTTGTCGAAGTGGTCGTTCAGGTCGCACTGCAACTCAGGAACCGGCGCGCCGCCCAGACTGCTAACGATGGCGTCGGCATTGGCGGCTTTCACATGGTGATAGAGATGCTCTTCGGGATCGACGCGAACCAGCGGACCCGAGGAGCAGGGTCCCATGCAGCCGGTGCGGCGAACGAGAACCTTCTTGCCGGATGCTTCAGAGGCCTTGACCAGCGCCTCGCGCAGACGGTCGGCACCCTGGCTCATACAGGCCAGATCCATGCAGACATTCACTTCAAAGTCGTATTTTTCGTTTTCCTGCACGACGCTTTTTGCTATCTGTTCGAGCTCTTCAATCGTCATTCCACCGCCCACCTTTCCAGTTGCTCGAGCATCTGTTCGCTGCCCATCTCTCCGGCAACTTCGCCGTCGCAGAGCACCACGGGAGCGCGGCTGCATGCACCGACGCAGCGGGCTGTCATCAAGCTGATCTCGCCGTCGCTGGTGGTCTGGCCTTGAGAGATGCCGAGGCGCTTCTCGGCTGTGGCGATCAGCTTGTCGGCACCCTTGATGTAGCAGGCCGTGCCTGCGCAGACGGTGATCGTGTGCTTGCCGGGCGGCTTGAGGCTGAAGTAGTGGTAGAAAGTCACAACCCCATAGGCCTGGCTCAGCGGCACGCGAAGGCTCTTGGCCACAAAGCGAATCGAGTCGTCATCCAGGTAGCCGAAGGCGGACTGTACGGTGTGAAGCGTCTCAATGAGTGCGTGGCGGGCAAAGCCATTCTTGCGCATGGTGCCGTTCACGATCTTCCATCGTTTATCGTCGCTCGGAAGCGGCGGTGGTGTGAATGCTGCCACGATTCCTCCCCAACACAGACTTTGGCTGTGGGGCGATTATGCTTGCCCCGCTCCGCTCTTCGTCTGAAGTGAGTTTAGGAGGCGATGGAAAGGATGGTCCGTGACACAGGTCACGACTAAACAGGGATTTATCCTCTTATCGATAACGATTTATCGATTGAAGCGGAAATTGAACATGAAGAGCCACTTACAGATTGCTTCGCGTATGGCGTGTGAGCCGAATCTTTTGAGTTTGCGCCCAAAGCCTTGAATCTGCGCGGCGTCTTCATTGTGGTCCAGTTTTGGCCTCGAGCAGAACGCGCACGGCTGGTGTCACCACCAGGAAAACTTCTGCATGTGGCGCGGCAATCGCCTGCAAACGATCGAGCTGCTGCTTGTGCTGCTCTGCATCGACGGGTCGCGGCGAATCGAGGGCGTCAAGCGCGGCCAGACCCATCTCTCCTAGTTCTGAGAGCGCCCGCGACAAGGGAATCAACTGTTCCCGCAACTCCGACGTCGCCAGAAAAGGTTGAAGTTGCGCATCGTTCTCGAGCCACTGAGTAAACAATTGATGCAGTTCGTGGCGCGCGGCGGGATCGTGAAGCGCTCGCTGCGCCAAAGTATTGGTACGGCGCGCTTCGTCGCTTTCCGCAGGAATGGCGTCCACAAGATGATTCAGCGGCTCTTCCACATCGTATTTCTGAGTCTCTTCACGATCGTATTCTTTGACCGGCTCAACGGCTGCCGCGAGCGATTCGAGCAATTCTGGAGGCATATCGTCGCCGGCGATGCGTGCCAGCATTCTCTGGCTACCGTTGCGATGCTCCAGGCCGAGCCATTCGAGATTGCGGCTGAGGACTGCCAGGCGGCGATACATCGAATCGACATCCGTCTGCGATTCCGGAGACCATAACCTCTCAGCGATTGCGCCTAGCCGGGGCCAAAGCCGGTGATCGAGAATCTCCGGCGTGACGTACTCCGTCCACTGCGCGGCTTCTCCGCCAACGATATGCGCCTTCTCTACAGCGGAGAGCGAAGCGCTTTCGCCGCTCATCGGATCGACGGCATAGTGCATCGACGCGGGATACTCGAGATCCAGATAGTAACCCGCGGAGAGCAACGACTTGTATCCCAGCTTTGCAGCGCTGGCCAGCGAATTCGCGCCTCGCCAGGATTGAATCAGTGAGTCCTTGGGTAGGTCTCCATCGAGAATCTCGTCCCACCCTTCGATCACTTTGCCGTGCTTGCTGACGATTTGCTGCACGCGCTTTGTGAAGTAGGTCTGTAGCGCATGATTATCCCTCATCTTGCGCGCGCGCATCCACGCCTGGATGTGCTCGTCCCGCTGCCAGTATTTGCCATCCACTTCATCGCCGCCGATATGAAAATAGCGGTCCGGAAAGAGCCGCGCCATCTCCCCAAATACGGTGTCGAGCAGCTTATAAGTGACCTCTTGCGTGGGGTCGAGAGGGGGGCGTAGGTCGTCACGGTACGAGCGCACAAGCCCTCGCGGCGCCGGGCCGGAAGATAGATGCGGATAAGCGACCAGCCAGCTCACCGCGTGACCAGGCACATCGAATTCAGGCACCACGCGCACGCCCCGATCGCGTGCATAGCCGATCAGACCGCGCATTTGTTCCTGCGTATAAAAGAGACCGTCCGAGGCAACCCCGGTCAACTTCGGACAGCGCTTGCTTTCCACGCGAAACCCCTGGTCGTCCGAGAGGTGCAGATGCAGTACGTTCAGCTTGACCGCAGCCATTCCATCGATGTTGCGCTCGATGGCGCTCAACGGCATGAAGTGCCGCGAAACGTCGATCATGAGTCCTCGCCATTGAAAGCGCGGCGTGTCATCGATGCGCACAGCGGGAAGTCGCCATCCCGTTGGCCCAGGCTCAACCAGTTGCAACACAGTCTCGAAGCCATGCAGAATGCCGAGCGGATTTGCGGCGGTGAGTTCAATTCCATTGACGCCGATGCTCAGATGGTAGCTCTCGTCTTCTTCCAGCGCCTGAATGCGAAGGCCGGGACCGGTGCACGAGACGACGAATTCAAGTCCACCCGGCGTTCCTGAATTGCGCAACTCCAGAGGGATTCCGGTACGCGCTGAGATGTTGTGCGAGAAACGGTCAAATGCTCGGCGAACCCGCTCATCTCCACAACTATTCTTGAAGGCTGGCAGATGGTTGAGAGCCAGAAATCCCTCCTGGCGCGTCACCTGCGAAGGCCACGGCATCAGGCTCAATTCCGAGGCGCGGCAAGCAAGGGAGGCAGAAAACAGAATTATGGCCAGTTCGAAATGTCTCAACGCACGGCGCATCCTCAAAGTTCCGTTCCTTCCTGAGTCAGGCAATGATTCAGATAAAGTTAGTTATTCGCCCAATACGCATTGAGGCCACTATAGTCGGAGGGCATCGCAGACAGGATTTTCCGGTGCAGTGATCCAGCGAACCGCCGATATCGGAGGAGTCTAATTCATCGATTGTCGTCGCCTTCGGATCGTTGCCCTGGATGGCCACGACGGCCACGCCGCGCTTCCCATATTCCTCGTAGATTTGTTCAATGCGGCGCTCATAAATTTGAGCGATGGGGCAGTGGTTGCAGGTGAAGACCACCACGAGAACCGGGCTCTTTGCGTACTCGCTCAATGTATGGACTCGTCCATCCACTCCTGGCAGCGCAAAATCTGGCGCAGTCGAACCTAATGACAGAACGGGATGAGCTGTCTGTCCAAAGACGGCTAGAGACGTCAGAAACGTCAGGGCATGAGCAAGTGCTTTATACATGACGATCCTCCCAGCGATAGCTGACCTCAAGTTGAGGCTACACGTGCGGTCCGTGGTCCCGACGCTGCGGCTTGAGGGCTGCCTCAATCGCTTTGAATCGTGATTCCCGATCTCTCAGCAGGGCGATTCGCCGATCCGGCTTTAAGCGTGATGGCAGAATCCCCACAAGGACGCAATCATCCAGTTTGTAACGTTTTGTAACAAAGTCTCAAGTTGCGCAAGCCCATCAAAATTACCTCTTGGTCGCAGACGAATCACAGAGACGGTTGTGGCAGCAGCACCGAGGGTAGCGCATCCAGCGCGAGCGAGATCGCTCCCCAGAGGACAGCGCGGTCGCCAAGCTCGCTGGAGGCAACCTTCGTCACCGCGAACTCGCTCCCCTCCAATTGCTTCCGCACAAAATCGATCACCACCGCATGGCCGCCCACTTCTCCACCCAAAAGAACCAGGCCGGGGTTGAGAATCAGCGAGAGATTCACAATAATGTCCGCGACAATCTCCGCCAGATAACGGACGACCCGCTCAGCGCAGGCATCGCCGGTCTGCGCAAGCCTGAGGATTCCTAATGCATCCATCTCGTTGCGGGCCCCATTTCCGGATCGCGCCGCCTTGCCCGCCTCCACCTGCCACCGCTTCAGAATCCCCGACGTCGTCAGTACCGTTTCCAGCTCACCGAATTCGTGGATGGTAGGTTGTTTCCTCGAGGTTGAGGGCAGCCGAAGATAGGCAATCTCGCCCGCTGACCACTGCGAACCATGATGAATCCTGCCTTTCAAATAGATCCCCGCGCCCACATTGGTCCCGATATTGATGTAGATAAAATCTGTTTCTCCCCGCGCTGCGCCAGAATACTGCTCTCCCTGCGCGGCCAGGTTGGTATCGTTCTCCACAATCACAAGGCAATTGACGATCTTGCTGAGCATGGAGCGCAGCGGCACCGAGCGCCATCCTTCGAGCGTGCTGATCGACAACACGGTGCCTTCTTCGACATTGGTGATTGCGGGCACACTGACGATCAGAGCGAGCAATTGATCGCGGGTCTTTTTCTGCCTCCGCAGCAGGCTCTTCAGCGCGTCTGCAATGTATCTACAGATGGCCTCTGGCGTCGTCTTGCGGTTGAGCAGCGAAATCTTCTGCTCGTCGATTTCGTCTCCATTCAAATCGGTGAGCAAAAACGAGAGCCTCTCTGCCGAGATTTCCACGGCCAGCAGGCACCCGACTTCGGCTTTAAAGCGGATCATATCCGGCGGGCGTCCGCCGCTCGATTCGCCCTCGCCCAACGGCTCGATGAGGCTCATCGACAACAGATCCCGCACGACATTGGTGATGGTCGGGGCACTGAGCCCCGACGCGCGAACGAGATCGGCCCGGGAACAGGAACCGCATTCACGCAGCAAATTCAAGATGCCATGCGCATTGGTGTGGCGCATGACCGCCGGTCTGCCAATAAGAATCGTCTTTTTCTTCACGCTGTCCTTGGAAAGGTAGGGCCCCAAAACCATTATGTAGCCGACCACGCCCGACAGTCACCGTGCGACAGCTTGGCGCGCGCCTTTCGTCAACTTTCCCAGCCCAAAGAATCTCTTGCGTCAAGCCTACTCCAGAAAGCATACTAAATAAACATTATGAAGTATTTCCGTGCTGCATCTCGCGGGCACCACCGACTTCGATGCGGGAACCGTAATCGCAACTTCGTATCTTATGGGATGGCGCAATGTTCCCCTCCGCGCCATGCTCGAGGATGCGCTGCAGGTGCCGGCAGTGGTGGATAACGAGGTGAGCCTTGCCGCCATCGGCGAGAGTTGGGCCGGTGCGGCCAATCCTGGATCAATCGGCTCGCATGTTATATCACGCAATTGTCAACATCAATCTCGTGCTCGATTGCCCGCTTCTTGTCTTGGGTGGGGGAGTGGGCGTTCACAGAGCATTTCGCGACGCGACAGAGACCTTGTTGAAGCGGCGGAATAAGCACAGACAACCCCAGTTCATTTGCAGCACCCTTGGAGCGGATGCGCAACTGATGGGAGCCTTGCGTCTCGCCCTTGATACCGCAAGGGCCCGTCCCGAACTGCTTCTGAGCAATTAGGTGCGCGGCGTCGCACAACCGGAATAACAACCAATGGGTCCACGAAAGAGCCGGATTAAGAAACTCGGATAGAGGAAGTGGAGGCCGCCTGTCCAAATCTCTCTGAACGGCACCTCCAATCCACCGCTGTATTTTTTAACGTGGCTTAACACTTATTGGTCTTGTAATCTCCGCTGCGAGGACTCTACAATCTACGCCAGATACCCCCATATCGA
Source organism: Occallatibacter sp. (assembly GCA_050015115.1). Classification (GTDB taxonomy): domain Bacteria; phylum Acidobacteriota; class Terriglobia; order Terriglobales; family Acidobacteriaceae; genus Telmatobacter. The sequence continues at coordinate 16,506 of JBEKCA010000106.1, forward strand.
TTCATCGGGCCCATTCGCACCTGCAAACGCCAGCTCTTCTCCTTATCGAGGGATGCAAGAGAGAAGTTTGGGTATTGGACATGGAAGTGTTGCGGCAGACCGATCTGAGGCGGCTTCTATTTTGCATCCGCGCATGCCATGAAAGCCGCGAGGATGAGACTTTTGAACAGTTTCTCGGCAGATTGGTTGCCACCCTATCTCGGCTGATTCCCGCAGCCCATGTAACTTACAACGAAATGTATCCTGAAAAACCGGAATCCTACAACATAACAAGCTCAAAGGAACTTGGCACATTTACCGCTGCCACCCTCAGGGCCGACGCATATAAATGAACCGCATTTGCTATATGCAAACCGCAATCGAGCTGTAACAAGGGGAAATGGACAGCCCCTTGAAGTATTTTGCCGAAGATGGGTATCCATTTGACTCAGGTTGCCACAACCTGTAGTGTTTTAGATCATGGAATTGATAGTTCAAGAGGATTATCCACGTACTCTGAAGGACTTGGAGGCCCGGTTTAGCAATGAGCA